>NZ_JBHSGB010000012.1:0-257278 GCF_042654345.1 Rheinheimera marina
GAATGTGGGTCTTGTCTTTTTGTTCATCATGTCACCTAATTGCTTACGAGGTGGATCATAACACCTCTAATCAGGTGGCCAAATTCAGTGTGCCACTACAAAGCTAGCTGTATATAGCCAGTGGGAAAGCTGTAAAAACCATCGTACTTTTCGGAGTGGATAGCCACGTACTTTTGGGAATTTTTATCGTACTTTTGGAAATCCTCATTCGATGCTTAGGAAGCAAAATTTTGCCCACAAAGCCTTACATAGCATGGCTTGTAGTTACAGAACGATTACAGAAACACGACGCTGTAACTCTTTATCACTGAAAAGAAAGATAACTTATTATTGATGCCCCAGAATCGGGGTTTTGCGATGTTTGCCATATCGACAAATAGTCAAGCAGCTACATTCAACGACTGATTTGTGAAAAAGGAGATAGCCCAAAAGCACTAGTGTTGTCCAAACACATTGACCAGACCCTAACTGATGCTGAAATTGCCTCAGTAGTGAATTTTACACGCATTATTTCTCTTAGAGATCATGAAGTTCGCAGGGAAGATAGACCCACCGATTAGAGCCTTGTGACCGTTTTGTGCCAGAAGCAGACATTTCAACAAAGAATATCTGAGCTGAATAATAATCAGTCTTACGGAGTTATGGGGGGTACCGAATAATGGAGAGGTTGACTAATTCTCTGGTGCGTTTACCCTTACTTGTGGCCATAATGTAGTGGTCAAGTATTATCTGGCTACAAGCAAAGTGCTCGTTGGAGGTAGCCAAGTCAGACTTGAAAAATACTTTCTTGTTGGTCCGCCCCAATCCAAGCTCTTAACCCTTTTAACTCCGAAAAGTAAAACTCATGCATTAATGTTGGTTGAAGAGTGAAAAACCAACTGAAGATGAAGTTTTCAGAGAAACACCATATTATTTTCAAATAAAGAGGGGGGGTAGCTAGATACATTTTTCTTATGTCTAAAGTTGCAGTGACCATCTTGGGGGGAGCGATGTAACCATTAATAGGTAGATTATCGGTTAAGCGCTGAATAACGATTAAGCATAGAACAACAAAATTCAGTTCGAACTAAAGCGAAAAAAGCACCACAGCAAAGCTGTAGTGCTTTTTATTAGTTTGTTTAACTTAGCTGCTAATTTGCTTAGCTGCTTTAGTGTCAAACACCCCTTTAACAATTTGCCAGCTTACCGCTAAGGCACCTATGATAAAGACCACGTCACCTATAGTGCGGATCCAACGTAGTGTATGCAGTAAATCACTTTGCATAAAGGCTTCACTTCGTGCATACCATAAGCCTTCTGTGGCACTAGCATAAAACTGGATAAAGCCTATTGGTAATAAACTAGTGAATAGCATTAATACTAAGCCCACGTTTAACCACCAGAATGCAGTCTTCATTAGCTTTTCGTCAAACTGCAACTGTGGCCGAATGTAGCGCAATATTAATAAACAGAAGCCTAAGGCTAAGAAGCCATAAACACCAAATAATGCGGCATGGGCATGAGTTGGCGTGGTGTTTAAGCCTTGAATATAATACAGCGCTATAGGTGGGTTAATCATAAAGCCAAACACGCCAGCGCCTAACAAATTCCAAAATGACACGGCAACAAAGAACATTAATGGCCATTTTAAATCTGCCATCCAAGGCGCACGGTTTTTCATCCGCCACTGTTCAAAGGCTTCATAACCTAATACCACTAAAGGCACTACTTCTAAGGCACTAAAAGTTGCCCCAACGGCCATAACCGGGGTAGTGGTACCCGAGAAATATAAGTGGTGGAAAGTACCAGGAACACCGCCTAGCATAAATAAGGATGCCGAGGCTAAGCTAGCACTAGTTGCCATAGTGCGTGACACTAAGCCCATACTATGGAAAATAAAGGCTAAAGATACAGTAGCAAACACTTCAAAGAAGCCTTCTACCCATAAATGAACTACCCACCAGCGCCAGTATTCCATTACCGATAAGTTAGTCCGTTCGCCGTAGAATAAACCGGCGCCATAGAACAAACCAACACAGATAACCGAAGCACCAAATAAAGCTAGTAAGTTTTTATCACCTGGGGCTTTAAAGGCGGGCACTATGGCGCGTAGCATAAGCACTAACCAGAATAAAATGCCGATGTATTTAATGATTTGCCAAAAGCGACCAATATCAATGTATTCATAACCTTGATGGCCAAACCAGAAGCTATATTCATGCGGAATAATTTGCATAATGGCAAAGTAGTTACCGGCGAATGAACCTGCCACTAAAACCACTAAGGCCCAGAATAAAATATCTACGCCAAGCTTTTGGAACTTAGGATCTTTACCGCCATTAATAATAGGTGCTAAAAATAAACCTGCGGCTAAAAAGCCCGTCGCAATCCAGAACATAGCCGCTTGTAAGTGCCATGTACGGGCTAGGCTGTAGGGTAGCCATTCGGTTGTATTTAAACCATAGAAACCATCACCTTCAATGGTATAGTGAGCAGTAAAGCCACCTAAGAACACTTGCAGGGTAAATAGTGCAACTACCACTACAATATACTTGCCCAACGATTTTTGTGAGGGGGTAAGTTTAAGGTTAGCTATAGGATCGAACTTTGGTGACACCGGCTCTTCGTCATCGTGTTTGCGTAAGAATGCCCAAGCCCAAACTAAGGCTCCAACACCAGCAATTAATAAAATAATACTAATTAAAGACCAAATTAAATTTTCAGCTGTAGGCTTATTATCAATTAACGGCTCATGGGGCCAGTTGTTGGTATAAGTGGCTGCATCTGGAGTACGCTCAGTTGAAGCAGCCCAAGCCGTCCAGAAGAAAAACTGTACCATTTGCTCTCTGCGCTCTAGTGAAGGCAGGGTGTTGTTTTTCATTGCATAGTTAGCACGGGTTTCGCTTAACGACGGATCATTACCAAATAATTTAATATAGTGATCAGCAGTTGTTGCAATGGCCTGTATACGGCGACTTGACAGCACTAGGGTGTCAGTGGCTTTATCATAAGTGTTAGTACGATAAGCTTCTTTTAACGCAAACTGTAAGCCATTTTGCTCAGCTGGCGTTAAACTGTCATAAGCTTTGTTATATTGATCTTGAGCGGCAAGCTCTAACCAAGCCAGTAATTCACGATGTAACCAATCTGCAGTCCAATCTGGTGCTTGGTAAGCACCATGACCCCAAATAGAGCCTAGCTGCATACCCCCGACAGATTGCCAGGCAGTTTGACCATCTAAAATACTTTCATTGGTCATTAATACCTTACCGTCTTGGTTAACTACTTTCGCCGGAATAGGTGGAGCAGAGCGGTAAACTTCTGCACCAAAATAACCCAGCACACCAAAGGTAATTGCTAAAACGGTGATTAATACCGACCAGAGTTTACGATATCCAGCCATAATCCCTCCAAAAACTACTAATAAAGCGCCAACAAGCCATTTAAATTCCTATTATTGTAATAATGCATTAGATAGCTATCTAATACTCTAGTAGCAATACAAGAGTTAGACCAGTTTTTAACCGCAAATGTTTTTGTTGTAACCTGTTAAGCATAAGTGCTGGCTAGGTTCGTATACATCGCTTCTATTCAAGCTCGAGTCAGACAATCACAATAAACGGCATTTAAAGAACTCCCTGGTTCTGACCACTCGTTGCAACGGCGAACCAAGCGACTTGGAAAGTAGCTCTGTGCCAATTGCGGACATTGGTTGTACATCTGGACGAATAAACAGCGTTATTTGCTTTTACCATAAAACAAGCAAGCTTTGAGCAAATCAGCAGGCACATTTATTTGTTGCTGAAGAAGGAAAAACACTCTAGTTTAGATACTTATCTTGGATCAACCAAAAAATAACAGCACAAATAAAAGTAATAATGTGCCAGCACGCTTTTGGTCGCAGTTAGCGGTGGCTCACTATAATTAATTACTTTTTATCAATAAGTTAACGCCGACCATCCATCTGGTAAAACCAGAGAAAGCGTGCCGGCACAATATACAAATGTTAATGTCTGCTATTCGCTCTTTGCAGTCGAAGTGAGGTTGACAATTTTGGTGTGGCTCATTGTTTGTGAAAAGAGGGACAGCGAATATCCCCCTCTTGCCAAGAATTACCCCATCAACTCAGCCAACAGCGCCAACTTCTGCTCCTTGGTAAAACCAGAAACCAAGTTTTTAAAACCAGCGATATCAGTATCCTTCTTCTGCTCGACCAAACCTGCATACTGCATAATCCGCTGTGCGATGCGTTCAGCAGGTTCATGCAGTTCTTCTGCGGTCAGTATGGTGTAGCCACCTGTTACGTCGTTACGGCCTGTTTTATGATTTAACAGGCGCTTTAGCGTGTAGTGCCCTACTCCAGTGTTTTCAGCGATGGAGCAGTAAGTGCGGCGCAGGTCGTGCAGGCCTATACTAACGTCAGCTTGCTGGCGAATTCTTTCCAGCGTCTTTTTGGGCTCAACGATATGGCCTTTTGGGCTATCAACGCCAAACACATAGTGATTGATTTTATAGTCTTTGCGCCGTTTTAAGATGGCAAGCAAGGGCACAGTGATTGGCAGCTCTACATCGTCGCCATTTTTGGTGTCCTTCACCATAAAAAAGCCATCTGCCATATAAACATCAGGCCAAGCCAAAGTCATGGTTTCGCTTTTTCGCAGGCCTGTATAAGTCATAAATTCGATATAGTCACACATGGCCACTGTTGAATCCTGACGATAGGTACTGGCTTGCTGCCGAATTTCGGTGATGGCTTGTAAAAACGGTTTTAACTGCGAGGGCCTTAATCTGGTTTGCTTACGAGCTACATTGTTCCAGCTGCGCTTTGCCGACAGCACCTGCACCGGATTATTGGGAAATAACGAATAACCGTTGGAGTCTTTGTATTCAGCTTTGGCAAAATTAAACAAAGCCCGCAGCATTCGCATGCAATAGTCAGCCTGTGCCTTACTGCGTTTGGTTAGTTCCAGATGGCGCTTGGCGATCATATCTTCGCTCAAATCAGACAAACGCTTGTTATGCCAATCGGCAATATAGAGCTTCATATTGGCGTGATAGCCTCGCAATGTTGCAGGTTTTAAATCTCGTTGCTCTAAATACGCCTGAAACACATCCTGCAAGGTGACAGCAGCAGCGCGGAACTGCCGCTTACTGTCATTGGGGTTCACGCCATCAGCCATATCTGCCATCGCTTTACGGGCAAGCTTACGGGCTGCCTCAACAGATAAAGCCGGAAAAGAGCCTAAAGTCACTGACACAGGTACACGTCGGCCAGACAGTTTTTTATACACCCTGAATACTTTAGCTTTGCTGGTGACATCCAAGACCAGCCCAGGCATTTGATTGTCGTGCCAACGGACACGCTTAGCAGAAAACGGAATGGCGTTAACATCAGTTTCAGTAAAACGGATTTTGGTTTGTGGAGTCATTGGTGCTACCTCTGTGCTACTTTGCACTCAATTCATAACGCGTTGAATCACAACGCCCTTATGCATCAGAGATAACCAAACTGGCTATAACCTATTGAATTTAATCGTTTATAAAGTAAATCAGTAGTCTATAAAGTAACTGCTGGTAAGTGGCCCTGGCTGCACTCATAATCGGCAGGTCCCTGGTTCAAGTCCAGGTGGGGCCACCATACTCACTCTCCTGTATTCCTCGTATTCGCCGCTTAAGGTTTCAGTTTCTCCACCAGCTCGACAAAGCGGCTGACGCCATTACCCACGTCATTTAAGCCCGAAGCCACCTGGTTGATACTGTCTTCGCCTTGCAGGGCTATACCGCTGATGGCGCCAAGTTCATGATCAATCGATTTAATCAGACCGGAATTGCGCTGTACTACTTTGGCTATTTCAGCAGTCGCCTCTGCAGTACGCGCTGCCAGTTTACGCACTTCATCGGCTACCACCGCAAAGCCACGGCCTGACTCACCTGCCCGCGCAGCTTCAATGGCTGCATTCAGTGCCAGTAAGTTGGTCTGCTCTGCAATACCGCTAATGGTCGTCACAATCTCATTAATGCTTTTTGACTGCTCAGTCAGCTGCACACCGAGCCCTGAAGCCACTTTCACCTGAGCAGCGATACGGTGCGACGTCGCAACGGCCTCATGCAGCACGTCCACCGCATTGTGGGTGATCTGGGCTGTTTCTTCCGAAGTAGCGGCTGCCATTTCGACTGCCAGCAAAGCGGTATTTACCCGCGACGAAATGTCCGAAGCAAATTTGATCACCTTCACCACTTTGCCGCTTTCATCAACAATAGGGTTATAGGTCGCTTCCAGCCAAATGGTTCTGCCGCTGGCATCCAGTCGCTTAAAGCGACCAGAATAGAATTGCCCTGTGGCCAGACGTTTCCAGAAATCCGGGTTTTGCTGGTAAAAATAGGCTTCACAAAACATCTTGTGGTGCTGCCCAACCAAATCGGACAGTTTGTAGCCCATTACATTAAGGAAATTCTGGTTCGCCGTAACGATTGTGCCGTCCGGCTTAAATTCAATCACAGCCAGTGAACGGTCCAATGAACGCAGCAGCGCCTCCCGGGCATTGAGCTGTAACCTGGATTCTGTCACATCGGTGGCGATTTTAATCACCTTCACCACTGAGCCGTTTTCAGCCAGCACAGGAAAGTAGCTGGCTTCCAGATACACCACTGAGCCGTCTTTGCGTTTGCGCTCAAAACTGCCTCTGCAGGCCTGCCCCCGGCCCAAACTCTCCCAGAGTTTTTTATAGTCTGCGCTTTGTGCGTAGCTGTCCTGACAAAACAGCCGATGATGCTTACTGATAATTTCATCGAGCCGGTACCCCATCACCTCGAGGAAGATAGGGTTTGCGTCCAGAATTTGGCCTGTTGGGGTAAAACTGATAAAAGCGGTGTTGCGTTTAACCGCCATCAGTTCCTGCTCAAAACTGTCCAGGCGGACTTTCATCTCTGCCAGTTCAGCCGTAACACCCGCCGTTTTTGCTTTGGTAAAAAACATTAATCTGTCCCCCGCTTGAGTTATGACAGCTACACTGATTTTGTCTGCCTATCAGCAACATCGCCTTGAGCCCAACGGGGGTTCCTAGCACAGACCTGACAAATAACGACGCCATGTTTTTTTCATTATTACAGATATTATCATTTTTTAATTGTTTTTCAAGAGCTCTTGGTATGTTTTTTCGGCAACCGCAAGGACGACAAACTGTGAATCGCTACGGAAGACAGTCTTCGAGGACTACGCTATGAATAACCTGTTCCGCCCTGCATCTTCAGCCAGCCCAACAACAGTAGCAGTAAAAGCGCCATGGCGAGTGCTTGTGGTTGATGACGACGAGTTTATTCACCAGGTGACCGAGCTGGTCCTTAGCAGTTTTAGGTTTGAACAACGGCCGTTGGAGCTGGTTCGGGCGTACAGCGCCGCCGAAGCCATCGCCATACTGGAAAACGATCGCGATTTTGCCGTGGCCTTGGTTGACGTGGTAATGGAAACCGACGATGCCGGTCTGCAATTGGTCAAACATATTCGCGAACAGATGGCCATCCTGACGATGCGGATTATTCTGCGTACTGGCCAACCAGGCCAGGCACCGGAGTTTGAGGTCATTGAGAAATACGAAATTAATGACTACAAAGACAAAACGGAACTGACGGCAGCCAAGCTACGTACCGTGGTCATCGCTGCCCTGCGTGGCTACCGTGACTTACTGACTATCGAAAGCCACCGCCGCGGGCTGATGCGGGTGATTCAAAATACCAGCCGGGTGCTGGCCTCTTCTTCCTTGCACGAGTTCGCCACTTGCGTGCTGCAGCAGGTGGTAGAAGTGATCGATCTTAACGCCACCGGCTTTTATTGCGTCACTCAGGCTACCGGCCGGGGTGATTTTCAGATTAACCACTGTCTGGCAGCGACCGCTGACTGGGTTCGGTTGGACCCATCCAGCAAACTGGAAATTCTGCCACAGGACGTGCGGGATTCCATTCAAAAGTCATTGCAGCTGAAGGCCTCAGTGCAAACAGCAGCCGGTTATGTCGCCTACCATATTTCCGATGCCGGTTACGAGAATGTGCTGTACCTGCAGCTGGCCCGGCCCTTGACCGAAGTCGAGCAGTCTTTACTCAGCATGTACTGTTCCAATGTGGCACTGACCTACCAGATGTTACTGGCCAAAGAAGACATTATCGAATCCCAGCATGAAATGGCTTATATGCTGGGCGAAGCGGTGGAGCAGCGCAGTAAAGAAACCGGCATGCATGTACGCCGGGTTGCACTTTATACAGAAAAACTGGCGCGGCTGAGCGGCCTGGCCAGCCGACAAGATCCAACAGCATTTAACGGAGCAGGCTGGTAAACACTTCGACCCGGCGCTGGTCACATTGTTTATGCAACATGAAGCCGAGTTCTATCAGATCCTGCATTCATTACCGGATGTCAGCCATGCCTAAACACTATCAGGGCATTATGCGGCTGGTGTCTCAAAGTCCCTGGATTGACGCCGGTGAAGCCGAACCCGCGATGCAACTGGTGCTGGACAATCTTTGTCAGGGTTTACAGGTTGACCGTGCCGGCATCTGGTTGTTTGATGCCAGCCGCAGTCAGATCCAATGCCGGCAGTTACTGGACAGGACCAGCGGCTTTTTAGACGAACCTATAGTGCTGACAGAACAAAGCTTTCCACGTTATTTCAGCGCTTTATTGCATGACCGTGTCATCGCAGCCGACGACGCTCATACCCATGAAGCCACCGCCGAATTCAGCGAGTGTTACCTGACTCCGCTTGGCATTAATTCCATGCTGGATGTACCCGTGCGCCATCATGGCGAGCTGATCGGTATTATCTGCTGTGAACACCGCGGTGAAGCGCGGCAATGGCGGTCTGAAGATGTGGTATTTGCGGGCAGCATGGGCGATCTGATTGGCCGGGCTATTAACGCCGCGGAGATGATGTCGTTCCGCTCGCAGCTGCAACAGCTGAACGCCGAGCTGGAGCAACGGGTGGCCCAGCGCAATGCCGAGCTGGAGACCGCCCACCGTCAGCTGGTGGAATCGGAAAAAATGGCGGCTTTGGGCGGCCTGGTGGCAGGCGTCGCCCATGAAGTAAATACTCCTTTGGGCGTTGCGATTACCGCGACCAGCTTGCTGACTGAGTCACTGCAACAACTGCAAAAGCTGTTTACCGACGGCCTGTTAGACGAAAACAATTTTGTGCAGTCGCTGCAAGAGCAGCAACGTATTGCCAGCTTGTTACAAAGTAATCTGGAGCGGGCAGCGACTCTGGTGAAAAGCTTCAAAAAGACTGCAGTTGACCAAAGCTCTGATATTAAACAAGAGTTCGATTTGGCCGATGTATTGAACCGGACTCTTCAGAACCTGCAGCCCGTCAGTAAAAAGGTCTGTCAATTGACGCTGAACTGCCCAGACCGCATCATGCTGGATTCCTACCCGGGTTCGCTCAGCCAAATTATTACCAATCTGGTGATGAATGCCCTGCATCATGCCTTTGAACACCAACCCAACAATGCGCTGCTGACCATTAACGTACTGCCACAGGCTGGTTTTGTGCTGATCCAGGTGCAGGACAATGGGCAGGGCATGACTGCCGAGATCCAAAAGAAAATCTTCGACCCGTTTTTCACTACCAAACGAGGAGCTGGCGGCAGTGGGCTTGGACTTTCCATCGCCTACAACCTGACCGTACAGCAACTGGGAGGCAAAATCCGTGTACAAAGTGCACCTCAGCAAGGTTGTCTGTTTGAAATTCAGCTGCCGTTAGCCGCGACGCCTGCAGCGACAGCTCAGACCTGATCAACAGCAGCTATCGCTTGCACCGCAGCAGTAACAAAACTGTAGCACCCTAGAAGATTCACGATTTTTCTGATTGTTATCAATCAGATACATAACCACCCTATTTAGGCAGGGCCAAAAGATTGCAACAGACTGTTACGATAAAAAGCTGTAGACAATAGCAGCAGCTCTGCTAGTCTGGTCTGAACAGTTGGCTAAATTCTGATAATAATAACGCCTATGAATTTCGTCATTTACGCAATACCTGCTTTTTTACTGCTGATCCTGCTGGAGATTTATCTCGACTGGCGCTATCAGCGACACACCTACAGATTTAACGACGCCATTAACTCACTGAACCTCGGCATGATGAGCCAGGTGACTGGTATTGCGCAGAAAACGGTGCAATTCAGTGCCTACCTGCTGGTGTTTGACCAGATAGCGCTGTGGAACCTGGGCCATGACAGCTGGTGGATTTGGCCTTTTGCCTTTATTGCTTACGACTTCTGCTACTACTGGTTTCACCGCATCAGCCATGAAATCAATGTGTTCTGGGCCGGTCATGTGGTGCATCACCAAAGCGAAGAATACAACCTGAGTACAGCGCTGCGGCAAAGCAGCGGCACCTTTTTGGGCTTTTTATTTTATCTGCCGCTGGCACTGATTGGCATTGAACCTTATGTGCTGGTGACTGTGGGTTCGCTGAACCTGATTTATCAGTTCTGGGTGCATACCCGTCATATCAAACAGATGCCGGCCTGGTACGAGGCTATTTTTGTTACGCCCAGCAATCACCGCGTGCATCACGCGCAAAACCCTATTTATATGAACAAAAACCATGGTGGGGTCTTTATTGTCTGGGACCGGCTCTTTGGCACCTTTCAGCCCGAACTGGAGCAGGAACCGGTGATTTTTGGCGTCACCAAACCACTGGCCAGCTGGAACCCGGTCTGGGCCAATCTGGATGTGTATTGGGCCTTGGCCAAAGACAGCTGGCGTGCTGAAAAATGGGCCGACAAACTGAAAGTCTGGTTTAAAAAAACCGGCTGGCGCCCTGCCGATGTGCGTAAAGCCTACCCGAACAAACGTTTCGATCCCTACCAGCAGGTGAAGTTTGACAGCCCTTTGTCAGCCCGGCAAAAACTTTATGTCGCCTTGCAGCACCTGACACTGATAGCCCTGGTCCTGCAGTTTATTCTGGCCTCCGCCACCATGAGCCACAGCGGCATACTGCAAGGCGCCGCTCTGCTGGTATTCACCTTATTTTGTCAGGGCTATTACCAGCAGCAACGGCGTTATCTGCTGTGGCTGGAAACAGGCAAGAACCTGCTGCTGACTGCCTTGTATTACCTGTATCTAGGACCTGATTCTGCCCCTTACCTGCTGCTGTGGCTGCTGCTTGCCAGCCTGCTGCTAGTGATGGCGCATGGCAAAAAAATTAAAACAATAAAACAACACCACGACAGGGGAGACTATGAGTCACAACAGCAGTAGAGCACGGACGCCAGTATGCCTGGCCGTCAGCCTGGCTTTGGCCAGTGGCCTGGTGCAGGCGCAACAGAGTGATGAAGGCATTGAAGTGATTGAAGTAACAGCGCAAAAACGTGCTGAGAATATGCAGGAAGTGCCGATTGCCATCACCGCGTTCAGCGCCGACACCATTGATAAAATGGGCCTGAAAAATATCAACGATTTGGGCCTGATCACACCAGGCCTTGAAACCAACAATGCCACCGCCACCCAAACCAGTTTTAATATCCGTGGCATTTCCACCAACGATTTTGGCATCGGTTTAGATGCGGCAGTGGCGGTCTATATTGACGGTGTCTATGTCGGCCGTCGCGGCACGTCCAACCTGAACTTCAACGATGTGGAACGGGTGGAAGTACTGAAAGGCCCGCAAGGCACTTTATTTGGCCGTAACTCAGCCGCAGGTGCTATTCATATTATTACCAAAGCCGCCAGCGCCGACCCGGAAGGCCAGTTTAAGGCCACCCTCGGCAGCCACGGCAAACACAAAATGGAGTTTTCCGGCACGACTGCGCTGGGTGACAACCTGAATGGCCGCATCAGCCTGAACCGCAATAAACGCGACGGCTACCTGGATGTGAAAGACAGCGACGAAAAATACGGCAACCAGAACGACTGGGCAGTACGAGGTTCACTGGAATGGGCCTGGGAGCGGGCTGAACTGATTCTACGCGCAGACTATTCGGATATCGACCAGCAGGCCCGCCCTGCGGTCACCTTAAACACCACCTTTGGCAGTGGTGACCCATTCGGCCCTATTGAGTACGATTTTGAAGGCCATGAAACCCGCGAAGCAGGTGGCCTGTCTGCCGAGCTGAATTATGATTTGGGTGACAACATGAGCTTCACCTCCATCAGCGCCTACCGCCAGTTTGAACGCGGCAATGCGATGGAAGACGACGGTTCAGCCTACGCCAGTGCATACTTTGTCAGTAACCTGATTGAAGATCAGAGCCAGTTCAGTCAGGAGTTCCGTTTAA
Organism: Rheinheimera marina; assembly: GCF_042654345.1. Taxonomy (NCBI): domain Bacteria; kingdom Pseudomonadati; phylum Pseudomonadota; class Gammaproteobacteria; order Chromatiales; family Chromatiaceae; genus Rheinheimera; species Rheinheimera marina. The sequence continues at coordinate 12,250 of NZ_JBHSGB010000012.1, forward strand.
GCCAGAACACAGACAACTTCAAATGGACCTTTGGCACCAACTGGTACAAAGAAGACATAGACCAGACCACTCAGGCCACTTTTAATACCCTGACCTTCGACAGTCTGGCGGTGGTACAGATGGGGCTGGACCCACGTATTGTGCTGCCGATGGGCACTGGCGTGGCCGGTGCTTATATGACGATGGGCACTGCCAAAGCCCAGCAGGCCGTGGCCACCGAAATTGGCCGGCTGATGATGCAAGGCCTGACCTTCGCTCAGGCTCAGGCGTCTGTGGCCAATACGCTGATCAACGCCAACCTGACCAAAGTGTTGGGCCAGCATATGGAGCAGTTTGACAACAACGGCGTCACCGAAAGTGTTGCGTTGTATTTTGACGGCACCTATGCGCTGACCGACAAGCTGGACCTGACGTTAGGCGGCCGTTTGACCTATGACGTGAAAGACTTTTACCTGCACAGCGAACCGCAAAACTTCTTTACCGTGCCTTTTGGTGGGGTCGGTCAGGTGCCCTTGGCCGTGGCGTTTATTCCACAAAGCGCACAGCAAGAAGCGGACTGGTCCAAGTTTACTCCTCGTGCGGTGCTGGATTACCAGTGGACGCCACAGCTGATGACCTACATCTCCTACGCGGAAGGTTTTAAAGCTGGTGGTTTTAACACCCTGGGTGAAGCACCGCCGGTGAAAGAAGAAACAGTGCAGAACACTGAAATTGGTATGAAATCCAGCTGGCTGGACAACCGCCTTCGACTGAACCTGTCACTGTACCAATACGACTACACCAATCTGCAACAGCTGGAACTGGTGGGCCCGCCAGGCGGCGTACCGACTTACAACCTGCGCAACGTGGACGCGGAAGGCAATGGCTACGAAGCCGAAGTGATTTGGCAGGCCACGCCGGATCTGCGGCTGACCGCCAACTATGGTCATGTCGAAACTGAATACACCAAGTGGCAGTACTTTGACTGGGAAAGCAGTGGCAGCAAAGTGGGCCAGGCCATTTCGGGCATGCCGGAAAATCAGGCCAGTGTCTGGCTGGATTATTATTTTGCTGGTTTAAGCGGTCAGTTTAACCTGCACCTGAGTTACGCCTACACGGGCGATAGAACCCAGGGCGTGGACGGACCCAAACTGGCGGTGTTGCCATTTGAGCAGGGATCGGTAACGGGTCTGAACGATGATGCGCTGAACTCAATCAAAGGTTATGGCCTGCTGGACGGACGTTTAAGCTGGCAGAGCGACAACCATCCTTTCTCATTATCCTTCTACGTCCATAACGCGCTGGATAAAGAATACATTATCCAGACCGGCGGTCAGGCCATGGCGGTAGGTTCGCCTATCGCCACTCCGGGCCTGCCACGTATGTATGGCGTTGAGTTTGGTATGACGTTCTAAGCCAGCTCAGGCAAACCCCGGTGTCCAGCCTGGCTGCACCGGGGTTTTTCTTTCAGTTTCTCTGGAGCAAACCTATGATGATTCTGGCCTTTGCTGGCGAACTCTGTTTAATAACCGCGTTATTTTTTGCCATCTACAGCTTAAAGCGCCATCCGGCTTTATCGAAACCGGCGGTACTGACGCTTGGTTTGGTCTTGGGTTTTATTGCGGTCACCGCCAGTATGGGCGCCAGCCGCTATCTGGGTGACACCGCTATTATTGGCTGGCATGACTGGGCCTCGTACTGGTCTAAAACAGTGGCGATGCCGCTGTATCTCTGCACTCTGTTATGGCTTTGGAGCAATGGCCCCCGCCCTTTGACTGTGGCGTTTGCAGCACTGGGTACCAGCCCTGTGTTAGGTGCCCCTGCCCTGCTAACGGATCTGGCTTTGGTGCTGACACTGCTACGGCTGATCCAATGTTGCGCCCCTAAGTCGCAGCTGATCGCTGCCCTGATTGCGCTGGGCCTGGTGCCGCTTTGTGCACTACTGCCTGAACCTGACCTTGCGATGGGGTTGTTCCATCTGGCACTGGCACTGCACTTTGTGCTGATCGGCTGCTTTATCCAACAACAAAAAGCGGCCTGAAGGCCGCTTTTTCTTAACTAGGTATCAATGTCATGAAAAAAAACTGCAGCACCGCCAGGAACAAGGTGCTGCAGCCACAAAGGTTAAAACTCGCCACGAATACCAATACCGATAGAACGGCCAGGTAATGGGGCCAGGTCTTTCAGGAAGGAGCTGTGAACTCTGGCCTCCCTGTCAGTCAGGTTACTGCCCTTCAGGTAGAGCGCCATTGCCTGATCGGCCCAGTCAAAGTAGTAGTTCAGGTTGGCGTCCAGCACTGTGTAGCCCGCAGTTTCAGTTTCCAGCGCTTCCAGTTTGTCTTGCTTGCCATAATGGGTCAGCCGCATGTCAGAGGAAAACCACTGACCCTGATACGCCAGCTCGGTGCTGAACCGCAGTGGTGGCGTGCGCGGTAAATCACCACCATCTTTCAGCCGGGCGCGGATATAGTCAGCCTGATTGGTCCAGGTCCAGTCCTCAGCCAGTTTCCAGACCAACTGCGCTTCAAAACCATGCAAGCGGGCATCAGCCGGCTGGAACAGGTACACCGGCAGCTCATCGCTGTGTTCATGCCCAGCATCAGTTCCTTCGTCGGCGTGTTCCTCGGCGTTTTCGACAAAAAGCCCGGTATTGGCCTGGTAGTAGTAGTTATCCACCTGGTTGTAAAAAGCGTTCAGTACAAAACCAAAGTCACCGCTGATTTTACGCAGCGTCAGGTCCAGGTTATGTGCAGTTTCCATGTTGATCGGGTCTGTGTTCAGCACAAAAGCGTCTTCGGCGTCCTGGTCCGGGTTTCGCACAAAAAGCGCACCAATCTCATAACTGCTGGTACCGGCATGCGCACCGAAGGACAGCAACTCCGCAGCAGAAGGCGCCCGCTCAGAACGGGACAACGAGAAGCCCAGGTTGTAGCCTTCAGTGAAATCCCACACCAGGCCTGCCGACAGGCTGTTCGGTGTGAACTTATGTTCGGTGGCAAAAGGCACCAGCTCTGCACTGTCGTGCTCGTGCTCGTGCTCGTGCTCGTCATGGGCATCTTCATCATGGCTATGCACTTCAAGCTCAGGCAGCAACACATCAGTCGCAGAAATTTTCACCTGTTCGACCCGCGCGCCCAGCTGCAGCAATACAGGGCCAAAGTGTTTTTCTTCCATCCAGCCCAGCGCCAGCATTTTGCTGTCTGACGGCGGCGTAAAAGCTTCTTCACCCAGAGCAGCGAAATCACTGTGTTTGTAATGCAGGCTCAGGCCACCTTTCCAGTCCTGCCATTCGCGGTGCAGCAATTCAAAACGGGCTTCTTCGCTCTGGTTGGTAAAGGTGGTACCGACTTCACCGCCTTCAATTTCAGCATGCTGGTAATCGGTGTAACCCAGACGGCTGTTCAGGCCGCTGATCCAGCTGTGGTCAAAGTGCAATTCACTCAGCAGTTGAACGCGGTTTTGTGACATATCGGCATAAACAGACTCAGCCGCTTCGTTTTGTTCAGCAGCATCCTCTTCGTGATGATGGTGATGGCCCGGAATACCATACTCGCGGTCTAACCGGCCAAACGACAGTCCAACATAACCATTGTCCAGCAAATAACTGCTGCCTAGCGTGTAACCTGTGGCTTCACCTTGGGTGTTTTCTACCCGGCCAGTTTGTTCTTCACCTGCTTCAGGTTCGGTTTCTGCCGTACCAGGAATTTTGTAGCTGTCGTTTTCACGATGGAAGACATCGGCATACAGCGCCATCTGACCGACCGCGGTCTGGCCAGCTGCAGACACCAGCTTTTCGTTATTCACTGATTCGCGTTGCAGCAGATAACTGGCTTTGGTTTGATCCGTGGTTGGAATACGTTGGTCTACCACATTGACCACCCCGCCTATAGCACCACTGCCATAAAACATAGTGGCTGGGCCACGCAGCACTTCAATCTGTTCGGCAGTGCTGGCTTCGGCCGACACACTGTGGTCAGGTCCGACGCGGGAGGCATCACCGGCATCAAGGCCATTTTGCGTAATCAACACCCGAGGGCCATCCAGGCCTCGGATAATAGGGCTACTGGCCACAGAGCCATAAAAGGTGCTGTGCACCCCGACTTCGTTTTTCAGGGTGTCCCCCAAAGTGGCCGCCTGATTCATCTTCAGTTTTTCACCAGACAACACAGTGACCGGCATCGCCGATTCGACAGCCGAGGCATGAAACGGGCTGGCTTTCACATCAATCACTTCCAGCGCCGTGGTGGGTAAAGTCAGTACCAGACCATTCAGGCCTTCGGCAGGCACTTGCAAGCGCCAGTTTTTATGTACCGATTTATCTGCTTCTGCATGCAACTCAACGGTGCCAGCCTTTTTCAGCTGCAGATTAAAACTGCCATCCGCCGCAGTTTTGAATTCAGTGTTACTGCCAGCCAGACTGACCAGTGCATTGGACACCGGCAGCCCTTGTTCATCGACAATTTTACCCGTGACTTGCTGGGCTACTGCGGCATTGCAGCATATAGCTGCAACAGCCAACGCCAGCTGATGTGGTTTTCTCATAACGCCTTTGACCCCGAAAAATGCCTGTTGGCTTCAATGACATGTGACATTGTCACGTTTTATTTTGTGATACTATCTCAAAATAAAGTGTTATACCATCACATTTTATCGCTGGCATTGTGGGTTCTCATAATTGAGCGAAGCGATTATCACAATCCTCTGAGTTATTCTCGGAATTCTCTAGCATAAATGGCCGATTAATTTATGGGGATGATGACTGAAGTACTTCAGCTTAGAGTGTGCAGCTTTGGTATTTGTGATCGTACATGCGCTGATCCGCCAGTTTCATCAGCTCCAGGTCGGTCCGGCCATCCTGCGGATAATGCGCTACACCGACAGAGCAGCTGATCTGCACCCGGATCTCATTAAGTACAAAATCCTGCTGCAGTTGCTGCTGGATTTTCTGCGCCACGGCCTACACTTCAGCCTCGGCGTCCACCTGATGCAGCAGAATAATAAATTCATCGCCGCCAATCCGCGCCACCGTATCAGAGCTACGCACCGACTGCAGTAAACGCTGCGCCACTTGCTGCAACAACAAATCACCAACCGCATGGCCATAGCTGTCATTGACAGGTTTAAAACGGTTCAGGTCCAGCAGCAACAACGCCAGACTTTTCTGGTGACGATGGGCATAATGCAATGCGGTCGCAAAGCGGTCGGCAAACAAAGCCCGGTTTGGTAAGCCAGTCAGGCTGTCGTGCTGCGCCATATACCGCATTTGTTGCTCAATTTTGTGGCGTTCAGTTAAGTCACGGCCAACCCCAAGAATACCGACAAAGCGTCCTGTCTCGTCATAGATACCGCTGGTTTTCACTTCCAGCCAGACCGTTTTTACACCTTTGCAGTTCAATTCCAGCTCAGCAGCAAACTCCGGATAAGGAAGCTGTGCATTCATCACTGTCATGGCATGACGCAGCTGAAACAACACTTTACGGTACGAAGCGGCGCAGAGCAGTTGCTTCAGGCTGGCAGCTTTGAGTTCATTGCGGCTAAAGCCGGTTAGCTTACTGGCTGACGGGCTGATATAGGTCAAGCCGCCTTCTTTATCCATAGTCCAAATCAGATCCGTCGCATTATCAGCCAGCAAGCGGTGCCGCTCTTCACTGAGTTTAAGCAACTGCAATGATTTACTGTGTTCAATGGCAATTTCAGCCAAGGCTGCACTTTCTTCAATCAGCTGAATATCCTGGGCCGAGGGGGCTGAGATGGTTTTATGGTAAATCGCAAAAGTGCCCAGCACCTTGCCGGACTTGTCTTTGATAGGTTCAGACCAGCAGGCACCAATGCCCGCCAATTCAACCAGAGCCTGATAAGGCGCCCACAGCGGATCGGTGCTTACATCATTGACGATCACCCGCTGCCCTGTGGCTGCCGCCGTACCACAGGAACCAACACCGTAAGCGGCCTGCAACCCTTCGATCGCCTGATTATAAGGCCCAGGCATGCCATGCGCCGACGCCACATGCAGTTTGCCCTGATCATCCAGTAGCAACACAGTGCAGGTGGCGGTCGGGTCCAGCTGCTCTGCGCCTTCCACCAGCGCATCCAGCAGCTGCTGCAGTGGAACCTGCTCCACCAGCAGGCTTAAAACCCGGCTTCGATGCTGCTGCAATAAACTGGAACGCCGCTCCTGGCGCAATACCCCTCTGCAACCGGCCATTGATCCGGCTGATGTACCATAGCACCAGCAAGGCCAGACAAATGCCGATGGCCGCCAGTAACCACAAATAAAACCAGCCTGGATTATTCACCTATATCCTCATTCCAGAGCTCCGGTTGTTGCTGGATAAAGTCTTGCATCAGCTGGACACACTCCGGATCCTGCAATACCTCTAACTGCACACCACGGCTTTGCACATAGCTTTCCGGCCCCTGAAAGGTCTGGTTTTCACCGACCACCACTTTGCCTATGCCATAAAGCAGCACAGTGCCGCTGCACATGTCACAAGGCGATAAGGTGGAATACAGTGTGGCTTTGCGGTAGTCGCTGGCTTTTAGCCGGCCAGCATTCTCCAGACAATCCATTTCGGCGTGCAGCACACAACTGCCCTTCTGTACCCGCTGATTATGACCCTGACCGACAATCTGGCCGTCGATCACCAGCACTGAACCTATCGGGATGCCACCTTCAGCCAGGCTCTTTCTGGCCTGGGCTATTGCCGCCTGCATAAAGGGATCCTGCATCCCTGACTCCTTGCTGTTGCACCTGCCTGCCCAAACTATAGACAGGGAAGATTGCAAAAGATAGTCAGTATTTTCAGACAGATGGCAAAGCCTCAATGCAGTCCAGCGGGCACACTTCAACACAGGCAGGCCTGTCGTAAAAGCCTGCACATTCAGTGCAGAGGCTGTCGTCTATCTGGTACTGCTTGCCGTCATAAGCAATCGCCTGATTCGGGCATTCAGGGGCACACATATCACAGTTAATACAGCTGCTCTCTATCCACAGCGACATCTGGCCTCCCCGCAGCGCGGCTCACTGCTGGCCTGACGGATGAGCATGGCATGGCGGGGTGCCAGGCCGTCCGGCAACGCAAGATACACTGTGTAACCAGAGCCAGGCGCCAGCAGCACAGGTTGCCCCTGCGCATCCCGCAGCTCTGGTTGTGCCAGCCATTGGTTACCAGCCGGGTGCATCAGCAGCAGCTGGTCTGTCACCGCAAAACGGTTTTTCACTTCAAGCTCTGCGCGGCCCATGCGGTCCACAGCGCCGGTGAATTCGCCAACCAATACCTGCTGGCCCTCGCTGTGACTGGTCTGGTAATTTTGCAGTTGCTGCGGCTGATGGCGCTGCAGGAAACCCGCAGTAAAACCTCGGTTGGCCATGCCATCCAGCTCCTGCAGCAATGCCGGGTCAAACCCCTTGCCAGCCGCAGCGTCGTCAATGGCACGACGGTACACCTGGGTGGTTCTGGCCACGTAATAAGGCGATTTGGTCCGGCCTTCAATTTTCAGCGAATGCACGCCCATCGCCAGCAACTCCGGCACAAACTCAACCGCCCGTAAATCTTTCGAGTTCAGGATGTAACTGCCGTGCTCATCTTCTTCCATACTCATCAGCTCCCCTGGCCGGCCTTGTTCCTCCAGCAACACAGGCGCAGAGACAGATCCAGATACCTGCTCAGAGACAGGCACAAACTGGCCAACTTCGTCTTCGGTGGCCTGATGCAGCTGATAACTCCAGCGGCAGGCATTGGTGCAGGCTCCCTGGTTCGGGTCGCGTTTATTAAAATAACCTGACAGCAAGCAGCGACCGGAATAGGCCATACAGAGCGCACCATGCACAAAGACTTCCAGCTCCATGGCTGGCACCTGGCGGCGGATTTCAGCAATTTCATCCAGTGCCAGCTCGCGCGATAAAATCACCCGTTCTATGCCAAGCTGTTGCCAGAACTTCACCGCAGCCCAGTTCACCGTATTGGCCTGCACCGACAAATGCAGCGGTTGTTCGGGGAAATGCTGACGCAGCAAATACACCACACCAGGGTCTGAGACAATCAGCGCATCAGGCCGAAGCGCCACAGCGGGCGCCATCTCCTCAACAAAACGGCTGAGCTTGCTGTTGTGCGGTGCAATATTCACCACCAGGTAAAACTTTTTGCCGAGCTGGTGTGCTTCGGTAATGCCCTGCTCGAGGCGAGCTAAGTCAAACTCGTTATTGCGCACGCGCAAACTAAAACGCGGCTGACCGGCGTACACCGCATCCGCTCCATAAGCAAAGGCCAGCCGCATTGCTTTTAAGCTGCCGGCCGGTGCTAATAATTCAGCTTTCACAAGGACCTCAAAAATAAAACGGCGACGAACCGCAAAGCCCGCCGCCTGTCAATGAATGGATTACACGACTTTCGAATAGCTGGTTTGCACCGCCAATTGCAGGTAGCGGTCAAAGCAGGCACAGACCAGACGCACCAGCAGGCGGCCAAGCGCTGTTACTTCAATGCGCTGTGCCGTCACCCGAACCAGACCATCGGCAATCAGCGGCTGCAGCTGGCTGCGACTTTGCGCAAAATAATCCCAGAAATCAGCAAGCTGCCACTGGGCAGAAAATGCAGCTATGTCTAGCTGGAAATGACAGATCAATTGGCTGATCAATGCAGCGCGGATTTTATCGTCCGCTGTTGAACTGTAACCGCGCTCCACCGGCCAGGCTCCATGAGCCAGCAAGGTCTGATACGGCTGCAGCTCTTTATGGTTTTGCCACATCACCCCGCCCACCTGACTGATGGATGACATACCAAGCCCAAGCAAGGCATCCTGCCCCTGCGTGGTGTAGCCCTGAAAGTTACGCTGCAAACGGCCGTGCTGCTGCGCCTGTGCCAGTGGATCCGAAGCTTTGGCAAAATGATCCATACCAATAGCCTGAAAACCAGCGCCAGTCAGACGTTCAATCGCCAGCTGCAGTAACGCCAGTTTATCTTCCGCCTGAGGCAGGCTCTGGGTTGGGATCTTGCGCTGTGCCGCAAAGCGGGTAGGCAAATGGGCGTAGCTGAATAAAGACACCCGGTCTGGGTTCAGTGCAATCACCTGCTGCACCGTGCTGGCAAAGCTGTCTGGCCGCTGCAATGGCAAGCCATAGACCAGATCCAGATTGACCGATGCAAAGCCCAGCTGTTGTGCCTGACGCACCAGTGCTTCCACCATGGCATAGGACTGCAGTCGGTTGATGGCTTGCTGCACCGCTGGGTCAAAATCCTGCACACCAAAGCTGACCCGCCGGAAGCCCAACTGAAACAAATGCGCCAGCTTGGCACTGTCGCAACTGCGCGGGTCTATTTCCACCGACCATTCAGCGTCCTGCTGCAACGGCAGCGCATTTCGCAGCAAGCCGACCAAGCGGCTTAGCTGCTCTTGGGTTAAAAAGGTTGGCGTACCGCCGCCTAAATGCACCGCATTAATCTGCTTTTCTGCCAGCAGCGGCTGATAGAGCGCCACTTCCTGCTCCAGAGCATCGAGATAGCGGTCTGCTTTAAACGAATGACGAGTGACCTCTTTGGTGCAACCACAGTAATAACAAAGTTGCTGACAAAACGGGATATGCAGATACAGACTCAGCGCTTGCGGCCCCTGCCGTAACGCCGCCTTAACGGCTGACACAGGAAAGCCAGGCTGCAAAGATAGCGCCGTTGGATAAGAGGTATAGCGAGGCCCGTGCACATTGTATTTTTGCACCAGTTCAGGCGACCACAGCAGCTCTGTCACAGTCATTCTCCAGATGAAATCTGGCCGCAAGTTTACAAACAGCATCTATGTTTAGTTTTGATCCAGCACAACAAAACGCTGTTTCAATCTGTACCAGTCAGACCAAAACCCAATATATGGCGACAAAATGCGCTGGAAATGACCCAGCAAAAAGTTTAGAATGAACGTTCACTCTAAATGGAGATTTACTCATGCAGCCTAACCGCATCACTCTGTATTTATTTTCTGCCCTGGCGGGCTCTGTGTTACTGGCCGCTTGTGGTCAGGCTGAACAAGGAGCAGCTCAAGGTCAGCAGGCGCCAGCCGTTGGCGTGGTGGAACTCAAGGCCCAGACCCTGACTCTGAGCCGCGAACTGCCGGGTCGCACCAGTGCTTATCAAATTGCGCAAATCCGTCCTCAGGTCAGCGGCATTATCGAAAGGCGTCAATTTACCGAAGGCGCTGAAGTGAAAGCCGGTCAGGCTTTGTACCAAATTGACCCGGCGCCTTTCGAAGCCGCACTCGCCAGTGCCAAAGCGGCTGAAGCCCGCGCCAGCGCAGCTATTGCCAGCAGCGAAGCCAAAGCCAACCGCTACCGTGAGCTGATTAAAATCAAAGCCATCAGCCAGCAAGAGCTGGATGAGGCTGACGCCGCATATAAGCAGGCCCGTGCCGACTTGCTGACCGCTCAGGCACAAATCAAAACTGCACAAATCAATCTGAACTACAGCAAAGTGAAAGCACCGATTTCCGGTCAAATCAGTAAATCCAGCGTCACTGCCGGTGCTCTGGTCAGCGCCAACCAGGAGGAAGCCTTAGCCACAGTCACCAGCCTGGACCCGATTTATGTCGACTTAACTCAGTCCAGCACTGAATTGCTGCAGCTGAAAAAAGCACTGGCGTCAGGTGAGCTTGGCAGCGCCGAAGCCGTGGTAGAACTTACGCTGGAAGATGGGACTGCTTATGCCCACAAAGGCAGCCTGCAGTTCTCGGAAGTCACAGTGAACCCGGACACCGGCTCTGTCACGTTACGAGCCCAGTTCCCGAACCCCGATAAATTATTGCTGCCAGGTATGTATGTACGGGCCTCGGTGCCAGAAGGTGTGAAAAGCAATGTGATCCTGGCACCACAACGTGGGGTCAGCCGCAATGCCAAAGGCGAAGCCACTGCCATGGTGCTGAATAAAGACGGAGTGGTGGAACCCCGGGTACTGACCACAGAACGCAGTATTGGCAGTGAATGGCTGGTGACTGCAGGCCTGAGCGCCGGTGAGCGGCTTATTGTCGAAGGCCTGCAAAAAATCCGTCCTGGTGCACCGGCAACCGCCACAGCCGCAGAATCCACCCCTAGCAGCAACGCTGCCAGTTCAAAGTAAGGGAGAAACCGGATGTCCCGTTTTTTTATTGACCGCCCCATCTTTGCCTGGGTGCTGGCGATAGTGGTAATGCTCGCCGGTGTACTGGCGATTAAGTCATTACCCATTTCCCAGTATCCATCGATTGCACCACCAGCTATTGCCATTTCGGCCAGCTACCCTGGTGCCTCTGCCCGTACCCTGGAAGACACAGTCACCCAGGTCATTGAGCAGAAAATGAAAGGTCTGGATGGCCTGCTGTATATGTCATCCACCTCAGAATCCAATGGTTCAGTCACACTGACCCTGACCTTCAGTGCCGACACCAACCCGGATATTGCCCAGGTTCAGGTGCAGAACAAACTGGCGCTGGCCACCCCACTGCTCCCCCAAGAAGTGCAGCGTCAGGGCGTATCTGTGGCTAAATCGGCGCGTAACTTCCTGTTAGTGGCTGGCTTTGTATCCGAAGACGGCAGCATGAGCAACGTCGATATCGGCGACTATATTGCCTCCAACGTGCAGGACGTCGTGTCGCGGGTTGAAGGTGTGGGTGAAGTGCAGCTGTTCGGTTCGCAATACGCGATGCGGATATGGCTGGACCCGGCCAAATTGCAAAACTACGAACTGACCCCAGCCGATATCAGCACCGCCATTAGCGCGCAAAATGCCCAGGTTTCCGCTGGTCAGCTCGGCGGCATGCCTGCCATTGAAGGCCAGCAACTGAATGCAACCGTGACAGCCCAAAGCCGGCTGCAAACGCCGGAGCAGTTCCGAGCCATTCTGGTCAAAACCAACAGCGATGGCTCTGTAGTGCGCTTGGGTGACGTCGCCAAAGTGGAACTGGGTGGTGAAAGCTATGGCGTGGTGGCCCGCTACAATGGTAAACCGGCTTCAGGTATTGGTGTGAAACTGGCCAGTGGTGCCAATGCACTGGAAACCGCGGCCGGGGTGAAAAAAGCACTGGCCGATCTAGAACCCTACTACCCGGCAGGCCTGACATCCGTGGTGCCTTACGACACCACCCCGTTCGTCTCACTGTCGATTGAAAAAGTGGTACACACCCTGATTGAAGCCGTGGTCCTGGTGTTCCTGGTGATGTATCTGTTCCTGCAGAACTTCCGTGCCACCCTGATCCCCACCATTGCCGTTCCTGTGGTCTTGTTGGGTACTTTCGCTATTCTTTACGCCTTTGGCTACTCCATTAATACCCTGACCATGTTTGCCATGGTACTGGCCATCGGCCTGCTGGTGGACGATGCAATCGTCGTGGTGGAAAACGTCGAGCGGGTCATGACGGAAGAAAATCTGTCGCCTATTGAAGCGACCCGTAAATCAATGGACGAAATTAAAGGCGCGTTGGTTGGTATCGCCATGGTGCTGTCGGCAGTCTTTGTGCCTATGGCCTTCTTCGGCGGCTCCACTGGTGTCATTTACCGTCAGTTCTCTATCACCCTGGTGTCGGCGATGGCACTGTCGGTGCTGGTGGCGCTGATCCTGACTCCGGCACTTTGTGCCACCTTGCTCAAACCCAGCCATGTGCACAACGACAAGTCGCTGTTGGGCCGCTTCTTTACCGGGTTTAACCGTGGTTTTGACCGCACCAATAAAGGCACCCAGAGCTTTGTTGGCCGCATGATCAGTCAGGCCAAACGTTATCTGGTGATCTACGCCCTGATTGTCGGCGGTATGGTGTACATTTTCAGCCACTTACCTTCAGCCTTCTTACCGGATGAAGACCAGGGCATTCTGTTTAACCAGGTGGTGTTACCTGCAGGTTCGACCACAGAGCAGACGCTGAACGTGGTGAAGAAAATGGAAGATCACTTCCTGAATGACCAGGGTGAAGCGGTCAAATCTGTGTTTGCTGTGGTTGGTTTCAGCTTCGCTGGTTCAGGCCAGAATGCTGCATTAGGCTTTGTGAACCTGAAACACTGGGATGAACGCCAGCGTCCGGATTTATCCGTTGGTGCTGTTGCCGGTAAAGCCATGGGCTATTTCGCCACCATCAAAGAAGCCTTTGTATTCGCTTTCCCACCACCAGCCGTGGTGGAGCTGGGTACCGCCAATGGTTTTAACGTGTTCCTGCAGGACAGAACTGGCATGGGCCACGAGCAACTGCTGCAAGCCCGTAATATGTTGTTAGGTATGGCGGCGCAAAGCCCTGTGCTGGCCGGTGTACGGCCAAATGGCCAGGAAGACACGCCAGAGCTGAAACTGGATATTGATTTAGCCAAAGCCACTGCACTGGGTGTCAGCCAGGCCGATATTAACAACACGCTGGCGACCGCCTGGGGTAGCAGCTACGTCAACGACTTTATCGACCGTGGTCGGGTGAAAAAAGTCTTCCTGCAAGGCGATGCCGATAGCCGGATGGCGCCGGAAGATCTGAATAAATGGTATGTGCGGAATAACCAGGGCGACATGGTGCCGTTCTCTGCCTTTGCCAGTTCACACTGGGCCTATGGTTCACCTCGTCTGGAACGGTATAACGGCTTCTCCTCGATGGAAATTCAGGGTTCTGCTGCACCTGGCTACAGTACCGGCCAGGCGATGGATGAAATGGAACGTCTGATCAAACAACTGCCTGCAGGTATCGGTTACGAGTGGACAGGTATTTCTTATGAAGAACGCTCCAGTGGCGGTCAGGCACCTCTGCTGTATGCCTTATCGTTGTTAGTGGTGTTCCTGTGTCTGGCCGCCTTGTATGAAAGCTGGTCTGTGCCTGCCGCCGTCATGATGATTGTTCCACTGGGCGTGTTTGGTGCCGCCACAGCGGCCTTGTTGGGTAATTTGTCCAATGACATCTATCTGCAGGTTGGTTTGCTGACCACCATTGGTCTGGCGTCGAAAAACGCCATTCTTATTGTGGAGTTTGCCATTCATCGGATGGAACAAGGCCTGGGATTGGTGGAAGCTGCCATTGAAGCGGTACGTTTGCGCCTGCGTCCAATCCTGATGACCTCGATGGCCTTTATCTGTGGTGTATTGCCATTGGCAATTGCTTCCAGTGCCGGTTCAGGTGCGCAAAATGCGCTGGGTATTTCAGTGATTGGCGGCACTCTGGCCTCCAGTATCCTGCCGGTGATCTTCGTACCACTGTTCTTTGTGCTGGTGCGTCGTTTGTTCCCAATCAAAGCCAAAGCAGACTAAGGAGCTGAAGATGAACAGCCAAAGTTTTCTGTTATCGGCCCTGAGCCTGCTGGTGCTGTCAGCCTGCTCGCTGGCGCCCGATACCCCTGACCAGCTGGCACAAGTGCCGGCCAATTACCCACAGCAAGCCAATGCTTCAGTGGACAACAATGCCAGTACTTTGCATTGGTCTGAGTTTTTCAACCAACCGCAATTACAGCAGTTAATCAGTCAGGCGCTTGAGCAGAATAAAGACCTGCGCCTGGCGGCTCTGAACGTCGAGCGGGTGCGGGCGCAATACCAGATTGCCGACTCCGCGCTCTACCCTGGTGTGGATCTAGCCGCCTCAGGGACCCGCCAGCGGTTGCCGGGTGACTTGACCGGCACGGGCCAGGCGGCGGTCTCGTCGCAGTATGGCGTGAATGTGGGTATCACCGCCTATGAACTTGACTTGTTTGGCAAAGTGCGGAATCAGTCTGAACAGGCGCTGCAGCAGTTTTATGCGTCTGAGCAAAGCCAAAGCTCTGCTCAAATTAGCCTCATTAGCGAGCTGGCTGCCAGCTGGTACAGCTATGCCGCCAACCAGCAACTGCTTGAGCTGGCGACGCATACACTGAACAGCCAGAACAAAACACTGGAACTGACCGAAAAACGTTATGAGCTGGGCGCCGCCTCTGAACTGACAGTGCAACAACTGCGTGGCACAGTGGCCGCCGCCAAAGTGGAACAAAGCCGCTACCAACGGCTGTTGCAACAAGCGAAAAATGCGCTGGATTTGTTAGCTGGCGTTCAAGTCAGTGCAGACCTGCTACCCAAGCAGCCACTGTCCAAACTGCTGACCCTGCCGGACTTACCGGCAGGGGCACCGGCTGAGTTGCTGACGCAAAGGCCGGATTTAAAAGCCGCTGAGCATCAGCTCAGAGCTGCCAACGCCAATATTGGCGTGGCGAAAGCGGCCTATTTCCCCAGTATCAGCCTGACAGCTACGGCGGGCACTGCGTCGGCAGAGCTAGGCGGGCTGTTTGAAGGTGGCTCTGGCGCCTGGAGTTTTGTGCCACAAATCTCAATGCCAATTTTTAACTGGGGCCGCACTCAGGCCAATGTGGACATCGCAGAAACGGACGGCAAGATTGCACTGGAAAGCTATCAGCAAAAAGTGCAGCAGGCCTTTCGTGAAGTGGCGGACGCGCTGGCTGATCAGGCTGGCTACCGCAGCCAGCTGGATGCCCTGCAACAATTGTCGCACAGCAGTGAACGCGCTTTTGAGTTAGCCAATGCCCGTCATCAGCAGGGAGCAGACAGTTATCTGGAAGTGTTGGACGCCCAACGCAACTGGTATAGCGCGCAGCAACAATTAATCAGCGGACAACAAGCCAGGTTACAAGGCCAGTTAACGCTGTACAAAGTGCTGGGTGGTGGCTGGCAACAAAGCCCGGCCCCTTAACCGGTTATTCAGGGCTACAGCCAGGCTGTAGCCCTGCGGAGTATTCTGATGTCTGATAAACCTAAACGTCACCTGGACCCGCAATTAGCTGAAGCACGGCGGGCACAGGTGATCAATGCCGCCTCTGACTGCTTCCGGCGCAAAGGCTACCATGCTGCAGGGATGGCGGAGATATCCAAAACAGCAGGCATGAGTGCAGGCCATATTTACAATTATTTCGACAGCAAAGAAGCCATTATCGAAGCCATTATTGAACGCGATAAAGAAGAAATGTTTTCGGTATTCAACGGTTTTCTGGAGCAGCCAGGGGATTTATTGCAAATCATGGTCGATGGCGCTGATGACGGTGTAGAAAAACATCTGGATTTGGAGCGCTCAGCGCTCGAACTGGAGATGTTGTCGGAAGCCGCCCGCAACGAAAAAGTTGCCGCTTTGTTAGCACAAAGCGATACCCAAGCCCGCGCTTTAATGAAACAGCTGATGCAAAGCGAACGCAGCCAGATCCGGCATTTGCCTGAACATGAACTGGATGCCCGTATTGCCGTAATGTTTTCGATGATCACCGGACTGACCATGCGCCGGGTGTTGCACCCGGAACTGGATAAAGACACGATTCTGCTGGCACTGAACCCTGTTCTTAAAACCTTATTGACGCCCTAACTATCTCAGCAACACGCCGCTGAATTTGCACTTCAAAAAAACAGCCTGGCACGTGCCAGGCTGTTTTTTTCAGAAGTAATAGCCATAGGACAAGCTAACAAAATCCAACCCTGGGTTCGGATGTTTTAAACCCGCATTGGAATAATGCAGGTACCGCAGGCTCAGGCTTTCATGGTCGGAGATCCAGACCATCAGGCCAAGCCTGTCTTCAAACTGGTAATGGGTGCTGACGTTTTTACCGGCAAAATAGGTGTCATCCAAAAAAGACACCCCAATACCAAACTCGCCCTGCCAGTCCAGATCCCAGACGCGCCCCAACGACCAACGCAACACAGGCGACGCCGCCACGACCAGATTACGATCTGAGCTGTTGTGTGGTCCATAACGCCAGAAATTGGCGCTGCTTTCCAGCCAGAGCTCGACCTGCTCAGGCACCCACGTCGGGTTTGTCACCCGGTACTGATAAGCCAGTTTAATGCCTTGCACATCGCCTTCCCCTTGCAGGTAATCGACCGCCAGCGCCTGCTGGTTTTCTGCATGGGCAGAAGCCGCACCTAGTCCAAACACCAAGCCCAGAGCCCACAGCACTGTGCGACCTGATTTACTACCGGAATTCATAACAACCTCATTTACTCTGGCACTAGCCAGGCTCAATTTGTGCTGCTATTATCAGGAACGATAAGAAACAATATGTATCAATTCACTACCAAATCGTATCAAATGGACCGACTCAGCCCTTTACTCACCCAGTTTGCCCCACAAGCTACTCTGTATTTTCATGGCAGCAGTTGCCAGAAAACAGACTTTTGCCCACAACAACAACGCGCTTACCTGCATTTGATTGAATCCGGCCAGGGCCTGATCCGGCTCGGTGCTGAGCAACTGGCGATCAGTGAGCCCTGCCTGCTGTTTATTCCACAAGGCCTGGCGCATCAGTTTGCCGTCGAACCGGGGGCCAGCCTGGCCTTCCACTGTGCAACCCTGGATTGCGGTGGCCAGGCAGGTAACCCGCTGTTAAACGCTTTGCCGGACATCAGCCTGATCCCGCTGCAACAATGCCCTGAACTCAGAGCGGTGATGTGTATGATTTGGCAGGAGAATCAGCAGCAACAGTGTGGCCACCACACTGCGGTACAGCGCTTGACAGAGTATTTGCTGGTGTTGTTATTGCGCTGGATCATGACGTCGAGCCCACCCGAGCAAGGGGTTTTGGCCGGTCTTGCCGATAAAAAACTCGCCCCACTGTTTAATTTGTTGCACCTGCAGCCCGAGCGCCATTGGACACTGGAATTGATGGCGTTAGAAACAGGCATGTCACGCGCCCGCTTTGCCGAGCACTTTCGCGCTGTGGTTGGCCAGACTCCAGCCGATTATTTACTGGGTTGGCGACTCAGCCTTGCCAGAAAAAAGCTGTTGCAAGGCGCCGAATTAAAACAAATAGCGCCAGCCGTCGGTTATCAGAGCCTGACCTCATTTCACCGGGCTTTTAAACAAAAACTAGGCCTGTCACCGAAAGAATGGTTACAGCAGAGCCAACAGGCGGCTTGAAGATCAGGCCGTTTCGCCCTGGAACTTCTTCATCGCGCCCAGCGCCTGAGCCCAAAACGCCATGCCACTGCTGTCTTTGCGCAGAATGGCAGATCGTAAGCCTGTTTTGGCTTTGTCCATCAGATCCAGCTGCTCTTTTGCCAGCTGCTCCGAGTCACCACTGTCATTGCTGCCACTATAGAGCAGTGTCCGCATTGCGGTAATTTCAGTTTGGTTTAAGGTTCCCGCCTTTACCTGCTTATCCAGCCACTGCTCAGCCTGACCACGCTGAATTTGGCTGAAATCCAGTGTTTTGCTGGTATTGGGTTGTTCGGTCTGCGACGTACTGTCACTGCCCTTCAGTTTGTCCTGATACAAGGCTGAGTATTTTTCGGTCAGCGTCTGCGCCTGGCTCTGAGACTGCTGGCGGATCTGGAACAATGTGTCAAAAAGTGAAGTCCCTACATTCATCTGCTATTCCTGCCTTTACCGCGATAGGTGTCGAGATTAAGCAAAATCCGAGCCAGCAAAATTTTGACGCGGCTCAGTCAACTACAGCCCTGTCTCTGTGCTTCGTTTGCAGCAACGCTTCCTGCTCCAAAAAACAGTCCTTTTGCTGCAGCGCCTGTTGCAAGCCAAACAGCTGATGCTTCTCACAAAGCGCCAGCGCTTTGACCATAGCGGTCGGCTGTTTGGCTTTGTGTACAAATAAATCCAGCCAGGGGCTGCAATCAGCCGGGGCGACAAACCGCACTTTCTCGCCCTGACGCTGGCGCAATAAGTCATACAGCTCAAGCCCGGCTGCATCAAAATCAAAGGCACAAAAAATCCGCTGGTATTGCTGATAGAACCGGGTTAACAGGGCCGAACTGGCTTTACTGCCCGCCGCATAAGCCAGATCAAATTCCGATACATCTACTGGCAACGCCAGCATCTGGCTCAATACCGGCAGAAACTCGGGATAGCGGAAAAAGCAGTGCTCGTTTTCAATCAGCAGCAAATTGTTTTTTGGCTGATAACTTTGCCACTGCTGAGTGGAGGTCAGCACCACAGCTTCAGGCTGTTGGTTCTGGCACTGCTGGTGGTACACCAGCTGAAACAACACTCCGGTGCCTAATTGGTGTGAATCGCCCAGTAATGCAGCTTCGCGCCGTGATGACGGATGAATGGCATAACGCTCCAGCTCAGCAAACAGCGGTTCGGAAAGAATATGCACCTGCCAGCGACCTGAGCCCAACTGACGTACTTTGAACAGTTCAGATTTTCGTCGCACAAAATCTGGCGGTAAGAACTCCAGCATCCGACCGTAATGCACCGCTTTGCCCTGACGGATCTGTTGCAGATATTTCTTCAGCATGACGCCTCCTTCTCTGACTATTCTGACCTGCAGTTCCACTGCCGCCAAAGTTTTATTTTCAGGTCATAAATATGTCATCGAAAGGCGGCATGATAACGCCCGGAAAAGACACCCTGTTGTGTTGTTTCTCTCTGGATTGTCCTGGATTTTTTGCGGAGGCAAGGTGCATCACCCTGCCTCCTTTTTTTTTTCAACTCTGCAGCAAAAAACCTTCATCCAGCCAACCAGTAATACCACCGAGCATTTTTTTAACCGGTCGTCCCAGCTTCGCCAGTTTCAGCGCCGCTTTATCGGCGCCATTGCAATGCGGGCCAGCACAGTACACCACAAATAAAGTATCAGTTGGATACTCTGTCAGGGCATCAGCGCTAATACGTGGGTGCGGCAATAACAGGGCCTGCGGTATATGGCCGGCCTGATAAGCGGCTTCGCCCCGTACGTCCAGCAACACAAAGTCTTGCCGACCATTGCTTATCGCGTGATGAACATCATAACAATCGGTTTCACACTGCAATAATGCCGAAAAATGTGCCAACGCCAGATCGGCGGAAGCGACTTGGGGCCTGGATACCATAGAGGACATCTTAGTTTTCCTTTTAGTTGAGTGGCAAAACCAAATCAGTCTAAGGCCTTGGCGACTTGCCCACACCTGGCTAAAATACCATATTAAGTTACATTCAGGCCAAAAAGGGGTGATTATGCACAAAGTGGCAATTTTACTGGGACCTGCGGTCTCCAGCTTTGAACTGGGTTGTGCCAGTGAACTCTTTGCATTGACCCGACCTGAATATGACGACTGGTATCAGACCGATATCATCAGCTTCCACCCGGGCCCTTTGCTGGCGACAGGTGGCTTGCAACTGCTGGTACCGCAAATACAGGATTTGAGCAGCTACCAGACCATCGTCATTCCCAACTGGTCCGTCAGCTCACCGCAACCTCCGGCATTGCTGCACCAGCAATTGCTGCAGGCGCATCAGCGTGGCTGTCGTTTGATATCGTTTTGTTCCGGTGCTTTTTTATTGGCGGAACTGGGGCTACTGACCGGCAAAGCGGCTACCACCCACTGGCGTTATGCGGCAGAATTTCAACGTCGGTATCCGGAATGTCGTTACCAGGACAATGTGCTGTATTGCTTTGACGGCCAGATTGGCTGTTCGGCCGGCAGTGCCGCCGCTCTGGATTTAGGCCTGGAACTGATCCGGCGGGACTATGGTTTCGAAAAAGCCAACCAGGTGGCCAAACGTGCGGTCATCGCCTCTCACCGTCAGGGTGGTCAGGCTCAGTTTGTTGAAATGCCCTTGCAGAAAAAAGCCAATTTGTTTAGCCAGACACTGGACTGGGCCATCAGTCGCCTTGCCACCGCATTAACGGTCGACCAGCTGGCCCAACAAGCCTGTATGTCCAGACGCAGCTTCGATCGCCAGTTCAAAGCCAGTACCGGTTTAAGCCCGCTGCAATGGCTGACCCAGCAACGGCTGCAACTGGTGCGGCATTATCTGGAACAAGAGCAATATTCGCTGGAACAAATTGCCGACTTAACCGGGCTCGGCTCTGTACTCAACCTGCGCCAGCAATTCAGAAAACATTACGGTGTCACGCCACGGCATTACCAGCAGCAATTTTGCCGCTCGCAGGTATGAGGCGGCTTTTTATTGCCGCCCTGTGGCGGCCATCAACAGCCCAAGAGTAGAATTATCTTTTAATTTCAATAGGTTATCAGGATGGCATTGGTTTTGCTCTGTAGCAGAGCAACCACTAAGCAGGAGATGCCCTGATGATCAGTACAGCCCTGAGTGCACTGAACTCCCTTGCCAGCTACCAGCTGCAACCCAAAAGTACGTCCATGCAACCGGAGCAGCAGAACACCGGCACCGAGTCGGTCAAAGTGACTTTATCGAACGGCGTCAGAGACCCGGATTACAGCTACCAACGACTGCTGAACCAGGCCAATGCTGCAGCCAACCAGAAACAGCAGGCGCAAGCTGCAGAGGCAGAGCCGCAGGAGTCTCAAAACGCGATCGATTCAGACCAGCTGGAAAAAATGCTGCAGCAGGTGCTGGACAATAAAACAGGCCTGGACCGGAAAAAGCTGGAAGAACTGCAAGAAAAAATTGATGCCTTGATGAACAAAGAAGGCGAACTCAGTGATGCTGAGCAGAAGCAGCTGGAACTGTTGCAACAGCAAAAAGAAGCCATTATAAAACAAGCGGCAGAGAAACTGGCCGCTGAGCAAAACTAACCTGAGCAGCTTTAGTTTTGCGAATTCTGCTGCGCCCGGATTTGCTGGCGTAACTGCTGCAAAGCCCCGCTTTGTTGCCACTTTTGCAAGTGCAGATCCAGTACGCGGCATACGTCGGCCTGATGGCAACCAAAACGATGGCTGGCAGCAGGGAACAACACATAACTTTTCACCTCACTGAGCGTACCACCCGTTTCCAGCCAGCGCCGTTCAAATGTCACTTTATCCAGCACCAGCAACTCGGTGCGTTGCTTCTTTAACAAGTCGACCAGTTGGGCATGATGAATCACTTCGCGGTACGACGGTGCCTTGTGCACGACGGCGGCATATTCAGGCCCGAGGATCGTCCTCGCGTTCTGAAAACTGGCCAGGTGATAACGGCTGAGATCCTGCACTGAGTTCAGGGCGCCATGAAAAGACGCCAGCGCAAACACCCTGTTGTCAACCTGCAGGTACGGCTGAGTGTAAAACAAGCCTTGCTGTGGCGCGCCGCCTTGCCTGGCGGCGATATCCAATTGATGTTGCTGTAACATCCGGGTCATTCGGGCATGGGGTGCTGGCACAAATTCCACCTGGTAGCCCATTTCAGTCAACAGCTGTTGCAACAACTGCTGCTCAAAGCTGATGGTGTTACTCCGTTGGTCCGGCAACACATCCTGACTGATCCCCACCAGTAAAGGCCGGGCAGACAAACTCAGACTGCAACACAAAGCCAACAGCAATACGCCTGGTTTCATCCCGCCATCACTCCTAATAATTCTGCCCAATGCTCAGATAATAGCGCTGAGTACGGTGGCCATGCTCCTGCTCAGCCACACCATAGCCCAGGTAAATCGGGCCTATTGGACTATCCCAGCCAGCAAACAGGCTGCCCGCCCAAATCCAGTCTGTCTGGTTGGCCAGCTCGCGCAAATTAATCATATTGCCAGCCACTTTGCCGCGCTCAATTGATGTCCCCAGATAAAACGGCGCGTTGACAATGCTAAACCGGTTTTCATTCATCCGGTACAGGTAGACCAGGCTGGCAAAACGGATTTCCGACCCAAACAGGTAGTTTTTCGGGTAACCGGATAGATTCAGCAAACCACCCAATGAATGCTGCTCCAGCGCCAGTGCCCCTTCTGCGCTTTGGTACTTTTGCCAATGCCAGCGCGCTCTCAGCGTATGCGGCTGCCAGCTGCGGGCCGCCATCACGTCAAAGTCCTGGCTTTGGCTGGACGTGCGTTGTGCCAGCACATCATCTTCCAGCCAATGTTTAGCTATGCTGATCCGCCAGCCGCGGCTTGGAAACGCCGGGTTATTTAAGCGGTCCCATACAAACTCCATGCCCGGGCCATCGCGCCGGTACGCCAGGTAATGCGTGCCCAGTTGCTCACCGACAAAACGGGGAAATTCATAGCGGCCGCGAATTTGCTGCCATTTCAGGCTGAGCCGGGCATGATCAGATAAATCCCAGCCGGTTTCGGAGTACAGCAGGTTTTCTTCATTGAGAAGCTCTCCCAATGACAGCAAGCCCTGGTCCTGCACTCCTAGCACATTGTTGTTATGCACAGCACCGACACTGACATAGGTCCGGGCACTCAATACAGGCCAGTACAGTTCTGTCTGCAGCTGTTTATCTGACCCCAACGCAAGAGCGCTGTGCCACTCGGCGCCCAGAGGCGACAAATTGGTGTAGGTATAAGAGGCCGCTAACTGGTAATAACGATTTGCCTGAAAATCATCTTCCAGCGCAAAACGAAAGTTCAGATAACCTGGCCCCCAGGATTTTTCCTGCGCCTGCACTTTAAGTTCAGTGCCATCCTCAGCTTCCACCAATTGCATCGACACCCGCTCAAAGGTATCCACACCATAAACCTGCCGCAGACCTTCTTTTAAATCCGAACTGCGGTACTGCTGGCCCGGTTGCAATGCCAGCCGGTCCAGGATCAGCTGATCGCCCATCCGGCTTTGGTTATCCAGCGTAATCCGATCAATCTGTACCCGCTCGGAACGCTCTGCCCGTTGCTGCACCAGCCACTGCTGATAGTCTGCCGGCGCGGCGGCAAAACGCTGCACTTGTTGATGCAGCGCCTGTGCCGCTGCAGTACCAGCGGCAATCGACTCAGGAAAACGGCCAAAATCCAGGGTGCCAATAGTGCCAAGCTCAGGCTCGATCAGCAGATCATCCGACCCCAATGATGCAATCTCCTGCTCCACCACTTGCCGCACCAAAAAGTTGGTCAGCTGGTCTGTGACAGCAAAAGCTGAATCCAGTTGGTTTTTATTCAGCAAAGGCGCATCAATACTGACCGCAATGACCCGTTCAGCTCCCAAGCCGCGAGCGATACTGACCGGCAGATTGTTCGCCACACCACCATCGACCAGTAAACGGCCATCCAGCTCCATTGGACGAACAACACCGGGGATCGACATCGACGCTTGCACCGCATGCAACAGACTGCCCTTTGCCAGCACTACAGTCCCCCTGTTGGTCAGATCGGTCGCTACCGCCCTGAACGGAATGGCCAGCTGATTAAAATCCGCATGATTAAGCTCCGCACCATAGGCCTGCAAGATAAGCTCCGCCATGGCCTGGCCAAGCAATACCCCTTTGGGAGCTTTCAAACCGGTTTCATCGACCCCCAAAGCTAAGCGAATTGGAAAGGCATCCTGCTGCTCCTTTTGTCGCAGTGGCATTTCGTCACGGTAGACTTTGTCACGAAAGCCTGAGCCCCATTCCAGCTGCCGCAAAATTTGTTCTATCTGGTCCGGACTGTGGCCTGTGGCATACAAGCCCCCAATAAATGCGCCAATACTGGTGCCGACAATCAGGTCTATCGCGACCCCTTGCTGCTCCAGCTGACGCAACACGCCAAGATGGGCACCACCGCGGGCACCGCCGCCGCCCAGCACCAGCGCCGTACAAGGCCGCTGCAGCGCCTGGGCACAGATAGGTTGCGCATCGGTCGCTGAGAGTGCAAAACTGCAACACAGCAAAAGACTTAATCCAGCGATGAAGTTCAGTTTCATGTCGTCAACCCTTACCAAAGCTACCTAGGTTATTCTGTGTAAAATCAGCCACTTTTCCAATGCTTTTGTTGTTTTAAGGTTGAGGTCGGCGGTGCTTATTGCTAATGTTTGTTGCAGTACAAGAACAGGACGCTCCCCCTCTTGGGTGCCACAGGTCAAGCATGACGAACAGGCCGACACAGGTCGCAGATACTGAGACAGGTAGCCAGTTAAATTCTTTTCACGAGGTCAGATGTTCGATTCACTGCGCAGCCGCCTGATCCTGACATTACTCAGCCTGCTGACTGTGCTGGCCATCGCCAGTGGGTTGGCCACGTTAACAACGATGAAACAAGACAGCCGGCAACAGGCAGAACAGGCACTGCAGGTTGCTGCCAATGTACTGTTGCAGGCGCTGGATAACAGAGCAACTCAGCTGAACAACTCGGTTCGCTTGCTGGCCAGCGATTATGGCTTTCGTCGTGCCATTGCGACTGCAGAGCAGGAAACTATTTTATCGGTGCTGGATAACCATGGCAGCCGGGTCGATGCAGCACTGGCGGTGTTGTTTTCACCTGAAGGTCAGTTACTCGCCAGTACCAATCCAGCCCTCAGCAGCACCGACTTCAGCTCTTTTTTCACGCAAGGTCAAAGCCGCAGTGCAACCGACTTTAATGATATTCAAAAGTTAGGCGACGAGTCGTATCAATTGGTGCTGGTGCCGGTGCGGGCGCCACAAACCATCGCCTGGATTGGCATGGGGTTTCAGTTGGATCAACAACTGGCAGAGCAGATTAAAGGCATTACCGGACTGGATATCAGCTTTACCAATGCTGGTGGTCCGAGCGCCGTTGCCAATAACTCGACACTGGCCTCTCATCTGCAGCCGTCGGTGCTGACCTCACTGCCTGAGTTCAAAGCAGGCCCACAAATTCCGTTTTCCAGCGCAGATGAGCAGTACCTGTCGCTGGCATTGCCGCTGGATCAGCACCATATCCTTTGGGCCTTATTGCATTACCCAACGGAGCGCTGGCAAAGCAGCTACCAGCAAATCCGCCAGCAACTCCTGACCATTTTTGGTGTCAGTCTGACACTGGCGCTCATCCTGGCGTTGGTCGTGGCGCGCAGTATTACTCAACCATTGAAACAGCTGACTCAGTTTGCCACTGCCATTGCTCAGGGCCAGTCCAATGTCCGCTTGCCACAGGCAACCGGCGAAGTCGGTGTATTGGGACAGACCCTTTGCAAAATGCAGCAGGCCGTCCAGCAACGGGAAGAACAGTTGGTGCAACAGGCACGGCATGACCATTTAACTGGCCTGAAAAACCGCACTTTTGCCGAGCAGGAATTGCAGCAAATACTCAGTCAACACCATTGCAGCCTGATCTTGCTGAACATTAAAAATTTCCGCCATATCAACGATTCACTCGGCTTTAATTCAGGGGATTCGTTACTGCAACAAGTGGCTGAGCGTTTACAGCTGGTCAAACCATCGGCCAGCTTGTTGGCCCGACTGGGTGGAGATGAATTCCTGATGGCCTACCCCAGACCTTTTCAGGATTCTGACGCCTTGATCCTGAAAATGCAGCTGCAGCAGGGCTATTACCTGGATGGTTCCTCCCTGAGCCTGAGTTTTGTGCTCGGTATTTATTGCATTGAAGCTGACAGCCTGCCAGTCAGCGATGCACTGCGCCGGCTGGACATTGCGCTGAGTAACGCCAAGCAACTGCAGGAACAATACAGCTTTTATCAGCAAGGTCAGGACGAACATCACCAGCGCCGCCTGACCATACTGCGCGATCTGCCACTGGCGTTGCAGAGCAACCAGTTGTTTGTGGTGTATCAGCCAAAGGTTGATTTGCACCAGTATCAGTGTGATGCGGCGGAAGCCCTGATCCGCTGGGTACACCCGGAGTTGGGTTTTGTCCCGCCGGACGAATTTATTCAATTGGCCGAACATGCCGGTTTAATCAATCAGGTGACGGACTGGATGCTGAGCGCGGTGATCCGGCAACTGGCATCCTGGCGTCAGCAAGGCATCGAACTGCAAGTGGCCGTTAATTTATCTGCTCACGATTTAAGTAACCCAGGATTACCCGAACATATTGCATCTATCCTGCAGCAACACCAGTTGCCTTCCAAAGCACTGGCATTGGAGGTTACCGAAGGGGCTGTGATGAGAGACCCCAAACAAGTGATCCGCGTGCTGCATCAACTCAGACAAATGGGAATTGACCTGGCGATTGATGACTTTGGTACCGGACAGTCGTCGCTGGCTTACCTGAAGCAACTGCCGGTTCATGAAGTGAAAATTGACCGGGCCTTTGTGAAAGACATTGAGCACAACCACCAGGACGAGCTGATCGTCAGCGCCACAGTGCAGCTGGCTCATGGGCTGGGTTTAAAGGTCACCGCAGAAGGATTGGAAAATAAAGCTGGTTTAGCTATTTTACTGCAGCATCAGTGCAATATTGTGCAAGGCTATTATTTTTCCAAACCGCTCACTGCCGAACAATTTGGTATTTGGCTGGGCGGTTTCAGCGCAAAACAGAATCAATGGTTTACTCCGGAGGACATCGGATGAATAAAGCTTTAAGCCTCCTTTGTCTGGCCCTGTCGATGCCGGTGCTGGCCGCGGCCGACAAAGTGATAGCAACAGGAGGCGCCACCAGCATTGAAGGCGCTGCCGGTGGTGGCATTGTGCCCTGGGCTGTCATTAACGGTTACGCCAGCAGCGAGCAGTGGTCCGTCAATACCTTTGCGTCCACTGTACAGGTAGACGACTTCAGTCTGCACAATGTCGGGTTAGGACTGAGCTACGACGATCGCTGGGAATGGTCCTTTGCCAGGCAAAAATTTCAGCTCGACAGTCTGGGCGGCGAATTGCGCCAGGACGTTTGGGGTGTGAAATACCGGCTGGCCGGTGAGCTGCTGTATAGCAGCATGCCTCAGCTCAGCCTGGGCCTGCAGTATAAAAAACATCGGGATTTTACTCTGCCTGCTGCGGTCGGTGCAGCAGAGGATTCGGGTGTGGATTATTACCTGGCTGCCAGCAAAGTCTTTTTCCATTCCACCGCTGGTCGCAATGTACTGCTCAACGCCACCTTGCGAAATACCGACGCCAACCAGATTGGCCTGCTGGGTTTTGGTGGCCAGGGTGCAGAGCGTAAATGGCTGCTGGAAGCATCAGCTGTACTGCTGTTGGACTACCAATGGGCCTTAGGCACCGAGTTTCGGCAAAAACCCAATCAGCTTGGCTTTGCCGATGAGCAGCATTGGCGGGACCTGTTTGCCGCTTATTTTGTTAATAAACATTTATCTGTAGTGCTGGGTTTTGTCGACTTGGGTGACATTGCCGGATTTCAGGCGCAGGACGGTTGGTATTTATCGCTGGAGGGGACATGGTGAAATGGCTCACATTGCTTGGGTTTAGTCTGATGCTGGCCGCCTGCCAGCCAACGCCACCCCAGCCATTGTATCAGCGCCTGGGCGGGCAGACAGGCCTGGAGCAGATTGTTGATCATCTGCTGCAAGGCATTGCCAACGACCCCAGCATTGCCCGTCATTTTGAAGATACCGATATTGCGAATTTCCGCCGGCTGCTAATCGAGCAATTATGCGAATTAAGCCAGGGCCCCTGCAAATACAGCGGCGTCACCATGCAAGAAAGCCATACCGGATTTCAGATCAGCAAAGCCAATTTTGATGCCTTGGTCAACCTGCTCATCGATGCCATGCAGCATCAAGGCGTCAGCATCAGCGCACAAAATGAATTGCTGGGCATGCTGGCACCTATGTACAAGGATGTGGTTTACCGTTAATCAGGCCTGAGCCATTCTTCGCTGCTCAGCGCTGCGAAGAACGGCTGCTCAGCTGCAGCCATTGCCGTTCTGGTCCCAGCTGTAACCGGCAGTCAGCAATAGTGGTCAGTACCGGGCTAAAACGGGTCAATCGTTCAAAATACAGCATAAACTCAGCCAGTTCAGCCGGGTCTTGCCCCTGGCCTTTTTGCCATAATGCTTCTTCTTGCTGTGACCGCCAGCGGCAGACGGTTGCCCAATCCGGCGCCTGCAGCCAGACCAGTTCAGCCGCCAGCGCATTCAGCTGCGCATAGTCGCCTGCCAGATGCTGGTTGACCCAACGTCGCCAGATCAGCTGCGGGTCCTGCTGGCGTTCCAGTTGATTGATCGCCTGCCGCAGATCCTCGTCCGGCTGTGCCGGTAAGCCAAGGCACCAGCCTTCCAGCAACACAATGTCCGCTTGCACTGGCGTATCCAGATAACTTTGCTCAGTGCCCTTATCAAAGCGCCGCCAGGCCACCGCCTGCCCCCGCAGGAATGCCTGCAAATCATCAATCAGCTGACCACTATGATGAGTGCCTGGCACGCCACGTTGCAGACAAAGCGGATGCACCAGCTGCGCCAGTACCTGACGTTCAGCGCGGTCCAGGTAATAGTCGTCCAGCGACACCACTGCAACCTTCAGTCCTTGTTTCTGCCATTGTTGCTGCAGTTTCTGACACAAGGTGCTTTTGCCGCTGCCCTGAGCAGCACTGAGCGCCAGCAGCAAAGGCTGCTGGTCGGTCGGCATGGGTAATGGCTGGTTTAACGAAAAAGATTCTAAAATCCGCCGCCAATACGACGAACCGGAACTGGAAACAGATGACATTTCAATAACCTGCTTGGCGCTGTTGTTGACCTCAAGTACACTGCAGTATCTCCCGACAACAGGTAAATTGCATGCGTTTTCTGATCATCTGCCTGCTGGGGTTCAGTGCTTGGGTACAAGCAGACTCCATGCGGCAACAACAAATGGATTTAATTAATCAGCAACCGCAAGAGCAGCTGCAAAAGCTGCTGGATTCACCGCAAGATATGCCAGAGCACCATTTTTATCTGGCCTATGCCTACTACCGGATTGGCAATGCCGACAATACCCAAAGCCACAGCCAGACGGCGCTGGATAAAACCAGCGACCCAGAACTGCGCAGCCGTCTCTATTTACTGCAGGCGCTGAATTTTGGTGTACACAAACGGGATACCAATAAAGCGCTGGCGCTGCTGGAACAAGCCGAGCAGTCGTTACCTGAATCACAGGACCCTGACGTACTGCGGCTGAAAATGGACATTCTGGAAAGTTTTGCCCAGGCCTACAACCAAAAAGGCCTGCAGGACAAAGCGCTGGAGTACGCCAGGCAAAGCCTGGCGTTGGCGCTAAAGCACCAGGCGCCGCAACGAGAACTGGACGCCCGGGTGATGTTGGGCCGGTTGGAACTGCAGAATAATCAGCTGGCGACTGCATTGAATGAATTTGAACTGGCACTGGTGCTGGCACGGACACAGAAAAATGACAAAGCCCTGGCCGCCATTTATGTCCGCCTTGGCATGCTATACCAGAAGATTAATCAACATAAAGCAGCCATAGCTCAATTCAGTCAGGCGGTCGAACTCTATAAACAGCTGCAGTTTACCTCGAACTTAATTAATACCCTGACCAATCTGGGCGATTCATTACTCAGCGATCATCAGCAGGAAGCGGCGGAGCAGCAGTATCAACAGGCGCTGGAACTGGCGCAACAGGCGCAGGATCCTTTTGTCATTGGCACTGTCTATGTCAGCCAGTCTGAACTGGCCACTGAACGCGGCGATCTGGTGCAGGCCAAAGAGTTACTGGAAAAAGCCTACCAACTGTTCAGTCAGAACAATAGTTTAAGTTCACTGAAAGAAGTCAGCCTGTTTCTGGTCAGTCTCTATATCAAACAGCAGGATCTGGCTGCTGCTGCACAGTTGCTGACTGAAGTGGGTGAAGGTATTTCGGCCGCCCCCAAATTCTTACAAAAACGCTACTACGAACTGAGCGCACAGCTGGCGGAGCAGCAGCAAAACTGGCAGCAGGCCTATCAGTTCGAACGCCTGGCCAATGAACAAGAGCAAGTTGAATTTAAAGCCCAACAACAACTGCAAGCCAACAGCCTGCAGCAAAGTCTGGATTTACATCGGGCTGTGGACCTGGCGGAAAGCCAATTGGCCAGTCAAAAGCAATACAGTCTGTGGGCAATGCTGTTAAGCCTGATCCTGGCCCTGGCCACAACGCTGCTCTGGTTAAAACGTCGTTTTAGCGCTCCCCAGACAGTTCCACAGCAGTCGGGCTGGCGTCAGTTTCAGGAGCTGGTGGCGCAATCTGCGCCTGGCCAGATGGAAGCCTGCGTGCTGGTGATTACACCGGCGGATCTCAGTCAGCAATTACTGAGACAGGGACCGGATCTATACCAGCAGTTACCCGCACACTATGCTCCGCTCAGTCAGTTGGCGCTGTTTTATTGCTGGCATGAGCAGGAACTGTGGTTGTACAGCCACCAGTTGGATCTGGCTGAACGCCTGGCCCATCAGGCTGCGCAGCTTGGCTTGCCCTGCCATACCGCACTGGTGCAATTAAAGCAGTTTGCCGGTTCAGCACAGGCCTTACCGGATCTGGCCGATATCCGCTACCTGATTTGGCAATGCTGGGCGTTGGCCCAACAACAAACCCTGACCGCGCCTTACCATGCCACGCTATTCTGCCCCTCGCCTATCAGCCTGTCCTGGCATAAAGACAGCCTGAAGCAGGACCTGTTTAATGCCATCAGTCTGGGGCAACTGGAACTGGTGATTAATCAGGAATCGATCGGCGCCCGTTTACAGTACCAGTTACGGCAGATTTAACCCTGCCGTAACTGGGCTGGCAGCTCGAACAGCTGCAATTTCTTCAGCAGCGGGCAGCGAAAGCTCAGCCGCACCGCCTGCAGCATCAACCCCTGTTGGTTCTTATTGCCACTGCCATAAGCAGGGTCACCCATCACCGGATGACCCACTGCGGCAAAATGCCGGCGGATCTGATGTTTACGCCCAGTCACCAGGTCAACTTCAACCAGACTCTGCTGGGCCTGCTCATCTATCGCCAGGCGTTGGTAACGGGTCAGGCAGGCTTTGTCATCCAGCGGCAACTCAATTTTGCCCTGCTCAGCCACCAGGCCTTTCACCTGAATATGGTAGGTTTTATTGATTTGCTGCTGCTGAATCAGTTGGCCCAGCGCCGCCGCAGCCGCCTTGTTGTGCGCCAGCAACACCAGACCACTGGCTTCTCTGTCCAACCGATGCAATAAAAACACCGGCCTTTTGTTTTGCCAATGCTGCTCAGCAAAACGCAGCAAACTTAAGTGGTCGCCCCACTCATTGCCTTGCGACAACATGCCGGCCGGTTTAAACCAAAGGCTGTAGTGCCGTTCATCCTGCAGCAGTACTGCGGCGTCACAGCTTCTGGACAACAGTTCATCGTCGTAGTGCAACTCCAGCGAATCACCGGCCTGCAAGTCGGTCTGCGCCCGGCGCAGTCTTTTGTTTTGTTTGCCACGACGCCACAACAAAGCCCCTTTGGTCATGGCGTCTTTCAGCCGGGCTTTACTGAGCTCTGGAAACTTCGTCACCAGCAGGTCAATTGCCAGACCTGGCGCTGTGACCACAAACTTTTTACTGATCTTCAAAATAAATTCCGTACCCTGAGAAATTCAGCCGCTATTCAGCGCCTCACGCCTGTAATGATACCAAAGCACAGGAGGCTATGTATGCGTAAAATCAGTCCGTTCGTTTTTCTGTTGTTACCCTGGTTCAGCCTGGCAGCCGAAACGCCGGTCGCCAACAATACCGAGTCCTTTGTCCAGCCTTCTGAAGTAGCGAGAACAGCCACGCCAAAAACGCAGCCGCTGAAAGCCGGCTCTGACCTGATCCAGGCGGTGGAAAATAATGTCTGGTTTGACAGCATTGATATCTCGTTAAGCGGTGATCGCAACGACAACGGTTTTTTCCACAACATCTATGTGCGCTTTGACGCCGACACCGCCTACAACGAAGTACCGGTTTTTGTGCACTACGCGCTGCGCCGCCCAGGCCAGGCGGAAGTGATTATTCACACCAGTTCGGTATTTACCCTGTACGGCACCAGTGCCAATGACTGGTTCGCCATTGAATCTGAGCTGCTCCATTCAATACCCACCGGCTATTACGATTTAGTACTGAGGGTGTACGACGCCGATTATGGCGACCTGCTGGCCGAAATCAGCGGCAACGACAGTGGCGCATTGGCCGATTTAGCACTGGAAGATTTAAGTTATGACCGGGAACCCGTGGTGATTATCGAAGAAGACAGTGGCAGTCTGCACTGGAGCTGGTTGATGGCTTTGCTGCTGTTGGCTCCGCTCAGAAAACAGGCCCTGCGTCGCCGCAGAGCCTGAGTATAACCACAACCGGATTCACGCATTCAGAGGTTGGCTTCGGCGAAAGAAGCCAACCGGCTACGCACCACCCCATTGAGATTAATGGTGGTGCTGCCTTCGAAGTTTTTAAACCGCTCCACTATATAGGTCAAACCCGAAGTCACCGCCGTCAGGTAGTTGCTGTCAATTTGTGACAGGTTGCCTGAACAGATCAGTTTAGTGCCTTCGCCACAGCGGGTAATAATGGTTTTCAGCTGAGCGGCGCTCAGGTTCTGGCATTCATCCAGCAGCACGATGGCATTCTGAATGCTGCGCCCGCGCATAAAGTTAACCGACTTAAACTGAATATTGGCCTTTTCCATAATGTAATTCACACTGGCATGCGGGTGTTCGTCGGTTTTATGCAGCACTTCCAGCGAATCGGTAATGGCCGCCAGCCAGGGCGCCATTTTCTCTTCTTCGGTGCCAGGTAAAAAACCGATGGACTCGGCAATTTCCGGGGTATTTCGGGTGACAATCACTTTGTCGTAGACGCCTTTTTCAATCACCAGCTCGAGAGCTGCCGCCAGCGCAATCAGGGTTTTGCCGCAGCCAGCCGGGCCGGTCAGGATCACCAGGTCCATATCCGGGTCCAGCAAAGCATTCATCGCCATCGCCTGATAGATATTTTTCGGATGGATACCCCAGGCATGCTTGTGCATCAGCCGTTCAAAACCTAAATCAAGAATTTTGATTTCGTTATCAAAAATATCCAGCACCCGGCCGGCAAAGGTTTTGGCCTCGTCAATCAGGTATTCGTTGATATAGGCATTGGGCAACACAGAACGGGGCACAAAGTGGTAAGTATCGCTGCCCTGATTGTGGCTGCGGCAGTCTTTTACCTGCGACCAGAAATCACCGGGAAACTTGTGATAACCCTTATACAAAAAACGGACGTCATCAATCAGCTGGTCGGTGCGGTAATCTTCCACATGCTTCAGGCCTGCACCTTTGGCTTTGAGCCGCATATTGATGTCTTTGGTCACCAGCACCACTTTGGCCGGCGCTTTTTCGCGTTGCAGGTAGAGGGCCGTGTTGATGATCAGGTGATCATTTTCGCCACCGGGCAAACCAGGGATCTGGTCACTGATATGGTGGTCGTTGACGATAAACAAGTGACCGGAGCTCTTTTGCTCGCCATGGGATGGCATCGCCACCCCTTGCAGCATTTGCTCCGGGGTGGCGTCTTTGAGCGCATCTTCCATTGCACGAATGGCCACCCGGGCTTCCCGGCTGACGTCTTTGTGCTTGTCTTTGATATGGTCGAGTTCTTCAAGAACCGTCATCGGGATGACTACATCGTGTTCCTGAAAATTTAAGAAGGCGAATGGTTCGTGCAGTAGAATGTTGGTGTCCAGAACGTAGATTTTTTTATCTTTAGATCGTCTTCGCGCCATAAGAGCTCCTTAGCGACAGGGGACGCCATGCCTGGGGCACAGCTGTTACAACAATCCTGATAGTTACATGACCTCGGAGAACTGAGCTAAGTTCATGTGCCGGGCCAGTTTTTCGTTTTGATAATCTAAGCTTAGAGCAAAAATCGCTGAAGAGGTATGACAATAAGATGACGTTTTTTAATCTGTCAGACGACTTAGCGCATCCAGCAGATGCAGTGAGCCCGGTTTCCCTGTACCATGGCGCGCCATTTTTTGCAGTGAGGACAGCATGAATAAATTCGCTTTAGGTCAACGTTGGATCAGTGACAGTGAATCCGATTTGGGATTAGGAACAGTGGTCGCTCTGGAAGGACGGATGCTGACGCTGCTATTCCCGGCCAGTGGCGAAACCCGGCTGTACTCGATGCAGGAAGCCCCATTAACCCGGGTGTTATTTAATCCGGGTGACACCATCAAAAGCGCCGACGGCTTTGAGCTGACAGTCAGCTCAGTGCAGGAAAAAAATGACTGCCTGGTGTATCTGGGTCAGCGCACCGACAACGGCGAACTGGTTGAACTGCGGGAAATGTTCCTCGACCACTTTATCAGTTTCAGCCAGCCACAAGACCGCTTGTTTGCCGGCCAGATTGACCGCTTTGAAACCTTCCCACTGCGTTACCAGAGCTGGTCTCACCTGCACCAATTGCAACAAAGCCCGTTACGTGGCCTGACGGGCGGCCGGATGAGCTTAATACCGCACCAGCTGTATATCGCCAACGAAGTCAGCAGCCGGCATGCGCCTCGTGTTCTGCTGGCCGACGAAGTGGGCCTGGGTAAAACCATTGAAGCCGGTCTGATTATTCATCAGCAACTGCTGGCCTCGCTGGCAAAACGGGTGCTGATTGTGGTGCCCGAATCCCTGCAGCACCAATGGCTGGTCGAAATGCTGCGCCGCTTTAATCTGAAGTTTTCTATTTTTGATGACGAGCGCTACACCGAATCCCTGGCCGATGGCGGCAACCCGTTCGAAACCGAACAACTGGTCCTGACCAGCCTGGAGTTTCTCTGCAAAAAGCGTAACGCGCACCAGCATGCCGTCGACGCAGACTGGGACTTGCTGGTGGTCGACGAAGCGCACCACCTGCACTGGAGCGAAGAAAAGGCCAGTACCGAATACCAGCGTATTGAAGAGCTTGCGCAGGATACACCGGGTTTAATTCTGCTGACAGCAACTCCGGATCAGTTAGGCCATCAAAGCCATTTCGCCCGTCTGCGCTTGCTGGACCCGAACCGCTTTTACGATTACCAGGCCTTTTTGGCCGAAGAACAAAGCTATAAACAAATTGCCAGCCTGGCCGCAGCGTTACAACAAGAGCAGCCGTTAACTGCCGACTCTGCCAAAGCACTGACAGCCATACTGGGCGAAACCGATATTCACAACGAATTGGCAATGTTGCAGCAAAACAGTGACGCCCAAGACGTTGGCACAGCCCGCGAAACTGTACTGCGCAAATTGCTGGACCGACACGGCACAGGCCGGGTGCTGTTCCGTAACAGCCGCCATACTATTCAGGGCTTTCCAAAGCGCCAGCCGAATCCTATTGCGCTGCAGCTGCCAGACCAATACAAAAACGCGCTGAAAGTACAACGCAGTTTCAGCGGCCAGCAAACGGTTCAGCAACGGGCCAAAGCCAGCCTGTTCCCGGAGCGGGTGTTTCAGGAGTTTGAAGGCAGCAAAAGCAGCTGGTGGCAATTCGATCCACGCGTCGACACGCTGATCCAATTGCTGAAACAATTTAAACGGGAAAAATTCCTGCTGATTTGTGCCCATGCCGACACCGCTGTCGCTTTGGAAGAAGCGTTAAGGGTGCGAGAAGGCATCCGGGCAGCAGTGTTCCATGAAGGCATGAGCATTCTGGAGCGCGACCAGGCGGCCGCGTATTTCGCTCAGGAAGACAACAGTGCGCAAATCCTGCTTTGCTCAGAAATAGGCAGCGAAGGCCGTAACTTCCAGTTTGCTCACCATCTGATACTGTTCGATTTGCCGCTCAATCCGGACCTGCTGGAACAGCGTATTGGTCGCCTTGACCGTATTGGCCAAACCCAAGATATCCAAATTCACCTGCCTTACTTTGCCGGTGAACCACAAGACTGGCTGTACCAATGGTATCAACAGGGTTTGAATGCGTTCGCGCACACCTGCCAGACTGGCCGGGCTGTGTACGACGAAGTCAGCGAAGCTTTGCTAAACCTGCTGGCTGGACAAACAGAGCCAGCCGAACTGACACAACTTGTCAGCCAAAGCGCCGCCCTGAACCAGACGTTAAAAGAAAAGCTGGAACAGGGCCGTGATAAGCTGTTGGAACTGAACAGCTCAGGAGGCCAGCAGGCGCAGCAACTGGCAGAACAAATCAGTGCACAGGATGGCGATGTGCGTCTGCCGATGTTTATGCTCAAAGCCTGGGATGTCTTGGGTGTGAATCAGGATGACCGCGGCGAAAACAGCATAGTGCTGAGTATTTCCGAGCAACTGCACAGCCATTACCCAATGCTGGATGACGATGGCATCAGCGTGACCTTCGACCGGGCCACCGCGCTGGCGCAGGAAGATTTGCAGTTATTAAGCTGGGATCACCCGATGGTGCTGGGCACTCTGGACATACTGACAAATGCTGAGCTCGGCAACAGTTCTGTCGCCTTGCTACCCAACAAAGCGCTGCCGGCAGGCACTTATTTTGTTGAGCTGCTGTACATCCTCGAAGCCAGTGCACCACCAGAGCTGCAGCTTGGACGCTACCTGCCGGTCACGCCAATCCGTCTGCTGCTGGAGAAAACAGGCAAGAACCTGTCGGCCAATGTCGCCTTCGAGCAGTTCAACAAACAGTTAAAGCCAATAGGTCGTCAGACTGCATCCAAACTGGTGAAAGCGCTACAGACTCTGGTGCATCCACTGTTACAGCAAGGCTTGCAGCAAGCGCAGGCACAAGTCCCGGCTTTGGTGCAACAGGCAGAGCAGAAAATGAACAGCGAACTGGATGCGCAAATTGAACGGCTGACCGCGTTACGGCAATTAAACCCACTGGTGCGCGAAGAAGAAATTGTGCATCTGCAACACCGTCAACAGCAGCTCGCGCTCTATATGCAAAAAGCCCGGTTAAAACTGGACGCACTGCGAGTTGTTATCGTCAGCCACGACTAAGGACAGCCATGCTGTTGGACTACCACCCACCACAGACACCTTATCTGGAGATCCTGTACCAGGATGAAGACATTCTGGTGCTGAATAAACCGAGTGGGCTGCTGACGGTACCGGGTAAAGCGCCTGAACATTTTGACAGCCTGGATTACCGGGTACGCCGGGTCTGGCCACAGGCCCGTATTGTGCATCGGCTGGATATGGCCACTTCAGGCCTGGTAGTAATGGCCATGCATATTGAAGCGCAACGTCACCTGAACCGACAGTTCCAACAGCGCCAGACGCAAAAACGCTATTTGGCAGTTTTAGAGGGACAAGTGATCTCTGAACAAGGGGCTGTTGAGCTACCTTTAATCTGTGACTGGCCAAAGCGGCCCAAACAAAAAGTCTGCTTTGAGCATGGTAAGCAGGCTCTGACTTATTTTGAGCTGCTGGAAAAGAATACGGACTGCAGCCGGGTTTTATTAAAACCAGTCACTGGTCGCTCTCATCAATTAAGAGTTCATATGCAGTGGCTGGGGCATCCTATCCTGGGGGATAAATTTTATGCTTCAGAGCAAGGCTATCAAAAAGCAGATCGCCTGTTGCTTCATGCTTTTAGCTTGCGCTTTGTTCACCCTTCGACCGCAAATGAACTATATTTTGAAGCATCTTGCCCTTTTTAAAGGGAATGACCAGAAAAAATGCCGTTCTATTAACTTAAGGTTCAGTTTTTCAAAGTAAACTTGGACACAGAGTATTAAATAAACACAAAAATAATCCTATTTTTGTAATAACCGATGGTCACTATTTGTTTAACTCGGTGTAATCAAATAAAATGTGGCCGCAATTTACTCTTAGGAGAGAAGGATGAAACTAAGTACTAGCGCATTAGCCATTTTGGCTGCTTTATCTGCATCAGCCGCAGTCGCCGCTGACAAACCTTTAGTGTCCGACCGTGTCTTTGGTTCTGTGTTCACTGAGTATTACCTGCCAGATCAGGACAAAGGTGAAACTGCAGACTATGGCTATATCCATGAAGGATGGGGTTACGGTCTGGAGCTGGGTTACCACCTGGATGAAAACTGGGCTTTACGCCTGGATCTGGTAAAACAACGTTTACCTCAAACGACCACTGACGACAAAATCGACGGTGACCGTATTGGTCTGAACGTTGTGCATAACTTCACTGGCAGCAACTTCTATGTATTAGGTGGTTTAAACCGTCTGGACGTGGAAGATGCAGGTGACGAATCAGCAGTGAATATCGGTGTGGGTTACCGCGCTTACCTGACTGAACGCGTTTCTCTGTTCGGTGAGATGAACCGCTTCCAGGGTTTAGGCGAAAGCTTTGCTGATGCCAACGTAAAACTGGGTATGTCAGTGCTGTTTGGTGACGCTCCAGCGGCACCAGAACCTACAGCGGCACCAGAGCCAGTAGCTCCGGTTCAGGCCCCGGTAGACAGCGACAAAGACGGCGTTCCAGATAGCAGCGATCTGTGCCCAGGCACTCCGATCACAGACAAAGTCGATGCGACTGGTTGTTCAATTTTCATGGAAAAAGAAGTCAGCTTCGCCCTGAAAGCACAGTTTGCCAACGACTCTGCTGTAGTCAAACCAGAATACGACGCTGAAATTGCTGAGCTGGCTGCGTTCCTGAAACGCTTCCCAGGTACTGACGTTGAAGTGGGCGGCCACGCGTCAAACGTAGGTACTCCTGCGTACAACCTGAAGTTATCACAACGCCGTGCAGACGCTATTGCCAAGATCCTGGTCGAGCAACACGGTATTGCTTCTAACCGCGTTTCTGCCCGTGGTTACGGTATTACTCAGCCAAAAGTAGCAGGAAATACCCCTGCTGCTCACGCGGCTAACCGTCGCATCGAAGCGAAAGTAACGGCCACAGTAAAAGAGAAAGTAGAACGTTAATCTGTTTTGCTGACTGTGAGTACAGGCCAGCTGCAGCAATGCAGCTGGCCTTTTCTTTTGAGGCAGATCAGGCCGTTAACTGCAACGCCGACTCATTGCCCGATTGCTGGGCAACAGAACCGTAAGTCTTCATCAGTTGCTGCAGGGTTCGCTGTAACAGCTGGCCCATAGAATCTGATTCTGTACTTTGCGTTTCGGTTGTGGTGCTACTGGTGCTGGCCGTGCTGTCAGATTGCTGAGACTCCTGATAGGCCTTGGCTTCCTGCATAGTGACTTTACCGTCACCGTCTGCGTCCGCCTCATCGAAGTTATCAATCAGACTCTGCAGCATGCTTGCCATCGGGTTGCTGCTGTCCGCCCCTTCAAGCATCGCACTCAGCTCATCCGCAGTTTTGCCTGTGTCTTCCTGACCTTGCATACCGCCAGGTGGTGGTGGAGGCGGCATCATTTGAGCCGAAGATGTATCCTGACTCTCTTGATAAGCCTTGGCTTCATCCATGGTGACTTTGCCATCACCGTCGCTGTCTGCTTCATCAAAGTTATCCACCAGATTCTGCAGCATCGAAGCCATTGGATCGTCACTGTCGACCTCTTCCAGCATCGCAGACAGTTCATCGGCGGTTTTGCCGTTATCCTGTTGCCCCTGCGGACCACCAGATGGTGGAGGTGGCATCTTGCCCTGTGCGTTGTACATTAACTGGCTGGCCTGGTCGCTGAATTCAGCGCTGGTCAGCTTGCCGTCACCGTCGCTATCCATGCTGGCAAACAGCTCTGTGCTGTTTTCGCTGGCGGCACTGTCCTTCAAACCGCTGAGCAGGCTGTCAAAATCAGATTGCTCCAGATAACCCTTTTGGGACTGATCCAACTGGCTGAACAACTGCTGACTTTTTTGTTGCAGTTGCTCAGCAGTCGGCGTCGACCTCATAGCTGCATAGCCTCCACTGGAGACTGATGAAAATTGAATCGCCATAGACTGGCTCCTTTTCATAGCGCGATCAGAATTAATCGCCCCTGTTTGGTTGCAATGTCACGGCCAGTCCAGGTTGAGAAAAGTAAAGGCAGGGTAAAGTTGAGTCAGATTTTAAGATGCAGAGCGCCATTGTCAGCGCAGCTTCGCCCAGAGTTTTGTGCCCTAAAGCAAGCACCTTGGTAAGATGAAGGAATTGAGCAGTGGTGGGCGGCAAAAAACTGCCGCCCAACTAGTGCTATCACGCAGAAAACCGCCCGGTCAACTGGGTCAGGGTTGAAGACAAATCCCCCAATCGGGCGGCAAGCTGTTGCAATTCGCCAGCATTTTGCAGGTTTGATTCACTGATCTGATGCATGGTCTGCACCTGCTGACCAACATCCTGCACCACCATAGCCTGCTCTTCTGTAGCAGCAGCTATTTGAATGCTCATCCCTTCAAGCTGCTGAATTTGCGAAGTAATTTGCTGCAAAGACGTCTCGACAGCATCACTCCGACGGACATTGTCCAGTGCCTGTTGACTGGCCGACGCAGTGGCCTGCACCGCCTGCTCAGTCTGACTGAGTAAGTCACTGATCACCTGCTGAATTTCTTTGGTTGAACCCTGGGTTCTGGCAGCCAATTGCCGCACTTCATCTGCAACAACGGCAAAACCACGCCCATGCTCCCCCGCTCTGGCCGCTTCAATGGCCGCATTCAGCGCCAACAGATTGGTCTGCTCGGCAATGCCCTGGATCACATCCAGGATCTGGCCAATACTGCCCGCCTTGTCAGCCAGCTGGCGGATCACCTGCTGCGCAGTTTCCACATGACCGGCCAGCTGTTTAATACCTTGCAGACTCAAACCAACCTGCTGCTGCCCTGCGACTACCGACTGACTGGCTTTGCTGGTACTGTCAGCCGACAACGAAGCATTCTGCGCTATTTCTGCTACGGTAGCGGCCATCTGCCCAATAGCGGCTTCCACTTTAGCACTGGCATCCAGCTGCTGCTGATTGTGTTGCAGGCTATGTCCTGCCGCATTGTTCAGTTCCTTCGATTCACCGGCCAGCTCACGGCTACTGTGCTGGATATCCGTCACCAGTTGATTGATATTAGCGACAAACTGGTTAAAACCCTGCGTCAGCTCTTGCAACTCACGGCCACCATTCTGGTCCAGCCGCACCGACAAGTCGGCTTCACCCTGCCCCAGTTGCTGAAATAACTGCCCGAGCCGGCGGATAGGTGCACTGATGCTTTGGCTGATAAACAAAGATAAGAAACCAATCAGAGCCGTCACCACTGCGGCGGTGAAATAGCTGGTCAGCTTAATTTGCTGCATCACGGCAAAAATTTCCTGCTCCGGAACCTGCGCAATCAGGTACCAATCCAGCGCTTCAATGTAGGTGGAGGCCAGCACTGTGGCTTCGCCGTTTAGCTCTGTTGTCACCAGATTCACCTGGCCCGGCTTTAACAGCTGCGCTGCAACGCCAGCGGCAAACTGACTGCTCAGTTCAGTACCAATTGACTGTGTTGGGTGCAGCTGAATTTGCCCCTGCTGGTTGGCTAAAAAAACAAAACCAGTCTGCTCAATTTTGTACTGGCTAATCATTTTGACCATATCAGTCAAAGGTTTAGCAATACCTGATAACCCGCGCCCGTCGGTCTGCTGGAAATTCACAAATATCTGGTAACCCACTTCAGGGCTGTTATACACAGACACCTGCCGGGCTTTGCCCGAATCTTTAAAGGCAAAAAACCAGGCATCCTCTGCTGGTGTCAGACGGCGCAAAAAACCACGCTCGTTCCAGTAATCGGCTGACTGTCGGTCACAAAATGACGCGGCCTGCAGCCCATGCACCTGCCGAACCTGCTCCAGCTCCGCCACCAGTTGCGCTTCAGCGGCAGGTTCGCGGCCATTGGCCGTGAGTTGATGCAACACGACCGACGTGGCGAGCTGCTCGGCAATTTGTTCCAGGCTGCGAATTTCTGCTTCGATGTTATGTTTGATCTGTTTCAGGCTGGCGGGTAAATCCTTTTGTAAGCTGCGTTCCGTCAATACGCGTTCCGTCATGACCTGACTTATCAGGCTAATCAGTAAGGTAGCCACTAAGACGGCACCACTTAAACTCACTAACAATTTCTGCCGAATCGACCAGTTCCCCATCAGTGACTCCTGCTCACTACAATGACTGCACTAGAAAGCCGCTATTATCATTCGCTGTAAAAATAGATTCATTAAGTTTTCATGAAATCCCGTTTTTTCGCATTGATTTCACACAAATTCGCGACTTGTCCGACAGCTATGCTAAGGTGCCTCAAAACATCATGGAGAAGCCAATGAAAGCACTCTGGTTCATTTGTGTGCTGGCACTGACCGGTTGTCAGCAAGCCTATTACGCAACAATGGAAAAATTTGGGGTCGAAAAACGGGAAATCCTGGTTGACCGGGTAAAAGATGCGCGGGACGCCCAGCAAGAAGGGCAACAGCAATTTAAAGATGCACTGGACGAACTCAGTCAGTTGCTGAACTTTGACGGTGGCGATTTACAAACCCAGTACGAGCAACTGAGCAGCCAATACCAGCAAAGCAAAAAGGCGGCCGAGCTGATAGGCAGCCGGGTCGATAAAGTGCAGTCGGTGGCAGAGGCGCTGTTTGACGAATGGCGTGACGAACTCGAGCAGTACCAAAGCCAGCAACTAAAACGACAAAGCCAGCAGCAGCTGGTCCAAACCGAACGCCAATTTCAGCAGTTGCTGAAAAAAATGCGCTCTGCCCAAAGCAAAA
Source organism: Rheinheimera marina (assembly GCF_042654345.1). Taxonomy (NCBI): domain Bacteria; kingdom Pseudomonadati; phylum Pseudomonadota; class Gammaproteobacteria; order Chromatiales; family Chromatiaceae; genus Rheinheimera; species Rheinheimera marina. Next base: position 55,158 of record NZ_JBHSGB010000012.1, read on the forward strand.
CCCAGCCTGTGCTGAGGGTGCTGAACGACAATGTGCTGTTCTTAAAGCACAATCTGAATGCCAAAGCGATAGGCGCCGTACAGCAGGATTTTTCGGGCTTGCAACGGGATCTGAGAAGCCTGGTTCAGGAGATGAACCAGGCGATCAATGAATCAAATAAATTTATTGCCCGCTTACAGCAGGACTAGTGTTGCGCTCGCTCTGGGCTGGTTTCAGCAGTTCCAGAGCCGCTTTGGCCTGAGTTTCTTCGTCTTTTTGTTTAATACGAACCAAAGCTGCATAAAACTGCGCAGCGGTGAAGGATTGTGTCGATTGGATCAGATCGCTGACATCGGCATTACTTTGCGCCAGCATCTGCTGAAAAATCACCAGGTGACCATTCCGTTCTAACGCCGGCGCCAGATTGGTATCTTCAGCACCATCACGAATGGTGTAATACTTTTGCAGTAATTCAGCCCTAGCAGCCAGACTTAATTCAACAGTTTTGGCGGCCACAGCTTTCGGTTCTGTTTGCACTGTAGCTGGCTTCTGCTCTTTTACCGGTACTTTTTCCGTCGCCGTCAGGCTATTCACTAAGAATGCGGAAATAATCAGGCCGCTGAATAACCCCCAGAAAAAACTCAATAAAGGTGTTGGCTTGTACATCTTGAACTCCACTGCAAACAGGCAACTGCGATTATACCTGTCAGGATCCGCGGCGCGACCTTTTTCTAGCGGAAGGCGGTGTGAATTTGGGCTTGCAAAGCTGCTGCGCTGAGTCAGGGCTGATATAGTAGCGGCAACTGACTTTAATAAAGAGGCTGGCTTTGAAGTTCCCACTCTTGTTGCTCTGCGCCAGCAGCCTGTTCGCCGGAGGATGTATGACCCCAAACCCCACCGAATCCCAATTGCGTTATTGGATAGGACAGAAGCTGATGATCGATATCCGTCAGATCTGTGGCCCGGATCAACGCTGTGAGGACCTCACCCAGTTGCCGGCTGAGTACGCCGCTGGCATCCGGAACATGCAGTTAGGTGGGGTGATCCTGTTTGCCAACAACCTCAAGCACAGCGAGCAAATCCGTCAGCTGACAGCTGAGCTGGCACAAAGCAGCAGCGATGGTCTGCCACTGCTGATTGGCATTGATCAGGAAGGCGGCCGGGTCGCCCGTTTGCCGGTCGCTGAGTACCCGGCTTTTGCCGGCGCTATGGCACTGGGCGCCACTCTGGCTCACTCTGGCGACCATTACCCGCGGCAGGTGGCAACGGCGATGGCGCTGCAGTTACGCGAACTTGGCATTAACCTGAATTTCGCCCCGACTTTAGACGTCAACAACAATCAGGCCAACCCGGTGATCAATGTCCGCTCTTTTGGCGATCAACCGGCGCTGGTGGCTCAGGCGGGTGCTGCCATGGTGGAAGCCATGCAGCAGCATGGTGTGCTGGCCACCATTAAGCATTTTCCCGGCCATGGCGATACCCATGTCGACAGTCATACCGGCCTGCCTCGGGTCGATCATTCCATGCAGCAGGTGCTGAACACAGACTTAGCCCCTTTCGCTCAGGTGCTGCAGCAAAGTCAGCCGGCCATGGTAATGACCGCCCATATTCAATACCCGGCACTGGACAGCAGCACCCTGCTGAATAAACAAGGTGACAGCATGCTTAGGCCCGCCACGCTGTCGCGGCAGATGCTGACCGGCTTATTACGACAACAGCTGGGTTTTGATGGCGTGATCATCACAGATGCACTGAATATGGCCGGTATCAGCCAGTTCTTTTCGCCTGCCGATGCCGTGATCCAAACCTTTGCCGCCGGGGCAGATATTGCCCTGATGCCTTATGAAATCCGCTCGTTGCAGGACCTGACCGAACTGGAGCAACTGATCGATGCGGTTGTCAGTGCTGTACAACAAGGCCAGCTGTCAGCGACAGAGTTGCGGCAATCCGCCGAACGGGTGCTGAAGCTGCGCAACGCACTTTCCTCTGCCAGCCATTTCAGCCCACAACCAGAGCGGTTAGCCGCCGATCGACTGCTGGAGCAGCAACTGGCCGAAGCCAGCCTGACCCAGGTCGGCAACAATCAACTTCCTGAGCACTGGCAGCTGAATGGACAACGCCTGCTGCTGATTGCACCGGAACAAACCAAATGCCGGGGCTGGCAGCAGGCACTGGCGCTGCATCAGGTGCAGTTAAGCCAACTCACTTGCGCAACGCTGGAGCAGTCAGACGCGGAACTGAAAGCACTTATCGACCAGGCAGACACAGTGTTGGGTTCGCTGATAAGCCCGGTACAAAGCGCTGCAGAGCTTGGGGTCCTTGCCGATTTGCTGGCACTCAAGCCTGTACAGCTGAGCCCGGCCGCCCAAAAACAAAAAATGCTGCAGGCACTGACCTACGCCAGACAACAAGGCAAACAGAATCTGCTGGTCGCACTGCGCACACCCTATGAGCTTGCCGAATTTACCGCTGTGACCGACTTACGTCTGGCTACCTACAGCTACAACCAGCAGCCGCTGACCGCTGACAGGCCTTTGGCTGGCCCGGCTTACGATGCTGTGATCGCTTGCCTGCTGGGTAAAATTCAGCCAATCGGCCAACTGCCGGTGCAACTGGATTAAAGTGCCAGGCGGCCACGGCCGCTTGTACAAAGCAGAAATGACGCCAGACAAGGAAAACGAATGCTGTCACAACTTTTTGGTCTGAACCTGCTGCGACTGCTGGTCGCTGTGATTATTTTTCTGCATGGCGGTTATCGGGTGTTACACGGCGGCATAGAGCCCTTTGGTCAGTATTTAAGCCAACAAGGCTTTCCGCTTGGGTTAATCTGGTCTGTCGGCGTGACCGGGCTGGAATTGATAGGCCCGTTGTTCTTGCTGATAAACCGCTATGTCAGTGTGTTTTGTTTGCTATTTATTGTGCTGTACAGTACCGGCGTTGCGCTGCTGCACGCTAAAGTCGGCTGGTTTGTGGTTGGCCCGGGCCGTAATGGCGCCGAGTTTAGTGCGTTACTGATTGCGGTGCTTTTGGTGCTGATGGTACAGCACTGGCCTGCCCGCCGTTAACCAGCAGGCAGACTGCAACGACAGGCACTGCTTTCGCCATTCAGCCACACCCCGGGCAACTGCTGCTTTGCACTGAGCAGAGCGCTGATCAGGCTTTGTTGTTCAGAACACAGCAAGTCGGTTGCCAAGGGGCCTGCATACACCAAGCGTTGATGCCTGAATAATAAAAACACCGGGGTGGCAAACAACCGCAGGTGCTGCTGCGCCAGTGGCAAAGGCAACTCGGTGATCTGCAGGTTTGCGTGTTGTTCGACCAGCGCTTTGCTATGTGCGCGGGCAAAACTGCTGCAGCTGCAGCTGTTGTCCGCAATCAGGACTCCTTGCCATTCGCGGCCAGCTTCTGGGGCCAGCCCCAACTGCTGCACTTCTAGCTCAGGCCAGGGTTGTTGCTGCCACTGGCCTGTGGGGTCGAAAATACCGTAGTGGCTGGCGAAGAAATAATAAAAGCCAGCAGCGCTGCCCACTAACCATAAAAGCAGCAGCACTGAGGCCCAAAAGGTTTTACCACTCAATAACGGAATCTCTCAGCCTGGGTGGCCAGTTGTTCACTGACCTGGCCAACAGCCACGGCACTTTGCTGCAATTGCTGACCCAAAGCACTTTGGGCGTCCGCCATATCTGCTAACTGCATCGCGCTCTGTGCCACTTCATTACTGGCCGCCTGTTGCTGCTGCACCGAATCCGCCATTTGCTCCGCAGACAATGCCAGCTGGCCGGCATTCTGCTCCAGTTGGCGCAGGATCTCGCCGTTTTGCGCAGTTTGTTCCAGGGTCTGATCAATTTGGCCCAGACAATGTTGCACCGAGTGCACCGAACTCTGACTCGCCTGGTTCAGACTGCTCAGCATACTTTGGATCTGACCAGTAGACGCGTGAGTGCGACTGGCCAGACTACGGACTTCATCAGCCACCACTGCAAAGCCTCGGCCCTGTTCTCCAGCGCGGGCCGCTTCGATAGCAGCATTCAGCGCCAGCAAATTGGTTTGCTCAGCCACCGATTGAATGACCCCCAACACGGTGCCAATTTCTTTGGTGGAGACAGCCATCGAGTCGACATTTTGCCCGGCCTGTTGCAGTGACTGCGCCAATTGCTGGATCAGCTGACTGGTTTGTTGCACCGAGCGGGCTCCTTCCTGACTTTGCTGGCGGGATAACTCTGACAGCTGATGAATTTCTGAAGCCAGCATATTGAGCTGACTGACCGAATTCGACATCTCTTCGGTGGCGGCTGCAATACGCCGCACTTCCCGCCGTTTCTTTTCCATGTCCTGTACCAGTTGGGCACCGTCTTTTTTCAACTCACCCGTCTGATCCGCCAGTTGGTCTACAGAGCTATTAATCACCTGTACCGCCTGCTGAATGCCGGCCAGCGCCTGATTAAACTGGCGTACCAACTTCGAATTTACCTCGCGGCAACGTACGGTCAGGTTAATTTGTCGCTCGTCGCGTACCAGCTCTTCGGTGGTTTCGGCAAAGGCCAGCCCGGTCATCGCTTCACGGTAAGAATGGCGGCTGATAATCACCAGCACCAGGGCTTCAACCACTACATACAGCGCATGCACTACGACATTAGCCAGACTGGCATCCTGTGACGGTACCAGGTACACCGCGCCCCCTGAGGCCTGTAACCAGGCAAAGGCCAGGTGATGTACCGCAATAGTCGCGGCCGCAGCAACTATCACCCGCCAGTCCCGAAACGCACTTAAAATAGCCAACAACACAAAGATGCCAAAATGCAGTTCGGTTTTACCCATCGACTGATGAATATGCAAAGCGCAGAACAGCATAAAGGCGACACCAAAAGACAAACGGCTGAGCAGGTGGTCACGCAAACTCTTGTAAAGCACGAAAGGGATTACCAGCGCCGGTAACCCAACCAACAGGGTTGGCCACCAGGTCTGATGCCAGCTGGCCAGCATCAACGCTAATAGAAACAACAGCAGGTTAATGCTGTTCATAATACGAAAGGCTTGCTGGCGGAAAGGATATAACTGCATAGGTTCCTCACTTAACACTTCAGCATCCTGCAGTTGCATGGGTCGTTCCATGGAATGATTACGCAATGGCGCCGGTAACAAAACGATAAAATTTTATCATATTTGCAATTTTTATCAAATATCACATTTTGTACTTTCGTATGCTCAGCACACAGTGGCTGCTTTACGTTGAAGTATGGAAGCTCAGATCAATTTGACAAAAAATTTAGCGGACAGCAGCAGCTTCTGCTGCCATCAAAAAGTCATCTGCTCTGCTTATGCTTGAATTTTTTGGAGCTTATCTGATGACACAATTTTCCCGCCGGACCTTTCTGAAACACTTAGCCCTCGCCAGTGGTGCCAGCTGGCTGACCAGCAGTCTGCTTGGTTGCAGCAGTCCGACTGCAGCGCCAACCAACAGAACACCCATTGAATTTCTGCATGGGGTTGCCAGCGGTGACCCGCAACAAAACCGCTTGTTATTCTGGACCCGGGTCAGCCCGGCGCAGCCACTGGGCGGCGTGCAGCTGTTGCTTGAAGTCAGTACCAGCGCCGACATGCGCCAGCTGGTGCATACAGAACTGGTGCTGGCCAAAGCGGACAACGATTACTGCATTAAAGTGGACCTGAGCGGGCTGAGTCCGGCCACCGACTATTACTATAGGTTTCGCGACCAACAACACAGCTCTGTTGTAGGCCATGGCCGCACACTGCCGGCACAAAGACCAGAAGCGGTGCGAATGGCTGTGCTGTCGTGCTCCAATTATCCAGCCGGCTATTTTCACGCCTACCGAGAAGTGGCCACGCAACCACTCGACGTCGTGCTGCATTTAGGCGACTACCTGTATGAATATGCGATGGGCGAATACGGCACCGAGCAAGCCTCAGCACTGGGCCGGGAGCTCGCCGCCGACAACAGCAAAGAAATGCTCAGCCTGACGGACTACCGTAAACGTTACTCCCTGTACCGAACTGATGCGGATTTGCAGGCCGCTCACCAGGCTCACAGTTTTATCTGCGTCTGGGATGATCACGAAATTACCAACGACGCCTGGACAGACGGCGCGGAAAATCATCAGCCGGAGGAAGGCTCCTACCAGTCCCGCAAACTGGCCGCCCTGCGGGCTTATTACGAGTGGATGCCGGTGCGTCCACTGGTCGTCAACCAACAGCAGTCACTGGCCCGCCGCTTTGACTTTGCCGACCTGCTGAGCCTCTGTATGCTCGACACCCGGATTGAAGGCCGGATGCAGCAACTGGATTATGCCAGCTTCAGCACGAAGGAATCTGGTTTGGACTTCAGCGCCTTTCGTCAGGCGTTAAATGCCCCACAGCGCACTTTGTTGGGTCAATCACAGCAAGAGTGGTTGCTGAGTCAACTACTCAGTGCCAAAGCGACCTATAAAGTGCTGGGCCAGCAGGTGTTGATGGCCAAGATGTGGTTGCCCGCGCCTGCACTGGCAGCCCTGGGTAAACCTGGCCCTGAACTGGCAAGCCAGCTGCATCAAATGGCGCAGCAAGCAAAGACGGCAGCCTCACCTGCCGATACCCTGCCCTACAATCTGGATGCCTGGGACGGTTATCCGGCCGAGCGGGAGCTCATTTATCAAGCCGCATTGAAATCTGGCCAACCGTTGGTGGTATTGGCCGGAGACACCCACAATGCCTGGGCGTCCAGCCTGCATAGCGGCAATGGCCAGCCGGTCGGAATTGAGCTGGCAACGGCTTCAGTCACCTCGTCCGGTATTGAAGATTACCTGCAGCTGGGGCCTACAGAACTGCGTCAGTTGGAGCAGGATTTGGTCGGGCTGATTGACGAGCTGGACTGGTGCAACCTGCAACAACGCGGTTATCTGCTGCTGAATTTCACCTCCAGCCAGTTAACAGCGCAATGGTTTGGCTTGAGTTCAGTGAAAACCCGGCAGTACCAAAGCCTGCTGCTGAACGAAATGAAATTCAGCCCTGCGCTGACAAAACTCTAAAGCTTGGCGTGGCGGGTCCGATAACAGGAGAACTAGCTGTTTATCCGGGCCCGTCATGCGTACTCTCCTGTTGGTGTTTTTGTTGCTGCCTGCCAGCTTATGGGCGGAAAGCCCGGCCAGTGCCGAATTCTGGCAACGTTCGGATCTGGAGCGACAGCTGGATCAGGACGAAGTCAAAATCATTGCCGCTGGCGAGAGCGAGTTTCTGACCCTGCAACTGCCCGCAATGACTGCCGAAGTCAAAGGCACGGCACTGCTTATTCCGGACGGCTCACAACATCCTGCCAGCCCGCGCTACATCCAGACCCTGCGCCAACAACTAATTGACTATGGCTGGAATACCATTGCCATTCTGCCGCCCGAAGCCGCAGCAGACGACAGTACCGAAGCGCTGGAACAGTATCAGCAGTTATTGCTGCAGCGGGTGGTCGCGGCGACCACAGCGGCACGACAGAACAGTGGGTACCTGATTGTGCTGGCCCAAGGCAATAACGGCGCTTTAGTGGCTCAACTCTATGCAGACAAAAAAATTCCGGAACCTGAATCCCTGGTGCTGCTCAGCGCTTACCACCCACTGCAGGCAGGCAATAAACAGCTGGCACAATGGATAGCCAAACTGGCTATTCCCACGCTGGATCTGAAACAGCAAAAGGACAACTCAGTGCTGGATGGTCATTGGCGCCTACGCCAGCAGTGGGTTAACAAAGAAAACAAGTTGTTGTACCGTCAGCGTGAATTACCGGGCGATATGAAAAGCCCGCTTTGGCAGGAACAAATGCTGAAAGAAGTGTACGGCTGGCTGAGTTATCAGGGCTACTGATGCGCAGCCCCTGTGCTTCAGAGTAAACTGCGGCTTTTGTTGCCGGATGGAAATACGTTATGTCGCCACTGATCACCACCGTTGCCCTGCTGACGGTCAGCAATATCTTTATGACCTTCGCCTGGTATGGTCATCTGAAACACCTGAAAAGCTCTGCGCTTTATATCGCAATAGCCGTGTCCTGGGGTATCGCACTGTTTGAATACATGCTGATGGTGCCGGCCAACCGGATTGGCCATCAGGTGCTTAGCCTGGCCCAGCTGAAAATCCTGCAGGAAGTCATTACCTTAAGTGTGTTTATTCCCTTTGCGGTGCTCTATATGAAAGAGCCCTTTAACTGTTTCGTACTCAGGAATACGTAACCTTTACTTTAGTAGCAACGAATATCTTTATCTTGCTTCATTGATGATCGCTACATTCAGATAAGTTCACCGGCCTCCCTCACCTGCTGAGTACCAAAAGCAGTTTCATAGCAAACACACCACTCTTTGCAGTTTGTGCATCACCAATATGATCAATCCCCCAAAGACTGCAAAGAGCGAAAAGCGGTTATTTGAATTCGAAGATGTTTAATAACCATATGTCAGCTTTAAATTTTAAGCAGATGCTCACTCGAACATATGAGCGGAAAAATTATCACGAATTTAAAGAAATACGCGAAAACCCTGTGAAAAAATAAACAAATGAAACTAGGTCACAATGTGCCTAATTTTTCCTTAAATAAGGCTACTGAACTGTCTGGCGGCAAGACATTTTAAAGCGGATGGTTCTACGTGAATGCTTCGAACACCACAGCCAATAACGCGATACAACCAGAAACCGATAAAGCTTCACCATTCATGCCATTGGTCGCTTAAATTCATGGCCTCATCCTATACCCGCTCTGGCAGGATAGTTGTCACTACTTAAAATTTAACCAGTTGGGGCGTTAAGGCTTAATTGTGCCGAGTTATAGTGAAGAACGTAAGCAGCAGATTTTAAATAAGTTACTGCCGCCTTCGAATATGACCGTAGCTGAAGTATCAAGAATCGAAGGGATTGGGCTACAAACTTTGTATAATTGGCGGGATAAAGCCAAACAACAAGGTCGTCCTGTGCCCGGAAGTACACCAACCTCAGAACATTGGTCAGCAGAAGCTAAGTTTGCCACTGTGCTTGAAACCGCCAGTTTGAATGAAGCTGAATTGAGCGAGTATTGCCGGGCTAAAGGCCTGTACGTTGATCAGGTTAAAGCCTGGAAAACCGATGCACTGCGAGGGTTTATGAGCTCCCGCGAGCAGGAGTTGGAAGCTAAGCGACAGCGCCAAGCTGATCATAAGGAAATCAAACAGTTAAAAAGCGAACTGAGGCGCAAAGAAAAAGCTTTGGCTGAAACCGCAGCCTTGTTGGTGCTCAGAAAAAAGTTAAATGCGCTTTGGGAGAACGACAACGAGGACGATTAACCTTGGTCTCAGAGCGCACTAAATGTGTGAACTTGATACAGGAAGCGAACCAGGCTGGAGCGAGGCTTCCTCTGGCCTGCGAAGAAGCTAGCATTACATTGCGCACCTATCGGCGCTGGTATCGGGATGGCAAGATCACCGCTGATCAAAGGCCGGATGCGGTTCGTCCACCGCCCTCGAATAAGCTGACGGAAGCAGAACAGGCGAAGATCGTCGAAGTGTGTAATTGGCCAAAGTTTGCCAGCTTGCCGCCATCGCAAATCGTCCCAACGCTGCTGGATGAAGATGAATATTATGGTTCTGAATCAACATTTTATAGGGTATTAAAAGCCTTTGGTCAGCTGCACCATCGCGGCCGAAGCTTAGCGCCGAAAGGGTCAACACTGCCAACGACCTATACCGCAACAGGGCCTTGTCAGGTGTTCTGTTGGGATATTACCTACTTGCCGAGCACGGTGCGTGGGCAGTTTTACTACCTGTATATGCTCGAAGATGTGTTCAGCCGGAAAATTGTTGGTGGTGAAGTGCATGAACAGGAATCAGGTGAGCATGCAGCAAAGCTGTTAGAGCAAACGCTGATCCGGGAGAAATGTTTACACAGTGGTGTGGTGCTGCATTCGGACAACGGTGCGCCAATGAAATCGCAGACCATGCGAATGAAAGCGTATGAACTTGGCGTGACGACATCGTACAACAGACCTCGGGTTAGTAACGATAATCCGTTTGCAGAGTCGCTGTTCCGTACCTGTAAATACCGACCGGACTGGCCATCATCAGGCTTTAAAAGTCTTGATGAAGCAAGAACTTGGGTGTTGAAGTTTACGCGCTGGTACAACTACGAACATAAGCACAGTAAGTTGCGGTTCGTGACGCCGCACCAGCGCCATACCGGTCAGGATCAAATCCTCCTGGCAAAGCGCAAAGAACGGATTGAAGCCGCGAAAGCAGCCAACCCAAGCCGTTGGGGGAAACGCGAAGTGCGAAACTGCAAACCAGTGGGACCGACAACGCTAAATCCCGAAAAAGAGCCGATCAAAAAGGTAGAAAAACAGGCCGCTTAAAACAGTCAATAGTGACAACTAGCTTGAAAAACGCCGTATATGGCAGTCATTTTGTCTCAGAAACCTATGTGTATTAAAAATGACTAATATCGGCAACATCTAAATTAGGTTATATTTAACCACAAAAAAATTATGGTTATTCATGATCTCAATTACATGACGGTCGTAATGTATATTAACCCTACATTTTATACTACTATTATAACAGATGAGGCTTGAATGAAAAACAACCTACCAGTGACTGGGGTGGAGCTTAGCTTCTCACCCACAGCCAATATTTTATCTACAACAAATCTTGAGGGTAAAATCACCTACATTAACAAAGACTTTATTGATGTCAGCGGCTTCACTAAAGAGGAGTTAATTGGCCAGAACCACCATATTGTGCGCCACCCGGGTATGCCGCCCGCCGTATTTAAAATGTTTTGGGCTGATTTACGCGCCGAAAAATCATGGATGGGTATTGTCAAAAACCGATGTAAAAATGGTGACCATTACTGGGTTGATGCTTATGCTACGCCAATTAAAAAGAATGGTAGAACAGAGGAATATCAATCAGTAAGGCGTAAAGCTAAACCCGAATTTATTGCTCGTGCAGAAGAAGTCTACGCCGCAATCCAAGCTGGAAAATCTTTAAGCAAGCTGGAAGATTCATTATCGCTACCCACCAAGATTACCTTTGCGCTCCTTACCAGCTTACTGTTGCCAGTATTGGTTTATGCCTTAAACTACTCCGCCTTATTCGTACTATTAGCCACAATATTTAGCACCCTGGTTGTCTGTGCCGCTATATTTGCCTTCAACCAGCCGCTGCTGCTTGCCTTACAAAAACTCAAAACCATTTCTGAAGATAGGGTCGCGCGCTATGTCTACACCGGTCGAAATGATGAAGCCGGGACTTTGTTACTGGCGGTTAAAAAACTTGAGTCTGAGAACGCGGCATTAATTGGCCGCATCAATGATATGTCGTCAACCTTAAGTGAAAATGCCCAAAGTTTAAGTGCTGCCGTAACACAATCTGAAAATGGCACCTTACGTCAGTTTGAACAAACAGAGCAGGTTGCAGCGGCAATGGAACAGATGGCCGTGAGTATCCAAAGCGTATCCATCAACGCAGCAGAAACCTCTACCGCCTCAGCTGACGGACTGGCAATTGCCAACTCCGGCAAACAGGTCGTTGATGAAAATGCCAGTACCATTAATGAATTGAAACGTCTCATTCACTCTGCGTCGCAGGTCATCAATAACGTTGCCGTTAGTAGTAATGAAATTGAAAAAATCCTCGACGTAATTCTCGCCATTGCCGACCAAACCAATTTACTGGCATTAAATGCGGCCATTGAAGCGGCACGGGCAGGAGAACTCGGCCGGGGCTTCGCGGTTGTTGCCGATGAAGTGCGATCTTTAGCAAATCGTACTCAAGCATCAACTAAGGAAATCCGCAGCGTCATTGAGCAGTTACAGAGCGGTGTTCGACAAGCAGTCAGTGCTATGCGATCCGGTGAAGCGGCAGCGGAACAAAGTGTAGCAAAAAGTCATGCCACAGCGCAGGCTCTGGAAAACATCCTGAATGCGATTAGCACGATTTCCGGTATGAGCGAGCAAATTGCACGGGCAGTGAATGAACAAACATCTGTAGCGAACTCAGTCAGTGAAAGCGTGCTAAATATCAAAAGCAATGCGCAGGAAAATCTGGATGCTGTTAAATTAAGCGGCAAGGTTGCGGAGAGGACTGTCAATATCACCAGAAGATTGGATCAGCTAACCAATCAGTTTTGGGCAACACAGCAAGGGACCTAGCCATGCGCACCTTAAAACTGATTTATAGCTCGGAACAGGAGCTGCAGGCTTACTTGTCCGAGCACAGGCTGAGTTCAGGTCACGGAATTGTTCAGCTATTTTCCGGGCGTAGCCCGGACGAAACCTTGCACGTACAGCGGATGCTTAAAGCCAGCCTTCCCCACTTTGTGCTGATCGGTACTTCCACGGCTGGAGAGATTTATCGTGGTACCTGCGTATCTGAAGCCATTGTGATTGACATCATAATGTTTGAAACTGAGATTGAAGTCATACCATTTTACTCGGCTCTGACGGCCGGTATAGATACTATCCACACTCTGCCGCCAAGGTTACATCCTAAAGTGATGATTTGTTTTGCTAATGCATTACAGGATAGTGCAGAGCCACTTTTAAGCTCGCTTAACCAGCAATACCCAGACAGTTTAGTTACCGGCGGGTACGCTGCTGATAACAATGTTTTTCACAGTACTTTTACACTTTTAGAGGACAAGCTCTATCAGCAAGGTTTAGTAGGGATCGCATTATCCGGTGAGAAACTGCAAACGAGCTTGATAAGTTACCGCGGCTGGCACCCGATTGGCCAAAAGTTTACTGTCACTTCGGTAAAAAATAATGTTCTTTATAGCCTCGATAATACCCCTGTGTTGGAGATCTATCGAAAATATTTAGGTGAGCATGTTCTGAGTGGCTTCCCCAATACAGTGATGGAATTCCCACTCCTGGTTAAAAGAGGCCAGCAACAGTTTTTGCGGGCACCTGTTGGCATTACTTCAGATAAACAAGGGGTAATTTTAGCCGGTAACCTGCAAGTTAACGATCAGGTTTATTTCTCCTTTGCTGATCTGCATGGATTGAGCACAGAAGTACAACAGCTAGAGCAACAAAGTGGCATAGCACCACTGATCTATTCATGTGCTGCCCGAAAAACTTTTATGCAACAGCAAATTGAGCAGGAAGTGTCGAAGCTTGGCACCCTAAATCAAGCTAACGGTTGCTTTTTATACGGAGAATTTGCCACAGAACAACAGCATTTCAGCCTGCATAACCTTTCCAGCACTCTGTTAGTTTTAGCCGAGCAAGCGGAAACTATTGAGTTGCAGTTCACTACATTACGATCGAACACTGCAAAACCCAACTCATTACAAACTCTGGCATTTTTAGCTAAGACGACCGGGGTAGAGTTAAACGAGGCGATGATTTTTCTGGAGCAACAACAGTACGCTTTGAACTATAGCTCTATCGTCTCCATGACTGATCCGCATGGTAATATTACCTACGTAAACAAAAAATTTGAGGAAATCAGCGGCTATAAAAGCCATGAATTGTTAGGAAAAAACCACCGTATTATTAAGAATCCTGCTATGCCGGCAAAAGTGCATCACAGCTTATGGCGAACTATCTCTCAAAAAAAGCCGTGGCAGGGGCTGATGCTGAACAAGCGTAAAGATGGCTCCGGGTATTATGTAAAAACGGTCGTCGTGCCGCTGCTGGATGAGCAGCAAAATATTTCCAGCTTTCTGAGTATCCGCCAGGATATTACCGACGTAGTAAAAGCGCGGCAAACAATAAAAATGCACACCACAGATGCACTTACTGGCTTGCCGAATCGCGCCAAACTTTCTGCCGACTTAAAGCAACAGCAAAGAATCGCTCTGGCTATGATTGATGTACGCAACTTTAAGTTATTAAATGATGTCTGGGGGATGGAACATGGTGACGACATCATAAAAACTATCGCTAACATGTTAAAGGAATATAGCTATAACCTTCGAATTGAACCTTACCGGATTAATGGTGCAACCTTTTCCTTACTTGCAGCGACAAACTTAGACACCACGGTTTTTATCAGGATGTGTGAAAAGTTAAAAGCTCATATCGAAGAACATAGCGTTGATGTAAATGCAAAATCTTTTGATATTACACTTAGCATGGGCGTTGGCATTTCTGAAACGCACTCTATGGCTCTGGCAGAAAGCGCACTGAACGATGCCAAATTAAGTTACACCAGAGGCTGCGTCGTTAAAACAGATCATGATTTAACCAGTAACCGGGCGTACTCCTGTATCGAAGAAGTTCGTAATGCTTTGGCTGAGAAACGCATCATGGCAGTATTTCAGCGGCTGGCTTATGTGAAAGACAGTTTTCAAAATCCTGCCAAATACGAAGCATTAGTAAGAATAAATACCAACGATGGCAGCCTGTTATCACCGGGAGAGTTCTTACAACATATCAAAAAAACCCGCCTCTACGGTGCACTGACGAGAGAAGTAGTAACCATTTCCGTTGATACCGCAAACCGGCTGAACTGCATAATCTCAGTTAATTTATCGATTCAGGATATTGCAGACCAGCAAACCAAAAATTTTATTTTTGACAAGTTACACCAATATGGTGGTGCCAATATGATTTTCGAAATAACTGAGTCAGAAGCGATTCAGGACTTCAACAGCGTAGCTGACTTTATCAAGCAGGTTAGAAAATTCGGTGCCAAAATTGCGATAGACGACTTCGGGAGTGGTTATTCAAACTTTGCGTATTTAGTCGAAATAAAGCCCGATTATATTAAGATCGATGGCTCTATAATCAAAACAATCGTAAAAAATGAAAACAGTCGCTTAGTCACCAAAAGTATTATTGATATGGCACGCAGCCTTAACATTAAAACCATTGCAGAGTTTGTTAGTGAGCAAGATATTCTAGACTGCTTGACTGAGCTGAATGTTGATATGGTACAGGGGTTTCATATTGCCCACCCTCTGCCAATTGAGAAGCTTAGTAAAGAGCTCTCACTTAATTAAACTTGCATATCAGAAATTGCGAATTTTTATACGAGCTGAGCGATTTTCGGTTCTGCAAAACTGGAGAACGTAACAAATTTGTAATCGTAGCATTCTAACAATTACCTAAGAAGACCGTTTGTGTTCGATGCTGTGTTACATGAATACAACAGTATAATTTTTGAACTGCAGTATTGGCGAGCATGTAACATGGTTGCTAGCCGAATCGCCACCGTAAATGGCTGGAATGATGTATTGATGCCAGTATAGTATGCACTCTACTGTGCGAAGTTACATAATGCACAGCTCATGCATGAGCATCACTTCTTTTATAGAGAAGTTAATATGATTAGTGAGTTGCGGATTCAGACAATTAAGCAATTAAAAAAAAGTGAGCGATTTTGATGCTGTCTGAAGTTAAGTATTGACGGCTTTGAACAGCAAAGCAGTCTTTTCTATCAGCCACGGGATATGTCCTCTTCTGGCACAAAGCCACGATCCACGGAAGTGGTACTTTCAGTGATAGTCGTGGTGTTAATTTTCGACAAGTGTTAAGGAACAGTTGCAATGAGGAGGTAAATATAATACCGCGAGTTTGTGCAGCTGAGCGACTTATCTATACTGAAGTTATTAATAGTTCCCACAAATGCCTTTTAGATAATGAAGCTCGTATTTTCCACCAGTGATTTTACTATCCATGGGATTCCATATCAGGACTTTCCAATTCTGCTGGACAAGAACATGGATATATTCGCAGAAGCCCTAGAGTGGCTGGTCTATTACTGTATCAAACGTGGATCAGTGCAAAGTATACGTAGTTGGGAGACCTATGGACGAGATGCATACGACTATTTTGCCTTTATTGAGGCGAATAATTTAGATTGGAGAAGTATTAACTCACGTACAGAAAATCGGCTACTAGCGGTTTACCGAGACGCTTCAATGTCTCAGTTTAATGTTGGAGCAACCACGATCAATCGACGGCTTGGTTTGATCATTAAGTTTTACCAATACGCCTGTAATCGCGGCTGGGTAAGCACTTTGCCATACGAGCTTCAGGACGTCATTGTCCGAAAACCCAAACAGTTTCTCGCACACACTGACACCAGTGGTGGACATAAGATGCGTCCAGACGTGATGTTAAAGCAATCACGCACTCAGATCAAAGTACTGAACGGTGAACAGATTGCTGATTTGCTGAAAGCCACTAGAGATAAAACTTTGTACCTTATGGTCAGATTGGCGCTTAGCACCGGCCTGCGAAAAGAGGAAATTCTGACCTTTCCCTTCAAATATGTGATTAATCCAGCCAGCACTTCTGCACGAAGCCACATCGTCGTCCAACTTAATCCTGCAGAAATGAACACCAAAGGGAGTGTACCGCGATCTATTCATGTGCCAGTCTCAGTGATGTCAGCATTGTGGAATTATGTGATCCACGAACGCTATCAGTTGCTGGCAAGACAAGTAACGCCAACAGACAGACTCTTCGTAGCAAGGCATGGTGAAGCCTGGAGCCTAACGGCCAAGTCTTTTAATAATCAGCTAAAACGCCTCAATTTACCGTTTCATGTAAACCCACATATGTTGAGGCACACCTATGCGACTCATACTTTGAAGTCATTACGCCAGAAAAAAGGCTTGGGCTTTGAACCATTACTGTATGTTCGCGACCGACTGGGACACACCAGTATAACCACCACAGAGCGTTATCTACATTTTCTTCACGAAATCGAAGACGATCTGATCAACAGCTATCAACAAGAGATTGATGCTATATGTGAGGAGATAATCTGATGAGCGGGAAAAAATTTCAGCTACTACCTAAGGAAATCGAACCCATAGCGCCAGCTCTTACAAGTACACACTCTCAGCCACAAATAGCGATAAATTCTTTACCAACAAGCACCATCGTCAAGTTTCCTGAAAACAACTCTACGCTTCGCAACTTCGACTTTTGCCGATTTTACGGCAAGGGTTTCAATGAAATTGTTTTTGCCTGCCAACACACAATAGAACACTTGTTGTCAGAAAGCATCAGTACCCACCAAAGCTCCTTATCTATCGTAAGTATCGCAGGCTATTGCTATATTGGCGCTCGTAATTTATTCGATTTTTGCAGCCTACTTCATGCTAGCGTCAAAAATGACATCACACTGTCCAGCGTTACTCCTAAATACATTATCGAATATATTCAGTACATTAAAGGACTGACACTTGCACCTGCCTCTCAGAAAACGAGCTATACTCTGACAAAATCCTTGTTGATTGCGTGCCATAGAGCCGGATATTTGCCGGATGTAGATATCAAAACTCTTTTTCCACGCAATCCGTTTCCTCATTCCAACAAACAAATGAAAGGTGAGCGACCGTTAAGCCAGCATGAAAAACGCTATCTTGTCCTGGCACTTAAATCTGAAATGAGTCGAATTCTGTCATCGGATATGCCACTTTCAAGTTATGACCTTGCAGTCTGTGTTTTGGCCATTGGCATTTCAACCGGAATGAACCCAACCCCCGTGTTGTCATTACCGATAGATTGCCTTCAACCACACCCACTGAAAGCTAATTTACGACTCTTAGTAGCCTTTAAACGGAGGGGCAATTCAACTCATTTAGTTTCTCTGCGGCAAAGTGAAGATATTGCTCTGCTTCAAAGTGTAAAACTGAATGTCGCAAATACCATCGACATGCTCATTGAACGTAATGCAGCACTGAGGATGCACTATAGCAACCCAAATCACCTGCTAGTCTATCAAAGTGAAAGTGGTGGCAACTATGGTGCTGTCCGGCCACTAAGGTTAAATACCCTTTGGATGTCGATTCAGAACTTAATCGAAAAACATGCCCTAAAAGATGATGATGGTCGCTCCATGAAATTGAGTATGATGCGATTGCGAAAAACCTACATTAACCGCATCTGGGAACTCTCAGGGCAAGATCCCTTAATCACTGCCAGGCATGGCAAACATAACCCCGATACCGCCAACAAACACTATTGGGAGGCACCGCCAGAGGCTGAACGAAATATGCGGTTTATCGGAGAAACCCGAATTAAACAACTTCTGGATGTAACTCATATACCTGCTGACCGCACAGCGATTGCCAGATGCACAGATCCCCGTTACGGCCATCTCGCCCCAAAGAATGGTACTGTGTGTATGGATGTCCTCAACTGCTTTCGCTGCAAAAGCTTTGTCGTTACCGAAGATGATTTATATCGCCTGTATAGCTTTTATTGGGCAGTGGTAAATGAACGGGGCAGTTTCGGCGCAAAACGTTGGGAGAAGTACCTTCGTCATATCATCCGTATCATTGATAACGATATTGGGCCACAATTTGACACTGGGCGAGTAAATGCGGCACGAGAGCAAGCAAAAACATCGCCCCATCCGTTTTGGCGGAGCCTAGATATGGTTAGGTTGACTCAATGAACATGAACGTTTCAGCTGAAGCTATCTTTTCAGATAAAATACGCTTACTTGATACCATCCATTATGAGGATAACCCAAAAGGAATCATTACAGCGGTGAAACTTAGTGATGGTCAATACCATGTACTTTCACGCTATGAAGACTCTGTATGGCAGTTGCCTCACCATTGGTTCCCTCACGGCGTGCAGAATGGTCAAAAGAAACTAAATTTCGAGCGTATTGGAACGCAAAAACTCAGAGTGGCTGCAAAGCTCATTATGGCGAGACAGCTGTGGGGCAGCGAAACGTTCAGCAACAGAAAGGCAGGAAAGTCTTATATTAATCTTTTTGACTCTATCGTCTTACATCTACATTGGTTAAAAACTCGTGATGTAAGCTCCTTAGCTGACATTACCCCCATGCTGGCACAGCAATACGTGCAGCACGTTAAATCACTCATTCACGATAAAGGAAAGCGAAAAGGAACGCCTATAACTGCGAATGTTCAAACATCCAGATTTATGGCAGTTGAAACCTGTTGGCGCAGTACATTGGGAACTGTGCATTCATTTGAGCATCCATGGCCCGAGTCCAGTGCTTCGGTACTATCTGGATTGAAATACAACCTATCACCTAAAACTTCGATTATCCCAGACGTTATTCTTGCTCCATTGGCGCAGTGGGCTGAAAAACAGCTGAGTCGTGCAAATGAGCTCATTGCACACCGAGATTCTATTGCAGAAATGACATTAAAAAGCAAACACCTGGTGAGTCAGAATGATGAAAAGAACCAATTATTAAAACAACGTGGATGGCCCGCAGGACTCCGGCAGCTTAAGAATGCTCTTTTTGAGCTGCGGGATAGTGCCTTTTTACTTATCTTACTTACAACCGGAATGCGTATTCATGAACTATTAAATATTAAACAGGACTGTTGGTACAGTCAGGTTAAAGATGGGGAGAGGTTCTATTTCATTGGATCTCGGTCTGATAAAACCAACGAAGGGCACACCCATTGGCTCTGCCCAAAAATCGCTATTGATGCAGTAAATATACTGGAGCGATTATCTTCACCATTAAACGCATTGTTAAAAACAAGATTACGCGATGCCCAGGATGCTCACCAATATTCTGAAGTCAAGCGACTGGAGGCATTATCAGGTTGCATAGCCCTTTCTGTCGCTACAAAGAACAAGCAAATTAACGTGTTAAGTGGTCACTCATTAACATCTACGTTGCAAATTCGGATAAAAATGCTAGGGCTAGATTGGCATCTGACTCCACATCAGTTCAGGCGAACATTTGCTAACTACGTCGTTCATCACAAGCTTGGAGATCTAAGATACCTGCGTGATCACTTTAAACATTGGTCACTGGACATGGCTGCATTGTATGCAATGAATGAAGTCCAGGATTTGGAGCTTTATGATGAGATATACAGTGCATTTGATACTGTCAGACAAGGAATTATCGGGCACTGGTTAGAACCTGATACCCCTTTGTCTGGAGGGCTCGCGCCATATATCCGTAACCTGCGTGAAAAAGGCGAACATGTGCGTACCTATGCCTCTCGTAAAGAGATGATTAAAGCCATTTCTAACCAAATATTTTTGCGATCAACCAGTATTGCCTGGTGCACTAACGATGATGGCGGTTGTGGTGGTGGCCAGTGCGAGTCGTGTGAGCATGGGGTCATTGACGATAAAAAACAGAAATGGTGGGAGGCAGTCTATGTCCAACAAATTGAGCTTCGCCAATTAAGTGGTATGGGCGAGGCCGAAAACCTTACGATAGAGCGAGCAATAACACGCTGCGAAAAGGTATTGGCGGAGTTAGGGGCTGATATCAGAACAATAAAAGAACGAGTAACATAGAATGTCTGACTATCATACAAAGCACCGTCAGGACACCCATGACAAAATTCGCAGGGCTATTGTCCGACTGGAGCAACAACGACCACAAGTAGTTAATATAGGTCGTAAAATCTCGGTGGCAGCGGTAGCCGAAGAAGCAGGAGTCAGCAGATCTCTTATCCATAATGACTATCCCGACCTTTTAGAGCGGATAAGGGGCAATTCTAATAAGCAAATCCAGGCTCAGCGCAATCGCAAGCATGAAGCATTAAAAAAGGTACAGGAGAAAAACCGGCAGTTACTTGAACTCAACAAGGAGTTGACGAAACAACTGGATGCACTTGCTTCGAAGAACGCCAGTTTGACCTTGGAAATTAGACGGCTACAGGCCATCATTTCTAGCGATAATGTGGCTATTTTTAAAGGAAAAAACACCTAAAAATTGCGAAAAGTGTCACTAAAATCATTCCTAAACATTTCAATGGCTTATCTAATGTAACACTGTTGGTAGAGTACTAATAAATTGGAATTATGTCTACGCCGGCCTGTGCCTGTTAGGTGCGGTGTATTTTATGTTTTTCCGTTCCTGACCTGCTGTGCTTTGACCAGTTCATAGGCGGCCTGAATGTCCTGAGACTTTTTAGTGGCCAGTTCCAGCATCTCAGGCGGCAAACCTTGCGACACCAGCTTGTCCGGGTGATGCTGTGCCATTAATTTTTTGTAGGCTTTTTTCAGAACGGTTTCACTGACCCCAGGCTCAACCCCCAGCACTTTATAAGCGGACGCCAGTTGCTGGCTGTCGTCTTGCTTACTTTGGCCCTGGCGGCTGCGGGCAAAACGGGCTTCAGCTTCATAACGACGCACCATCTGTTGTAACTGTGCTTCAGACAAGCCAAGCGCTTTGGCCACCTTGAGCAGAATGCGCTGCTCCGGCGCACTCAAATCAAGATCGACATAGGCCATGCTGATCTGAATTTCCATAAATAGCAGCAATAAGTCCGGCCGGAAACGAAATACCGTACGAAACTCTGCCAGTTGTTGTTCCACCGGAAAATCGGCTTGCTTGCCGTCACGAAACGCATTTTGCGCTTCCTGCACCTGTGCCGTGGTCAAACCGAGCTGCTGCATAAACACACTGGCTTGTTGTATATGAGCTTGCGTCACCACCCCATTGGCTTTGGCTATATGGCCCATCACGGCAAAGGTGTTGTAGCGGAATATCCCCTGCGCCTCGGTCTGATCGCGGCCAAAACCAGCAAAGCCACCCGCTTGACGAAAAGCCTCGGCATACCTTTTGTCAAACCAATAACCAATCAACAGTCCCAACACCAGGCCGGGCCACTTGAGCAGCGCCATGCCAAACAGCGCACCCAGCAACTTACCCCACATGCCGCTTCTCCAGTAAGTCTGACAACTGAGTCAGCCGTTCCACGGTGCCAATATCAAACCATTGCCCCTGATACAGCTCTGCACTGACCAGTCCCTGCGCCATGGCGCTGCGTAAAAAAGGCGCCAGCTTTTGTTTACCCGCAGGTACCTGCTGAAAAAATGCCGGTCTGTACAGTGCAATACCACT
The DNA here is from genome assembly GCF_042654345.1 of Rheinheimera marina. Classification (NCBI taxonomy): domain Bacteria; kingdom Pseudomonadati; phylum Pseudomonadota; class Gammaproteobacteria; order Chromatiales; family Chromatiaceae; genus Rheinheimera; species Rheinheimera marina. The sequence continues at coordinate 76,901 of NZ_JBHSGB010000012.1, forward strand.
GAAGGTGTATTGAGTAGCCGCCTGCTGCAGCGCCAACCCATCCTGCTGCAGGCCAAAGTCACCTTGCGGATGTTGAGGAGGATTGGGCACCAACACCAAATGCGCCAGTTTGTCTGCAGGCAAATGCAGGGATGAGAAATCGAGATCGGTCCAGATATCGCCATTGACCACCAGAAAAGGCTCGTTGCCTAATAACGGCAAGGCCTGGCGAATACCACCAGCGGTTTCCAGCCCTTCAGTGCCTTCATCCGAATACCGGATCTGTGCGGCAAAACGCTGACCATCCCCAAGATAAGCCGTTAATTTGTCGCCAAGCCAGGCATGATTAATGACCAGCTCGCGATAACCGGCTCTCACCAGGGATTCAATATGGTATTGGATCAGTGGTTTACCTGCAGCGTTCAGCAAAGGTTTGGGTAACTGATCGGTCAAAGGCCGCATGCGTTCGCCGCGACCAGCGGCCAGAATCATGGCTTTCATTTAATACTCCGGTGCCAGTAGAGGAACCACATGCTGCTCCAACCACAACGCCAACGGCTGAAACTCTGGGTAACGCTGACAGCATTCCAGCACATAACCCAATACCCGTGGCAGATCAGGCAAATAGCCTGCTTTGTTGTCCCTGTGATACAGGCGGCTGAAAATGCCCAGCACTTTAATATGACGCTGTAACCCCATCCAATCGAACCAACGGAGAAAAGTCTGCTCGCTGACCTCAGAGCTAAGCTCACCGCGTTGTTGCAACTGCTGATAAAACTCAATCGCCAACTGCTGCACCAAAGCTGGCGGCCATTTGACATAACAGTCTTTCAGCAGGGACACCGCGTCATAGCTGACAGGCCCCAGGACTATGTCCTGAAAATCAATCACCGCTAACTGGCCGTCGGCTTGCGGCATCAGGTTGCGGCTGTGATAATCCCGGTGCATCCCCGCTTTGGGTTGCTGCATGGCCGCATCGCTGAGCAGTGAAAATGCCTGCTGCCAGAGCGCCCAGTCCTGTTCGCTTAGTTCAAGCTGCAAATGCGTGCCCAAAAACCACTCAGGGCAAATCATCAGCTCACGCAGCACAAAAGCCTGGTCAAACTCTGGCAAAGGGCCTGCACTGGTGGCTGCAATAGAACGGATTTTCGGTAGCAGAGCTAAGGCCTGACGATACCAGTCCACTGCAGTCTGCTCGTTAAGCAAAGGCTGCAGCAATTGATCGCCCAGGTCCGACAGCAACAATAGTCCTTGGTCCAGCTCCTTCGCCAGCAGTTGAGGTACCAACAATCCTGCCACCGCCAGACTTTGCTGAGTCGCCACAAAACGGCCACAATCTTCCTGAGGCACTGGCGCATCCATCAAGACGTAGGTCTGCCGGGCTGTACTAACCCGAAAGTAACGTCTGAAACTGGCATCACCGGAAATCGCCGTCAGACTGTAGGGTTCGTTGGTAAAATACTGCTGCAAAAAGAGTGCGATAAGGTCGGAACGGCTGGACACTTTTTACTCCTGTCGGGGTCATAGAGGGCACTATAACGGATTAGCAGGAACGGTAAAATTCATTTATGATAAGGCTCCTGTTTTTTGTCTTTCTCTGCGCGGATTAGAATTTAAGTAGGTTGCATGACCCCCACCCTGATACACAGATTAATTCTGCTGGCACTTGGCCTGCCCTGCCTGGTTCTGGCTGAAGAGCCGGTCGCTCCAGCGAAGCTGTGTTACATACCGGAAGCCCCGCCTGCAGGCTTTGACCAGTTACGCAGCGATGACAGCAGACTGAAGGTCTTATCGGATCGGATTAAGATGCTGCAAAATCAAACCGCAGTGCTTGAAGGCAATATTGAGATCAGCCACCGCAATACCCTGATGACAGCCAATGAGGCCCGTCTGGATCAACAACAACAAACGCTGAATGCCTCTGGTGGCATTGAATACTACAGCCCGGGGCTGAAAGTGAGCAGTAGTGACTTTCATGCCTCATTGAAACAAAACAGCGTTGAGTTAGGCCAGGCCAATTACCGGCTGACCGAACAATCAGGTCGGGGTTTTGCAGAGCGCCTGCAAGCCAAAGAAAAACAAATTGAATTATCAGAAGCCAGCTTTACCACCTGCCCCGAGCAGGACCAAAGCTGGGCCCTGCATGCTCAGTCAATCCAAATTAATAATGAAGAAGGCTGGGGCGAAGCCTGGCACTCCGTGATGAAAATCGGCGATATCCCGGTGTTCTACTTGCCTTACATGACCTTCCCGGTCAGCGAGAAACGCAAAAGTGGTTTGTTGTTTCCGAAGATTGGCAGTTCACAGAAGCTGGGGCTGGACTTAGAAGCGCCTTATTACCTGAATCTGGCGGAAAACTACGATGCAACCCTGACCCCACGTTATATGAGTAAACGTGGTGCACAGTTAAAATCGGAATTCCGTTACCTGACCTCGGGTCAACAGGGTTTTATACAACTGGAAATGATGCCGGAAGATAACGAAAAACCAGCAGGCTTCGGCAGTCGTTATTTAGGCCATCTCAGCCACACCGGCGATTTATCCGAGCGCTGGCGCGCGACTATTGATTTTACCGACGTCAGCGACGATGCCTACCTGACAGAACTCGGTTCCGATTACTCCAACCAGAGTGATACCCAGCTGTACCGGCAGGCCAGTCTGAATTACTTCGGTGACCATGTCGATTCGCAGCTGCAATTGCAGGGTTTTGAAACTCTGGGGAATTACCTGAATTCATATGCGGCCTTGCCCCAGCTGGACCTGCAGTCGGCCGCACCAATGGAGCTTGGGTCTGGCTTGCAGTTTTTGTGGTCAGGTCAGTATGTTCATTTTAAAAATGATGATGCCACCATCCACAGTGCCGACCGCTTGCATCTGGAACCGACGCTGCGCTGGCCATTGCTGACGCCGGCAATGGAATTGGTCGCAGAAACCAGCTTGCTGCATACCCAATACCAGCAGGACACCCGACAGGATTTAGTGGCCGTTGACAAAGACCCAAGCCGGACTCTGCCCAAAGTACGGCTGAATGCCAAATTTAACTTAGAGCGCGAGCTGGAGTGGGACAGCAAGGCAGCTTTGCAGACACTGGAACCACAAATCCAGTACCTGTATATGCCATACCGTGATCAATCCACCATTGGCCGTTATGACAGCACCCGCTTGCAGGATGACTACTATGGTCTGTTCCGGCAGAACCGTTATTCCGGACTGGACCGGATTGCTGACACCAATCAGGTGACCTTGGGGGTCACGACCCGCTTTTACGATGAACAGGACACTGAGCTGTTTCGCTTCAGCCTGGGCCAAATCGTCTACCTGCAGGATGCCAGAAGTATCGACGCCGTTACGGGTGAAACAGTGCAGGCTGATTCGGTGCTTGCCTCTGAACTGTTATGGCACTGGCGTAAAGGCTGGTACCTCAATACCGCAGTACAATATGACGCGAGCACTGAACGTTTAGTAAAAAGCAGTGCCTCAGTGGACTACATCGCTGATGATAATACGGTTCTGCAATTGAACCACCGCTATAGCAGATCGGTCTCAGACTACGAAGTTGAGCAGGCTGGCTTATTGGGAACCACACCGATCAGCGATCAATGGAAGTTGGTTGCCAGTTATTACCGTGACCTGAATCAGGATCAAATGATGGAAGCCAGCCTGGGTTTGCAGTATGAAGACTGCTGCTGGGCTGTGCGGTTAGTGGCCAGACGCCAGATAAATACCAACCTGGAACAGGCGGTGAATGATCCGCTGCTTGCCCCCAGTTTTGACAACGGGGTTGCCATCCAGTTTGTCTTAAAAGGTTTTGGTCAATCCGCTGGCTTCAGTGTGGCCGATATGCTCAGTGATGGTATATTCGGCTACCGTCGCCCTTATTTACTAAATAATTAACGCAGGAATTTATGAAGTTACAATCAGTTTTGCTCACGTCCTTGCCTCTGCTGTTCTGCCTGAACAGTCAGGCTGTGGAACAGAAAGTGGATGGAGTTGCCGCCATAGTCAACAATGGCGTCGTGCTTCAGACCGAAGTGAACAATATGGTGGCGATGGTCAAACGCAATGCCGAATCTCAGGGACAGACCTTACCGTCCGACCGTGCGCTGCAAACGCAGGTGCTGGAACGTCTGATCAATACCAGCCTGCAGCTGCAGATGGCGAAACGTATGGGTTTGCAGATCACCGACCCGCAACTGGACCAATCACTGGAAAACGTGGCCCGCGGCGAAAACCTCAGTCTGGAGCAGTTCCGTCAGCGTATTATTGAAGAAGAAGGTGATTACCAGGCGTTTCGTGAACGCTTCCGCGATGAACTGACCACCAGCGAAGTGTTACGTGCCAACGTACAGCGCCGTGTCTATATCAGCCCGCAGGAAATCGATAACCTGATGCGTGTGATGGACGAACAGGGCGCCAGCAACGAACAGTACAATATCGGCCATATCCTGGTCGCAGTGCCAAGTCAGGCGAGCCCGGAAGAGTTGGCCGACGCCAAAGACCGTGCCGACAAGGTTATGAAATTGCTGCGCGACGGCAGTGAGTTCCGTAAAATTGCCATCGCCTCCTCATCAGACACCACAGCACTGGACGGCGGTGATATGGGCTGGATGAACATCAACGAAATGCCGACATTGTTCGCAGACGCCATCCGCGGCAAAAAGAAAACCGACCTGATTGGCCCGCTGCGCTCTGGTGCAGGTTTCCACATTCTGACCATTTTTGATATCCGCGGTGCCAATGTGGCCGAGCTGCAGGAAGTGAAATCCCGTCACGTGCTGATTAAACCGTCCATCATTATGAGCGAAGAAAAAGCCCGAGACACTCTGGCGAAGTTTGTCGCCGATTTCAAAGCAGGCAAAGCCGACTTTGCAGAATTTGCTTCGGCAAACTCAGAAGATCCTGGTTCTAAACTGAAAGGTGGCGATTTGGGTTGGGCCGACCCGGCCATGTATGTACCCGCTTTCCGCGACACGTTACAGCGCCTGCAAAAAGACGAAATCAGCGAACCATTCCGTACCGAACACGGCTGGCACATCGTGCAGTTACTGGACCGTCGTACCGTGGATATGACTGCTGAGAAAAAACAGGATCAGGTCTATCGCATGTTGTTTAACCGCCGCTTTGCGGAAGAGCAGGCCAACTTCCTGCGCGAATTACGCGACCAGGCTTACATTGAAGTATTGGATCAGGCGGAATGACGTTACGGATTGCACTGACCCCAGGAGAACCTGCCGGTATAGGCCCTGACCTGGCGATTATGCTGGCCCAGCGCAGCTGGCCTGTGCAACTGGTGGTCTGTGCCAATGCGGAACTGTTAAAGCAACGGGCTCAGCAGTTAGGCTTGCCATTGCAGCTGGTCCCTTATCAGGCCGAGCTACCGCCAACCCCTCAACAGGCAGGGACCCTGGCAGTGCATGATTTTGCGCTGGAGCAGCAGGTGGAAGCCGGTCAGCTGAACGAAGCTAACGGGCATTATGTGGTCCAGACCCTGACCTATGCGGGCTCAGGCGCTATGTCAGGCGAGTTTGCCGCTATTGTCACCGGCCCCGTCCATAAAGGTGTCATCAACCAAGCCGGCATCCCGTTCAGCGGCCATACCGAGTTCTTTGCCCAGCAATCCAATACGCCCTATGTGGTGATGATGCTGGCCACCGAAGGGCTGCGGGTGGCACTGACCACCACGCACATCCCACTCGCTTATGTCGCCAAAGCTATTACTTATGAGCGGCTGCAGCAGGTGACCCGCGTGCTGCATAAAGATTTACAGCAAAAATTCGCTATTCCTGATCCGGTGATTTATGTCTGCGGCCTGAACCCGCATGCAGGGGAAGATGGCCATCTGGGCCGGGAAGAAATTGATGTGATGATCCCGGCATTAAACGAGCTGCGTGCTGAAGGCATGCAGCTCGTTGGCCCCTTGCCAGCCGACACCTTGTTTCAGCCTAAATACCTGGACCATGCTGATGCTGTATTAGCCATGTACCATGATCAGGGCCTGCCGGTATTGAAACACAAAGGTTTTGGCAAATCCGTTAATATTAGTCTGGGCTTGCCATTGATCCGCACTTCGGTGGATCACGGTACAGCACTGGATTTAGCCGGTACAGGTAAAGCTGATCCCGGTAGTTTATTTCACGCAGTAGAACAGGCCATCGATTTGGCCAGACGAGCACAAGTACACCATGTCTGATAAAGTCCATTTGGGCCACCACGCCCGCAAACGTTTTGGCCAGAATTTTTTGCACGATCCTGCAGTGATTGGTCGCATTGTCCGCGCCATCAACCCAAAACCCGATGATATTCTGGTTGAAATAGGCCCAGGCCTTGGCGCCCTGACAGAACCTGTGGCTGAACAAGCCGGTCATCTGACTGTGGTTGAACTGGACAGAGATTTGGCAGAACGTTTGCAACAGCATCCTACACTGTCGGACAAGCTGAGTATCTATCAGGCTGACGCGATGAAATTCGATTTTCGTCAGTTGTTGCAACCGGGTAAAAAGCTGAAAATTTTCGGCAACCTGCCCTACAACATTTCGACCCCTTTACTGTTTCATCTGTTTGACTATGCAGACTCGATTGAAAACATGCACTTTATGCTGCAAAAAGAAGTGGTTGAACGGATGACTGCCGGTCACGGCTCCAAGACCTACGGCCGTTTAACGGTGATGACCCAGTTTTTTTGTCAGGCGATTCCTGTGGTCGAAGTTGGTCCAGGCGCCTTTAAACCAGCCCCCAAAGTAGACTCCGCCGTAGTCAGGTTAATTCCGAAACCTGTGGCAGAACGGCACAATGTGTCCGTGCAGGTGCTGAACCGGGTTTGTCTTGAAGCCTTTAATCAGCGCCGCAAAACACTGCGTAACTGCTTTGCTAATTTCGCTACCGCCGAGCAACTGGAACAGTTGGGTTTAGACCCCACGCTCAGACCTGAGCAGCTGTCGGTTGAACAATTTATTCAACTGGCGGCCTGGTTGCAACAACAGGAGCCTGTCGAATGAGTCTGAGCTTCGAAATTCCAGTGCAGGTCGACACTTTTTACATCGCAGCACAATCCGACCCGGCACAGAACCGTTATGTCTTTGCTTACACCATTACTCTGCGCAACCTCAGCAGCGAATCTGTGCAGTTGCTCAAACGCTATTGGCTGATTACCGATGCCAATGGCAAAGAAACCGAAGTCTATGGCGATGGTGTTGTCGGCGAGCAGCCACAGCTGGCGCCGGGAGCGAGCTACAGTTACACCAGCGGTGCCGTGCTGGAAACCCCGGTTGGCACTATGCAAGGCCATTATGAAATGACCAGCCAAAGCCAACTGAGTTTTAAAACGTCCATTCCATTATTCCGGCTGGCCATGCCGAACATTCTGAATTGATATGGCCCGTTATGTCATCGGCGACATACAGGGCTGTCTGCCACAGCTAAAACAGCTGCTGGCGCGGCTGCAATTTAATTCGGCTCAGGACGAGCTGTGGTTCTGTGGTGACCTGGTTGCCCGCGGCCCGGAATCACTGCAGACCTTGCGATTTATCAAAGCATTGGGCCCTCAGCATAAAGTGGTGCTCGGCAATCACGATTTACACTTGCTGGCCTGTGCATACGGCGTTGCGACAGCCAAAGCATCAGACCAGATTGACCAGGTATTGCAGGCACCGGACCGCGATGAACTGCTGGATTGGCTGCGGTATCAACCACTGATGCATTACGAGCCGCAGGAACAACTGCTGCTTGTGCATGCCGGACTGGCGCCGGGTTGGTCTGTTGCCACCGCATTGCAGGCCTGCGCGAAAGTAGAGCAACTGTTGCGGCAATCGCCGATGCAGTTATTTCTGCACATGTATGGCAACGAACCCACTTTATGGCATCAGGCCACAACAGACGCAGAGCGTTGGCGTTTCACCGTCAATAGCTGTACCCGAATGCGTTATTGCCAGCACAATGGCGCTTTGGAACTAAAAGAGAAACGTCCACCAACGGAAGTGCCTCAATTGCGGCCATGGTATGAGTTTTGGCAAGAAGTGCCGCACCCACAGATCTTTTTTGGTCATTGGGCTTCGTTAATGGGCTTGAGTCCGGTCAAAGGAATTCATGCTCTGGATACAGGCTGTGTTTGGGGAAATTCACTTACCGCCTATTGTATTGAAAGTGGTCAACGGTATAGTGTCTAATCGGGTAAGTCGCGGTTATAATGCCGCACATATTTAGAAAAACAACAGTAACAATAGTTTTGCCTTATGGGCAGCAACCGCAAATGCGTTTTGATCTTGGGAGTCAAAGTATGAAGTTAACGGTCGCCTTGCGGATTATCGGTGGTTTTGGTGTGATTTCACTGTTACTGCTGATTATCGGCATCACTTCTTTTATGAGCCTGAGCAGTATCAACAGCTCTACGTCCCAGGTAAACGATATCTCGATACCTGCACTGGAAAACAGTGCTGTCTTACAAAGCGAATTTGTCAAAATGAGCAAAGTAAGCCTGCAGGCTTTTAATGCAGACGAAGTTAAGCAGGTGAAAACCTTTAAGAGTTCGTTCGACCAGGAAAAAGCCCTGTATGAAGCTTCCGCAGCGGCACTGCAATCCGTTGTGGCTGAAGAAGAACAGCTGGCCAACTCCTTTAAACAGGTTCTGGCTGCATACACTGACTTTGTTCCGGTCAGTGATAAGTTATTCAATGAACTGCAAAACAAACTGACATTGCGTGATGAAATTGCCAGCAAATTGTCTGACCTCGAAATGAATTCTGATGATTCGGCTTCATTGTTGCTGGATTTCAGCGATGTTCGTGAGGTGAATCGTCGTTTTCCAAATGCAGCTAAAGCTGCCACTGAACTGGAAACGGGTCTGAATACACTGGTCAGTGTGGTGGTTGATTTGACCAGAACAAACAACCCATCGACCTCAGACACTATTTCGAACGAAATTAAATCCCGCGTTGATGGTGTAAGCCAGCAAATGACCGCTATCCGTAACGAAGCCGGTAGCAGTGTAGATATGGTCGCCGAGCTGGATGAAAAAATCACGGCAATCACTGAACTCTTAATTGGTGGCGACGGCATCCTGAGTCTGAAAACAAAAATGCTGGCCGCTTCAGCCTCGTCTGAAAAACTGCTGCAAAATGCTGAAGATCTGAACAAAGCAGCTCTTGAAAGCCTGAATGCCTTGTTAAGCCGTGCCCGCGCGGTCGCCGGAGAAATTCAGGGTGAAGCGCAGAGCAGCGTGAACACAGCTATCTCCATCATTATCATTTTGTCACTAGCCTCCATTGCCGGCGCAGCTGTGGTCGCCACACTGACAGTCAGAAGAGTGACTCAGCCATTGGCTAAGGTGAATGAGATGCTCGGTGTGGTTGCATCTGGTGATTTAACCAAACGTCTGGATGACAGTTCACAAGATGAATTTGGAGAGCTGGCCCGCAACTGCAACAAGGTAATTACCAATCTTCGTCAGCTGATCCAGGGGATTATCTCTCGCTCTACACAGCTGGCTGCGGCATCTGAACAGACCTCGGCTATTACAGTGGAAACCACCACAGCAATCCGTGAGCAAAAATCTCAGGTCACCCAAGCGGCAACTGCGACCACAGAAATGAGCAGTACGTCACAAGGTGTGATGCAAAGCTCGAACGACGCACTGGGTCAGATCAAAAATGCGGATAGCGAAGCAGAGCGCGTAAAAACCATTTCAGAAAATAACAAACAGACCATTCTGCAGTTATCTCACGAAGTGGAACAGGCCTCAGGTGTGATTAACAAGCTGCATAAAGACAGTGCCTCAATTGGTAGCATCCTAGATGTTATTCGGGGTATCGCTGAACAGACCAACCTGCTGGCATTAAACGCAGCGATTGAAGCTGCCCGTGCCGGTGAACAAGGTCGTGGTTTTGCCGTAGTTGCTGATGAAGTTCGCTCTCTTGCCAGCAAGACCCAAGCTTCTACCCAAGAAATCCAGGCGATGATCCAGGTATTACAGACTGGCGCTCATGCCGCAGTGGAAGCGATGAACAAAGGCAAGAAACAAGCCGAAAACTGTGTCACTCAGACCGAAGTCGCTGCTGAAGCACTGGAATCTATAACCAATGCAGTTCATCTGGCACACGACATGAGTGAGCAAATTTCGCATGCTGCCCGTGAGCAAAACCAAGTCTCGAATGAGATCAGTCATCTGTTGGAGTCGATTGTGACTATCGCAGAACAAACAGCTTCAGGAGCTGAGCAGACATCGCAGTCCAGCCATGAAGTGGCACGTCTGGCGGAAGAATTACGTCAGTCAGTGGACCAATTCAAAGTCTAAAAGACTCGGATCCTATCCGCTGAAATAAAAAATCCGCCAACAGGCGGATTTTTTATTCTGTCAAACAATACTTAATCACCACCGCCGGCACGGGCTTTCAACACGGCCAGTAAAGGCGATGCAGAAAAGCCGTTTGCTTCAGCCCAGGCAATATCGCCAGAAGCGGTAATGTGCGCACCAGGCAACTGCTTGGCAATAAATTCACCGACGTCGTTCGCATTACTTTTGAAAGCAAGACGCAGCAATGAATCCCCGTTGCAAATCACACCATCATAAATATTGCGTAAGCGTAAACGATAGTCGCTTAGCACTTTACGCAGACGGTTTTTGTCGTCAGCCTTGACATAGTCACACATAGAGGCAGCCAGCTGATCGTCAGCCTTCGCTTCCGGAGACACAACGATAGCTCCCGCTACCACAACTCCCAACAACACTGCTGGCAACAATTTCATACCCAACTCCTGCACTGACAAAAAACAGACAAATTTATCTTAACAATATGTCTGCGCAGGTGCAAACCTAGGTTATTTAACTGCGAATTAAGGTGAGAAACTGATAAGAATAGGGATTTTTTTCGTCAGGTTGATGGGATTCAGTCGACTGGACCTGCCAGCTTGCATGTGCCAGGTAGTCAGGAAAGCATGCGTCGCCTTCCACTTTGAGGTCAATATGAGTGAGGTAAAGAACTGAAGCCAAAGGCAAAGCCTGGCGATACACTTCAGCGCCACCAATCACCATGACTTCGGTCTCAGCAGAAACAAGCGTTAACGCCGCGTCCAGGCTATTCACCCACTCCGCATCGTGGCTAAGCGCGTCACCGCGGCTAATAACAATATTGCGCCGGCCTGGCAGGGCTTTGCCTATCGATTGATAGGTTTTACGGCCCATAATCACCGGTTTGCCTAAAGTAACAGTCTTAAAGTGCTTCAAATCAGCAGGCAGATGCCAAGGCATCTGGTTATCTTTTCCAATAACCCTTTCATCTGCCATCGCAGCTATCAGCGCAATCTTCATGCCACAGCCTTAACGACGGTAAATGACTTCAACGCCATAATCGTCGTCGTCAAAGTCTTCGTCATCATCCAGGTCGTCTTCAAGATTCATCACATCAGAGTGGTAGTCGTCCCACTTAAAGGTGACTGGTGCTGCATCAATCTGTTCCTGAATCTTATCCTGAGGCAGAGTTTCCAGGTAGGCATGAATATCGCCGGCCATTTGCTGAGTGTTGGTGCGACTGGCCGCTGCAATTTTATGAACAGGACCTTCCCAGTTCAATGCAGCAGTCACAGACGCAATCACTTCATCCTGCTCATCGTCCAGTAACAAGTCGATTTTGTTAAACACTAGCCAACGTGGCTTGCCTGCCAGCTTATCGCTGTACTTCTCCAGCTCGCGAATAATTGTCAACGCGTTCTCTGCAGGATCCGAACCATCAGCCGGTAAAACGTCGACCACATGTAGTAACAAGCGGCAGCGCTCCAGGTGCTTGAGGAATTGAATGCCTAAACCTGCGCCTTCTGCCGCGCCTTCGATTAAGCCAGGGATATCTGCGATCACGTAAGATTTATGTGCTTCAACCCGCACTACGCCTAAGTTTGGCACTAAGGTGGTAAACGGATAGTCAGCTACTTTTGGTTTTGCTGAAGAGACGGCCCGGATCAGCGTCGATTTACCAGCGTTAGGCAGACCCAGTAGACCGACATCAGCCAATAACAGCAATTCCAGACGGATATTACGCACTTCACCCGGCGTACCATTGGTTTTTTTACGCGGAGCCCGATTGGTACTGCTGGCAAAACGAGCGTTACCCAAACCGTGCCAGCCGCCTTTGGCCACCATCAGTTTATTGCCAGCTTTGGTCAGATCCCCAATGACTTCATCGGTATCCATATCAACAGCGCGGGTTCCGACAGGCACACGCAAGATTAAATCAGAACCACGCTTACCGGTACAATTGGTACTCATGCCATTCTGACCACGCTCAGCCTGGTGATATTTTTCAAACTGATAATCCACCAGAGTGTTCAGGTTGGTGTCAGCGACCAAATAAACGTCGCCACCATCACCACCATCACCACCATTTGGGCCACCTTTGGCAACAAATTTTTCGCGGCGGAAACTGACAATACCGTTGCCACCGTCGCCGGCTTCAACTCGAATTTCCGCTTCATCTACGAATTTCATCTGGATTATCCTGCGTCAAAATAATTGGCTTCATTATACAACCCTAGCAGCAATTTGAAGCCTGGCTGTATATAAACAAAAGCCCCGCACTAGGCGGGGCTTTATCAATTCGGCTACTGTTACTCAGTAACAATGCTCACGAACTTGCGGTTGTACTCGCCTTTCGTTTCGAACTGAACTTTACCGTCTGTCAGAGCGAATAAAGTGTGGTCTTTACCGATACCTACGTTAGTACCAGCGTGGAATTTAGTACCACGTTGACGCACGATGATGTTACCAGCTAAAACCGACTCACCACCAAAACGCTTAACACCTAAGCGTTTCGCTTCTGAATCGCGACCGTTACGAGTGCTACCTACACCTTTTTTACTTGCCATGAGTAGTTACTCCTCTTAAGCGCTGATGCTGGTAATTTTCACTTCAGTAAACCACTGGCGATGGCCAGCTTGTTTACGATAGTGCTTACGACGACGGAACTTAACGATTTTAACTTTATCGCCACGGCCATGATTGACCACTTCCGCTACTACTTTGCTGCCGGCAACTACTGGAGTACCGATTTTGATGTCTTCGCCGTTGGCGATCATCAGAGCTGCAAATTCAATAGTTGCGCCGGTTTCTAAGTCCAGTTTTTCTAGACGAAGGGTTTGACCTTCAGTTACACGGTGCTGTTTACCACCACTTTGGAAAACCGCGTACATAGTTAACTCCAAACAAAGCACGCCAACTCTTTGGGGCGTGTTAATTACAAATCACAGGGCGCGAATTGTACGCAATTTCCCCTACCCCCGCAAGTGCAATTATGAAAAAGATCAGCGTAGACAAAAAGATCAGATTTCCTTTAGCTCCGTTGCGGCTCTGGTGTAGAATTGGCGCAACTAAAATGCCTAAGCAGTTGTTTTTATTTCATGACGCTTGAACAAATCCGCCAGTTAAGTCTTGAAGACATGACGGCCGTGAACCAGCATATATTCTCTCAACTGACGTCAGAAGTCGCTCTGATCAATCAGTTAGGTATTTATATTGTAAACAGCGGCGGTAAACGACTACGCCCGCTGCTGGCAGTTTTAGCCGCACGAGCGCTTGGCTATCAAGGTGAGCAGCATGTCACCCTGGCCACTATTATTGAATTCATCCATACCGCCACTCTGCTGCATGATGACGTTGTTGATGAGTCGATGCTGCGTCGCGGTAAAGAAACGGCCAACGCTGTTTTTGGTAACCAAGCCAGCGTGTTGGTCGGAGATTTCCTCTATACACGCGCCTTCCAGTTAATGGTGTCACTCGACAAGATGCAAATCATGCAAATTCTGGCAGACGCTACTAACGTGATAGCTGAAGGCGAAGTGTTGCAGCTGATGAACGTGAATGATCCGCAAACGACTGAGCAAAGTTATATGCAAGTGATTTACTGCAAAACTGCGAAGTTATTCGAGGCAGCCACTCAATTAGCAGCGATACTGGCAAACCAGTCCGACACTGTTGTCAACGCGATGAAGCTGTATGGCATGCATTTGGGCACTGCCTTCCAGTTGATTGATGATGTGCTGGATTATCAGGCGGATGCGGACGAGCTAGGCAAAAACATTGGTGATGACTTGGCTGAAGGTAAACCGACACTGCCATTGATCTACGCCTTACGTCAGACCTCAGGCGAAGAACAGCAGCTATTAAAAGATGCGATAGAACATGCCAATGGCATGCAGCACCTCGACCGCATTCTAGCCATCCTGCAGCGCACTAACGCCTTTGTTTACACACGCAAGATTGCAGAGCAGGAGGCTGATAAAGCAAAGTCGGCCATCGCGTTTTTACCCGAAGGCCCTTATAAGCAGGCATTAGAGACTTTGGCCGATATCGCGGTCGAACGCTCACATTAATTTTGAAGGCAGAACTCTCCAATTTCAGGCGCAGTTCCCGCAAATAAAAAAGCCAGCTTAAAGCTGGCTTTTTTAGTGTCGAATCAATCAGGCCTTAGCAACAAACTCTTCACCCAGAGTGATGTCTGCTTTTAATGTACCTAACATATCAGCCATAGCTTTTTGCTCATAAGCGCTCAGAGCACCGATGGGCAGTAACTCTTCTACACCATTTTTACCCAGCACCAGCGGCTGAGCGAAGAAGCGGGCATGCTCGCCTGCGCCTTCTACATAAGCGTACTCAGTCACTTTTTCGCCTTGCAGGCCTTTGATCAGAGATACACAGAAACGAGCAGCTGCCTGCCCCATCGACAAAGTCGCCGATCCGCCACCAGCCTTGGCTTCAACCACTTCAGTACCGGCATTCTGAATGCGGTAAGTCAGTGAAGCAACTTCTTCATCTGTGAAGCTCACACCTTCTACCTGAGACAGCAGAGGCAGAATAGTGGTACCGCTGTGACCGCCAATAACCGGAACTATCAGTTCGGCTGGGTTCTTGCCTTTCAATTCAGCAATGAAAGTCTCAGCACGGATAACATCCAGAGTCGTTACACCGAACAGACGTTTTGGATCGTAAGTACCGGCTTTTTTGAATACTTCAGCCGCAATAGCAACAGTGGTATTGACTGGGTTTGTAATGATACCCACCAGTGCTTTCGGGCATTGAGCAACGATAGCTTCAGCCAGAGTTTTCACTACGCCAGCATTGATATTGAACAGGTCTGAACGGTCCATGCCAGGCTTACGTGGCATACCAGCAGGGATCATCACGACATCAGCACCAACCAGGGCTTTGTCCAAATCTTCTTTACCAAAACCTGTCACTTTCACCGCGGTAGGGATATGACTCAGATCCACAGCCACACCTGGAGTTACCGGGGCCAGATCGTACAACGCTAAATCAGTACCTGCGGGCAAGTTCAGCTTTAATAACAAAGACAACGCCTGACCAATACCACCGGCAGCACCTAATACGGCAACTTTCATGCTATTCTCCCAATTTACGGTTCAATGGAAACGCGCCAACACTACTAAAATGTGGCGCAAAATACAATGAAGCTACGCCTAAAGTCTGAGCATTTTAGTGGAATTTAGTGTAATTTAGCTGATGAATTCGCTGCCAACAGCAGTGCCCACGGAAAAACCGGGCCGACCAAGAAAATAAGAAACATGATTACAAAACAATCCAAGCAGGAAGCCTTGATTCAGGCCTTTAAATCTTTGTTAAAAGAAGAGCGTTTTGGCTCACAAAGTGACATTGTCGAAGCCTTAAAGGCGGAAGGCTTTGATAACATCAGTCAGTCCAAAGTATCCCGTATGCTTAGTAAATACGGGGCAGTACGCACCCGTAATGCCCGTCAGGAAATGGTGTATTGCCTGCCGCCCGAATTGGGGGTACCGACCACCAAAAGCCCGTTGCGGCAGTTGGTCTTAGACATTGAGCACAATGATGTGATGATCATCATCCGCACCAGCCCGGGTGCAGCACAATTGATCGCGAGGTTGTTGGACTCCGTAGGAAAAGCAGAAGGCGTGTTGGGCACCATCGCTGGCGATGACACCATTTTTATCGCCCCTACCAGCGTCAAAAATATCAATTACACCCTGACGAAAGTTACGGAGCTGTTCGAGAAAGTCTGAGGTCTCAGACTAACCCCATTTCTCAAGCATATTGAGTGAAGGCGCAAAAAACAGCGCGCCTTGCTCAATAGGACAATAATCCAACATCCGATCGTAACCGTTCTGCACACCAAAACGCTTATCCAGGTACTGCAACAGATCAGCAGGCTCTGCACTGCAACCCAGCGCAACCATTCCTTGCTGCTTGGCATCTGCACAAGGCATATTCTGCCAAAGTAGCTTCAATCGCTCGCCTTGAGGCTCCAGCGCCGCCCGTTCAGCCATTGAGTCAGCCTCGCGCTGAGCACTGGGTAATAATTGCCCGCTCGTTTTATAACGTCCCATCAGGGTTTGTTGTTGTTCACTGGTCAGCTGCTGCCAACGATGGAGCTCACAGTGCTGTTTCAGCAAAAGCAGGTAACTCCCGCCGTTAAAAGGATGACCAGTGGAATCCACCAAGGCTGCAACGCGTTTGGCGCGTCCACGAGGGTTGTCCGGCGTATCATAAAAGCCAGTCAGCTCCCGTCCGTCCAAATAGCGAAAACAAAACCATTGCTCGACCAGCTCAGCCTGTTGATTCAACAATTGCATCACTTGGGAAAGAGCGATGTAGAGCACATCAAAGCGATCGGCTCTTAGATGCACCAGCAAATCATAATGGAAGCTGGGTAACTCAGCTTCGGTCTCCCCCAACTCAGCCCATGACAGGTACTCCGGTGTCACACTCTGATTCAACCGTGGCCATAGTACGGGGCCAATGCCAATGACGCTGTTCAGCATCGCCTCGGAAAACTGTTCTGCCAACACATCAATTAGTGGCGTGAGCTTCCCCAGTTGTTGTTTAAGTTGCCGTTCCTTGCCTTCTAACCCATTAAACAGCAGAAAAACGCCATGTAAATTAGGTTCAGCGCAAATACCTGTTTGTTCCCTTGCCATAGCCACCAAATTGGATAGTGTTCAACCTGTTGATCATAACGAAAGCAGCTTACCGAAGCAGCAGATTTTCACAGAATGCAGAAATATCCGCTTTTTGGCTGCAGACTTTGTGAGATATATCTCACAAATTAGTAAGCCAAAGCGGCATTTTAAGCAGCCACTCACAAAGAAAAACAACATAACACATTGTTTTATATTGTTTTTGCATAAAAATCACCATGTTACAATTTTATAACAGGGCTTACAGTCGCTTCCGCAGCCCCCTTTTTAGTTCAGAAAAGACCATAATTACGTTGTCGCCGGATGCGATAACAAGGTCAGGAGACCAGCAAGGATTGATTCGATAGGATGTCGACGCAGGATGCAGAGGACGAACAGGGACTGTGCATGAAGCAGCAAGGAAGAATGGGACAGGTCAAGGATGAACAGCACCCTCTGGAGAGGGTACAGATGGAAAATGGATTTTGCTAGGAGCAGCTGGATGTTTCAGGATGAAACCAGGGATGATCCATCAGGGACGGTGATCGGTAGGAAGCCGATAAAAGTATTGGGGGCCGCGAAGTTCGCGGCCCATCTTATTTCTGGCGCTACATCTTTTCACTCCACGCCCACACGGCACCAGACCAGCGTACAAGCGCAAAGCGCTCTATAGCAGCTAAGGTCTGCATAAACCGACACTTCAATTAGAGTAATCAATCTAATTAATTACTGAAATATTTCGCTCACCGGCTTTTCCATCCCGAAGACAGCTGTTAGATTAACCATGTCCTGAACAAAAATAAGGCAATGTCGCACCAAAATAGCACATTGCTGTTGGCAACGACCAAAATAAAAAACCCCGGCAACTTTTGCTACCGGGGCTGTCTGATAAAAGACAAAGGACAAGGATAGACGATTTGGTGGTAAGGGTTCAGTGACTGAGTTCAGCAACAACCAATGGTGCTGCTGACTCGGTCACACGCTCCTGAGAAGCCCCACCGGCTCTCCCCAGGCTGCTTACTTTACTGTGGAAACAAACTCAGGGTAGGCTTCAATACCACACTCTGCGTGATCCACACCTTCATATTCTTCTTGCTCGCTGACACGAATACCCATCACCAGCTTCAGAACAAACCACACGATAAAGCTAGTCACGAAGACCCAGACAAAGATTGTCGCAGCACCTGCCAATTGACCTGCAAAGCTCGTGCCTTCTTTTGTCAGTGGCACCAATAACAGACCAAACAGACCTACAGTACCGTGTACAGAGATAGCACCTACCGGGTCATCAATTTTCAGCTTGTCCAACGCCAGAATAGAAGCAACCACTAACACACCTGCGATACCGCCGAAAATGGCTGACTGCAGTGCGGTTGGAGTGGAAGGTTCAGCCGTAATAGCAACCAGGCCAGCCAATGCACCATTCAGTGCCATGGTTAAGTCGGCCTTTTTGAACAAGAGTTTAGAGACAACAATCGCAGTGATAGTACCAGCAGCAGCAGCAGCGTTGGTGTTCAGGAAAACCATGGCCACTGAATTTGCATTCGAAATGTCGCCCAGCTTCAGCACAGAACCACCGTTAAAGCCGAACCAACCCAACCACAGGATCAGAGTACCTAACGCAGCCAGAGGCATGTTAGACCCCGGGAACGCGTGCGCTTTGCCGTCTTTGCCATACTTACCTTTACGGGCACCCAGTAACAGGACACCAGCTAACGCAGCTGCAGCACCAGCCAAGTGCACAATGCCTGAGCCAGCGAAATCAGAGAAACCTAAATCACCCAGCGAGTACAGACCGAATACAGACTGACCGCCCCAAGTCCAGGCACCTTCCATTGGATAAATCACACCTGTCATCACAACAGCAAAAGCCAGGAATGCCCACAGCTTCATGCGTTCAGCCACTGCACCTGACACGATAGACATCGCAGTTGCAACAAACACCACCTGGAAGAAGAAGTCAGACGCTTTAGAGTAGATAGCACCACCTTCAAAACCATCTTCACGGGCAGCAAACTCAGCCAGTGTCGCAGCAACATCCACTGAACCTACACCACTTAAAAAGAAACCACCTTCATACATCAGCTGGTAACCACAAACCAGATACATGGTACAAGCGACAGAATACAGCACGATGTTTTTCGTCAGAATTTCTGTTGTATTTTTTGCGCGTACCAGACCAGCTTCCAGCATAGAGAAGCCGGCCGCCATCCACATCACCAGAGCACCACATACCAGAAAGTAAAAGGTGTCCATTGCATACTGTAAGTGAAAAATTTGTTCTTGCATTACAATCCCCTTAGATGGCTTCTGAGTCCATTTCACCAGTGCGGATCCGCACTACCTGCTCCAGGTCGTAGACGAAAATTTTACCGTCACCGATCCGACCCGTATGTGCTGCTTTCTGGATCACTTCCAGCAGTCGCTCTACATTTTCGTCCAGCGTTGCAATTTCCAGTTTTACTTTTGGCAGAAAATCAACCTGGTATTCAGCACCGCGATACAGCTCGGTATGGCCTTTTTGCCGGCCAAATCCTTTCACTTCAGTCACAGTCAAACCTTCAATGCCGATATCCGCTATGGCTTCACGGACATCGTCAAGCTTGAATGGCTTGATGATGGCAGTTACGAGTTTCATGGTTATTATCCTTAGAGTGTCTTGTTGCATTGCTTCCAGTACAAGAAAGTGCTGTGCCAATATTTAAATGTGTTAAAAAACATACACATACGAAAGAATAAAAATTTTGTACAAAAAAAATGCACCTAATCGGTGCATTTCTTCACAAGCAAGGTGCGTTAAGCGGGCAAAAATTGCTGCCATTCCTGCAGCAAATGCAACAAATCTTCCAGGCCGCATTCGCAAAATAGCTGAGACTGATCTTCCGCCAGTTCGGGCTCTTCCAATCCTATGTCCAATCCCAGGCTATGGTGGCGAACTTGCACCTCTTTGCGTTCGACCAGCAGACTGTATTCCCTGCCCTGCCAGTGGTAGTCATCATAAGGCCCTAGCTGCGCCAATGCGGCTACAAGAGGCTGATAGGCTGCGGCTCGCTGAGCAAACTCATCCAGCAGAAACTGCTGCAAGGCTAAATGCTCATTGCCCAGCCGCAGCACGTAACGCCGGGACTGGCTGTTGTAACGCCGGTCAAACTGAGCAAACTGCTGCTCAACTTCCACCTCATCCAAGGCAAGAAAATCGTATTCCATCCAGAGCTCTACCCAGGTTCTCTACAATCAAAAATAGCAAAGCCCGCCGAAGCGGGCTTTGTTTACTCAAAAGGCTAGTTACACAGCTTGCTGGATGATGACATCTTTCGCTTTGCTGGTGTACTGACTCATCTGATGGAAGTTCAGGTAACGGTAGGTATCCGCAGCCGTCGTTTCGATTTGCTTGGCGAATTCCAGGTACTCCTCCACTGAAGGCAGACGACCCGTAACCGAAGCCACTGCCGCCAGTTCAGCCGATGCCAGGTACACATTTGCCCCCTGACCTAAACGGTTCGGGAAGTTACGAGTTGAGGTCGAAACCACAGTGGTGTTGTCGCCAACTCGCGCCTGGTTACCCATACACAGCGAACAACCCGGGATCTCGATACGGGCACCGACACGGCCGTAAATACCGTAGTAACCTTCTTCGGTCAGTTGGTCTTTATCCATCTTGGTTGGCGGAGCAATCCACAGACGGGTTGGGATTTGACCTTTGAATTTATCCAGCAGTTTACCGGCAGCGCGGAAGTGACCGATGTTAGTCATACACGAACCGATAAAGACTTCGTCAATCTTGTCACCAGCCACAGAAGACAGCAGACGGGCATCATCCGGATCGTTCGGCGCACACAAAATTGGTTCTTTCACGTCGGCCAGATCAATTTCGATAATGGCAGCGTATTCTGCGTCGGCGTCAGCACGTTCCAGTTTCGGATTGGCTAACCAGGCTTCCATACCCTGGATACGACGCTCGATAGTGCGAACATCACCATAACCTTCGCTGATCATCCACTTCAGCATCACAATGTTGGACTCCAGGTACTCACGTACTGAATCTTCTGACAGGGTGATAGTACAGCCAGCAGCAGAACGCTCGGCTGAAGCGTCTGACAATTCGAATGCCTGCTCAGCAGTTAAGTGTTCCAGACCTTCAATCTCCAGTACGCGACCAGAGAAAATGTTCACTTTGCCTTTTTTCTCTACGGTCAACAGGCCTTGCTGAATGGCGTAGTAAGGAATAGCGTGCACTAAATCGCGCAGTGTGATACCTGGCTGCATTTCCCCTTTGAAGCGCACCAGTACAGACTCAGGCATATCCAATGGCATCACACCAGTAGCAGCAGCAAAGGCCACCAGACCAGAACCTGCAGGGAAAGAAATACCCAGCGGGAAACGGGTATGCGAGTCACCACCAGTACCCACTGTGTCTGGTAACAACATGCGGTTCAGCCAGCTGTGGATGACGCCGTCCCCCGGACGCAGCGAAATACCACCGCGGTTCATAATGAAATCTGGCAGTGTGTGGTGCGTGTTGACGTCCACTGGTTTTGGATAGGCGGCCGTGTGGCAGAAAGACTGCATCACTAAATCTGCAGAGAAGCCCAAACAGGCCAGGTCTTTTAATTCATCACGGGTCATAGGACCTGTGGTGTCCTGAGAACCCACTGTGGTCATTTTTGGTTCACAGTACTGGCCAGGACGAACACCTGTCACGCCACAGGCTTTACCAACCAGTTTCTGCGCCAGGGTGTAACCTTTGCCAGAATCAGCGGCGTCAACCGGACGCTGGAATACGTCAGAGTGGCTCAGGCCTAAAGCTTCACGTGCTTTGTCTGTTAAACCACGG
The DNA here is from genome assembly GCF_042654345.1 of Rheinheimera marina. NCBI lineage: Bacteria > Pseudomonadati > Pseudomonadota > Gammaproteobacteria > Chromatiales > Chromatiaceae > Rheinheimera > Rheinheimera marina. The sequence goes on from NZ_JBHSGB010000012.1 coordinate 98,637, forward strand.
CCGATGATTAACGGAATACGGCCACCGGCGCGCACTTCGTCCAACAGTACGTTGGAACGCAGTTCAAAGGTAGAAATCACTTCGTCGGTGCCGTGACGCTTCACCACACCCTGATGTGGGAAAATATCAATCACGTCGCCCATGTTCATGCTGCCCACATCCAGTTCGATAGGCAGAGAACCGGAGTCTTCCATGGTGTTGAAGAAGATAGGTGCAATTTTTCCACCTAAACAAACACCACCAGTGCGTTTGTTTGGCACGAATGGAATGTCGTCGCCCATAAACCACAGCACAGAGTTGGTCGCAGACTTACGGCTGGAACCAGTCCCCACGACATCGCCCACGTAGGCTAATGGGAAACCTTTTTTTTGCAGCGCTTCAATTTGTTTCACCGGGCCGATAGAGCCTGCTTGATCCGGTTCAATACCGTCACGGCTGTTTTTCAGCATGGCTAAGGCGTGCAGAGGAATATCCGGACGTGACCAGGCATCTGGTGCCGGAGACAGATCGTCGGTGTTGGTTTCGCCAGTCACTTTAAAGACGGTCACAGTGATTTTTTCTGGAATAGCAGGTTTGCTGAGGAACCACTCGGCGTCAGCCCAGCTTTGCAGCACAGCTTTGGCGTGCGCGTTGCCTTTGTCCGCTTTTGCTTTGACATCATGGAACGAATCAAACATCAGCAGGGTGTGCGATAAACCTTTCCCGGCGATAGCGCCCAGCTTGCTGTCATCCAGCAGATCAATCATGGGCTGAATGTTGTATCCACCAAACATGGTGCCCAGCAGCTCAGTGGCACGCTCGGTAGTCACTAATGGGCTTTTTACTTCGCCCTTAGCAACAGCACTTAAAAAACCAGCTTTTACATAAGCGGCTTCATCAACACCAGGTGGAATACGGTTTTCTAACAGATCAACCAGAAATGCTTCTTCACCTGCTGGTGGGTTTTTCAGTAATTCAACTAAATCGGCAACTTGTTGTGCAGTCAGCGGCTTTGGAGGAATGCCCTGGGTCGCGCGCTCGGCGACATGTTCACGGTATTGTTGTAACACAGTAATGTCCTCAGGTTAGGTCGCCGCAACGCTGCTGCAGCGAGGGAAAGGAAGCAATAAAAACAGCTGGATTATAAGAAAAAACCCACTGAATTGACATCAGAGTATAAGCAGTCAGGCTTATAGTCACTATAAATACGATGAATGACCACCCCAGTTGAGAATTATTCTCAAAAATAGTGGTAGAGATTGATTGAATTCATAAAAATTAAGGGCCGCTACTGCGGCCCTTCACGTCAAATCAGCATTCAATTACCAAATCTTCACCCGGTTTTCCGGCGCGATATACATCTTATCGGTTGGCTTCACATCAAAGGCTGTATAGAACTGTGGCAAGTTCGACAGAATGCCATTCACACGGTAGTGCGGCGGTGAATGCGGGTCTGTTGCAATCATTTGCTGCATGGCGGCATCCCGGTACTTGGAACGCCAGACCTGAGCCCAGCTCAGTAATACCCGTTGCTCTCCGGTGTAGCCGTCCAGCACTGGAGCTTGCTGACCATTCAGTGACAGCTCATAAGCTTTTAACGCCACCGTCAGACCACCTAAGTCACCAATGTTTTCACCCAGCGTCAGGTCGCCATTCACAAAATGGCCAGCCACAGGTTCAAACTTGCTGTACTGTGCACTTAACGCCTGAGTCAGCGCCTTGAAGCGGCTTTCGTCTTCAGACGTCCACCAGTTCCGCAAGTTACCGTCGCCATCAAACTTGGCACCCTGGTCGTCAAAACCATGGCCAATTTCATGGCCAATCACAGCACCAATACCACCGTAGTTCACTGCATCTTCAGCAGCCATATTGAAAAATGGCGGTTGCAGAATAGCGGCAGGGAACACAATTTCATTGTTGACCGGGTTGTAGTAGGCATTGACCGTCTGAGGGGTCATAAACCACTCATCTTTATCAATCGGCTTGCCCAGTTTGGCCAGCATCTCGTCGTAGCCCCAGTGATTGGAGCGTACCGTATTGCCCACTAAATCATCGGCTTTAATCTCTAAAGCGCTGTAGTCTTTCCATTTATTTGGATAACCAATTTTTGGCGTAAAGGTGGCCAGTTTCGCCAGTGCAGCCTTCTTGGTGTCTTCTGACATCCAAGTCAGCTCTTTAATCGAGGCTTCATAGGCTTTAATCAGATTGGCCACCAGCTGTTCCATGCGGGCTTTGGCTTCTGGTTTGAAATGACGCTCGACATAAAGCTTGCCGGTCAGTTCACCCAACACAGAATCGGATGACGCCACCGCACGCTTCCAGCGCGGCTTCTGCTCTGTGGTCCCGCTCAGCACTGTGCCGTAAAACTGGAATTGACGATCGGAGACTGCTTTATTCAGTTTGTCAGCAAAACTGTTGACCGTGTGGAACCTCAGGTAATCCTGCCAGCTTGCGGTGTCTGTATCGGCGATCACTTTGCTCAACGCAGCAAAATAACTTGGCTGGCCAATAATGATTTCATTCACTGAGGCCAGTTTGGCACCGGCGGCAAATTCTGCCCACGAGAAATCACCCAACATAGTGCTGAGCTCAGCCGCTGTCACTTTGTTGTACGTCTTCTCTGCGTCACGGTTTTGCACGCGAGTCCATTGCAGTTCAGCCAGTTGTTTTTCCAATGCATAAACACGTTGAGCGGCTGCGGCTGGATCCGGGTGTTTCGCCAGGGTCATCAAATCTTGCAAGTAGGTCTGATACTCAGACTGAATCTTTTTCGAGTGTTCGTCGTCTTTCAGGTAGTAATCACGGTCAGGCAGACCTAAGCCGCTTTGATCGGCATAAACGGCATACTGACTGGAGTTTTTCGCGTCATTGTTGACGTACCAGCTCAGCGGAATGCTGACGCCATCTCGTTGCAGCGAGGCAAACACAGAAGCCAGCTGCTTTTTATCTTTCAGTGACTGGATCAGTTCCAGCTGAGGTTGCAATGGGGTTAAGCCCAGCTCTTCCAGCTTGGCTTCATTCATATAGCTGTTGTAGTAACTGCCAAGCTTCTGTTCATCTGAACCTGGCGCCAGATCCGTGCGGCTGGATACTTCTTCAATAATAGTTTTCACTGCCAGCTGAGAGTTGTCAGCCAGTACATGGAAAGAACCGTACGAGGCCTTATCAGCTGGGATCTCGGTCTTATTCAGCCAGCCGCCATTAATAGCCAGGAAGAAATCATCTTGCAGGCGTACAGCGCTGTCGAAGTTTTCTTTATCGACGCCAGAGACCAATGCAGCTGCAGGTGCAGCTGCCTGTTCGGTTTTTGCAGTGACGTTTTCCGTGGTTTGCGGTGCTTTGCCACAAGCGACCAAGCCTAAGGCCAGTGCCACACTGGCAGCAGTCAGAGTTATTTTTTTCATTTTGGTCCTGTCAGAAGATCGGATGGGAAGATAGCGCCCTTATGGTACGCCTGTTGAAAGCACAATGTGAACAGAAGTTGTAACAGAATATAAATACCCCCAACATGCACACGGCTTGGTTGAAGCTGAATGCCATAAAGCTAGGCGTAAGAAAGCAAAAAGGCCGCAAGGCGGCCTTTTTTAATCAGCAAGAAAAATTACTTTTTCTTCGCTTTTGGATTTGGCAGGTCAGTGATTGAACCTTCGTACACTTCGGCCGCTAAACCAATAGATTCATTCAGCGTTGGGTGAGCGTGGATGGTCAGTGCGATATCTTCCGCATCAGCACCCATTTCAACCGCTAAACAGATTTCACCCAGCATTTCACCGGCGTTGATACCGACAATAGCACCACCCAGAATACGGTGCGTTTCTTTATCGAAAATCAGTTTAGTGAAGCCTTCAGTGCGGGCTGACGCGATAGCACGGCCAGAAGCCGCCCATGGGAATACCGCTGTTTCTATTGCAACACCTTTTTCTTTGGCTTCTTTTTCAGTGATACCAACCCAGGCCATTTCAGGATCTGTGTATGCCACTGAAGGAATGCAACGTGGGTCGAAGAAGTGTTTCATACCAGAGATCACTTCAGCAGCCACATGGCCTTCGTGCACCGCTTTGTGCGCCAGCATTGGCTGACCAATCACGTCACCGATAGCGAAAATGTGTGGCACGTTAGTACGCAGTTGTTTATCCACATTGATAAAACCACGCTCATCGACGTTCACACCGGCTTTGGCTGCGTCCAGCAGTGAACCGTTAGGACGACGACCTACTGCCACCAGGATTTTGTCGTAACGTACTGGCGACGCTGGTGCGTTTTTGCCTTCGAAGGTGACATACAGACCGTCAGCTTTAGCTTCTACAGCCGTCACTTTGGTCGACAGCATCAGGGTGAAGTTGTCTTTGTTGTATTTGGTGTAGGCTTTGACGATATCTGCGTCAGCGGCAGGAACCAGTTGATCAGCAAACTCAACCACAGACACTTTAGAACCCAGAGCACGGTACACAGTACCCATCTCCAGACCGATAATACCGCCGCCTAAGACCAGCATTTCGCCTGGAATATCTTTTAATTCCAGCGCGCCAGTTGAATCGATGACACGTGGGTCATCTTTAGGAATAAAAGGCAGCGCAACAGGCTCAGAACCTGCAGCGATAATGGCGCTGTCGAATGTAATAGTGGTGTCACCCACTTGTAGGGTGTTGGCACCGGTGAATTTACCGTAACCGTTGACCACTTTCACTTTACGCATTTTCGCCATGCCAGACAGACCGTTGGTCAGTTGACCTACTACTTTGTCTTTCCAGGCACGGATTTTATCCAGATCGATTTGTGGAGCGCCGAAAGTTACGCCGTGTGATGCCATTTCTTTGGCATCGTCAATCACTTTAGCGACGTGCAGCAGAGCCTTTGATGGGATACAACCAACGTTTAAACACACACCACCTAAAGTGCTGCGCGCTTCCACCAACGTCACGTCCAGACCTAAGTCGGCGGCACGGAATGCAGCTGAATAACCACCAGGGCCTGCGCCCAGAACGACGACTTGCGTTTTGATTTCGTTGCTCATGGATTTACCTTTTATCTCTGTTCAGATAACTGCCTGATTTCTCTCAGACAGGCGAAAAATGAAGTGGGCGAAATTTTAACATCGCCCATGTAAGAAGTCCCGTAACTTTTCAGCCTACGGGACATCTTTTGCCTTACATAATGATTTGGCGGATATCGCTTAAATAAGACGCCAGCGTTGCAGTGAAACGGGCGGCCAGCGCACCGTCAATCACCCTGTGGTCATAAGACACTGACAGCGGCACCATCAGGCGAGGCTCAAACTCTTTGCCGTTCCATTTTGGTTTGATGTCCGACTTGGACACGCCCAAAATAGCCACTTCCGGCGCATTGACTATTGGCGTGAACGCCGTACCGCCAATACCACCCAGGCTGGAAATGGTAAAGGTTCCACCCTGCATATCTGCAGAGGTCAGTTTCCCTTCACGCGCTTTGCCGGAAATTTCCTGCAGCTCGCGTGACAGCTCGATAATGCCTTTTTTGTTCACATCGCGAACCACAGGTACCACCAGGCCATTTGGCGTATCAACCGCAATACCTAAATGCACATACTGCTTCAGGATCAGGCTGCCACCGTCTTCAGACAGTGAGCTGTTGAAGGTTGGGAATTCTTCCAGCGCCTTGGCCACGGCTTTCATCACAAACACCAACGGGGTGTATTTCACGCCCAGTTTTTTCTTGTCAGCCAGTGCGTTCTGCTCTTTGCGGAAGTCTTCCAGTTCAGTGATATCCGCTTCATCAAACTGCGTGACGTGTGGAATGCGCACCCAGTTACGGTGCAGGTTCGCGCCAGATAATTTCTGAATACGCGACAGTGGCTTCTCTTCCACCGGGCCAAATTTGGCAAAGTCGACTTTTGGCCATGGGATCAGGTCAAAGCCAACGCTGTTACCAGAACCAGTGACCGACCCCTGACCAGAGGTCACTTGCTTGATGATGTTCTTCACGTAGTTTTGCACGTCTTCGCGCACAATACGGCCTTTGCGGGCTGAACCAGCCACTTTGGACAGGTCCACGCCAAACTCACGAGCCAGACGACGCACCACAGGCGATGCATGGGCATAGGCGCTGTTTTCAACAAAACCTGTGCTGGCAGCAACTGGGGCAGCCGTTGCAGCTGGTGCCGCTGTTGGTGCTGGCGCAGCAGCCACTGGAGCAGCTGGGGTTTGAGCGGACACTGGCGCAGGTGCGGCCGCAGCAGCTGGTGCTGCACCTGCCACTTCAAAGCGCATGATCAGCGTACCGGTTTGCACCTTGTCGCCTTTATTGACGATGATTTCTTTCACCACACCAGCAAAAGGTGCAGGAACTTCCATCGAAGCTTTATCGCCTTCGACAGACAGCAATGATTGATCTGCAGTGACACTGTCACCCACTTTCACCATAATTTCGGTGACTTCTACCGCATCGCCACCTATATCCGGTACTGCGACGTCTTGCACTGCGGCAGCTGCTGGCGCGGCCGCAGCTGGCGCCGGGGCTGTAACAGCTTCAGCTACTGGTGCAGCAACAGGAGCCGCCGCTGCTGAACCTTCAGCTTCGAACAGCATAATCAGGCTACCGGTTTTCACCTTGTCGCCCGCTTTGACTTTAATTTCTTTGACGGTACCGGCCTGAATGGCGGGTACTTCCATCGACGCTTTGTCGCCTTCCACCGACAGCAGCGACTGGTCAACTGCGACTTTATCGCCCACTTTGACCAGCACTTCGGTGACTTCTACTTCATCCGCACCAATGTCCGGTACATGAATTTCAATCGTCATGTCCAATCCTCTTATGCGTACAGCGGGTTAGTTTTGTTGGTATCAATCCCAAAACGGGCGATGGCGTCTTGCACCAGCTGCTTGTCTACTGCACCTTGTTTGGCCAGTTCATGCAGCGCCGCCAGTACCACATAACCAGCGTTTACCTCAAAATGGCGACGCAGGTTTTCACGGCTGTCAGAACGGCCGTAACCGTCGGTACCCAGTACTTTGTAAGAGACTGAAGGTACAAAAGCACGCACCTGGTCGGCGTAGTTTTTAATGTAGTCGGTGGCGGCAATCACCGGCTCTTTACCTAACACCTGAGCGATGTATGGTACTTTTTCCTGTTCCAGTGGGTGCAGCATGTTAAAGCGCTCACAGTCCTGACCATCACGCGCCAGCTCGTTGAATGAGGTCACAGAGAACACATCAGAGCCAACGCCATAGTCTTCACTCAGAATTTCAGCCGCTTTGCGCACTTCATTCAGAATGGTGCCGCTCCCCATTAACTGTACTTTAGCTTTGTCACCGGCATGGCTTTCCAGCTTGTACAGACCACGACGGATCCCTTCTTCAGCACCTTGTGGCATGGCCGGGTGGTGATAGTTTTCGTTCATCACAGTGATGTAGTAGTAGATATTTTCCTGGTCCTCGCCATACATACGACGGATACCGTCCTGCATGATCACCGCCAGCTCATAGGCATAAGTCGGGTCATAAGAAATGCAGTTCGGTACTGTACCGGCCAGAATGTGGCTGTGACCGTCTTCGTGTTGTAAACCTTCACCGTTCAGTGTGGTACGGCCCGCTGTCGCCCCTAACAGGAAACCACGGGCTTGTTGGTCACCGGCCAGCCAGGCCATATCGCCCACACGCTGGAATCCGAACATTGAGTAGTAAATGTAGAACGGGATCATCGGCAGATCGTTGGTGCTGTACGAGGTTGCCGCCGCCACCCAGGACGCCATGGCACCCAGCTCGTTAATACCTTCCTGCAGTACCTGACCAGAGGTTTCTTCTTTGTAGTAAGACACCACAGCGCGGTCTTCCGGCGTGTAGGTCTGGCCACGTGGGTTGTAGATACCAATCTGACGGAACAGACCTTCCATACCAAAAGTACGGGCTTCATCGGCAATAATTGGCACAATGCGCTGACCGATATTGGCATCTTTCAGCAACACGTTCAGACCACGCACAAAAGCCATTGTGGTCGAAATTTCACGTTTCTGCTCTTCCAGCAGAGGTTCAAAGGCATTCAGCTCTGGCAGCGTCAGGGTTTCGCTGAACTGCGGCAGACGCACTGGTGTGTAACCATTTAAGGCGTTACGACGGGCGTGCAGATACTGGTGCTCAGGTGAACCTTCAGGCAATTGGATGTATGGCAGTGAAGCCACATCCTCTTCACTGATATAGTCTTCCAGACCCAGGCGCTTGCGAATTTGCAGCACGTGCGTCATGTCCATCTTCTTCACCTGGTGCGCGATGTTTTTGCCTTCAGCAGCCTCACCCATGCCGTAACCTTTGATGGTTTTGGCCAGGATCACCGTTGGACGGCCTTTGCATTCCTGCGCGGCTTTAAAGGCGGCAAACAGCTTGGATGGTTCATGACCACCACGTTTTAATGCAAAAATTTCTTCATCCGTCATGTCTGCGACCAGAGCCGCAGTTTCCGGATAACGACCGAAGAAGTGCTGACGAACATAAGCACCGTCTTTGGCTTTGTACGTCTGGTAGTCACCGTCGACAGTTTCGTTCATCAACTGCAGCAGTTTACCTGTGGTGTCTTTGGCCAACAGCTTGTCCCAGCCACTGCCCCATACCACTTTAATGACGTTCCAGCCGGCGCCACGGAACAGACCTTCCAGTTCCTGGATGATCTTGCCGTTGCCCATCACCGGGCCATCCAGACGTTGCAGGTTACAGTTCACCAGGAAACACAGGTTGTCCAGTTTTTCACGGGCTGCGAACGACAGCGAACCACGGCTTTCCGGTTCATCCATTTCACCGTCACCAAGGAAGGCATACACCCGTTGATCGGTGGTGTCTTTTAAACCACGGCCGTCCAGGTACTTCAGGAAACGAGCCTGATAAATCGAGGTGATTGGGCCTAAACCCATAGAAACGGTCGGGAACTGCCAGAACTCCGGCATTAATTTCGGATGCGGGTAAGAGGATAAACCTTCTCCACCTACTTCCTGACGGAAGTTATCCAGCTGGTCTGCAGTTAAACGGCCTTCCACAAAAGCACGGGCGTAGATACCCGGTGAAATGTGACCTTGGTAATACACCAGGTCACCACCGTCTTTTTCGTTTGGCGCGCGGAAGAAATGGTTAAAACAGGTTTCATAAAAGGCAGCGGACGACTGGTAAGACGCCATATGGCCACCTAAATCCAGTTCTTTTTTCGAGGCACGCAGCACGATCATGATGGCGTTCCAGCGGATCACTGAACGGATTTTACGTTCCAGGTTCACATCGCCAGGGTACGCAGGTTCCTGCTGAGGTGGAATGGTATTGATGTAGTTAGTGGTCACGCCGGTTGGCATGTCCACGCCTTCTAATCTGGCTTGCTCCAGTACTTGTTCCAACAGGAATTGGGCGCGTTCCACGCCTTCTGTACGGACAACGGATTCCAGCGCTTCCAGCCACTCTTGGGTTTCCAGCGCGTCGACGTCAATGGTAGTGACTTCAGACATAGTCAGTTTCCTTTTTGGATGGACTGCCAAAGCAGACCATCAACCAGTTAAAAAATTCCTCAGCCCGTCAGTTCTGTTGCGACCGACGAAGCGAGCGTTCAATGCGTGAGCGCTCCCGGTCAGCTTCCAGCAAAGCCTCTTCGATAAAGGCCAAATGGCTGTTGCTGGCTTGCCGGGCTTGCTCCGGCTCGCCATTGATCACTGCGTGCATCAGCGTATGCCGATGCGCGTTCAGCTGGCTCACTACACCTTCCTTGGGACGCAGGACTTCAAGGTTTAACTTGATGTTCTGCTCCACCAGCGGCGTTAAGCCGCGCACCAAATGCAGAAGCACCACATTGTGGGATGCTTCTGCGACTGCCGAATAGAACTGGCCTACGGCCCGGGCTTCGGCATCTAAATCCTGTTGCTGCTGGGCAGCGCAGATCTGCTCGTAGCATTGGGTAATTTGAGCAAAATCAGCAGCAGTGCCACGCAACGCCGCGTAATAAGCGCAAATACCTTCCAACGCATGACGAAACTCCAGCAAGTCGAACTGAGATTCCGGATGGCGGCCAATCAGCGCGAACAACGGGTCTGTTAAACCAACCGCCAGGTTGTCACAGACATAAGTACCGCCCCCTTGGCGACGATTGACCAGCCCTTTTGCTTCCAGTTTTTGAATGGCTTCGCGCAGCGAAGGACGGGAGACATCAAACTGTTCAGCCAATTCGCGTTCTGGTGGCAGCTTTTGTCCGGGCGAAAAAATTCCCTCCAGCAGCATCTGCTCGAGTTGACCTACTATCTGATCGGATAACTTGGCCGGTTTTATTTTTAAGCTGGACATGAAACTCTGTCTGCTGCCTTGTCAGGTTATGCTGCTTTTTATCAGCTTATTGTAAATTGGTCAGACCAATTTATTAAATTGCGGCTTAACTTAACAGAAACTGCATGGACTGTAAATTAAAGCGCCCTATTCTGCGACTTTCCGGCGACAAATAATTAGAGCAATCACTCAAATTCAAGCGAGCAATTTTTCACCAATGGAATTGGTCTGACCAATAGTCTTAGGGCTGTTATAAAAATAAAGGCCGGTATGATACCGGCCTTGTGCAGATGGCAAAGAAAACTGTGCTTAGCGGACCCAGCCTGACAGCGTCAACACAGCAACCAAGGCTAGGAAAAACAACACATTACGCTTGGACAACTGCACCATACATGCGGTCTCTTCGCTGCAGTTATAACTGTCTTCCGGCAATGGTTCAGCAGCCTTCGCGACCGTCGTAATCACGGTACTTGCCGGTGCATGGGTATTGGCAAAGAAACCAATCAGCGCTGCAGACGCGCGGGAGAAATGCCCAACCAGAGCTAAACCCAGGCCAAAAATCCGGGCTGGTAACCAATCGGCCCAAAACATCAGCCGCTGCAGAGGTTGCAGATCGTCCAGCCATTGGCTCGCCGGCGCCGCGTTTGATTCAGCGTCAGGATCCACCTCAGCCTGTTGTGCCTGATAGGTCTCAGTGCCTTCTTCCACAGCAACCAGCTCTGTTTCCGTCACTGCAGTTTCAGCGTCAGCCTGCCACAACACAGGCTCAGACAGTTGGCGGAGTAGCGCGTAGGTCAAAGCCCCGGCACCACCGAATAACGCAAACCAAAACAACACCGCAGCATAGTAACGGAAGTTCAGCCAGACCAGACGCTGGCCATAACTCAATTCCTGCTCAGTCAGGCCTGCATCTTTAGAGATTTGCTGCATCGTTAAAAATGCGGCTTCATTATCGCCACGCTCAGTCGCATTCAAATAATGCTTGTACTGCTGGCGGTAGTGCCAACAGCCGATACACACCAGCAATACGAGGGTATTCAGCACCAGCGACACCAAGCCGCTGTCGATCAGCCACAGCAGCAGTGCATAGAGCAGCCCAGGCAATACTAACCACAGATACTGGCCTTGTGGGTGCGAAGCCAAACGCGCAATAGCACTGGTCCGGCTGAAGCTCAGGTATTTACGGGCATAGGGCCAGAATTGCCAGGCATCACTGCGCACGGCCAGACGTTCCACTATCAGGGCTATCAGCATACTGATCAGCGTCATACATTGTTCTCCTTTACAGCGTGCAGGTAACGTTCCCAGTCAAAACTGGGGCCTGGGTCTGTCTTGCGTCCAGGCGCAATCTGCTGATGACCCACAATACGTTCAGCAGTAATTGCAGGATAAAAGCGACAGAGTAAGGCGGTAACCTGAATCAAACTTTGGTATTGGGCCTCGGTGTAAGGCTCTTGTTCGGTGCCTTCCAACTCTATACCTATCGAATAGTCATTACAGTTTTCATGTCCTTGAAATTCGGACTGGCCTGCATGCCAGGCTCTTTTGTTAAAAGGCACGTACTGATGCACGCTGCCGTCACGAAAAATCACCAGATGCGCCGACACTCGCACGCCTTGCAGACTGCGAAAACTGGGGTCTGCATCGCAGTCCAGCTGCCCCATAAAGAGATCGTGAATATAAGGGGTCGCAAATTCACCAGCGGGCAAACTGATGCAGTGGATCACCAGTAAACTGACCACAGTGCCTTGTGGTCTGTCGTTATAATGCGGGCTTTGGTACTGCACCATCTGAACCGCGGACATCTGCCTTTTCCCATTGCACGCTATTGGTTAAGCTATGTCTTTATTGTCAACGCGAAAGGAAATGAATGCAAGCACATGAAGGGACAACAAAAATCAGCAGGCTCTTTAGCTGGATTAGCTGGTTATTGCTGCTTGGGCTGCTGTATTGGTTCTTCGCCGACTATATTTCGTTACAAATAAATCCCAACCCCAGGCTGCAAAGTCAGGTCGGCCAGTCAGGGGAAATCATCACCATCCTCAAACGCAATCCGTCAGGTCACTATGTAGGCACTGCCTTGTTTAACGGAGTTGAAGCCCAATTTATGCTGGATACCGGGGCAACCACAGTGGCGGTGTCAGAACAGGCTGCAGCAAAGCTGGGTATGTCCAAAGGCCGAGCTTATCCCATCAGTACAGCCAATGGCATCAGCACGGCCTATGACAGCCGGTTGGCCACATTGCAGCTCGGCGACATTCAGTTGAAGGATATTCGCGCCAGTATCAGCCCAGGCCTGGCAGGTACAGATATTTTGTTAGGCATGAGTGCGCTGAAACAATTAGAATTCAGCCAACAGGGAGACGAACTCCGTCTTATACAGCGTCATTAACACCAACCATTGGTGCAACACCGGACACTTCTATGATGTTATTTGCAGTACCTTATGCCGATCAATTGAAGCTGGAGATCCAGCGTTCCGTCGCTGCCGCCTTAGCCGAAGATTTAGGTCATCTGGATCAACACAGCGGCGATATTACCGCCTCGCTGATCCCTGTGGAACAACAAGCAGTGGCCACTATTATCTGCCGTGAAGATTGCATTCTGGCTGGCGCAGCCTGGTTGAATGAAGTCTTTGCCCAGCTCTCGTCGGACATTCAGGTGCGCTGGTTTGCCCAAGATGGCGATCACCTCACCGCCAACACAGTGCTCTGTGAACTTACAGGGTCAGCCCGGGTGCTGCTAACTGGTGAGCGCACCGCATTAAATTTTGTGCAGACACTGAGTGGCACGGCCACCACAACGGCGCTTTATGTCGCACACCTCGAAGGCAGCCATACCAGACTGCTTGATACCCGCAAAACCTTGCCTGGCCTGCGGTTGGCGCAGAAGTATGCCGTTGCATGCGGTGGCGGTAAAAACCACAGGTTAGGCTTGTTTGACGCATTTCTGATAAAAGAAAACCATATCGCCGCTGCAGGTTCTATTCGAAACGCGGTGGAAAAAGCCCGACAAAACTTCCCTGGTAAAGCCGTGGAAGTGGAAGTGGAAGATCTGATTGAATTTGACCAGGCACTGCAAGCCGGTGCTGACATCATCATGCTGGATAACCTGCATGTGGCCGACATTCAACAAGCGGTCAGTTTGAATAAAGGTCAAGCCAAACTGGAAGTGTCTGGCAATATCACGGCAGAGGCACTGCGGGCTCTGGCTGCCACTGGGGTGGATTATATTTCCAGCGGCGCTTTGACCAAACACGTTCAGGCCATCGACCTCTCCATGCGGCTGCGCTCACTTTAAGTGCGATGCAGGGCAGCCTGTCCCGCCCTGCATCTAAATCTGGCTCAGCACTCTGTATCGGAAATCGCAGCAACCCAGTCTAATTTGTTGTTTTTTAAGTTATTAAGCAAAAGCTGAATCTCAGACTTGCGGAATAACAAATATTTACCACACTTAGACTGTTCCTCAGTGGACAGGACTTTCAGGAGAAGTTTCATGAATAGAAATCAAGGCTTTACCCTTATTGAATTGATGATTGTTGTTGCCATTATTGGTATTTTGGCTGCAATAGCTTTACCTGCTTATCAGGACTACACAGCACGTGCCCGCGGTTCCAACGCAGTTGCTTCATTGGGGGGGCAGAAAATTAAAGTTGCAGAGGCTTTTGCTACAACCGGAACTCTGGCTTGTAATGACTCTGCTGGCAATGCCATTCCGGATTGTGCTGACGCTGGCGTGTTATCGTTGGAGTATGACGGTATTACCGCCACCTTAACCCCGACAGCGCCGGCCAATCCAGGTGAAAGCATTACCTGGGCTTGTGTCCTCAGTGGTGATGGTGCAGTACCTATTCAAGGTTGTACCGCAGGTTAATTGCTCTCATTGAAAACGGCCCGACAGGGCCGTTTTTATCTTATTTGTCAGCTTCCCACTTTGGTCCGGTAGCATGGCTCTGAACACACACTCAGTACTAGTGAAGCGTTTGCAACAATCACAGCTGCTGGACTTACAGCAGCTGCAGAAACTGTTGCAGGAAAAAGCGCATCAGTACCAAAGTCTGGCTGAGTTATTGGTGCAGGAAAAACTCATCAGTGCCAGGGTGCTGGCTGAAGCTGCAGCTGCGTACACCTTACACAGCAGCCTGGACCTGGACTTTTTTGACGTCTCCGCCATTCCGGAAAGCATCCGCAATGAAAAACTGATCCGCAAACACCAAATCCTGCCGCTGGCACGGCGTCATAAAACCTTGTTTCTGGCGGTCGCGGATCCCACGGATATGGCGCCAGTAGAAGATTTTGAATTCAATACGGGTCTGAATGCAGAACTGGTCGTTGTGGAGTTTGATAAGCTGCATAAAGCCATTGAACAGCTGTTTGAAACCACCAGCACTGACAGCTTTTCCAATACCGAATGGGATTTAGCCAAACTCGGGCTGACAGGCCCTGAAGACGAAGAGAACAAAACGGTTGGCAGTGACAGTGAAGACCAACCCATTATCAGCTTTATCAACAAGATGCTGCACGACGCTGTGCGTAAAGGCGCTTCAGACCTGCATTTTGAACCCTACGAAAAAATCTACCGCATCCGCTTTCGTATTGACGGCATTCTGCATGAAGTGGCGTCGCCGCCTGCGGCGCTTTCAACCCGGCTCTCCGCCCGGCTGAAAGTGATGTCCAGGCTCGACATCGCTGAAAAACGCATACCGCAGGATGGCCGCATCAAACTGAAACTGTCGCAGAAGAAGTCGATTGATTTTCGGGTCAGCACCTTACCGACCTTGTGGGGCGAAAAAATCGTGATGCGGATCCTCGACTCTGACAGTGCCATGCTGGGCATCGATGTTTTGGGGTATGAACCTGAACAAAAACAATTGTATTTGCAAGCATTGGAACAGCCGCAAGGCATGATCCTGGTCACGGGTCCCACAGGATCGGGCAAAACGGTGTCACTTTATACCGGCCTCAACATTCTCAATACCGAGCAAACCAATATTTCTACCGCAGAAGATCCGGTGGAAATTAATTTGCCGGGTATTAACCAAGTGCAGGTCAACCCTAAAGCCGGTTTAACTTTTCCTTCGGCGTTAAAGGCCTTTCTGCGTCAGGATCCTGATGTGATTATGGTCGGTGAAATCCGCGACCTGGAAACCGCTGAAATAGCCATTAAGGCGGCGCAAACCGGTCACCTGGTCCTAAGCACGCTGCATACCAACTCGGCGCCTGAAACCCTGACCCGTCTGCTGAATATGGGCGTGCCCGCTTACAACGTGGCGAGCTCAGTGTCGCTGATTATTGCTCAGCGGCTGGCCCGGCGTTTGTGCCCACACTGCAAAGCCGCAGAACACCTGCCTGAGAATGAGGCGCTGAAACAAGGCTTTGAACCCGGTCAACTGGCAGAGCTGAAGCTGTTTAAAGCTGTAGGCTGTGATTATTGCACCGGCGGTTACAAAGGCCGGGTCGGCATTTACGAAGTGATGCCAATCAGCAGCGAAATAGCTGAACAGATTATGCAAGGCGCCAATTCGTTGGATATAGCGCAACTGGCCAGGCAACAGGGCTTTGCCAGTCTGCGCCAAAGTGCGTTAAAAAAAGCCGCTAACGGGCTCACCAGCCTGGCCGAAGTAAACCGGGTGACCAATCTCTGACTGAGGCGCTGACATATGGCACAAAGCAAACTAAAGGAGCTGGACAGTTTCAATTGGAAAGGTCTGAATCGCCGCGGCCAGAAAATCAGTGGCGAACTGAAGGCCGGCTCTGTGGCTGAAGCCCGCCAACAACTGCTGCGTCAGGGTATTAACCCGACAGCAGTGAAGAAAAAAGCCAAGCCCATTATGATTGGCCAGCCGAAAGTCGGCTCGGCGGATATCGCGGTCGTTACCCGGCAAATAGCCACTATGCTGGGCGCTGGTGTGCCTTTGGTGCAAAGCCTGGATTTAATTGCCAACGGCGCCAGCAATGAAACCTTACGCCAACTGATGCTGAAGATTTCTTCCAAGGTGCAGGGCGGCACCCCCTTGTCGGAAGTACTGCGCGAGCATAAAGACTACTTCGATGAACTGTTCTGTGACCTGGTGAAATCAGGTGAACAGTCCGGTGCCTTGGACCGCATTTTTGACCGGATAGCGCTGTATAAAGAGAAAGCTGAAGCCCTGAAATCCAAAATTAAAAAAGCGATGTTCTACCCGATAGCCGTCGTCGTGGTGGCAGTGATAGTTACGTCCATTTTATTGATTTTTGTGGTGCCTCAGTTTGCCCAGATTTTTGGCAGTATGGGTGCCGAGTTGCCCGCCTTTACGCTCTTTGTGCTCGGCATTTCAGAGTGGATGCAGGCTTACTGGTACGTTGCTTTGGCTGTAGTGATGGCGCTAATCTGGGCTTATGGCAAAGCCTACAAAACCAACCATCAGTTTAAAGTAGCAGCGGACCATGGCATGCTGAAACTACCTGTCATCGGGGGCATCTTAAATAAAGCGGCGGTCGCCCGTTATGCCCGTACCCTGTCCACCACCTTTGCCGCTGGCGTCCCGTTGATTGAAGCACTGGAATCAGCAGCAGGCGCATCCGGCAATGAAAAATACCGCGCTGCGATACTCACGGTGCGGGAAGAAGTGGCAGCCGGTAATCAGATGAATATGGCGATGAAAACCACCCAGGCTTTTCCTGAAATGCTGAACCAGATGGTCGCCATTGGTGAAGAATCCGGCGCCTTAGACAGCATGCTGGCCAAAGTGGCGACGATTTATGAACAAGAAGTGGATGATGCCGTCGATGGCCTGACTTCCTTGCTGGAGCCCTTGATTATGGCGGTGTTAGGTGTCTTAATAGGCGGCCTTATCGTGGCAATGTACCTTCCGATTTTCCAACTGGGCAGTATTGTGTAATGGATTTTTTTATGCCGTTGTTGCAGGCCATGCAACAATCAGAGTGGGTATTTTTACCTTTGGTTTTTCTGTTCAGCCTGATGGTCGGCAGTTTCCTTAATGTGGTGATCTACCGCTTGCCGAAAATGTTGGAGCTGGAATGGCAACGTGATTACCAGGCCTATTTTCAGCCCGAACACCCCGCAACGACCAGCCGTTTTAATCTGGCCCTGCCTGGTTCCTGTTGCCCTCATTGCCAGCATCCATTAGCCGCCAAAGACAATATCCCGCTGCTGAGTTACCTGAGCCTGAAAGGTCGCTGCCGCTATTGCAGCGCAAAAATCAGCCCACGTTACCCTCTCGTCGAACTCTTCACCGCCTTAATTTCGGTGGCTGTCGCCGCACGCTTTGGCGTAACCAGCAGCTGTCTGGTGTACCTGGTGCTGAGCTGGGGCCTGATAGCACTGACCTTTATCGATTTGGATAAAATGCTGTTACCGGACCAAATCACTCAGCCGTTGTTATGGTTGATGCTGATGAGTGCCGTAGCCGGCTGGACCCTGCCCGTGCAGGATGCGGTGTTGGGTGCTGTCTTTGGTTACCTGAGTCTCTGGTCTGTGTACTGGCTGTTTAAACTGGCCACCGGCAAAGAAGGCATGGGTTACGGTGATTTTAAACTATTAGCGCTACTGGGTGCCGGTCTTGGCTGGGCTTTACTGCCGCAAATTATTCTGTTTTCTGCGCTGGTCGGCGCCGTGGTGGGCTCTGTGTTGTTGCTGGTCCAGGGTAAAGATAAAACCACCCCTATTCCTTTTGGCCCTTACATTGCCGCTGCAGGTTTGATTGCGATGCTATGGGGCGACCAAATTAACCATTGGTATCTGGCGAGCCTGGGTTTATGAGTCAGTTCATTGTTGGGTTAACGGGGGGTATCGGCAGCGGAAAAAGCACGGTTGAATGCTTTTTCCAGCAATTGGGTATTCAAACCGTGGATGCTGACCTGGTTGCCCGCCAGGTCGTCGCCCCAGGGCAAGCTGCACTGGAGCAAATCATTGCTCACTTTGGCGCAGAACTGCTGACAGCCGAAGGCCAGCTGGACCGCGCCGCGTTACGGGACATTATCTTTGCCAACCCGGAGCAAAAAGCCTGGCTGAATCAGCTGCTGCATCCGCTGATCCGCCAACGCCTGTTGCAGCAACTGGCACAGTGCCAATCCGCTTACGCTATTCTGACCGCGCCTTTATTACTGGAAAATGGTTTGCAGCAGTACTGCGACCAGGTTCTGGTGGTGGATGTGCCGGAATCCCTGCAAATTGAACGCACAGTCAAACGTGACCAGGTCAGCGAACAGCAGGTGCAACAGATCCTCGCCAGCCAACACAGCAGGGCTCAACGCCGCGAATTGGCCGATCAATTGATAGACAACAGTCAAAGCCTGCCGATGGTTGAACAACGGGTGCGGCGACTGGATGAACTCTATCGCCAGCTCGCTGAGGAAAAACTAGCCAAAGCCTGAACTTAGGTTTATGGTAATGCTCATTGTTAACAAATGTTTCTGCTATGGCTGCTGTACTGTACGAACATCCGTTGAACGAAAAAGTCCGGACTTACCTGCGGGTTGATTACCTGTTTGCACAGGTAAAGCAGTTTTTGCCGTTAGAAACACAGTGGCAGCAACAAGGTTTTTTTACTGCACTTTTTGCCTTGATTGAAGTGCTGGACCGCAATGACGTCAGACCGGATTTAATCAAAGACATTGAACGTTGTGAAGCCTCCCTGGTCAATTGGTCCCGTCATCCACAAATTTCTGACGACGCCTTACAACAAATGCTGCAAAAAGCAGTCCGGCTGCAAAGTGAATTACTACGCGGCAGCAAGTTAGCTAATTGCCTGAAAGAAGATAAGTTTCTGTCGCCGTTGCGCCAACGTTTTTTTATTCCAGGCGGCACCTGCCCCTTCGATTTACCCCAATTGCAGTATTGGTCAGAGCGGCCACATCACATTCGCCAGCAACAAGCCAACGACTGGTTGGAACAACTCCGGCTGGTGGAGTCGGCCATCAGCTTTGTGCTGAGTTTTATCCGCGAGCGCGGCCAGTTTCAGGCGCTGATCGCGGAAAACGGTTTTATGCAAAATAACACTGAACAGTTTGAGCTGCTGAGAATTGAATACGACAGTCAGGCTGGCTGTTACCCAACCATCAGTGGCAATAAATACCGCTACGCCATTCGCTTTATGCAGCTCTGTGATGAATTGGGCCGCACTACCATCGACAAAAACGTCAGCTTCCAACTGGCCTGCTGCTAAGGCTTCCGCTACACTGCGGCCGATATTTGTCGCCGGAGAGCCCAATGGCCACTATTGTAAAATGCCCAACCTGCCAGACTGAAGTTGTCTGGGGACCCGAAGCTGCATTCAGACCCTTTTGCTCGGACCGTTGTCGTCTGATTGATTTAGGCGCCTGGGCGGCTGAGGAACACCGTATTGCTGATAAAAGCTTGCAGGACCAGCCATTGACCGAACAACAATTGACCGAGCTTGATGAATTATTTGCCGGGCAGGACGCTGAGTTTTTTAAAGACTGACAGGGGTCTGGTCGCTACAGCTATGCTGGCCACGAGAACAGGCTGAAGCTGCAGCGAATAATAAGGCCGCTTATCAGCGGCCAAATTCTGCAAGAAGTTTGTCGAGGATAGGCTGGTTGGCATCAGGAAACTGATACTGTGCTAACTCAGATAATGGTACCCAACGCACAGGTTGCCCTTCGAGCCCTTGCGCTTCGCCACTAAAGTCCTGCACCAGATGAATATCCAGCCGCACAGTTTTTTCCGGGTAATCGTACGTCAGTTCAAACCAAGGGCTGCTGCTGTGCACCGTTAAGGCCACCTCTTCAGCCAACTCCCGGGACAACGCCTGTGCGGTGCTTTCACCTGCTTCCACTTTGCCACCGGGAAACTCCCAACGGCCACCCTGATGCAGCTTATCCGGCCGCAGTGCCAACAAAACCTGCTGTTGGCGCAAGATCACGCCAACAGCCACATGCACCACTTTCGTCATCAAACCAGCTTACCGTGACAGGCTTTGTATTTTTTGCCTGAACCACATGGGCACGGATCATTACGACCGACTTTTTCACTTTCGCGGAACACTGGGGCGCGGTTTTCCGGCGCTTCTGATGCCACCTGCTCAACTTCATCGTGTTGGTACTGTACTTGGGTACTCTCAGCCTGACGACGCTGCTCTTCCACCGCGTCCACATCTTCAGCTGCACGAATTTGCACACGCGACAGAACCCCAATGACATCTAGCTTGAGCTGGTCCAGCATAGTGGAGAACAGCTCGAAAGCTTCACGCTTGTATTCCTGCTTCGGGTTCTTCTGTGCATAACCACGCAGATTGATGCCCTGACGCAGGTGATCCATGGCCGCCAGGTGCTCTTTCCAATGCGTATCCAGGCTTTGTAACATGACGGATTTTTCAAACTGACGCATCACCGATTCACCGACCATTTGCTCTTTCAGCTGATAGGCTTTGGCGACTACATCCTGAATACGTTCACGCAGCTGTTCTTCAAACAGTTTTTTATCATCTGCCAGCCATTTGGCCACAGGCATGTCGATCGCAAAATCGGCGCGCAGACGAGCTTCCAAACCAGGTACGTCCCACATTTCATCCAGCGACTGAGGAGGAATGTACTGGCTAATCACAGCGTCCACCACGTCATGGCGAATGGCCGAAATGGTTTCTGAAACGTCTGATGCATCCATCAGCTCATTCCGTTGCTCATACACCACTTTACGCTGATCGTTGGCGACGTCATCGAACTCCAGTAATTGCTTACGGATGTCGAAGTTACGGGCTTCCACTTTGCGTTGTGCGTTTTCAATGGCACGACTGACCCACGGGTGCTCGATGGCTTCACCAGGCTGCATACCCAGTTTACGCATCATGCCAGCCATCCGGTCCGAGGCGAAAATACGCATCAGCGCATCATCCAGCGACAGGTAGAAACGGCTGATACCAGGGTCACCCTGACGACCGGCACGACCACGCAGCTGGTTGTCGATACGGCGGGATTCATGGCGCTCAGTACCAATAATATGCAAACCACCGGCAGCAATCACTGCATCGTGGCGTTGTTGCCATTCCGCTTTGGCCTGGGCAACTTGTTGCTCCGTCGGGTTTTCTCCTAAAGCAGCAATAGCGGCCTGTAGATTACCACCCAACACGATGTCGGTCCCACGACCTGCCATGTTGGTGGCAATAGTCACAGTGCCGGCAACACCAGCCTGAGCGATAATTTGTGCTTCGTTGGCATGGAACTTGGCGTTTAACACCTGGTGCTCAATTTTTGCTTTATGCAGTAAAGACGACAGGTATTCAGAGGTTTCAATCGACGCTGTACCCACCAGCACCGGACGGCCTGCCGCTCGGGTCTCTTCAATATCTTTGATAATAGCGTTGTATTTTTCTTCTGCCGTCAAATACACCAGATCCGCCATATCCTTCCGGATCATCGGTCTGTTGGTTGGGATCACTATGGTTTCCAGGCCATAAATTTGCTGGAACTCAAAGGCTTCGGTGTCGGCAGTACCGGTCATACCGGCCAGCTTATCGTACATCCGGAAGTAGTTCTGGAAGGTAATAGAGGCTAATGTCTGGTTTTCGTGGTTAATGCGTACACCTTCTTTGGCTTCAATCGCCTGGTGCAAACCTTCAGACCAACGACGGCCCTCCATAGTACGGCCAGTGTGTTCGTCAACAATCACAATCTCGTCTTCTTTGACCACATAGTCCACGTCCTTCCGGAACAGGTTATGGGCCCGCAAAGCGGCATAGACATGGTGCAACAAGGTGATATTGCTGGCGGAATACAAAGAATCACCGGGCTGGATCAGCTTCAGCTCGGTCAGCATCTCTTCGACCTGGATCTGACCCCGTTCGGTCAGATAAATCTGTTTGGCCTTTTCATCGATGGTGAAATGGCCATCCCCCATTTCGCCTTCTTCGTCTTCTTTTTCCTGCTTTTGCAGCTTAGGCACCACAGTATTGATCACGCGGTACAGTTCAGAGCTGTCTTCCGCCTGACCGGAGATAATTAACGGCGTACGGGCTTCGTCAATCAGGATCGAGTCCACTTCGTCGATAATGGCGTACGCCAGACGACGTTGCACCCGCTCCGGTGCGGAAAACGCCATATTGTCACGCAGGTAATCAAAACCAAATTCGTTATTGGTACCGTAGGTAATATCGGCCTGATACGCCTGCTGCTTCTCGTAGTGGCCCATACCAGGCACGTTCACACCAACAGTCAGACCTAAGAAGCTGAACAGCGGCGCATTGGTTTGCGCATCACGCTTGGCCAGGTAATCGTTCACAGTAATGACATGAACCGACTGACCGCTCAGCGCATTCAGGTAAGCCGGCAGAGTTGCCGTCAGGGTTTTACCTTCACCGGTACGCATTTCAGAGATTTTGCCCTGATGCAGCACCATACCGCCAATCAGCTGCACGTCGAAATGACGCATACCAAACACACGTTTACTGGCTTCACGCACTGTGGCGAAAGCTTCAGCTAATAAATCATCCAGTGTGGCGCCGTCAGCAAAACGTTGTTTAAATTCTGCTGTTTTTTGCTTCAGTTCGTCGTCAGACAACGCCGCAAATTTTGCTTCAAGACTGTTAATCAGACCGACCTGTTTATCCAGCTTTTTCAGGAAACGATCATTGCGGCTACCAAACATTTTGGTAAATAGTTTTGCGAACATCAGTTGTTACCACTTCATAGGTTGAAACCTGCACGGATGCAGGTCTTATTCTTATTGGATTCGGCGATTGACAAACAACATTGGGTCAATTTGCTGGCCATTCTTTAATACTTCGTAATGCACATGGGGCCCGGTGGAGCGGCCTGTATTGCCCATCTCTGCCACCTGCTCACCTTTACTGACCACCTGACCAATTTGTACTGTCACGGATTTGGCATGGGCATACCGGGTTCGATAGCCATCACTGTGCTCTATCTCGACCATCAGACCATAACCAAAACGCTCACCGGCCCAGGTTACGATGCCACCAGCTGTCGCCATAATGGCATCGCCTTCTTTACCGGCGAAATCCACGCCACGGTGAATAGCAGGTTCACCACTGAAGGGATCACTACGCACCCCAAAGCTTGAGGATAAATAACCGCTCAATACAGGACGACCTGACAGCGCTACGCTTTTCCCGATCTGGTGATTCAGATCCAAAGATTCAAGCATCGCAAAGCGGGTTTGTTCAGATTGCAGGTTTTGCTCCAGCTCGTTGAGCTGCAGCAACACGGCGTTCAGCTCAGCCAGGCTGATCTCAGTCGACGTCTGAGAAGGCCCGCCCATAGCAGGCGCACTGTGCAGATTGAATTCTTCAGTAGGTAAGTTTGCGGCATCGATCAGGCGCTCACCGACCATATTCAGCCGGTTCACCTGCGCCTGCAGCGTAGCCACTTTAGCGGTCAGCGCCGCCAGCTGGTTTTCAGCACGGCGACGGATATCAGCGATTTCTTCCGTTTCAGCGGCCCGGCTTAAACGTACTTTTTCTAATTCTGCATTACCTTGCTGGAATAAATTAGAAAAAGCAGCTCCAGCGCCCGCAGCTATACAAAACAGCATGACCGCGGACACTGTCAGCTGCCAGGGCGTACTGCCGAAGCTGAAGTGCCGATGTCGGCCACGATAGAAAACTGTTACACTCATGCAACCTCAATTCGAATTTTTGTCAGACCATGGCGCGTTACAGCACTAAACCTGTCGCTTTGCATCAGCTATTGGAACAGAACTCCTTGGCCAGTTCCGCCCAGCACGCACAATTGTTGCGCCAACTTAATACCGAATTAATCCGGTTCTTGCAACTGGAACAGTCTGCTTTTTGCAAAATCAGTACCATTAAAGCAGGTCGGCTGATGATTTTATGCCAATCTCCCGCTTGGGCAACCCGGCTCAAAATGCAAAGGGACGCCATTCTAGCCAATTTTCGCCAAAAAATCCTGCCTGAATTAGCCGGTATTGATATAGAAGTCTCACCTAATCTGCAATTGCAGTACCAAAAGCCGGAAACAGCATCGCCCAAAGACATGCCGAAAATCTCAGAGCAGGCAGCGGATTACCTGTTAGCAGCAGCAGAAACCATGGATGGACAACTAAAAGAAAAACTGCAAAGACTGGCGGAGCTGGCCAGACAGCGCTCCGCCAAAGGATAGACAGGTCTCAAGCCAGCTGAGGTGCCAGATAGGAAATAGGCAGGTCAGCTTCGTGTTCGAAGGTGACAAACTCATAATTGGCTTCATCCGCCAACACCGCATTTAACAACACGTTGTTCAGCGCATGGCCGGTTTTATAGGCGCGGAATTCACCCAGAATGCTGTAACCGGCCATATACAAATCGCCGATTGCATCGAGGATTTTGTGTTTAACGAATTCATCGTCATAACGCAGACCGTCCGGGTTCATCACACGGAACTCGTCCAGCACCACCACGTTATCCATGCTGCCGCCCAGTGCCAGTTTATTGGCACGCAGGTACTCGACTTCCTGGATAAAACCAAAAGTACGGGCACGGCTGATGTCTTTGATAAAGCTGGCAGCTGAAAACTCCATCTGCACATGCTGACGGCTTTCCGAAATCACCGGGTGGTCGAAATCGATAGCAAAGTCCAGGCGGAAGCCATGGTGTGGCACGAACTCGGCCCATTTATCACCATCTTCCACCCGTACTTTCTGTTTGATACGAATAAATTTTTTCGCTTTTTTCTGAGCGCTGATGCCGGCCTGCAATAACAGGTAGACAAAAGGATTGGCGCTACCGTCCATAATAGGAATTTCCGGCGCATCGACTTCAATCAACAGATTGTCGATGCCAAGACCAGCGATAGCCGCCATCAGGTGTTCTGTGGTTGACAGCCGCACACCTTCTTCATTGATCAAACAGGTACACATTACCGTGTCACCCACTAATTCGGGGCGCACCGGAAAATCGACGACCGGGTCCAGGTCCACACGACGGAACACAATACCTGTGTTGTCAGGGGCAGGCCGGAGAGTAAGCGTAACCTTTTCCCCTTTGTGCAGTCCGACACCGACCGAACTTACCGTTTTTGTAATGGTACGTTGTTTAATCATAATTTCTTCCTGTTCAAATTTTGAACATGTCAAAATGGTGGCGCAGCATACCACAGCCGTTCCATTCTGCCAACTTGAGGCCTGTTCAGGCCTTAGTCTGCCTGTTTACGCAGGAATGCAGGAATATCAAAAATATCGATATTCGCTTGTTTCTCTGCCACTGGTTTGGTTGCTGTCATTGGCATTTCCATCGCAGCCGGAGCCAGCTCACGCGCGGCATTACCCTGGAAGGTTGTACCAGCATTGCCATAAACGTGCGCTGAACGAGCCGGTTCACGGTGGCTTGGCACCAGTGTAATGTCTGCTTTACGTTCGGCGCCGATCCCTGTGGCAACCACAGTCACACGCAGCTCATCTGACATATCCGGGTCAATCACAGCACCCACCACCACAGTGGCATTTTCAGAGGCGAAAGCTTTCACTGCATTACCTACAGTTTCGAATTCTTCGATGCTGATGTCCAGGCCCGCGGTGATATTCACCAGAATACCTTTAGCGCCTGACAGGTCGATGTCTTCCAGCAGTGGGCTGGAAATCGCCTGCTCTGCCGCTTCTTCAGCACGGTCTGGGCCTGAAGCACGGCCAGTCCCCATCATCGCGGTGCCCATTTCTGACATCACGGTACGCACGTCGGCGAAGTCGACGTTGATCAGACCAGGGCGGGTGATCAGTTCAGCAATACCCTGCACTGCACCTAACAGCACATTGTTAGCTGCTTTGAACGCGTCCAGCAGACTGGTACCCTTACCCAACACTTTTAACAGCTTGTCGTTCGGAATAGTGATCAGTGAATCGACGTGTTTCGCCAGTTCGCCAATGCCTTCGTCTGCATAGGTAGAACGCTTCTTGCCTTCGAACGGGAAAGGTTTAGTGACTACAGCCACAGTCAGAATACCCATTTCACGGGCCACTTCAGCGACGATAGGTGCAGCACCTGTACCTGTACCACCGCCCATACCGGCAGCGATAAACACCATATCTGCACCAGCCAGGGTTTTCTTAATGGTTTCACGGTCTTCTTCGGCAGACTTGCGGCCCACTTCAGGGTTTGCACCTGCACCTAAGCCTTTGGTCACATTGGCACCTAACTGCAGGGTCAGGTGAGCAGAGGAATTACGCAGCGCTTGTGCATCCGTATTGGCCGCGACAAACTCCACACCTTCAATGTTGCTGGCAACCATGTACTCCACGGCGTTACCGCCACCGCCACCAACCCCGATGACTTTAATAACAGCTTCTTCGCTGTGGTTTTCCATTAACTCAAACATAGCTTCTCTCTCCGTTTTGTTTCGCCTAAGCAGTTACGCTTACTCTGTTACGCTTACTCAAAAATTAAAATTCACCTTTAAACCAGCTGGTCAGTCGCTTCATCATCGAGCCCATGCTCTCCCGTGCAGCGACAGTTTTTTTCAGCTGGTTTTTCATATCTTTGCCGTAAATCAGCAGGCCAACGACGCTGGCATACGCCGGGTCAGCCACATACTCTTTCAGACCAGTAATGCCAATCGGATAACCCAGACGCACCGGCATCTGGAAAATGTCTTCAGCGAATTCAACCGCCCCTTCCATCTTGGCAGTACCACCAGTCAGTACGATGCCGGCGGCAATCTGCTCTTCCAATCCGGATTTGCGGATCTCGTCCTGCACCAGTTCAAACAGTTCCTGGTAACGAGGCTCCACCACTTCAGCCAGGGTGTGGCGCGACATACTGCGTGCCGGACGGCCACCGACACTGGGCACTTCAATATTTTCTTCTTTGCCTACCATGCTGCGCAGCGCACAGGCGTACTGCACTTTAATTTCTTCTGCATGGCCAAATGGCGTGCGGAAAATCTTGGCAATGTCACTGGTCACCTGATTACCCGCCACCGGGATCACCGCGGTGTGACGTAAAGCGCCATTGGTAAAAATCGAGATGTCGATGGTGCCACCACCCACGTCCACCACACAGACGCCCAGCTCTTTTTCATCTTCGGTCAGCACCGCATAGCTGGACGCCAGCGAGCTGAAAATCAGCTGGTCAACATGCAGGTCGCAACGTTCGGCACATTTTTCGATGTTTTTTGCCATATCGTTGGCGCAGGTGATGATGTGTGCTTTGGCTTCCATCCGCACGCCGGACATGCCAATCGGGCTCTTAATGCCTTCCTGCATATCCACAGAGAACTCCTGTGGCAGCACATGCAACATGCGGCGCTCTGCCGAAATAGGCACTGATTTGGCGGCGTGGATCACATTGGTGACATCTTCGGCTGTCACTTCGGCATCGTTGATCGGCACCATGCCACTTTCGTTCTGGCAACGAATGTGTTTACCGGTAATGCCCAGATACACCGAAGACACCCGACAGTCCGCCATTAACTCAGCTTCTTCTACCGCACGACGTACCGACTGCACCACCAGGTTCAGGTCATTCACGCCACCTTTGTCCATACCGCGGGCCACATGAGTGCCCACACCAACAATACTCAGTTGGTTGTCCGGGGTAATTTCCCCCACCAATGCTTTTACCTGGGCCGTACCAATATCCAGGCCAACAATCAGGTCACGTTCTGCCGACTTTGTCATCTTGTTCTCTTGTCTCTGGCACTTCGACCCAACGCACTGCCATGCCGGTGTCGTAGCGCAAATCCACCTCAGCCATTGGCTGAGATTTGTGTTGGCTGATCTGCGGGTACAAATCAATAAAACGCTGCACCCGCTTGACCGTATCTTCCCGTCCCAGGGTCAGCAGCAAACCGTGCTCTAATTGCACTTGCCAGGCCTGACGGGCTGTCACTTTCAGACCTGTGGCCTGATGCTGATGCACTTTAAGCATCTGATTTAAATTGTTGAACATGGCCAGGGCATCCTGCTCTGAGCCTTCAGGGCCCTGCAACAACGGCAAAGGCTCGTTCAGCTCCTCTACGGGTGCGACAAAGACCTGACCTTGTTGGTTGAGTAATTCATGGTCATTCCAAATCGCCACCGGTTTATGCTCCGTCACCACCACCACCAGGGTGTCAGGCCATTGTTTGCGCACGGCTGCCTGAGCGACCCAAGGTTGTTGTTGCAGGAACAACTGCACCTGATCCACGTTCAAATTGAAAAAGTTACCCAGGTACTGCTGTTGCAGCTTCTGGTTCAGCTGGTCAGCCTGAATATGGGCAAATTCACCATACAACCGGATTTGCTGAATAGGTGCACTGTTCTGGTCCTGTCGCCAGGCCCAGATCTGCACCGCCATCCAGCTGACCAGCCAGAGGCAGAGACAAAAAAACAGCACACCAGCCCAGTAGGGCTTGTCGATGCGTTGCCAGATTGTCAGCTGCGTTTTTTTCATAAAGTCTGTTCTAAAATCTCAACCACGAGCTGTTCAAAGCTCAGCCCAGCCGCTTTGGCTGCCATAGGCACTAGCGACTTTTCCGTCATACCAGGCACTGTATTCACTTCCAGCAGGTAGAAATTGCCCGCCTGGTCCAGCATGGCGTCCACCCGGCCCCAGCCTGAAGCGCCCACCGCCTGAAAGGCTGCAACCGCAGCCTGCTGCAACGATGCAGTCTGTTCGTCCGTCAATGGCGCCGGGCATAGATACTGGGTGCTGTCGGATTTGTATTTGGCTTCGTAATCGTAAAAAGAGCGGGGGGTGCGCATTTCGACCACAGGCAGTGCTTTGCCATTGAGCACAGACACGGTAAATTCACGGCCCTGGATCCACTGCTCCACCAGCACATCGGAGTCGTAGGCAAAAGCGGTGTCCAGCGCCTGCTGCAACTCGGCTGCGGTGCTGGCCGCACTCATGCCAATGCTGGAGCCTTCGTTAGCGGGTTTAACCATCACTTTGCCGTTCAGCGCTGAGAGCATGGCGGCGTGATCGGGAGCGGTACTTGTTTTGGCCACCCGAAACGGTGCTGTGGGTAAACCCTGCGCCTGAAATAACCATTTGCAACGGATTTTATCCATTGCCAGTGCAGAACCTAAAACGCGGGAACCTGTGTAAGGCAAGCCCAGCAGCTCCAGTGCACCTTGCATAGTGCCATCTTCGCCGCCACGGCCATGAAGTACGATAAAGACCCGATCAAAACCGGCCGACAGCAGTTCCGTCAGCGCCTGGGTTTTCGGGTCAAAGGCGTGTGCATCAATACCTTGTTTTTGCAATGCAGCCAGAACGGCAGCACCAGAGCGCAGTGACACTTCACGCTCTGCGGAATGTCCACCAAACAACACAGCCACTTTGCCAAATTTGTTGCTCATACTTCAAGCTCCTTCGTTTGGTTTTAATGCAGAAATTTTCAGCTCAAGCGCCGCCAGTTGCTTGGCCAGCGCACCAATATTGCCAGCGCCCTGAGTCAGCACCACGTCACCGTCCTGTAATACGTCAGCCAAAGCTGCAGGTAAATCGGCCGGGCCTGCCACATAAATCGGGTCTAACTGGCCACGGGCACGGATAGAGCGGCATAAGCTGCGGCTGTCGGCGCCAGGAATGGCCGCTTCACCGGCTGAGTAGACTTCCAGCAGCAGCAACACATCGACGCCAGACAACACTTTGGTGAAGTCTTCGTACAAATCGCGGGTCCGGCTGTAACGGTGTGGCTGGTACGCCATCACCATGCGGCGTTGTGGCCAGGCACTGCGGGCAGCAGCCAGGGTCACAGCCACTTCACTTGGGTGATGGCCATAGTCATCGACAAGCAGCACCTTGCCGCGGCCGGTGTCAAACTCACCGTATTGCTGGAAGCGACGGCCAATACCTTCAAATTTGCGCAGTGCGGCCAGAATGGCATCTTTGCTGATGCCTTCGTCGGTAGCCACGGCAAAAGCCGCTGTGGCGTTTAAAGCGTTGTGGCGACCGGCCAGGTTCAGCTCAATCGAGTGACGCTGACCTTGCGGGTCCTGAATATCAAAACGGCTTTGGGTGCCAGTCTGGCTGAAGTTGCTCAGCACATAGTCGGCGTCTTCGCTAAAACCGTAAGTAATCACCATCCGGCCAATCTGCGGAATAAGCTCACGCACCACAGGGTCGTCGATACAAACCACGACTGCACCGTAAAACGGCAGGTTGTGGCAGAACTCCAGATAGGTCGATTTCATCTTTTCGAAATCGCCCTGATAAGTGTCCATATGGTCAGGTTCGATATTGGTGATCACAGACGCCATTGGCTGCAAATGCAGGAAAGAAGCATCGCTTTCGTCCGCTTCGGCAATCAGGTAACGGCCTGAACCTAAACGGGCATTGGTGCCGGCAGAATTGAGCAAACCGCCAATCACAAAAGTCGGGTCTGTGCCGGCTTCAGCAAAAATAGAGGCGATCAGGCTGGTCGTCGTGGTTTTGCCATGGGTGCCCGCGATAGCAATGCCATGACGGAAACGCATCAGCTCCGCCAGCATCTCAGCACGGCGCACCAGGGGAATACGCTGCTCAAGTGCAGACGCCACTTCCGGGTTGTCGGTTTTAATGGCGCTGGACACCACCACCACGCTGGCCCCCTGAATGTTTTCCGCCGCGTGGCCAATGAAAATTTGTGCACCCAGCGCCGTTAAACGTTCCACCACAGAGTTGCTGGCAATATCCGACCCAGAGACTTTGTAGCCTTCATTCAGTAACACCTCGGCAATACCCCCCATACCGGCGCCACCTATCCCAACAAAGTGGATACGGTCGACCCGGCGCATTGCCATTTTTTGTTGTGTTGTTGTACTCATTTCGTGTTACCTGCTAACTCACGGCAGACTCTGACTACTTGTTCTGCCGCATCATCTGTGGCGGCACGACGGGCGTTTTGTCCCATCTGTACCAGCGCTGTTTTGTCCTGCAACCAGGGCTGCAGTAAAGGCACCAGGGCGCCTTGCATTAATTCGTTTTGTTTCAGCAGTACAGCGCCTTGCTGCTGCACCAGAAAATTGGCATTGGCGGTCTGATGATCGTCAATGGCCGATGGCAGCGGCACAAAGACTGCCGGTAAGCCGGCACACGCCAGTTCGGACACTGTTAAGGCACCGGCGCGACATACCACCAGATCCGCCCAGCCATAGGCCTGTGCCATATCCTGAATAAAAGCGTCAGAGCGCGCTTGCAGCCCAAGCTGCTGATACTGCGCCTGCACGTCGGCCGCATCGGCCTGGCCTGTCTGATGCCAGATCTCCAGCGGGCCTTGGGCCGATAATTGTGCAAACTGCTTGGGCAATTGCTGGTTAAACACCTGCGCCCCTAAACTGCCACCCACCACCAGCACCCGCAGCGGCAAACCGGCAGCTTTGCTTTGGCCAGCCAAAGCCAGCACTTCTTTGCGCACAGGGTTGCCCACCACCTGGCCTTTGCCTAAACCGGCCAGCGCTTGTGGAAAGGCCACCAGCACTTTCGCAGCCAGTCTGGCCAGCAATTTATTGGTGGTGCCTGCCACCGCATTTTGTTCATGCACCAGCAGTGGAATGCCTGCCAGATAAGCCGCCAGCCCACCAGGGCCGCTGGCATAACCACCAAAACCCAATACCAGTTGCGGCTTCAGTTGACGGACTAAAGCCTGGGCCTGAGACAAAGAACGCCATAACATCAGCGGCGCTTTCAGTAAGGACATCAGACCTTTGCCACGCAAACCGGCCACTGCAATGCTGTGAAAGGCATAACCAAAACCTGGCACCAGTTTGGCTTCCATCCGGTCGGCTGTGCCCAGCCAGTGCACAGTCCAGCCTTCGGCTGTTAATAAATCGGCCACAGCTTTGGCCGGGAAAATATGCCCGCCCGTGCCACCTGCCATCACCAGTGCGACTTTAGCCATGAGGAGCACCGCCGATGGCCTGGCGGCCTTTAAGCCGCACTTCAAAATCAATCCGTAGCAGTAAGGCGGCGGCCACACACATAATGATCAAACTGGAACCGCCATAACTGATAAAAGGCAAGGTCAAGCCTTTGGTTGGCAACAGACCGCTGGCCACACCGACATTGACGCAGGTCTGGAATACAATCCAAATCGCCAGTGCGTATGCCAGAAAGCCATGAAAACTCATACCTTTATTTAAGGCTTTGTTCGCCATCCACAGCGCACGGCACACCAGCATAAACAGCAGGCTCAGCACCAGAGTGACACCCACCAGGCCGGTTTCTTCGGCGATTACGGCAAAAATAAAGTCGGTATGGGCTTCGGGCAGGTATTCCAGCTTTTGCACGCTGTTGCCCAGGCCCTGACCGAACCAGCTGCCACGGCCAAAGGCCATCAACGACTGCGTCAGCTGATAACCACTGCCAAAAGGGTCAGCCCATGGATCCAAAAACGCGGTCACCCGGCGCCAGCGGTATTCGCTGTACACAATCAGCACGCCAATAGCAGCCAGGCCGGTGAAAATCAGCGCAAAGAACTGCCAGAGTTTGGCGCCAGCTAAAAACAGCAGCACCACAGAGGTGGAGAACATCACAATCACGGTGCCAAGGTCTGGTTGCATCAGCAGCAACACGGCCAAAATAAACAATAAAATCAATGGCTTCACAAAGCCTTTCAGGTTTTCCCGCACCTCTTCATGACGGCGCACCAGGTAGCTGGACAAATAGACAAAGAAAAACAGTTTGGCTGGTTCGGCCGCCTGAATATTGATAGGGCCAAGCGCCAGCCAACGGGTGGCACCATTGACGTTTTTGCCCAGCAGCAATACCGCCATCAGCGAAATCACCGCAAACATCAGCAGTAACAGGTTGGTGTTGTGCCACCAGGACACCGGCACATTCAGCACCACATAAGCCGCGCCAAAGCCTGCCACCAGATACACCAGATGACGCAAGGTAAAATACAGCGGATTGCCGTACAGACGCTCAGCCACAGGCACTGACGCACTGGTGACCATAATCAGGCCGACACAAAGCACCAGTACCAGCAAGGTCAGAAACAGCCGGTCATAACTGTTGATTTCGTCGCGGCGCCACCAGTTGGCTAACCACTGGGTGGGTGATGGCACGAACTGCAACACGCGCTGTATCATAACCACACCTTCTGCACCGCCTGAGCAAACTGCTCGCCGCGGTCCTCATAGTTCTTAAACATATCCAGACTGGCGCAGGCGGGCGATAACAACACCAGATCACCTGGCTGCACTAAAGCGGCCGCAGTTTTGACTGCCGCTTGTAAATCTTTGACTTGCACAGCACCAGGCACTAAAGCCGCAATGGCCGGACCATCCTGCCCCAGCGTAATCACCAGATCCGTCTCTGTGTTCAGCACCTGCGCCAGTTCCGTAAAATCGGCGCCTTTGCCATCACCACCAGCAATCAGCACCAGTTTGCCTGTGACTTCAGGCCGTAAACCGGCAATAGCGGCCAGGGTTGCGCCCACATTGGTCGCTTTGCTGTCATTCACCCAACGTACGCCCTGATGGTCGGCTACTAACTGGCAACGATGCGGCAAGGCATGGAAAGTACGCAGCGCCTGTACCAGACCTTCACGGCTGGCACCAGCCTGCAGCGCCAGCACACAACTGACCAGCGCATTAAACTGGTTATGGCTGCCAACCAGCGTCATCTCACGCACGGCTAATAACGGCTGACCGTCCACCTGCAACCAGGCGTCGCCCTGATGCTGCACGACGCCATATTCGGTCCCATTCAGGCTGAGCTGTAACTGCGCGACAGCAGACTGGCAATACGTCAGCGGATCCGCCTGATTGGCAATGGCCAGCTGAGTGCCCTGGTAGACTCGTTGCTTGGACGCCGCATAAGCCGCCATAGTGCCGTAACGGTCCATATGATCTTCAGTCACATTTAAAATGCAGGCGGCTTTGCTGTGCAGCGACCAGGTGGTGTCGAGCTGAAAACTGGATAACTCCAGCACAAACACATCGGCGTCTGAGTTCAGCGCGTCCAGAATAGGCAAACCGATATTACCGGCAGCCAGCGCATGCACACCTGAGCACTGCAGCATAAATTCGGTCAGTCGGGTGACAGTTGATTTACCGTTGGCACCTGTAATCGCCAGCACCGACTTGCTATTGGCTAAGGCAAAGAGCTCAACATCGCCTATCAGCTGAACCCCTTGTGCCAGCGCAAAGCGGATCGCCGGGTGTTTCGGGTCCAGCCCAGGGCTGACCACCAGCACATCCATTTGCGCCAGCCGGTTCGCGTCCAACTCACCCAAATAAATGCCGTCTACTTTATCGGCCGGTACCTGCTCCAGCCCCGCCACCTTCAGGCGGGTATCCATTAGCACAGGTTTGACGCCATGTTTCAGCAAATAGCGCACCGTCGCCAGACCTGACAGGCCCAGCCCAATAACGGCAACACGTTTTGACTGAAACAATTTCGTCGTCATCTGTTATCTCAACTTCAGGGTGGCCAGGCCAACCAGTACAAAAATCACCGACAGGATCCAGAAACGCACAATCACGCGCGGCTCCGGCCAGCCTTTTAATTCGTAGTGATGGTGAATAGGCGCCATGCGGAAAATACGCTGGCCACGCAGCTTGTAGGAGCCCACTTGCAGGATCACCGACAGGGTCTCCATCACAAAAATGCCGCCCATGATAAAAAGCACAATTTCCTGCCGTACCAGAATGGCGATGACCCCGAGCACAGCGCCCAGCGCTAACGATCCCACGTCACCCATAAAGACTTGCGCCGGGTAAGTGTTAAACCAAAGGAAACCTAAACCTGCACCTATCAACGCAGCACAGACCACCACCAGTTCACTGGCTTGTGGCAGGTAAGGAATATTCAGGTAAGCAGCGAAGTTCACGTTACCGCTGGCATAGGCAATAATGGCGAAGGCGGCAGACACCATAATGGTCGGCACTATGGCCAGGCCGTCCAGACCATCAGTCAGGTTGACGGCATTACTGGTACCAACAATCACGAAGTAACATAAAGCGATGTACAACATGCCCAGTTGCGGCAGCACATCTTTTAAGAAGGGCACCACCAGGCTGGTTTCAGCCGGACGGTCGGACGTGGCATACAGAAAAAACGCCACCACCAGCGCAAACAGCGACTGCCAGAAGTATTTCCATTTGGCGATCAGACCTTTCGGGTCTTTACGCACTACTTTGCGGTAGTCATCAATAAAACCAATCCAGCCGTAGCTGACCAGCACAAAGATCACCACCCAAACGTATTTGTTTTCCAGATTGGCCCACAGCAACACAGACGCCAGCACTGAGCCCAAAATCAGCAAGCCGCCCATGGTTGGGGTGCCTTTTTTCGAGAAATGGCTTTGCGGGCCGTCATCACGCACTGTCTGACCAATTTGCAGTTTCTGCAATTTGGCAATCAGCTTGGGGCCTAAATACAGGCTCAGCATTAATGCGGTCAGAATGCCTAAGATAAACCTGAAGGTCAGGTAACTGAATACGTTAAAGGCGTTGATATACTGAGTAAGAAATTCAGCTAACCAGACTAACATGGGTGACTCTCCTGCTGACTACGTTCTAGCAAGTCCTGTACGACTAACTCCATTTTGGCGCTACGCGATCCCTTCACCAGTACAGTTGCCTGCGTCTGTTGGTCTAACAGCGGGCCGAGTTTCTGGATCAGTTGTTGCCGGGAGCTGAAATGTGCACCCTGGCCATTAAATAAATCACTGGCGCTCTGTGATAACACGCCAAGGGTGAATAACAGGTGAATTCCTTTTTGTTTGGCATATACACCCACTTCTTCGTGGTAACGCCGCGCGTCCGCACCCAGTTCACCCATATCGCCAAACACCAGTACCTGGTAGCCCGGGTAAGTGGCCAGCAAATCAATAGCGGCTTTCACCGACTCCGAATTGGCATTGTAAGTGTCGTCAATCAGCCGCAGCGCAGGTGTCGCCTGAATCACATTAATACGGCCTTTCACCGGTTTCATCGACGCCAGCCCCAGCTGAACATCCGTCAGGCTGGCCCCCAATTGCAGCACGGCGGCAGCAGCGGCCAGCGCATTAGCCACATTGTGTTTGCCCGGTAACACCAGTTGAATCAGCACCCGGCCTTGTGGGCAAACCAGGTCAAAACCGGCGCAACCCTGCTCGTTCAGCACAATGTTTTCTGCGTAGAAATCCGCCTGTTGTGTTGCGCTGAAGGTCAGTACTTTTTTATCGCCAAGCCGTTTCAGCCAGTACTCAGCAAACTCGCTGTCCAGCGGCACTACAGCGGTGCCTCCTGCTGGCAAGGCACCGTAAATTTCGCCTTTGGCGCGCGCCACGCCAAACAAATCACCAAAACCTTCCAGATGCGCCGCACCGACATTGGTGATCACGGACACGGCAGGCTGTGACAAACCTGCTGTGTACGCAATTTCGCCTAAATGGTTAGCGCCCAGCTCCATCACCGCATGGGTATGCTGCGCGGTCAGTCGCAATAAAGTCAGAGGTGCACCAATGTCATTATTGAAATTACCGGCCGTCGCCAGCACATGACCGATGTTGCCCAGAATGGCGGCCATCATTTCTTTGACCGTGGTTTTCCCGACACTGCCGGTCACTGCTACGGTTTTTGGGTTCACTTTTTGCCGCACAGCGGCGCCCAAAGCGCCCAGTGCCAAGCGGCAGTCTTTCACCAGAATTTGCGGCACAGCAACGTCCAGCAACTGCTCGACCACCAAAGCGGCTGCACCTTTGCTGATCACATCAGCCGCAAACTGGTGACCGTCAAAATTCGGCCCTTTGAGCGCAATAAATAAGTCACCGGCCGTGATAGCCCGGCTGTCGGTGCTGACACTTTCAATGCCGATGTCAGCGCCATGCAACTGGCCCTGAACTGATAAAGCGATCTCTGCTGTCGTTAAGCGGATCATAAGGACGGCTCCGTGACCAATTGCTGTACAAATGCGCGTTCGTCGTAAGGGATCACCGAAGTACCGATGATCTGATAATCTTCATGGCCTTTACCGGCAATCAGCACTAAATCACCGGCTTTGGCGGCTTTCAGGCTCTGGGTGATCGCGGTTTTCCTGTCGGCAACGATCTGGTACTTGCCGCTGCTGCAACCGGCAGCAATGTCGGCACAAATTGCCAATACGTCTTCGGTGCGCGGATTGTCTGCGGTAATCACCAGTTGATCGGCCAGGCGTTCAGCAATAGCGCCCATCAAAGGCCTTTTGCCTTTATCTCGGTCACCACCACAGCCAAATACCGCCCATAACTGACCTTGGGTATGGTTACGGCAGGCGAGCAAGGTTTGCTCCAGAGCATCTGGCGTATGGGCATAATCCACCACTGCCATCACCTGAGTGGATGCCTGATAAAACTGCTCGATACGGCCCGGCACACTGACCAGCTGGCTCAGCGCCCGCAGCACGGCCGGCAGCGGATGGCCCAGCTGCACCATAGTGGCAGCCGCTGCTAACGCATTTTGAATATTAAATTCACCCAACACCTGCAATTGCACCAGCTGCGCAGTAGCGGCACCACCTAAACGGCTGTGCAGCACAAACTGATAGCCGCGTTGGGTAATCGCCAGCTCGTCGTACGCCAGATACTCGGCGCTTTGCTGGCAATCGTCCAGACGGCCATAGACCAGAACAGGCAATGAAGTGCTACGGGCAAGTTCCTGGCCAAAGGCATCGGACACATTGATCACAGCACGGCGTGACAGCTGCGGGGTAAACAACCGCGCTTTGGCAGCACCATACGCCTGCATAGTGCCGTGGTAATCCAGATGGTCACGGGTCAGGTTGGTAAACACCGCCACTTCAAAGTTCAGACCGGCTACCCGCTGTTGGTCCAGCGCATGCGACGACACTTCCAGAGCCATTAACTGACGGCCTTGCTCGCTGCTCAGCGCCAGAATGCGGTGTAAGTCAGCTAAATGCGGCGTGGTGTTATTCAGCGGCGTCAATTGCTGGTAATGGCCATAACCCAGAGTGCCAATCACACCGGCCTGGCCGCCCAATAACTGCATCAGCTGGTTAATAAAAATTGCGGTACTGGACTTGCCATTGGTGCCTGTCACCCCCACCAGCTGTAGCTGCGGGTGTGGGTAATAGGCTTCAATCAGCGCCGTCAGCTGAGACATAAGTGCTGGCCACACCAAAACACGCGCATCATCGACTGCAGCCGGCTGGTTAGTCAGCACCAGCGCAGCACCCTGGGCCAGCGCTTGAGGAATAAAATCATTGCCATGGGTTTTGGTGCCTGGCAGCGCCAGAAACACATCACCTGCAACCACCTCTTTGCTGCTGACACGCAGGTCCGCCAAAGGTTGTTGTGCCAGTGTCTGCGGCAGTTCCAGCCCAAAAGCCGTTAACCAGGAAGCGGCGGTATTAACCTGCATGGTCGCCTCCAGTCACTTGGGTAATGCGGCTGTCATTGGCATCCGGGGCAATATTCAGCAGTTTTAACGTGGCGCCCATCACAGCACCAAACACCGGGGCCGCGACTTCACCACCGTAATAATAATCGCCGCTTGGCTCGTTAATAATCACAATGCAAGCCAGACGCGGGTTAGAAATAGGTGCGATACCAACAAAAGAGCCGATGTAATCGTCGCTGTAACCACGGATACCGGCTTTTTTGGCAGTACCGGTTTTGCCGCCTACCCGGTAACCAGGGACTACAGCGCGTTTACCACCACCACCCGGGCCAACGACGGCTTCCAGCATGGTCCACATATTTTCAGCGTTTTGTTCAGACAACACCCGCTCACCTGGCGGCACTTTGTCTTGTTTGATAATGGTCAAAGGCCGCAGTATGCCGCCATTGGCAATAGCTGCGTAGGCGCGCACCAGCTGCACCGCATTGACGGTAAAGCTGTAACCGAAAGAGACGGTTGCCAACGCGTGTTCGCCCCAGCGTTTTTGTTCACGCAGCGTACCTGGCGTTTCACCGGTCAGACCTAATCCGGTTTCCTGACCAATGCCCATTTTGTAATACATACCAAGGAACTTATCGACAGGTAAGTCGAGTGCCAGGCGGCTGACGCCGATATTGCTCGATTTACGCAAAATGCCGGTTAAATCCAGGTCACCGTAACCAGCGATATCGCGTACCAGGCGGCCACCAATACGCACCGGGCCATAACCGGTGGAAATCACGGTATCCATAGTGGCAGTGCCGTTTTCCAGTGCAGCCAGCACAGGTAAAGGCTTGATGGTGGAACCTGGCTCATAGGTGTCCGTAATAGCGCGGTTGCGGTAACGGCCCGCATCTGAGTTTTTACGGTTATTCGGGTTGTAAGACGGCGCATTGGCCATCGCCAGCACTTCGCCAGTGTGCACGTCCACCACCACCACAGAGCCTGAAGTCGCCCCATATTGCAGCACCGCTTTTTTCAGCTCGCGGTAAGCCACCGCCTGAATACGCTGGTCGATACTCAGTTGCAGGTTTTTCGAGGCTTCACCGTCCGTTTGCTTCAGCACTTCAATTTCACGGCCTTTGGCATCTTTACGTACGGTTTTGGTGGCTGGTGTGCCGGTCAGGTAGTCATTAAACTGCCGCTCAATGCCTTCCATGCCCTGCTCGTCGACATTGGTAAAACCGAGCAAATGCGCTGTGACTTCGCCAGCCGGGTAATAACGGCGGGATTCCTGTTTAAAGGCAATGCCAGGGATTTTCAGCTGGCGAATGTAATCCACAGTGGCAGGGCTGGCCTGGCGCTGCAAATACACAAAACGTTTGTTGTCGTCCGAACCAATTTTGGCGGACAGCTGTTGCGGCGTCATGCGCAACATTTCGGCCAGCGCATGCCAGTGGCGCTGATCAATTTTGTTTTTATTACGCAGCACCAGCTGCGGGTCAGCCCAGATCGACTGCGACGGCACGCTGACCGCCAGCTCTTCGCCATGCCGGTCCAGGATCATGCCACGCATGGCCGCATCCGCTTTAACCCGCAAGGTTCTGGCATCCCCTTGCTCTAACAGCATCTCAGGCTCAATCACCTGCAGGTAAGCCGAGCGGATCACCAGTGCACTGAACACCCCAAGCAACGCAACTATTACAAAAGCAAAACGCCAACTGATGACAGCTGGCTGTTGATTCTTCTTGGCCTGACGTTTAGGCGTAGCGGCTTTGGTGGGCTTTTTGATCATTGCTGCACCACCACTTCCTGCGCCCCGTAGGGTCGGACCATATCGAGCTGATTTGCAGCTATGTCCTCCACCCGGCTGTGTTCGGCCAGCGCACGTTGCTCCACCAGCAGGTTACGCCATTCCATTTCCAGACTGTCACGCTGTTGCAGCAGCTTGTCTTCGGTGATCGTCAGCTGACGGTTCATATGGGTAAATTCCACCACCGCCAGCGCTGAACCCAGACAAGCCAGGATCAAGCCAATCACCAGCTTATGGCGCCAGATATCGGCCAGAATTAAACGGTTCAGCTTAATGGCACTCATGCAGTACGCTCCGCAATGCGTAATACGGCGCTACGGGCCCGTACGTTCTGCGTCAGTTCCTGCTCAGACGGCATAATGGCTTTGCCAATCAGTTTCAGCGGCGTATGGCGTTTGATCTGATCTTCGGTCAGCGGCAAGCCTTTTGGAATGGCCGGGCCTTTGCTATGCAGCCGCATAAACTGCTTCACCAGCCGGTCTTCCAGTGAATGGAAACTGATGACTGTCAGACGACCACCAGGTTTGAGCACAGTGAGCGCCGCTTCCAGTGCGGTTTTTACCTGCTCCAGTTCACTGTTGATATAAATACGGATGCCCTGAAAACTGCGGGTGGCCGGATGTTTTTTCTCTTTCGGGCTTTTTGGCACCACAGCGCTAATCAGGCTGGCCAGCTGAGCGGTGCGGGTAAAAGGGGTTTCGCCACGTTTTTCGACTATGGCATTGGCAATACG
Organism: Rheinheimera marina; assembly: GCF_042654345.1. Taxonomy (NCBI): domain Bacteria; kingdom Pseudomonadati; phylum Pseudomonadota; class Gammaproteobacteria; order Chromatiales; family Chromatiaceae; genus Rheinheimera; species Rheinheimera marina. Next base: position 139,597 of record NZ_JBHSGB010000012.1, read on the forward strand.
CCAGGCGAATTTTTCTTCGCCGTATTCGCGCAGCACAAAACTGATTTCTTCCACATCGGCTTTGGCCAGCCAGTCGGCGGCAGACAAACCACTGGTCGGGTCCATCCGCATATCCAGCGGACCATCCCGCATAAAGCTGAAGCCTCGTTCAGCGTCGTCCAGTTGCGGCGACGACACGCCTAAATCCAATAAAATGCCGTCGACCTGGCCAGTGATTTGCTGTTGTTCAGCAATGGCGGCCAGTTCAGCAAAAGCGCTGTGAGTGATATGAAAACGTGGGTCAGAGGCGAAGGCTTTGGCCGCCTCAATAGCCGTTGGGTCGCGGTCAATGGCAAAAAGCCGGCCCTTGTCAGACAGTTTGGATAAGATCACCTTGCAGTGACCGCCACGGCCAAAGGTACCGTCCAGGTAAATCCCGTCTGGTGTGATGGCTAATCCGTCGATGGTCTCGGCCAACAGGACGGAAATATGGGCGCTTTGATCCATCAGAGTACAAAGTCCTGCAGCCGTTCTGAGAGCTCGGCGTCTGCTGGCAGATCGCGTTCAAGGGCCATATCGTCAGCCACCCGGCGATTCCAGATCTCTTCGTCCCAGATCTCAAATTTGTTTAATTGACCGACAAGTCGGATGTTTTTGCTTAAATTGGCGTGACTTCTCAGCGGTGCCGGCAATAAAATGCGGCCGCTTTTGTCCATGTCACAGTCGGACGCATGGCCGATCAGCAAACGTTTGAAACGCAATTCCTGGGCATTTTGGTTAGACAGCCGTTGCAGTTGCTCAGCGACATCTTCCCATTCTGGTAGCGGATACAGCAGCAGACAGGGATCTTTAATGTGGATGGTGCAGACCATGGCACCATTAGCATCGGCAAAAAGGCTGTCACGGTAGCGCGTTGGCAGCGCTAACCGTCCCTTCTCATCCAATGTTAATGAAAACGAGCCACGAAACATTTTTTATCCCACTTGTTGTCGTTAGATCCGTGAATTTGATCCACAAATACCCACAATTCTCCACTAGCAGACAGTTTAGGGCTGTGAATGAAAGCTTGTCAAGGCAAAAACCATGTGAAGCGATCGGCGCAGATCCAGTAAAAATGCGGCTTAGCGCGAAGATCCTGATTTATGTGGGGAAAAGTGGAAGAAAAAAACGTAAAAAAAATTATAAATTCCTCGAACCGCTACGCGTAACCATGACATTCAGACCAGTTTCAGTCTGCTTGCGACCAACTGAAAATGGCACATGCCTGGCAACGGCAAGAAATGTTGCTCAAGCTAATGATTTTATTGATGAATATAAAATGAATAACAGGATATAACCCTGGCACTGCAGAAGAAATGCCCGGCATTTTTTTAGCGTCCAGCCAGCAACATCTGCAGGAGTACGCGATAAAAAAACGCCAGACACAAAGTAAGCGAACACTAACTAATCAATTATTTAAAGGCTCACGATGTAAGCAAGTGCTTACATGAAAAGCACTTAACGCTGACCGGAAGCTGGCCGCTGCAAACTAAATACATCGGCAGCCACCCGACTGTAATCGGAACCGCCCAGACGACTGACCAAATCCAGTTTGTGGGGATCCGGTCGCCCTTGCGCATTCAGCACAGCAGGATTCAGGTAGACCGACTGCACCTGAAGGAAAATCAGCTCGCAGGAGGGTTGCTCTGCCGGGTAGGGCTGCAGCTGCGCCAAAGTGCATTCAAAAGCCGCTGGCGCCAGTTCCAGCCGGGGAACTGCGACTTTGGCTGACGCCACTGTTGTCAGCCCAGCCAATGCCACTTCACTCTCGTCGGCAGCTAAGGCTGCTGCCGTTTGATTCATCGCATCAATTAAGGCGTAAGGCACCAGATTGATCACACACTCACCTGTCGCTGCAATATTCAGGCTGGTGTCTTTGCGGCTGCCGTCAGCTTTGTGCTGAGTGGAGATCATCAGTGTTGGCGGCTGATCGGTCACCATCTGAAAAAAGCTAAAAGGCGCCAGGTTTAATACACCGGTTTTGGAATAACTACTGACCCAGGCAATAGGTCTGGGCGTCACCAGACTGGTTAACAAACGGTAGCAGTCGAGCGCTTGCAGGCTTTTTACATCAATCCACATCAGCTAATCACCTTAATAACAACACCGAACACAGCAGCCACGGCAATAACACGCATCACGTCGAACTTCAGCTTAAATAGCAACAGGCCAGCCAGCACTGCAATGACCAGGGCCCACAGGTCCACCCCTTGCCAAAGTCCTTCGGCAAATCCTTGCGGCCACAGTATGTGACCGGCAAAGAACAAGGCTAAATTGACAATGACCCCCACCACAGCTGCACTGATAGCCGTGAGCGGACCTGTCAACTTCAGGTTGCCTTGCGAAGACTCCACCAGAGGTCCGCCTGCCAGAATAAACAAAAAAGAAGGTAAAAAAGTAAACCAGGTCACCAGCAAGGCAGCAGTGATGCCAGCCACCAGCCGCAGCTCCGGCCCAAAGCTGGCGTCGATATACGCCCCGACAAAAGCAACAAACACCACCACCATTATCAGCGGTCCCGGCGTGGTCTCTCCCAATGCAAGTCCATCCATCATCTGCCCGGGCGTCAACCAGGAAAATTTTTCTACCGCGCCCTGATAGACATAAGGCAACACCGCATAAGCGCCACCAAAAGTTAATAACGCGGCTTTGGTAAAAAACCAGCTCATTTGCGTCAGTTGATGCTGCCAGCCCAGGCTTAGTGTCAGCGCCGCCATAGGCAAAGCCCAAAGCAGCACACCACAACAAAACACCAGACTAAAACGGCTCCAGCGAAACAAGGCATGAGGCGGTGTTGGCGTGTTGTCGTCAATCAAAGCCGGGCCATAACTTTTCTGCGCACTGGTATGTGCACTGCCGGAAAAAGCCGCTGGTACCAGTTTACTGCCAATAAAACCAATAATGGCCGCAGACACTACAATCAGCGGAAAGGGCAACTTTAACGCAAAAATAGCGACAAAAGCTGCAGTAGCTATAGCCCAAAGCAGCGGATGCTTCATCACCCGCCCGCCGATCCGCCAGGCCGCATGCAGCACTATGGCCGCGATCGCAGGTTTAATGCCATAAAAAATACCGGCCAGCCAGGGATGTTCGCCATACACCAGATAAACCCAGGACAGCAGCACCAGCAACACTAACGAAGGCAGAATAAATAACAGCCCGGCGACAATACCGCCCAGAGTCCGGTGCATCAGCCAGCCCAGGTAAGTCGCCAGCTGCTGCGCCTCAGGCCCGGGTAGCAGCATGCAGTAATTGAGCGCATGCAAAAATCGCCCTTCACTAATCCAGCGCCGCTTTTCAACCAGCTCCTGATGCATAATGGCAATCTGACCAGCCGGGCCACCAAAGCTGATACAACCTAACTTGAACCAAAAGCGCAAAGCCTGCCAAAACGAAATGTCTGAGGGTAATTGCATCCACGGACTCCATCCAAAGCCTGAGCATGCCCAAGCCTAGCAAACCAGCCGCTGTCACTTCCAACAAAACTAATTGAATTGGCTCAAGTTCCTATAAATATGCCTGTTAACTACACAACTGGACGTGAAAAAAAATGCTGCTTATTATTCAGTGACGCCAATTGGGTGAATGCTGTACCACTCCCCTGACTCCATTACCCTGATGTTGATGCATCCGGAGTTTGCTACTGGCCTGAACAATAACAATAAATTTGGCCGGCTTACTCCAGCACTCTCCCTCGGAGCAAGTCCTGTGCCCTAGCAGAGGGAAATTTTATGACATCCAGGATTAAACTGGGCGTGCTGCTCGCTATTTCTATGGTTCTGACAGGCTGCGCGGCCGAGGCAAAGCTGGGTAAAGCCGATGTGTCCGGCTTTAATGCGGCCAAGGCAACTGTGAAGGTGGAGTACAGCTTCCCGCCAGACGCTGACCTGGACGCCGAAGAAATCAGCGAACAACAGCAACTGCGCATGACTGAAATTCAGGATTTGCTCAAACCGCATGGCTTTATTCCCGTCACTGAAGACAACAGCAGCTTCAAAATTAAAATCAGCGAAGGCGCCGTACAAGAAACCACAGGCGAATGGGCAGGCGCGTTAGGTGCCAACGCGGTGATCTTTACCTTAGGTGTGGTGCCCGCCATTTTTAGCTACAAAACCAGCATTCACTACGAGCTATGGGCCGGGCAAGAAATGCTGCACAGCATTGATACCCCAGCCGAGTGGGACGAAGCTGTGGGCTTAATTTCTGTGTCTTCCACCTTAAGCGGCGCCGAATCGGCGAAAAACACCGCCCGCACCGACGCTCATGACAGTGTGCTGCGTTTATGGATTGAACAAGGGTCTTTTGAATGAGCGCCAGAGCCAATCTGCTGCGCGTTGGCAGCCTGCTGAGCTTACTGTTGCTGGCACCACTGTGCAGTGCCAGCCGCTATCAACCTGACCCGCAGTGGCTGCAAAACATCAAATCGGCCGAGTCTTTTCTGCCCTACCGGCTGGGCGTCATTGAATTTAAAGAAGGCAACAGTGATGCCTGGCTGGAATACATGGGCGATTTACGCGCAGCACTTCGGGCCAGTAACTATTTCCAGACCGCTCAGGCGCCCCGGCTGAAACTGCAGATAGAACGCGGCTATGTAGCGGGCGACGTCGATGAAGACGGCTGCAAAACCACAGCCGGCAGTCTGGCGCTGACCTACCGATTCTATGACGGTGCCAGGGAAGTGAGTCGTTTCTCTATCACCACTCAGGCCCCTGTCGACGGCGACAGCAATGACTATGATGCGGCAATGGCTGGTAATCTGAAACTGCTGCTGGTGGAACTGCGCAAAAGTCAGGGGGATGCCGGTTTCAACGCTCAGGCCAGCAGCCTGGAAAGCGCGATTCAACAGGAACTCAGTGGCGGTTCCAACTTTGGCTGCACTGTTGGGGTGGCACTGGCCAATGGCTTTGTGGCCACAGTCGAAGGCACCATGGACGTCGTATCGGGTGCCGGTGAGTTCGCCGGTGCTGCACTTGAAGTGGCCGCCAGCCCGGAATTCCAAAACACCTTAAACGCGGAAATGGCCAACTATCAGGCGCAGCAAGCCCAGCAGGCTCAATTTCTGAATAATCTGCAAGCTCAGGCGGATGCCCAGGCCGAAGCACAGCGCCAGCAGCAGGAAGCGGAGCAACAGGCCGTCAGGCAAGCCCAGGCCGCGCAGCAACAGGTTGGCCGCGAAGCGCTGGCCAAACAGCTCGCCGACGGCATTGCCTACCGTAATATGCAGATGTCTCAAACTACAGACCCTGCCAGGTTACAGCAGCTTAAACGCGACAATGCCGCCGCTATGCAGGCAGCCCAACAAATGGGGATCTACAGTCAGGTTGATAGCATGGCAACCCAAGGCACTCAAGCCGGTTATGACCAGGCGCGGGCTCAGCGCACAGCTGACGAGCAAGCCGAGAAACAACGACTGGCAGCTGAACGCGCCGCACGCGAGCAACAACAACGTGAGCAGGACGCAGCGCAGCGTGCCGAGCAACAACGACTTGCCGCTGAAAAAGCAGCCCAAGAGAGGGCTGAACGCCAACGACAATTACAGCAAGAAGCCGAAGAGCGTCGTTTGGCCGCAGAGCAAGCTGAGCAGCAGAAAAAACAAGCCTGGACCAACTGGCTGGCGGTGTATAAACGTGGCATCCGGCTTGGCGCCATGCAATGTGACGGCAGGGACAAACCCTACCGGCTGATTGGTGACCGGCCATCCAACCCAATGCCGAAAGAAATTAACCATTATTCGTCCTGCATCTCGGTGCAGTACGAAGCGCGCTGCCCTGGCACGCCGCGCGGTTCAGGCCTGCGCAGTACACAATACAATTTCACCGGTATGGGGTTAGGCTGTTTGTCGGCCGAGTCATTAATGCCACAACGGCTGGCTTGCAAAGACGATCAAGTCATAGTGGAAACACTGGATGTAACCGGCTGTAGCGGCTAAAGCGGGACTCCGTTGCGGTCACTGTGTCAGTGCAGTGGCTGCAATGGGTTCAAACAGAAGAAAGTGTGAGTCGGCCCGATAAGCCGGGTTCTGTCGTGGACAATCATTCCTCTAGGACGTACGTCACCATACGCCTCCAGCAACCTACCCGCCCCCAACGCGGGCCACGCCAAAGGGGGCCTATTTGGTCTTGCTCCGGGTGGAGTTTACCGTGCCACGAACTGTTACCAGTCGCGCGGTGCGCTCTTACCGCACCCTTTCACCCTTACCTGATCCCGCAAGCGGGCCATCGGCGGTTTGCTCTCTGTTGCACTGGTCGTAGGCTCGCGCCTCCCAGGCGTTACCTGGCACCCTGCCCTATGGAGCCCGGACTTTCCTCCCCCTGCTTACGCAGGCAGCGATTGTCTGGGCCAACTCACGGCGCGCATTATACCCTTCTTCCCCGAAGCTGCAAGGTGGTTGACCACACAGCAGCAACACCAGATAAAACCGGGCGGAGTAAACTACCGTCTCTACATCCCGGTCCAGCTCAAGCCCAGCTTATACAAGGCGTTCTTTTTCTGATCGTGAATTTCCGCCGCCAGTGCCGCCGCCTTTTTCAGCGGCAGTTCGGCCATCAACAGCTTGAGCGTACGTTGCACTTCGGCTGGGATCTCGTCGTCCACCGGTTGGCTTGGTGCAATCATCAGCACCATTTCGCCCTGACAACGTGCCGGGTCTTCGGTCAGCCAGGCTTTAATATCAGCCGCAGTGCCAAAGGCAAAATGCTCAAAGGTTTTGGTCAGCTCTTTGGCCAGCGCCAACTCGCGCTCAGGGCCATACACAGCCACCAGGTCATCCAGTGTATCGAGAATACGCCGGGCTGTTTCATAACAAATCAGTGTGCCGACACCAGCCGGGATCGCCTGCAGCACCTGCTGGCGCTGACCGGACTTTGCCGGTAAGAACCCAATAAAGTGGAATTTGTCTGTCGGTAAACCTGAGCAGCACAGCGCCGCAATCAAGGCACAAGGGCCGGGGATAGGCACTATTTTGATGCCAGCGTCGCGACATAAACGCACCAGGCTGTAGCCAGGGTCGCTGATCAGTGGGGTGCCGGCGTCGGAAATCAGGGCCACATCCTCACCGGCCTGCAATTTTTGCAGCAAAGCGCTGGCCCGTTGTTTTTCATTGTGGTCATGCAGCGCCAGCATACGGGCAGAAAGACCGAGGTGGCTCAACAGCTTGCCGCTGTGTCTGGTGTCTTCAGCCGCCACCCAGGCCACTTTGCCTAAGGTTTGAATAGCACGCTGGCTGATGTCGTCAAGGTTTCCGATTGGCGTGGCAACTATGTATAACTGTCCGTTTTCTTGGGTCATAATTTGTGAATTCATTGAGCTTGGGCCCGGCTCTTTGTAAGATACCCGCATTCAAAGCCTCATTGTACCCGTGCATTGTGAAAAGCAGCAAACTCAAGCCCTTATTTCTGTTCACCGCCAGCCTGGCCCTGACCGCCTGCAGTTCCACACCTGCACCTGCGCCAATGAAAGCAGTACAGCCTGTCATCAAAGCCGAACCGGAACCCGAAACGGACGTTGAAGTAGCCCCACTGAGTCAGCCCTTGTCTGCCAGCGAGTTTTTGCAGCAAGCCGAGCAAAGTCAGGGCACCGAGCAACAACTGGAATTACTGCAAGCCGCCCGGGCGAATTTGCAGCAAGGCCAGGTTGATCAGGCACTCGCCATTCATCAGGTTCTGCAGCAGCAGGCCGACAGCAGTGTGATGCAACAAAACCTGTTGCCTTGGTTTGAAGCTTTACTGGCCAAAGGCCAGCATCAGGACATTCAACAATTTATTCAGCAGTTCCCGCTCAGCCGCTTTAACCTGGCAGACCAGCAGCTGTACCTGCAAAAACAAGCGCAGTACTGGATCGAACGGCAAGAACCAAACAAAGCTGTTGGGGTTTATTTGCAGTTGCTGCAATTGGTGCCGACAGACCAGGCCAGCCAACTGGCACTCTGGCAGCAGCTTGGCCTGCTAACGCCACAGCAGCTGCAAAAACTACTGCAAAGCAACGACAAAGCCGCGCAAGGTTGGGCCAGCCTGCTGCAAATTCATCAGCGTCTGCTGGGCGACCAACTAGCGCTGCAAACTGAACTGCAGAACTGGCAAAGCAGCTACAGCAACCTGCCCGCTCTGGCACAATTGCCAGCCGAAATTCAGCAACTCAGTCAGGTACAGGGCTACAACCCTCAGACCATTGCAGTGTTATTGCCTTTTAACAGCAATTTTCGCCAGCATGCCGAAGCCATCCAGCAAGGCTTGCTCGCCGCCTCGGTCAATCATCCGGCCAAGCTGGTGTTTCTCGACAGCACTCAAAGCCCGGCACTGATTAAACAGCAAATGCAGGAACAACAAGCTGATTTTGTGATTGGTCCTTTACTGAAAGACCAGGTCGATGGCCTGGCCAACGACCCGGATTGGACCTTACCGACCCTGTTTCTGAACAGCCGCACAGAGCAAATTGCCCCGTCAGAGCAGAAGTACTATTTCGCACTGAGTGTGGAAGATGAAGCCCGCCAAATGGCGCAGCTGTTTCAGCATAAAGGCTACAAACAACCTGTACTGATGGCAGGCCGCAACCCACTGAGTCAACGTATGGTGGCTCAGTTCAGCCGCGACTGGCAGCAAATCACCGGCAAAGCCCCTGAGACCTATTGGGTCACCGATATGGCCTCCATGGAAAGCACCATCAAACAATTGCTGGAAACCGACGCCAGTGAACAACGCATCAAAGAAATTGAGCGGTTAAGCGGCCAGGATGTGCGCGCTGAAACTCACAGCCGTCAGGATATAGATGCCATTTACCTGCTGGCCGACCCGGCCCAGACGCGGTTGTTAAAACCTTTTATTGATGTGTCTGTGGCGCCAGCCGCTATCAGCCTGCCCATTTATGCCAGCTCCCGCAGCCATCAGAAATCGGCCGAGCTGACCGACCGCCGCGATCTGCTCAATTTAACCTTCACCGAAATGCCCTGGATGTTAAACCAGCAACAACAGCAAGCGCTGCGTGAGCAATACAACACGCTGTTTCCGCAACAGGACGAAACATTGCAACGGTTGTTTGCTATGGGCTATGACGCCTTCCAGCTGGTATTTAAGCTGAAGCAACAGCAACAGTTTCCGGCCTTGCCTCACAGTGGCTTAACCGGTGAACTGCGGCTGGCGACAGACGGACAGATTCAGCGCCAGTTAACGCTGGGGCAATACAGTAAGACCAGTTTGAACACCTTGGGTCAGCCCTGAAATGAACCTGCAACGTGGCCAGCTGTATGAACAACAGGCGCTGCGTTATCTGGAGCAACAGGGGCTGACTTTGCTGGAGCGCAATTACCGCACCAGCCTTGGGGAACTGGATTTAGTGATGCAGGATGGCAACTGTACTGTGTTTGTCGAAGTGAAATTTCGCCAGTCGCGCTCCTTTGGCGGTGCCGCGGCAGCGGTCACCCACGCCAAACAGCAAAAGCTGCGCCGCGCGGCGGCCCTGTATTTACAGCAGCATGGCCAGTGCCATTGCCGCTTTGACGTGATCGCCATTGGCGCAGACCCGGCGGATATCCGCTGGGTAAAAAACGCCTTTTAGGACCAGGAACCCATGCAAGACCATATTAAGCAGTTATTTACCGAAAACATTCAGACCATGATCGCCACAGGCGAAGCCCTGGCCGCCCCGATAGAAAATGCGGCCGTGTCGATAGTGAACTGCCTGATCAATGGTGGCAAAGTAGTCTGTTGCGGTGAAGGTGCTTCGGCGGCACTCGCCAGTCATTTTTCACAACTCCTGCTGGATCAGTTTGAAGCGGAGCGTCCTTGTTTACCGGCTTTTGCGCTGGTCAGCCAAAGCAGTGCACTGCAGCCGGATAATCAGGCCAAACCTGAACATCTGGCCCGCCAGGTGCGCGCCATAGGTCAGGCAGGGGATGTGCTGGTCGTTATATCAATGACAGGGGAAGAGCACCGCCTGATCAAAGCGGTGGAAGCAGCCCTGACTCAGGATATGGCCGTGGTGGCATTGACGGTCGACAGCAGCGGCGAGTTGTCCGGTTTGCTGGGGCCACAGGACACCGAGCTGCGGGTACCGGCCCACAGGCCTGCCCGGGTGTTTGAATGTTACAGTTTTTTATTGCATGCGATCTGTGAGCTGATCGACATGACCTTATTCCCACAACAAGAGGATTACTGATGATGTTACGTATCACAGCTTTAGCTTTAGTCGCCTGGTTATTACAAGGTTGTGCAGCGGCAGTGCTGGCCGGTGGCGCCACCGCGGTAACCTCAGCTGGCGACCCTCGCACTCTGGGCAGCCAGATTGACGACAAAACCATAGTTCTGCGTGCATCCAAAGCACTGGATCAAGACCCTGCCACCAAAAAAACCGGCAATATCAATATCACCAGTTATAACGGCATTGTGCTGCTCACTGGCCAGGTTCCGGCTGAAGGTGTGCGCCAGCAGGCCGCTGAACTGGTGCGGGTGGACGGAGTCCGTGATGTGCATAACCAAATCCGGGTGGGCAGTGAAGTCACCTTTGGCACCGCCAGTCAGGACGCCTGGATCACCACCCGCGTCAAAACCAAGTTTCTGGCCGATGACGCCGTCAATGCGATGAATATAAAAATTGTCACCGAAAACGGCGAAGTCTTTCTGATGGGCTTGGTCAGCGAAGATGAAGCCAATAAAGCGGTGAATCTGGCCCGAAATGTGGACGGTGTAGCCCGCGTGATTAAAGCCTTCGAATACAAGCAGTAAACCAACTTACCTTGGGGGTCAGGTCTTGAATTTTGCATTGGCATGCAAAATTCAAGACCTGACCCCCAAGTGGTTTTAACACTGCTGTAGAGCCTTCAGCACTTTGGAATGAAACTCCCGATGGCGCATCACCGCCAGCACCACGACTGAAGAGGCCATAAAAGCAAGCGGGTCAATAAACCAGCTTAACGTCGCCAGTGAAAAATAGATGGCACGTAGTCCGTAGTTGAATGAATGGCCAGCCAGATCGATGACTTTGGCTGTACGGTTGGCATAGAGCGCATGCTCTTCTTCGGTCAGGTTTTTTCCATCAGGCGCGGCGGTAATCAGCACACCACCAAAACCATACTGACGAAGCGCCCAGGTAAACTGGAAAAATGCAAAGACGTAAATCACCGCCAAAAACAGAACTTTTACCTGAATCGCCTCTTTGCTGACTTCATGCCAGGGAGCCAGATATGCCAATACCTCAGCCAGACTGGTGCTGGACACCATAGCCGTCAATAAACCTGCCAGGATTAATAAGGTACTGGATGCAAAGAAGGACACATTTCGCTCCAAGGTCGAAATCAGCGCCACATCCGCCATTTTATTGTCCCGGCGCAGCATTTGCTGCATCCAGTCATTACGTTTACGCCGCATTTCAAAAGATAAACAACTGTCGGTACGGGCTTTGCGCTTGGCATAGAAGGTATAACCACCCCACAACACTAAAAACCAACATACCGCAGCGGCGTCTATCAGGGTCATGCCTACTCCATTTTTCTGTTAAAACAATTGGGTTGCCAAAGGCAGGTGGAAATAAAAACAGGCACCGCCCTGCTCAGAGTGGCGATAACCAATTTCTCCCCGCATCGTTTTGACCAGCTCTTTACAAATGGCCAGCCCAAGCCCGGTACCACTGACAGTCCGCCGGTCTGACGCGTCAGCTTGCGAGAATTTCTGAAACAAGCGCGGGATGAAATCAACCGGTACCCCAGCGCCCTGGTCAACCACAGAGACAGTCACCTGGGTGGGTTGCAGTTCAATCCTGATGCTGACGACCCCTTTGAGCGGGCTGTGTCGAATGGCATTGGCCAGCAAGTTCGCCATCAACTGCTGGAAACGGGTGTCGTCTACTTCAACCCAGGCATCAGCCTGCTCAGGGTCAACCAGCTGCAATTGCACCTGCCGGGCGAATGCCACCGGCTGGTTCAGCTCTATCGCCTGCTGCAACAGACTTTGCAGCGGCCACAGCTTAAACTTAAACGGCATCTTATTCACCGCCAGCTTTTCAATATCCAGCAAGTCATTAATTAAATGCGCCAGCCGCCGGCTGTTTTGCTCCGCCAGCGACAGCATATGCTGCTGTTTATCCGTCAACGGGCCTAACACTCCGCCTAACGCCAGGCCTAAAGCACCGTTAATAGAGGTCAGTGGCGTGCGCAATTCGTGGCTGACTGTCGAAACAAATTCGTCTTTCAGCTGCTCCACTTCTTTGCGCTCTGAAATATCACGCAATAACCAGACATAGCGGCGCTGACCTGCCCTCTCCGTTTCCCGCCGGGACAACTCCATCGCAAAAAGCTCGCCGGATTTGCGCACCCCTATGCTTTCCTGCAAAGGCAATTGCCCTTCGTGCCAGCCGGATTCCCCGCTTTGCAACAAGATAGCGAAATCCTTGCCGAGCAATTCAGGTTGCAGGTAGCCAAACACCACTGTGACAGCCTGGTTCATCCGTTCTATCCGCCCTTGCAGGTCGGTGGTGATAATCACGTCCGATACCGCATCCAGAATACGCCTGCTGTAGGTTTCAGTTTCCTGCAAAGCTTCGGAAAACTCGAAGCTGCGCCGGAAGGAAAACAATAACCAGCCAAGCATCAGACAGAAAATCACCGACACCGAACCACCCGCCAGCCGCCAATGCCACAGGCCCCAACCGGCGGTGCCGTCCAGCGAGCGGATAGCCATTTGCCAATGGGCGCCGCGTAAGCTCAGATCCAGTGTCAGAGTCGCATCCTGAAACCATTCTGTCCGGCCAAAAAACGCCTGCGATTCACCGTCATAGCGCAGTGCCATCGCCACCTGATAACTGTTACTTTGCTGCGTCAGACTTTGCCAAAGCAGGTTCAGGTCAAGCACTGTGCTGATCATGCCCCAGTAACTGCCGTCATTCAGAAACACCGGCACCCGATAAATAAACCCTGTCCCGCCCTGCACCAGAGCTATGGGCCCGACCAGGCGGGCTTTTTTCTGCTGGATAATTTGCTGGATCACCGGCCATTGCTGCGGCAACTGGGTATAGTTGATGCCAAGTGCACGCTCATTGCCTTCTACCGGGTAAATCAGCGTTAATACGTTGTCCGGCGCAATGCCGATATTGCGGATATGTTTGCCCTGATCCAGCAAGCTGGACAACAACAACATGGTGTCTTTCGGATCCGGGTGCCCGCCGGTAGCTTTCACATGTGAGGCTAACCCAAGGCTAAGATACAGCGGTGTATTCACTTCAGCTTCAATAAAGGAGCGCAGCTGCCCCGCCACACTGACCAGCTGTTTCAGTTGTTGATGTTGTTGACGGGCGACGATTTCGCGCGCCTGGTATTCAGTAAGTAGCAGAGCACAGACTAAACAAAACAAAGGCAGCAGCCAGGACCAAAGCTTCAGTCTTAACAGCGGCCAATGTGGCAATGAGTTGCCCTGCATTCGTACTCCAAAAAGGCAAATAAACCTGAAGTATCAAAACTATAACTCATTCCATTTGACTTTGACCATGCAGCATCCAGCGGACCAACAACTTTGTGGCCCACCGGTCCGCTTGGCGCCGGATTTTCAGATGAAAATTCGCGCCGGATCACCACCAGCCAGACGCAAGCATGCTAAACTGCGCCGCCCTGATGGCGTAATCACCCACCCGAGGAGAGAACTGTGACCACTCTGACTATTCAGACCCCTGACGACTGGCATTTACATTTCCGTGATGGCGATATGCTGCAAGAAACGGTCGCAGCCACAGCCCGCTGCTTCCGCCGCGCTATCGTCATGCCGAACCTGGTTCCTCCTGTGACAAATGCGGCCGAAGCTATGGCCTATAAAGAACGTATTCTGGCGGCCCGCCCGGCCCACAGCAGCTTTGAACCTTTAATGGTGCTGTATCTGACCGACCAAACCAGTGCGGCAGATATCAAAGCAGCCAAAGCTGCCGGTGTAGTGGCAGCCAAACTGTATCCGGCAGGCGCCACCACCAACTCGCACTCGGGCGTCAGCAGTTTAAGTAAGCTGTACCCAGTACTGGAAGTGATGGCTGAGCAACAGATGTTGCTGTTGGTTCACGGCGAAGTGACCGACAGCCATGTTGATATTTTCGACCGTGAAAAAGTCTTTATCGACCTGCATTTATCTCAGGTTGTTGAAAAAGTGCCAGGCCTGAAAGTGGTGTTCGAACACATCACCACCGCCGACGCGGCTGAATTTGTCAAAGCAGCTCCAGAGCGGGTGGCAGCCACCATCACTCCACAGCATTTGCTAATGAACCGTAACGACCTGCTGGTGGGGGGCGTTCGTCCACACAACTACTGCCTGCCGGTGTTAAAACGCCGTACTCATCAGGAAGCCTTACGTGCTGTGGTCGCATCTGGCCATTCACGCTTTTTCCTCGGCACCGACTCAGCCCCGCATGCCCGTCACAAAAAAGAAGCGGCCTGTGGTTGCGCCGGTTGTTACAGCGCCTGGAGTGCCATTGAGCTTTATGCGCAGGTATTTGAAGAATTAGGATGTCTGGACAAGCTGGAAGGTTTTGCCAGCCACTATGGCCCGGATTTTTACAACCTGCCACGCAACAGCGGCACCATTAGGCTGGTGAAAGAAGACTGGACTGTACCAGCTGAAATCAGCCTGCCAGACGGCAGTCCGATAGTGCCGTTTTTCGCCGAACAAAAGTTAAACTGGAAACTGCAACAAGGTCTGTGATCAGACCTTGTGCTGACAACTCTGATAACAGCCCGGCTGCCGGGGGCAACTGCTTCCTCTGGCGCAAATCAGCTGGGCTGGTTTTTCCATACTGCGTTGCACCCACTGAATATTCAGCACATTCGCCACCGTATTTAAGGTGCTGCGAATCGCTTTTGGCACCATCACCCCACCCTGCGCCGTCACACACAGCTGTTTGAGTTCCAGCGCCATCGCATCGGCGTCTATGCCCTGAGCCGCTATTGCGGGGTTCAGATCGACGCCGGCACAGAGCACATGCGCATTGCCGGCCATGTCAGTCACTTTGGTTGACTCACAGCAATAAATCCGCGGTTTGCCTTGCACGTCCAGCAACGACAGTTGGGCGGACGAGCCGGTGTCCGGCTGGCCGAACATGCGAAATACGGCCCAGTGCTGGCAAGGGTCCGGCACCTGACGCATATTGCCCCAGGGCAACGGAATACCATTGCCGCGGTACACCGCTTTCAGCTTGCCCGGCGTGTAGGCATCGAAATAGTGCCAATGCCGGTAAGGCGACACGGCAGTCATCCGCCGCATCGCCACCGACGCCGACACCCCCGCCAGTTCATGGCTGCTGATGGCATAACCTGTTCTGTCCAGCAACTGACGAAACGGCTGTTTCGGACAGAGCAAAGCGCCAGCAAAAAAGCTGGATTCAAAATCACGCCAGGCCTGCAGAATATCCTGCGGCGCCATTTGCGCCGTATCGGCGGTTTCGCTGTCGTACGCGCCCCCCACCTGCATGGTGCTTTTTACCCTGTCTTTGCCATGCAACACCGCGTGACCGATGTGCACCGCTAACTCATACTTAAGCCGGGTTGGCCATTGCTGCAACAGCAGGTTCAGATGCAATTGATTCGGCGGCAAAAAATACGACGTAGCTACGTTTTGACTGCGTACCCCCAGCTCATCCAGCACTTCGGCCGCAGGCTCATTGAACCAATGCAGTTCCAGTCCCAGCTGACGGCAAATCTGCAACAGCTCGTCCAGACTAAGCGGCATCCGCTTTTGTCCAACCTCCTCTGCAGCCCTTTCCAGCTCGGGAAAGTGGTTCTGGTGATGCTCCTGATGCGCCCGGATCAGCAACTGAGCAAACTGGCGGCCGCTGATGCCGGTTTGCGACAGCATCTCCGGGATGGCAATTTGTAAAATATCCTGAGTAAATAAAAAGCCAGGCTCCAGCGGCATGCCGGACACGCCGCCTTTGCTGCTGAATTTGGCCGGAGTCAGGTCGAGCTGCTGCTCATCGCCATCCAGAAACCAGTCCGGCTCTTTCTGAAACACCTGGGCTATCACGTCCAGCATCTCACGCGACGGCGTACGTTTGCCGTTTTCGATCATCGAAAGGTAAGACACCGACGGGGCGTATTCCGGGCTTATCCGCACACAACGGGTGGATAAATCTTCCATCGTCAGTTGGTTACGTTTACGTAAGTTGCGCACTTTAGTGCCCAAAAAGTGTGACTGTCGGCTCAGGCTGGATTGGCTCATTTTGTAAAATTCACAGTGTGAAGTTTTTATTGTGAAATTTGTCAGATTTTCAGACTAGACTGTTTTTCACACAGTGACAACTGGTGTGACCACCCTACACAGAAAAAACGAGGAACAAAAAATGAACAATACAGCCCTGACCCAAATGGAGCAGCCTTTCCAGCAACAGTGCCAGATGATTGCGGAATTCAATGTGATGCACCGCCGTCAGATCCTGGATTATTCCAAAGCCTTCCTCGACAAAGTCTTTCCACTGGACAGAGGCAGCCATCAGGATGTGCAGAGTTATGTGATGTATTACCAACACTTGCTGGTGTTTTTTGCCGACGGCAGCCAGACCGGCCTGCAAAACCCAGCTCAGCTGGTGGCCTTTGGTGGTGCCGAAGAAAAGCCACAAAGCCTGCTGCTTTGCGACCATGGCCGCCATGTTGAGTTGCTGTTCTGCCGCGCCAGCAGTGACGACAAAGCGGGCATCAGTGACATTCTGCTGCAGTTGTCGGACGGCCAGTGGTTCAGCATGTTACGCGGCAATACGGCGCCAGCCGCCTGCGTCAGTCCGGCTCAGTACAGTCCCTGCTTCCGTGATCTGCAGGGCGGTTTTTATCAGCCGCAATAGCTTGTATCGTTTTTCCTGAACACAACAAGCGATTAATCTCAGCCTACTGCTGTTGCACTGGAGTCCCCAACAGGTTTTACTGGGACTCAGTGCAACAGGAGTCTGCCGATGAATTCACCTACCTCAATTTCTCTGAACAGCCAAAGCTGGTGGCCTGAATTTCGCAGCCACCTGCGCGAACACAAACTGGCGGCTGCCGGTTTGGCTGTCGCCATGCTGGCCGTGTTACTATTGCTTGGCCAAAGCCTGCTGCATTTATCCAACAGCCCCAGCAGCAACAACCTGAAACTGGCGCTGCTGGGTGGCAGCGCAGGTTTTGTCGCTACCGCGCTTGGCGCTTTGCCCGCGTTATTTTTACGCCAGCTGAATGCTGCGCTGGAAGACAGCCTGCTGGGGATTGCCGCCGGCATGATGTTAGCCGCCAGCGCGTTCTCTTTAATACTGCCAGGCATCGAAGCCGGCACGTCTTTATTGCAAAGTGATGCCTTAGGGGCCTTAGTGGTGGTGGCGGGTATGACACTAGGTGTGCTGCTGATGTTGGGTCTGGATGCCTTCACCCCGCATGAACATGACAAAACCGGCCCTTGTGGCCCGGGTTACCAAAAATGCGACCGCATCTGGCTTTTTGTATTTGCGATAGCGCTGCATAACCTGCCGGAAGGCATGGCCGTTGGCGTCAGCTTTGCCTCTGGCGATATGAGTGTCGGCTTGCCTCTGGCAACTGCCATTGCCTTGCAGGATATCCCGGAAGGTCTGGCGGTGGCCTTGTCCTTACGCGCTGCTGGTTTTAAACCTGGCTTTGCTGTGCTGGTCGCTGCCGCCAGCGGCGTATTAGAGCCGCTGGGCGCCTTGATGGGCGTGGGGTTATCCAGCGGTTTTGCGCTGGCCTACCCTATAGGGCTGGGCCTGGCGGCAGGTGCAATGATTTTTGTGGTGTCGCATGAAGTGATCCCGGAAACCCACAGAAATGGCCATCAGACCTCTGCTACTCTGGGGCTGATGGCAGGTTTTGCGCTGATGATGGTGCTGGACACCAGCCTGGGCTAATCAGCCTGAGTTAACCGGCAGGCACTGCAGCTGGCAGCCTGCCTTGTTGTAAATACTGTTGAATATGCAGGTAAGTGTCTGTCCAGTAGATGGATTTGTGCTCGTTCAGGTAATCCAGTATCGCCTGATGGGTGGCTACTGATACCGCCATATGGTCACCCCCTACGCCATGAAACAGCAAGTTTGCCACCGCCCCCTGCTCGGCAGCCTGCTGCAAAAACGCCAGAATATCAGCCAGACCTTGTTGCTCTACTACCAAAAACAGATTGGGTACCCTGGCACCATTTTGACTGGTCCATTGCGCTATTTGATTGGTTTTCGCCGCCAGCAGAAACTCGGGCAACTGCGCCCAATAGTGACCATCTTTCGCCTGAGAATCAAAACAAGGTGGGGTAAAAGTACGCTGCGGCTGGCCATCCAGCGCTTTTAACGCCTGATGCGCCTCCTGCAACTCCTGTTGCATTTGCGCCACGGTACGCCGGTTTAAATCCTGCTCTGGGGTGACCCAAGGCCGGCCTTGCGCCTGGCATGGGTGACTGGCGGTGTGATTGCCAAGCTCATGCCCTTGTGCCGCCAACCGCTGCCACTCAGACAGATGCTGCTGAAACACAGGAAAGCGGGTCGGCAGGTAAAAGCTGGCTTTGATACCTGCGTTATTCAGCGCCGGTACTGCATGCTGCAACTGACTAAGCAGCGCATCATCATAAGACAGGCTGACAGCAGCTTTTGCCCCGGCAGGCCAGTGGAATTCAGGCTCTGGCTCAGTACAGGCCAGCAATAAAGAACTCAGTAACACAGCAACAACATAGTGTTTCATCAGGCCACGTCCAGAGGTTTGACACCTATTTTTTTCACCTTGCCGTTGTCCAGCTCGGCTATGGTCCAGAGCATATTGCTCCATTGGCAAGTATCGCCCACCACGGGTTTACCACCCACCAGTTCTGTCAGCAAGTCACCTATATTGTCAAATTTATCCATTCCTGTCAGATCCAAGGCGTAGAACAGCGCCATATCGGTCAACCTGGCGTTACCTTCAATCATAAAGTCGCCGAAGAAGCCAAAATCGAAGTTGCGCTGTGGCGTTTCGCTGAACATCCGCCCCAATACTGGCAAGTCGGCATCGTGCGCCATCACACAGAGAATATCACCTTCAAGCAATTTGGTACTGCCGCTTGGGTGCAATAACATCTGCTCGCGGAACAAGGCGACGATACGGGTGTTGTCCGGCATATTCAGCTCGCGCAGCTCAGCGCCAATGCACCATTTTTCCGCACCCAGTTTGTAGACAAAGATCTCCCACTGACTGGTTAAATGCACTGTGATGCCAGAGCGCGACACTGGCATCGGCATGGGCGGCACCACCACTTTGGCTTTGTACGCGGCAAAACCCAAAGTGGTGCCTTGCACCAGCAAAGACACCAGCACGATAAAAAACGCCACATTAAAAAACAGATGGGCATGGTCCAACCCGGCCATCAGCGGAAACACAGCCAGGATCACCGGCACAGCCCCCCGTAAGCCAACCCAGGAAATAAATAACCGCTCTTTGAGCTTAAAACTGCGAAATGGCAATAAGCCAACAAAAACCGACAAAGGCCGGGCAAAGAAGATCATCCACAACGACAAAATCAGTGCAGGAATCGCGATAGGCAAAAGCTCTGATGGCGTCAGCAACAAGCCAAGCACCAGGAACATACCGATTTGGCTCAGCCAGGCCAGGCCATCAAACATATGCAAAATACCATGGCGGTTGCGGATAGGTTTATTGCCAAGCATCAACCCCAACACATAGACCGTCATAATACCGCTGCCACCAACAGCACCAGACACCGCATACAGCAAAATGCCACCACTGACCGCCAGCAAAGGGTAAAGACCGTCGGCGATCTCCAGCCTGTTAATCAACTGCAGCATCATCCAGCCACCGCCCAGCCCCAGCAGAATGCCGACGCCGAATTGCTGCACCAGATTGACCAGAATCATCAAATCGAAGCTGCTTTTGCCTTCGGCAATCATCGCAATCAGAGTGACAGTTAAGAACATTGCCATCGGGTCATTGGTGCCGGATTCAATTTCCAGTGTTGAGCCCACCCGTTCGTTCAGACCTTTGCCATTGAGCAGGTTAAACACCACAGCGGCGTCGGTGGAGCCCACAATAGCGCCTATCAGCAAGCCTTCAATCAATTCCAGGTTAAACAGCCAGGCCGCGACGAGACCGGTCAAACCGGCGGTGATGGCGACACCTAAAGTCGCTAAAGATAAAGAGGGCCACAGCGCGACACGGAAGGTTTTCACGTTGGTACGCATACCACCGTCGAGCAGAATAACGGCAAGGGCCAGGTTACTGACCAGATAGGCCAGCGAATAATCACTGAATTCGATGCCTCCCGGGCCATCGGTTCCGGCCAGCATGCCTACAGCCAGAAAGATCACCAGGATCGGCACGCCAATTTTACTGGCGACTGAGCTGACCATAATGCTGGCCGCCACGAGCAAAGCACCAATCAGTAACAGATTATTGATGGTAATTGCATCCAAGGCGCGCCCTCCGTTTCAAATCAGCTTTTTTCAAGATAACAGATCTTTGCTGGTTATCTATGGGCTTTAGCAGAAAAAATCAGTACCAAATTATCACAAATAAAAAATACTACTTTTTAGTAGTTAATTTTCAATAAGTTAATATTTATTAGTTTTAACTAAAATTATAAATAAACCGCATTTTCACTGCAGATGTTTAGGAGTAAACCCAGATTTTCAGCAGAGATAATCACATAGTGAGGGATGAAGCCGGAAACTCAACAAATTCGTCAGAAGAAAATCGGTCGCCGCC
This sequence comes from Rheinheimera marina, assembly GCF_042654345.1. NCBI lineage: Bacteria > Pseudomonadati > Pseudomonadota > Gammaproteobacteria > Chromatiales > Chromatiaceae > Rheinheimera > Rheinheimera marina. The sequence continues at coordinate 160,283 of NZ_JBHSGB010000012.1, forward strand.
AGCCAGAAAAGAAAAAGCTGCCAACAGGGCAGCTTAAAAGGTCTGATGCGCTAGTTCGATCCATTCAGACCGATTTAGTCTGCCAGAATCAGCATTAAATAAAAATACACAAAATGTTAACCTTTGTAACTTAACTCGCCAAACTGCAGCAGAACCCTCTCTGACCTGGGCTTATCGCAAAACATGTAACACTATCACACATTATTTGTGATATTATCACAAAAATTTCGTGTTAAGTCGTCTCAGGAACCAGCATGCCCCGTTTAACTCCCATCGCCACTTTGTTGTTATTTCCTGCTCTTGTCAGTGCAGCTGAAACCTCTGTTGAGCATATTCAGGTTCATCATCACCAGGCTTACCGTGGCAATGTGCCAGCCGAGCATTTGCCTCAGGCCATTGATGTGTTGTCACGCGATGAGTTTGACCAACTGGCGTTGACGCGCTTTCAGGATGCACTCGACAATTCGGCCAGTATTGCCCGGCAAAACAATGGCGGTGGTTTATGGGACAGCTATTCATTGCGCGGTTTTCCGGGCAACGAAAACATGCCATCAGGTTACCTGATCAATGGCTTTAATGGTGGCCGGGGTTTTAGTGGTCACCGCGATTTATCCAATGTCGAATACGTCGAAATTTTAAAAGGCCCCGGCTCTGCACTCTATGGCCGCTCTGAGCCTGGTGGCACCATTAATATTGTCACCCGTAAACCCGCCTTTGATACCCAGGGCTATATCAAAGCCAGCCATGGCCGTTTTGAGCAAAACCGGGTCGAAGCCGACTATACAACGGGCCTTTCCGAGGATTTGGCATTTCGGGTCAATGGCGCAGTGCAGGATTACGGCAGCTTCCGCGACTATGTGAATTCAGACAAAAAAGTGATCACCCCATCGCTGCTTTGGCAAATCAATTCAGACAGCTCTTTGTTGTATGAATTTGAATACCTGGAACAATCTCAATTGTTTGACCGTGGTTTGGTGGTGCTGAATAACAATTTTGACAGCCTGCCACGCGAACGTTATCTGGGGGAACCCACTGACGGCCCGACCGAAATCAGCGCCCGCGGCCACCAGCTCACGTTTCAGCAGGATCTGGCCAACGGTTGGGCCTTTAACGCTGGCATCAGTTACCGCGATTCCGATCTGTCTGGTTTTTCTTCAGACGCAGAACTGGCGGTCGCCCGTCAGTCAATTTATGACGACGGCCAAACCCTGACCCGGCAGCGCCGTTTCCGTGATTATTGGTCAGAAGATTTATCAGTACGGGCCGAAATCAGCGGCAGCCTGCAACTGCTGGGGCTGGAGCATAACCTGATGCTGGGTGCTGATGGCTATGACTATGACTTGTATAACTATCTGGGCCGTTACCGTGGCGCCAAAGGCAGTTATGCCATAAATATTATTAACCCGCAGTATGGCGTCGCGGTGCCAGGCACAGTCAACCCACTGTATGCCAATTTAGAGCATCAGAAAGCTTATGGCGTCTATATACAGGACATTATCCGCCTGCATCAGGATTGGCAGCTGTTAATTGGCCTGCGTTTGGATAAGGTGAAACAAAGCCTTGAAGAGCAGGTAAACGCTACCTTTGCGGATAAATCCTTTACCGAGCGCAGCCCGCGTTTAGGTTTGGTTTATGACGTCACCCCACATTTGCAGTGGTATGCCAGCTATTCCGAAGGCTTTTTGCCCCTGAGTGGTGCCGATTATCTGGGCCGTGGTTTCGACCCGGAGAGCAGCCGCTCAAAAGAAATGGGTCTGAAGTGGCATCAAGACGGCGCCAGCTGGACCTTAGCTGTATTTGACGGCACCAAAACCAATATTCTGACCTCAGATCCAATCAACGTCGGTTTTGCTGCACCGCTGGGTGAAGCACAAAGCACAGGGGTTGAGCTGGACCTGAGCTACCCGCTGACTGAGGATTTAAAGCTGGACCTGTCTTACGCCTGGCTAGATACCCGCACTTTAAACAATGCGCTGAGTCTGGACTGGGGCGTGGAAATTCCGGCAGGCAGCCGCCTGGTCAACGTGCCAAAACACACGGCAAGCCTGGCGCTGAACCAGCATTTCGCTGCCTTGGGTTTCAGCCATAATGCCGGCGTACGCTGGCGCTACCAGAGTGAACGCCTGGGTGATTCAGTACAGCCGTCTTATCTGCTGCCATCCTACAGCCTGACCCATCTGTTTTTACACACTGAACTTGATGCCAACTGGCAGCTGGAGTTGAATATCGACAACCTGTTCGATAAAAATTATGTGCTGAACTCCTATTCAGCGCTGTGGACAGTGCCGGGTGAACCACGCAGCTACCGTGTGGGTGTGCGTTATGGTTTCTAAAGACACTATGACTTTACCCGATCCGGCTGCCGCCCAAAACCAGACCAAACGTATCCTGTCGATAGATGCGATGCGCGGTTTAATCATTATTTTTATGATGCTGGACCACATTAAAGAACGCTTTGCGCTGCATATTCCCATTCTGGATCCGATGGATTTGGCACAGACCTCGCCTGCGATGTATTTCTCCCGCTATCTGGCACATCTTTGTGCGCCTATGTTTGTGTTTTTAACCGGGCTATCGGCCTGGCTCTATGCTCATCCGGCCAACCAAGCCTTTCGTTCACCAAGCCGCTTTCTGGCTAAACGTGGTTTGTTTTTAATTGTGCTGGAACTGACAGCGGTTTATCTGGTGTGGGCCGGCTCCATCAGCACTATTTTCCTGCAGGTGATCTGGGCTATCGGCCTCTGTATGCTGGCGCTTGCAGTGCTTAGCAAACTGAATTATTGGCTGGTTGGCCTGCTGGGTTTTGCCATTGTGATTGGGCATAACCTGCTGTCCCCAGTGCATTTCACACCCGATGAATGGGGCTACAACTTGTGGACATTGATGCATGACAGAGGCTACCTGACCGATACAGGGCCTTTCACCATCCGGGTGTCGTATCCGGTGTTGCCATGGATAGGGGTCATTCTGGTTGGCTATTTTGCCGGGCCTTTATATGCACAGAGCCGCTCGCCGGAAAACCGCAAAAAACTGCTACTGAGTTTAGGCCTGGGCTGTTATGCACTGCTGCTGGTGTTGCGGGGCTTCAATCTCTATGGCGAAAGCTTGCCCTGGGAAAGCCAGCAAAGCACACTGCTGACTCTGATGGCGTTTTTTAACTTTACCAAGTACCCGCCGTCCTTAGATTTCCTGCTGATTACCATAGGCACAGGTTTGTTACTGCTTTGCTTGTTTGAATCTCTGGACAATAGATTCATCAGAGCCCTGACCGTATTTGGCTCAGCACCAATGTTTATTTATCTGCTGCATCTGTATGTCATTTTGCTTTGCTACAGCCTTTGTTACGCTGTTTTCGGCGCGAACCAGGGCGACAGATTTGGCGTGGATTCTTATTACTTAATCTGGGCCTTTGCCATCCTGTTGCCCCTGGCGCTGTACAAACCGACCCAGTGGTTTGCACAGTACAAACACAGGGAAAAACACCTGAAGCCCTGGCTGACGTATTTTTAAGTCGTCACAACTCTTTATGTAATAACGCAAAGCGGGCATCAATGCCCGCTTTTACTTCTGAGCAGCAAACCCTTTCAGCCCTTGTTCAGTGCGTTTTACCGGCAAAATCAGCCCTTGCAGATCAAACTGCAGGTACTCAGCAGCCACCTGGCGTTGTTTGCCACAGGCCGAGTCGGCACTTTGCAGCCAGCGGTGGTAGAACAGCAGCCATTGGCCCTGGTACTGCACTATGGAGTGATGGTTATTGTTTTCCCCCTCCTGCGCCATAAACACCCCTTTGTAAGTCCAGGGTCCGGTTGGCGATGTGGCGGTGTAATACGCCAGCGATCTGTTGTTTTCCGGCATGGTGAAGTAATACAGACCATTGCGTTTAAACACCCAGGGGCCTTCCATTTTGGGCTCATACCCGCCCATATCCATTTTGATAAAGTCGCCTTTGGTGCTGAGTAAATCGTCCGCCAGCTCCACCACATAATAATCAAAGTCACGGCCGTGGAAATACAGCCAGTTGCGGCCGTCGTCATCAATAAACAGACTGGGATCGTTGGCATAAGGAGTGCGCCACAGTGGCGCCCCAATCGCGTCTTTAAAGGGCCCGGCCGGGTTGTCACTGACCGCAACGCCTATACCCATCCATTTCGTACTTTTTTCCGGCTGGCTGCGGTTCTTTACGCCGGTGCCAGCAGGGAACACCAGGTAGTACTTGCCGTTTTTATAGGCGGCGTCCGGTGCCCAGGCGTAGTTATCCGCCCAGCTGACAGCCTTTAAATCAAGCGCCGGACCATGCGCAGTCCAGTGCTGCAAGTCAGACGTTGAAAAAACCAGCCAGTCCTGCATATAAAAGTCTTGTTGGCATTCCAGGTCATGCGATGTGTACAGGTACAACCGACCATCGGGCCAGACATGAGCGGAGGGGTCTGCCACCCGTAGTTGCTCACCCAGAGGCAGTGGGTTGCCAGCCAGAGCCGCGCCGCTGACTAACCAGAGCCAGTTAAGGAGTTTTAGTCGCATCCGACAGCTCCTGTTGGCTTGGGGCACACTGTTGCTGCAGTTCGGGCCTTTTGGCCCAGGCTTTCAAAAAGGGTTTGCCTTCCGACTGATACCAGCCATAGCCTTGTTGCCGCTCCAGTGATAATTGGTTGACATCAGAGTATGTTTGACCATCACGGTCAAAAAACACCGGTTTTTCGTCAGTCAGGCTGTAAAAGCGCGCCCAGAGCAACTGGCCTTTGGCATCAACTAAAGACGAGCCGGTGGCGGTGCGTTGCCATTTTTTGTCTTTGATCTGATGCTGCTGCAGCCATAAAGCGCCATAACACAAAGTCTTCACTACACCAGGCTGATCACTGGCTTTCTCCAGCAACAACGCCAGCAACTTGGCGCTTTCGGTACTCACCAGACTGACCTGCTCAAACTTACGTGCGGCTACAGGTGCCAGCGTCAGCGGATGGTGCTGAGCAGCCCAGACCGTCGGCCGGCCATTCAGCACCACCACAGACTTCACCAAAAACTGCACACCGCGCCCAAAACCCTCGCGGGCCTGCTGCTGTTGCTCGCTACTAAACAGAGCCGACTCACTAATGTCCCACAGCAGGGTTAACAGGTCCGCCATCACATGGTCGTTCAGGGTGGCGGCGTCATGGTAGCCTCCTCTGAGCGGGTAATTCTGCGGAAAGCCGCCGTTAGGAAATTGCGCCTGCAGCATAAACTGCAGTGCATTGCCCAGGCTTTGGCGGATTTGCTGTTGCTGGGCGGCAGTCGCTTGTGGGAAATACTGCATCAGCCAGCGCATCTGACTGCTGGTGGCACCATTGTCGAATGTCGGAATATAACCAGGTTCAGACCCTGCCCACTGCCCTTTTGCGCGCGGCTGGCTCATGTCGGTTCTTTTGCTCCAGCCGCCACTTGGCGTCTGGTAACTCAGCACCGCCATCAGATCTGCCGTCGACCCAATCGCCTCCAGACCAAAGTTTTTCGCATGGCTGGCTTTCAGCGGTTTCGACAAGCCCAGGCTTTTCAGCTCCTGCTGCAGCTGCTGCTGGTCCTGCAGTTTCAACTGCTCCGATTGCTGCAAATACTGCTGCCAGGCTGAAGTTAAGGGTTGATCCTGCCAGTACGAAGAGCCCCAGACGGGGCTCCCCAATAGCAGCAGAAGCAATCCACTGCAACGGATCATCAGAAGGTCCCCCGCACACCTACCAGGAACTGACGGCCGGTCAGCAAATACTCCACCGGACGGGAAGTATAAACATCACTCCACTGCTCAGTCGCGGCGTTGGTCAGGTTAATCGCCTCAAAGCTCACCGACAGGTTTTTGCTCACTTTGTAGCGCGATGAGAAATTCAACTGACCTTTGTCTTCATAACCACGACCGAAGTTACCTTCGTCTTTGTATTTATCCAGATATTCCTTGATATAACGCTCGCGGAAGTTCCAGGAAAAACGGGCACTGAAATCGCCATGCTCGTAATACAAGGTGGTGTTATAGGCCAGGCGTGAGGTTTCTTCAGCCAGCAAACTCAGGGTCACGTCAGTTAATGGGTCCGCCAGATCTTTCATGTAATCAATCCAGGTCAGGTTGCTCTGAATACCAAAATGGTTCCAGGGTTCCGGCAGGAAGCTGAACGGTTGCTGATAAATAAATTCAGCGCCCCGCACGCCTTCAGCCGGCGTATTCATCAGTTGTGTCACTTCCCAGGTTACAGTCGCCGGGTCTGTGTCGCCTAAGTCGATGCCCAGCTGTGACAGTTGTTCACGACTGAACACCTGTGAGGTGGTGCCTTTTGACAAGCCGGTAATGTCTTTATAAAACACCGACAGAGCCAGCAGTGCTTCGTCGTCAAAGTACCATTCCAGCGCCAGATCGATCTGGTCAGATTCATACGGCATCAAGGTGGGGCCTGCGCCCATTTCGATGGTGGCCGTCGGATCTTTCGAATCCGGCGTATTCACTTTAATGGCGGACGCCAGGTCTGCAATAGCTGGCCGGGTAATAGCTTTGGCCAGACTCAGACGGGCGACGACGTCTTCAGTCAGATCATAGGCGAGGTTTAAACTGGGCAGAAAATCTTTGTTACTGCTATTGGTGTACCGCCAGCCGTAACCATCCGCCAAATCTGCGCCCGCACCGCGGCCAGCGGTGTAACCGTCGGCGTAGATATGGTCCAGATTGACAATGCCTGAAGTGTTTTCGTTATCCAGGTAACGGCCACCAATATTACCGCGTAGCTCTTTACCGGCCAGTTCAGTTTTAAAATCCAACTGCACAAAAACCCCTGACACTTTTTCTTCAATGTCGTAAGTGGCGTTGTAACGCTGCTTCGCCACAAAGAAGTCAGCCGCCGAGAAGGCGTTGTACACCTTTTGGTAGTCGGTGGTTAACCAGCTGTTGGAATCCAGCGTGGAGTTGCCCGGAATTGACGCCGCGTTGCCAAAATGCTGACCGGCGTCTGCCAGAGAGATGCCAAATAAGGCACCAGCCCGTTCAGCAGCAGGCAGCTTTTGCACCAGTGCTTCTGCCGCATCACCACTGGTTTTATTGGTGCTGGTGTTCAGCACTTTCCAGCCATTGTCATACTGCACGTTAGCGGTTTTAAAGGTACGGTGGTTCAGGCCCCACTTCAGCGTCAGTTCGTCATTCAGTTCATAGGCAAAATTCAATGAGAAGTTATTGTTTTCGCTGTTAATCTGCTGGCTGCGGTTACGCACCAGGCCCAGGCTGTACAAGCTTGGGTCCAGCATCAGTTGTTGCAGCTGCTCTTTGCTGTAGCTGCCACCAAAGGCCTGCGCTGGCGCAAAAGCAAAAGACGGCATATTCATGTTCATGCTGGCCGAACCAATACTGCTGCCGGTCTGGCTGAGCAGGCTGATCGGGTCAATTGAGCTGTCGTAGCTGTAGGCGAAAGTCGAGTTAAAGCTGTCCAGACCAAAGGTTCGCTGGTAAGGAATATCGAGATCAGATTTACCTGTCCCGGCCAGGAAACTGATTTTCAGTGCATCTGTTGCATGCCAGTCACCGGAGAAAGTCATCTGATTAAAGTCGGAGTTGGACACATCCTGCCGCGCCTCAGAACGAATAGGTACGCCAGACAAGGTTGCGGCCACCAGGGTGTTATTGGCATCCACCAGCAGGTTCTCCGCGTAGATACTGGTTTTACTGCTGACGTTGCCACGCAGCAAGGCGGAGTACTGGAACTCATCCATGGTACTGTCGAGTTTGGCCTGCAGAACATCCAGGTTCAGCAGTAAATCGTCGGTCGGCTGATACTGAAACGCTGCGGTCAGACCTAACCTGTCTTGTTGTTTGTTGAAGATGGAATACCGGGGAATACGCGGCAGCCAGATGCCTTCCATATTTTCATTGGTATAGACTCCTTTTGGGCTGAGCTGAGTGACTGGTGCTGCGGTCAGCAGATTGTCAGCCGAATCCTTCACCCAGGACGGGTTATTCACCGACCAGCGCACTGTAGTCGCGCCTTCACTTTGCACCAGACCTTCCGAATACGCTGCCGATACCAGCACACCAAATTTGTTGTCCCAGTTTTGACTGAACATCAACGAGCCACGCGGGGTGACTTCTTCCGCCACGTCGTTGTACCGGGCGTTCAGGTTGTACGCGAACTTGCTGTCCTGGTACTGGAAAGGCCGTGCTGTCTGCAGGTTCACATTGCCGGAAATACCGCCGTCTTCCAGCTCAGCTGCCACGGTTTTATTCACATCAATCTGGGTAAACAGCTCAGAGGCAAAGACGTTAAAGTCAAAAGCCCGGCTTTTATTGGCGCCGCCCGAAGCGTCTGTTGCGGCACCAGCAGAAGCTGACTCCATGCCGTTGATGGTGGTTTTGACAAAAGTGGCGCCCAGACCACGTAAACTGATCTGACGGCCTTCACCGGCGTCCTGTTCAATAGCCACACCAGGAATACGGGCCAGGCTGTCGGCCACGTTCAGGTCCGGAAATTTACCCAAGTCTTCAGCCAGAATGGTTTCTTTACTGCCAACCGCTTCACGTTTGGCCGACAAGGCCAGGCTCAGACTGCCGCGGTAACCTGACACCTGGATCACTTCGACATCCTGCTCTGTCGCGGTTTTGGTCTCCTGCTGTTGCTGCGCTACTACGGAGCCACTGCCCAGCGCCAGCCAAATAGCAAGGCTAAGCTTGCCCGGAAGAAAAGCTTTGTTCGTCATGTTTAATTCCCTGTTGTTTCTTTATTAAAATTGTTTTTTGTTTCCCCGTAGGGTCGGTGTGAGCAGGCTGAGTCCCCGTCTGACTACAACATTTCGCCCCATTGCCACCGGTAGCAAATAAGCGAAATACTAATCCCATTAAAAAAAGATCCCCCTGCCGGCAGAATCACGGCAGGGCAGCGCTGGATCAGAACAAGAAATCGGTTGCCAGAAAACCGGACTGACGCTGTTGCACCATATCCCGCACCAGCGCTATGCCCTGCTCTGTGCCTTTAATCGCCACCAGGGTCGGAATTGAAAACTGGTGCAGCGCATCCTGTACCGACAAGGTGCCTTCAGCAGAGTCCTTGCGGCCGGTAAAAGGAAAGGAATCCGGGCTGCGCTGACACTGGCTGTTGATATTGATCCGGCCCACCTGATTGGCAAATAAGTCCACCAAAGGCCCGATGGCCGCACCGTCCTGACCAAAAATACTCAACTGCTGGCCAAAGTTGCTGTGAATGACGTAATCAATCACTTCGCTGATATCGTCGTACGGCACCAGCGGCACCAATGGACCAAACTGCTCTTCCTGGTACAGCCGCATGCCCGGGTTAACCGGGTACAGCAAAGCCGGCTTCATTAAAGGCCCGGCCAGATCGCCACCGCCCGGGTTCTGCACTATCGCACCATTTGCCAGTGCATCCTCAATCAACGCCCGCATGGCCGCGGTTTTACCAGGCTCCGGCATTGGGGTAATTTGCGCACCGGCACGCCAAGGCATCGCCAACTGCAATTTATTGATTTCTGCACTGAGCAACGGCAGCAACGCCTCCACCTGCTGGCGCGGCGCAAAAATGATTTTCAGCGCCGTACAGCGCTGGCCGTTAAAGCTCAAAGCCCCGGCAATAATTTCTTTGGCCGTTGCGGCTAAATCAGCGCAAGGTAGCACTATGGCTGGGTTTTTCGCATCCAGGCCCAACACAGCTTTCAGCCGGTGCGGCTTAGGGTGCAGACGTTTTAAGTCGCTGGCGCCTTTATTGGTACCGATAAAGGCCAGCACATCCACTTTGCCGGTTTCCATCAGCGCACCCACAGTTTCACGGCCACGGCCATAAATCACATTAATAACACCGGCAGGAAAACAATCGGCAAAAGCCTGCAGCAGAGGTTCAATCAGCAAGACCCCGTATTTGGCGGGCTTAAATACCACAGTGTTGCCCATCATCAAGGCCGGGATCAGGGTGGTAAAAGTTTCATTCAGCGGATAGTTAAAAGGCCCCATACAAAGCACTACACCGAGCGGTACCCGGCGGATTTTACCTAACACGCCCTGCTCGCTGACAAAGTGGCTATCGGCTCTGTCCTGCAACTTCATCGCCTGCACTGTGTCACGAATGTAGTCACAGGTACGGTCAAACTCTTTGCTGGCATCTGCTGTATTTTTGCCAATTTCCCACATCAGCAGCCGGATCACGGCGTCCCGCTGTTTCAGCATGGCCGCCAGAAACGCTTCAATATGACGGATGCGTTCCAGCACCGGCAGCGTCGGCCAATGGCCGCGGCCCAAATCATAAGCCTTGACTGCGGCATCCAACGCCTGCAAGGCTGCGGCGCTGTCCATCAGCGGGGTCGCGCCCAGGATCACCGGGTTCAGGGTGTGGCTCTGTGCATCACGCACGCACACCGGGCTGACCACAGGAGCCAGTTCCCCCGGCCATTGCTGCAATGCACCAGCCACCAGATAATGCCGCTGCTCGAGCGCAACTGGCTGCGGGAATTCAGCCGCCAGCTCAGCGGCGGTCGGAAACAAATGGGTTAAATCAGACATAAAAGCTCCTTTTCGCAATAGGTGAATTGCGAACCCAGGCTGGGTTGCTGGCGTTATTGTTATAGTCAGGCCAGCTCCATTTTTTGCTACCTAATTCAGGCTATAGCGCTGCGTAAAAGCACGGAAATTGTCATGGCTAACGATTGCGCCTGTATGCTCCACTACAAAAGCGGCCAGCGCTGCAGCCAGTCGGGCGGCGGCTTTAGCGTCTTTACCCGCCAGACGGGCTGCCAGATAACCACCATTAAAGGAGTCACCGGCCGCTGTGGTATCCACCACTTTTTTCACTGTCACAGCAGGCATATGGAAGCTGTCAGCACTGGTGCGCACCGTCGCGCCGTCTTTGCCATTTTTCACCACGATTTCGGCCACACCCAGCTCTGCCAGCTGCGCCACCACATCGTCGATACTCTGGGCATTAAACAACACCTTGTGGTCGTCCAGCCCAGGCAACGCCAAATCGGATAACGCATAAGCGCGCACAAAAGCCGCTTTGCAGTCGTCCACACTGCGCCACAACGCAGGGCGGTAATTCGGGTCAAAGGCTACTTTCACGCCTGCCGCTTTCAGTTCAGCCAACAGGCCAAACAGTGATTCACGGTCAGCGTCCGGCAAAATCGCCAGGCTGATGCCGGAGAAATAAAACCAGTCACTGCTGCTGAGTTTGCCAAGCGTCAGTTGCTGCTGGTACAAAGCTATGGTTTGCTTGGCTGCCGAACTGTCGCGCCAGTACACAAAGCTGCGCTCGCCGAAACAGTCGGTGTTGATCATATAAAGTCCTGGCCGGGCAGTTTTGCTACGAAGCATCAGACTGCTGCCCAGTTTCTCCGCTTCCACCGCCGCCAGCAATTTATCGCTGATCAGATCAGTGCCTACAGCGGTAAAAAAGTCGACCTGCACAGCCGGGTTCATCCGCTTTAAATACACGGCGGTATTAAATACATCACCGGCAAAATTCTGGTGGTAGACGTTTTCCACCAGTTGGTACAACTCCACCATGCATTCGCCAAATACGATGACCCGACCCGTCATAAACTTCCCCTTGTTAAGCTGATTTGCGCAGAGGCGCAGATTTTTCGGCCAGACAGACGTTGGCCAGACGCACTGACTCGGCAGTCAGCGCCGTAATAGCCGTGTAATCACCGGCTTTCACCAGATCGGCTGGTGTCAGCCAGCTGCCGCCCACCACAAACACATTGGGCAAGCTCAGATACTCTGTCAGATTCGCTGCGCTGATACCACCAGTCGGACAGAAACGCACCTGCTGCAATATGCTGCGCACTGCGTTCAGCATAGGAGTACCGCCACTTAAGTTGGCCGGAAAAAACTTCAGTTCATTCAATCCCATCTCATGGGCCATCGCCATTTCAGACACGGTAGACACCCCCGGTGCCAACGGCAGTCCGGTGTCGATCATCGCTTGCAATAAAGCCGGCGTAGACGCCGGGCTGACCAGAAACTGGGCACCGGCATCTTTACAATCCTGCGCCTGTGCCGCGTTCAGCACTGTGCCAGCGCCAACAAGTACCGAAGGCAAAGCCGAACGAATGGCGCTGATGGCATCCAGTGCTTTTGGGGTGCGCAGCACCACTTCCACCGCACTTACCCCACCCTGGGCCAGCGCAGCGGCAATGTCCACCGCTTGCTGAGGTGTTTCAGTCTGAATAATCGGTAGTAAAGGGCAGCCATTTAACAAGCGGGACAAAGCGGTCATACAGGATCTCCATTAAGTAATAAATTCCATTGGGGCTGCACAGCATCAGTGGCCGACTGGTGGTTCAATAGGTCATAAGCACGGCTTAACGCCGTGACAAATGCCGGCTGTTGGCTCAGGCTGGCCGGAAACACGGCGTCCAGCGCCAACCAAAGAGGCACGTCGTTAGCCGCTTTGCCACTGCACTGCGCCGCAATCGCCAGCAATGACGCCGCCAGCGGGTCGACCAGAGGGACCGGCTCTGGCAGTTGCTGCTGCAAGACACGACGACGGATAAACTGCAACCAGCTGGCAATAGCGACAGCGAGCAGCCGCACCGGACGGCCAGCCTGTAAATTGTCTAGGATCACCGGGATAATGCGCATCGGCAGTTTTTGTGAACCGTCCCAGGCAATTTGCGCCAGCAAATGCCGCACTGACGGGTTTAAGAACCGCTGAAAAATAGCGGCGCTGTACTGGGCCAAATCCAGGCCCTGCAGTGCCGGTACTGAAGGTAAAATTTCTTGCTGCACCAGTTGTTTAACTAATGCGGATAACTCAGGGTGCGACATCGCATCCAGCACGGTTTCCAGACCAAGCAGCGAACCCAGATAAGCCAAGGTGGAATGTGGCGCGTTTAATAAGCGCAGTTTGGCTTTTTCAAAGGCGGTGACGTCCGGCGTAAAAATAACACCGGCCTGACGCCAGGCCGGTTGATTTGCCGGCAATACATCTTCTACCACCCACTGCACAAAGGCTTCGCGCTTAACAGGCCAGGCGTCGGTCAAGCCGGTGCGCTGCTGCACCAGCTCACGCAACGCATCGTCGGTGGCCGGTGTAATGCTGTCGACCATAGAACAAGGGCAAATCAGTTGCTGTAACGCCGCCAGGAAACCCGCCTGTTCGCGGTAGGCCAATGCATGCGCAGCAAAGCTTTGTACGGCTGCTTTGAGTTTGTGGCCATTGTCGGTCAGGTTGTCGCAGCTCATTAAGGTCAGCAGCGGCAAATTGGCCTGATAACGCAGGAACAAGGCCTGCACCAGCAAACCAATGGCAGACTCAGCCCTGACAGAGCCGTCCGGCTGCACTTCCACCAACGCCAGGTCAGCCGCCACCACCGGCAGCGTTAAATCCAGCTCACCACGGCCATTCAGGCAATAACCTTTTTCCGTAATAGTCATAGTGACATAACGGCACTGCGCGGCCGTTAACCGCGCCAGTACCTGACCGTACTGACTGGGTGCCACCAACACTTCGGCAATGGAGCCGACCAGTTCCAGTTCGGTCTGTTGTTCCATCGAAGCCACGTAGTAAAGGCCATCTTGTGGCTGCAAGGCGGCGGCCACATCGGCACTTCGCATCGACACCGCGCAAATGCGCCAGTCGCCGCCAGCCAATTGCATGGCTCTGTGGGTATACCAGGCCTGATGTCCACGGAAAAACGCGCCTGGGCCTAAATGCACCAGACCTATGGCCGGCGCTTCATTTTGCAGGTAGGCAGGCAACTGCGCCTGCGCCGTAGTGCGACTCAAACGACTCATAACTGATAAGCCTGCTTGGCTAAACGGTAAGTCAGGTCATGCGCCAACTGGTGGGCTTCGTCCTCGTTCAAACGGTGCTCGGCCACCAATTGCGCCAGGAAACGGCAGTCAATACGACGCGCCACATCGTGACGGGCCGGAATAGACAAGAACGCACGGGTGTCATCGTTAAAACCTACGGTATTGTAAAAACCAGCGGTTTCAGTGACCTGATGACGGAAACGCAACATGCCTTCCGGGCTGTCATGGAACCACCAGGCCGGGCCCAGTTTCAGCGCCGGGTAATGACCGGCCAAAGGCGCCAACTCGCGGGCATAGGTGGTTTCGTCCAGCGTAAACAGAATAATCTTCAGGCCGGCTTCGTTGCCATATTTCTGCAGCAGCGGTTTTAAGTTGCTGACATATTCGGTCGGGCTTGGAATGTCTGCGCCTTTGTCGGCACCAAAACGGTCAAAAATCACCTGGTTATGGTTGCGGTGCGCACCCGGGTGAATTTGCATGGTCATGCCATCTTCCAGACTCATACCGGCCATTTCGGTCAGCATCTGGCCACGGAACAACTCGGTTTCGTCCTGGCTGGCGGTACCAGCCAGACATTTGGCAAACAGGGCTTCTGCCTCTTTTAAAGGCAAATCAGCGGTTTTCGCTGTTGGGTGACCGTGATCGGTCGCCGTCGCGCCATGGTCGCGGAACGCGGCGCGACGAATACGCAGCGCCTGCAGGTAACCTGCCCAGCTTTGGGTGTCCTGCCCGGTCAGCTCGCCCAGTTTGGCGACGTTCGACGCAAAATCAGCAAGGTCAGCATCCACCACATCGTCAGGGCGGAAGGTGGTGATCACCCGTTTTTCATAACCGCTGCCTTTGAGTTTGGCATGGTGGCGCAAATCGTTCAGTGCGCCTTCGGTGGTGGCAATCACTTCAATATTAAACCGGTCCAACAGCGCACGAGGTTTATAGGCTTCGGTCGCCAGCGCCGCATTGATCTGGTCGTAGTACTGATCGGCAGTGTCCGGCGTTAAGGCTACCTTGAAACCAAACACGTCATGGAACACCGAATCCAGCCACATACGCGACGGCGTACCACGGAACAGATGGTAGTTTTCAGCAAAAATTTTGAAGATTTTACGGTAATCGGTTTCAACCGGACTGCCGTCTTTACGGCGAATGCCCAGTTGCTCCAGGCTGATGCCCTGGCTATACAGCATGCGGAACACATAATGGTCCGGCAATAAAAACAGACTGGTGGCATTGTCCCAGTTCTGGTTATCAGCAAACCAACGCGGGTCTGTGTGACCATGCGGGCTGATAATAGGCAAATCTTTGATTTCGGCATACAAACGGCGCGCGATATCACGTTGCTGTGGTTCGGCGGCAAATAAACGATCGGGATGTAAACTCAGCACTGTCATGATGTCTCTCTTAGCCTTGGGGCTGTGCTTATAAAGTCACGCCGTTTTTCCAGATGGCGATTTCTTTGTTCAAATACACTTCGTTGCGGGTGCGCTCTCCTGAGGCCACCGCCACTAAATAACGAAAAAATTCTTTGGCAAATTCAGTGACCGACTGACCCGGCTGCAACATGGCGCCAGCGTCGTAGTCAATCCAGGTTGGCTTGCGGGCAGCCAGTGCAGAATTGGAGGCAATCTTCACTGTCGGCACCGGGAAACCCAGCGGCGTACCGCGGCCTGTGGTAAACAGGATCAGCGTGGCACCAGCGGCAGTCAGCGCTGTGGACGACACCGCATCATTGCCCGGCCCCTGCAATAAGGTCAGGCCTGGCACTTTGGCCTGCTGACCGTAATCAATCACTTGCTCAACGATGGCCGAACCGCCTTTCTGAATAGCCCCTAACGACTTTTCTTCCAGTGTGGTGAGGCCACCGGCTTTATTGCCTGGACTTGGGTTTTCATACACAGGCTGATTGTTGGCAATAAAGTACTGCTTAAAGTCGTTTACCAGCTGCACTATGCCGTCGAACACCTGTTCGGTGCGGGCCCGAGCCATCAGCACCTGTTCGGCACCAAACATTTCCGGAGTTTCGGTCAGAATCACCTTGGCACCCGCCGCACTGGCTAAATCGGCAATCTGCCCTACCAGCGGATTGGCGGTCAGGCCACTGAAGCCATCCGAGCCACCGCATTTCATACCAAAACTTAATGCGGAGATTGGGCACTCGCTGCGCTCGTCCTGGCTCATCAGCTGCAAGAGTTGCTGCGCTGCTGCCAGGCCTTCTTCATCTTCGTCCGTCACCTGCTGAGCGTTAAAGGCACGAATGCGGCTTTGATCCAGATGCTCCAGCCCCATCAGCAAAGTGGTCAGTTGGTTGTTTTCACAGCCCAAACCGATAATCAGCACGGCACCAGCATTCGGGTTCTGCGCCAGGCCGGCCAGGATGTTGCGGGTGTGGCTTAAATCATCTCCCAGCTGAGAACAGCCAAAGGGATGCGTATAGGCAAAAACCCCATCAATATTCGGCAGTTGTTGCTGTTCAGCATACTGCTGCGCGGCTTTGGCAATGCGGCTGGCGGCCTGATTGACACAGCCCACAGTATTCAAAATCCACAGTTCATTGCGGGTACCGACCTGACCATTGCCGCGGCGGTAGCCTTTAAAATGGGTCGGTAAGTCGGCAGGGTAACTCAACGGGCTGGCCTGCAAGCCCTGGTAGCTATAATCCAGCTCGCCATCTAAAGCGGTTTTCAGATTGTGGCTGTGAATATGGCCACCGGCAGCCACATCCGCCGTCAGTACACCAATGGCATAGCCGTATTTGAGTACCTTGTCGCCCTCTGCCAACGCCGTTAATGCCAGTTTATGACCCGCCTGCACAGCGTCTGGCAGGCGGATATGCTGCCAGGGCTCAGGCAATTGCTGACCAGCGTCCAGGTTTTGCAGCGCCACCAGCACATTGTCACGTGGATGCACCTGCCAGACCAAAGCCTGCGGCGCACCGCTAATAGGCGCGCTGCAACTGGCTGCTGACTTTATTTCTGTACTCACTTTGTACCCTTATGGCTGCAATTATGCCGCCTGATTTATTTGTCTATCGGTAGCAAATTGGGCTAAAACTGTTTAGCCCACCGGACTAAATTGCCAGCTCTGGCCGTTCAGCTGCACCTGCTCAGTGCTGATCTGGCTCACCTGATCCAGCACCCCAACCGCTGCTGCCTTGGCTTTGACTTTGGACAATTGAATGCGGCCAATAGGCGCATCGGCAAAACCACGCAGTTCAAATAAACGTTCGGCCTGGCCTATCTCTACATTGTGCAGCGAGACATTACGCACTTGAGGCAGGAAAGCACCGTTGTGGCCTTCTTCATAAAAATAGTTGATGACTATGGCATCTTTCACCTGACCAATCACAATGTCACGCAGCGCCACCGTATCAATATCACCACCACGCATCGCATTGGTTTTAATGCGCAGGCCACGGTCTAATTCCGGGCTGCTCATGACCAGGCGGCGGGCAAAAATGGCTTTGGCGCCACCCGAGATTTCACTGCCAAGCACCACACCACCGTGGCCGGCTTTCATCACACAATCCTGGATCAGCACTTGTTGAACCGGCGCGGCAAAACGGCGGCCATCGGCATTGCGGCCAGATTTCAGCGCAATGCAGTCGTCGCCGGTGTCAAATTCACAACCTTCAATCAACACCCGTTGACAGGATTCCGGGTCGCAGCCATCCGAATTTGGTCCATGGCTGATGCATTTGACGTTACGTACTGTTAAGTCCTGCGTCAGCACCGGATGGATCAGCCAGAACGGTGAATTGGTCAGGGTCAGACCTTCAATCAGCACTTGCCGGCAGTCATAGGTTTGCAGCATAGGTGGACGCAGGAAGTTGGGTGTCAGCACCCGCTGCTCAGCAGGCACGCCCTGCTCTGTCATTTGCATCAGCAAATCACGGCCAGCTTTTTGTTCCTGCTGTGGGTTTATCTGCCAGGGCGTGTGTTTCCATACGCCTTTCCAGGGCCACCAATGCTGATTACTGCCGCCACCATCAATACGGCCTTCACCTGTGATAGCAATATTCTTCGCCTGGTAAGCGTAAATCAGTGGCTGATAGCCCATCAGCTCCATGCCTTCCCAGCGGGTATGCACATAAGGCAGGTATAGTTCTGGCTCCGGCACAAACTGCAGCAAGGCGTCTTTGGCCAGATGCAGTTCAACATTGGACTTCAGTGCAATAGCGCCACAAGGCCAGACCCCGGCACTAAGCAACACCCGACCACCGCCTTGTTGGTGACATAAATCAATCAGTGCCTGTAAAGCCTGACGGTTATGCCGGGCCAGACTGACGGCCTGAATGGCTTCGGCCTGACTGGATACAGTCTGAACCTGATGAGCGCTGGCCTGATAGACTTTCGGCGGGATCGCTACAGGCTTCACAGAGGCTTCAATAGCGTCAGCCTGCTGCCACAACTGCTCCAGCTCGGTGCTTTGCCCAGCTGTGCCCGCTGCACTGCAATGGCTTAGCAGTACCGGGGCCGTTAATGCCAGGGAGCTTTTCAGAAAATCGCGTCTGTCCATCCGGGTCACTCTTGTCAGGCCCTGATCACGGCCATTTATCTTGTTATGAATTCATCTTAAAACAACATGCCACCGGTAGCAATATGACAATTTCATTTTATGCCACCGATGGACAAATTAATTAGAGCCTCAGCTCGAAGCAGCCTGAAACCAAGCCCCTACCTGCTGTTTAACTGTATTTCAGTGTGGAATCCCGCACTACCAGCGTAGGGGCAACTTTGGCTGCGACATGACGAGCCGCCGAGTCATTGTCTTCAATGCTCATAATGATTTTGGTGGCGGCCAGTTGTGCCATTTGCCGCACCGGACGGCGGATAGTAGTCAGCGCCGGGATCACCCGGCTGGCCAGTAAGTTGTCATCGAAACCCGCCACTGACAGTTCCTCCGGCACTTTAATGCCCAGCGCATGCGCCGCCTTCAGCACACCGGCGGCCATTTGGTCGTTGTAGGCAAACACAGCTGTCGGCCGTTCCTGCTGACTTAACAGCTGCATGGCGCATTGGGTGGCGGCATCGTACGAGCTGTCACTTTCCAGCACCCAGTCTGCTTTAAGTTTAATGCCGTAGGCCGACAAACCCAGTTCAAAACCATTCAGACGTTCGACCGAGGATTTGTAGCGTAACGGACCGCTGATATAAGCAATATGCTGGTGACCCAACTGCGCAAAATACCGCGCCATTTCGGCAGCCGCAGCTCTGTCATCAGACACCACAGAGCGGCTGGGTTCGTCCAGCATCACCGACGTCAGCCGCACATAAGGCTGACCGGCCTGATCCAGCGCATGTGCCAGATGTTCCAGCTCGGACACCGGCGGCAGAATAATCACGCCATCCAGTTTGGAGCGGTTAATGAAGGTGAAACAATCCTGCACCAGAGTCTCACTGCGATAACGGCACGGATGCACCACCAGCTCGTAACCGCGTTGCGAGCAGATCTCCAGCACACCACGCTGCACGTCATCCAGATACAAGGCGTCCGGGTTGTCATAAATCAGCCCAAGCAAAAAGGAGCGACTGGACGCCAGGCCTCTGGCTTGCGGGCTGGGGGTGTAATTCAGTTCAGCAATCACCTTTTCCACCCGAACCCGGGTGGCTTCGCCCACACTGACAGAGCCATTCAGCACCCTGGATACCGTGCGTTTGGACACGCCGGCAATACGGGCCACATCATTGATGGTCGAGGTTTTCAGTGTGATCAAAGGTGTTACTCCATGGTTAAAAAAGGTCAGCTACTGCAAACCCGCCGCCATTCTATCCTGAACTGTAAAACTGAAGCCAGCTGCACCCATTGGCTTACAAACCGAAGGCCTGCGGCAACCATTCGCTGATTGCCGGTACATAGGTAATCAGCAACAAAACGGCAATCATGGCCAGGTACATCGGCAACAAAGGCCGCAGTAACTGCTCCAGCTTGACCTTGGCCACAGCACAGGCGACAAACAACACACTGCCGACCGGCGGAGAAATCAGGCCAATCGACAGGTTCAGGATCATCATGATGCCGAAGTGCAGCGGCGACATTCCCAGTTCCATCGCTACCGGCAGGAAGATTGGGGTAAAGATCAGCACTGCAGGCGTCATATCCATAAAAGCGCCCACCACCAGCAAAATCACATTAATCAGCAGCAGGATTAGGATCGGGTTTTCGCTTAAGGTCAGCAAACCCGCACTGACCGATTGTGGGATGTTCTCATACGACAAAATCCACGACATGGCCGCTGAGGTGGCAATCAATGCCAGCACTATCGCCGTCGTTTCTGTGGATTTCAGCAGAATTTTGCCAAGGTCCGCCAACGCCACCTCTTTATAAATCAGCACCGCCAGCACAAAGGAGTACACCACAGCGATAGCTCCGGCTTCTGTGGCGGTAAAAGCACCGCTGATAATGCCGCCAATCACCAGTACTATCATCAGCATGCTGGGAATGGCAGCCGCCACTTTTGGGATCACCACCGACAAAGGCAAACGGGCAGCCACAGGAAAACCTTTGATTTTGGCGTACCCGGCACAGACAATCATCAACGCCAGACCCAATAAAATACCTGGCAGGTAACCGGCAACAAATAAAGCTGCAATCGAAACACCGCCACTGGCAATGGCGTACACAATCATAATATTGCTCGGCGGGATCAGCAGACCTGTGGTTGAAGCCGCCGCCGTCACTGCGGCACTGTAACTGTCGTCATAGCCCTGCTTTTTCATTTCCGGCAACATAAAGCTGCCGATGGCTGAGGTAGCTGCCACTGCAGAACCTGAAATGGCGCCAAACAGCATGCAAGACACTACATTCACCACCGCCAGGCCACCTGGCAAGGCGCCCACCAAGGCCATGGCGCATTCAATCAGCCGTTTAGCAATACCGCCCCGCCCCATCAGCAAACCTGACAACACAAAAAACGGAATAGCCAACAAGGCAAAGCTGTTCAGCCCACCCGCCATCCGTTGTGCCAGCGTCGTAATAGCGGGCATCAGGTCCATGCTCAGTAACATAGTCGCCAGGGTAGCCAGGCCAATACAAAATGAAATAGGCACGTTCATAAATAACAGGACAAAAAACAGCCCTAATAACACCAATGCAGACAATTCCATTATTCCGACTCCGCACAATCCAGTGGCTTACCGCGCCACAAACACAGCAACTGGCAATAGCCATACACCGCAATCAACAGGCCCGTCAGTGGCAACACCAGATAAATCCAGCCCATACCAATGCCAAGAGCCGCCGACATCTGATCCAGCTCAAAGGCCAGCCGCACCAAAGCGCCGCCGCCCACCACCAACACAGACACGGCAAACAGCACCACACAGCTGGTCAGTACTATCGCCATCTTGTGCTGCGCTTTGGCTGGCAGTTTGCTGGTCAGAATATCCAGCCCGAGGTGCTGGCCAGTGCGATAGGCCCAGGCCGCACCGAGCATGCCAATCCACAACAACAGCGTACGGGCTATTTCTTCGGTCATCGAACTTGGGCTGCCTAACACAAAACGGGACACCACCTGCCAGCACACCACCAGCACAATGGCGGCCATCAGGCCAATCAGCAGCCGGCGCAGCAATTGGTCAATCCAGAATAACGACTTAGTCATGGGCGGCCTCCTCTGCAGCAGCTGGCAGTGGAGCCGCAGTGGCCACTGGTTGCACCTGATTAATTGCGCTGATTAAATCACCCACCATGCTGCCCGCCAGGCTTTGATGCAGTGGCTGAACGGCCTGGATAAAGGCGGTTTTATCCGGGTAAATCACTTCCACCCCAGCCGCTTTCACTTTGGCCAAAGCGTCGGCAGTAGAGGTCTTCCAGGCCTGGCGCTGGAACACCACAGAATCGGCAACCGCCTGTTGCAACCAACCTTGCTGCTGTGGCGTCAGGCTGTCCCAGATGTGCTGACTCATCAGGATCAGGTCCGGCACGCTGGTATGTTCATCCAGCAGGTAGTACTTACACAGCTCGTAATGGCGGGATAAATAAAAACTTGGCGGGTTGTTCTCGGCACCGTCCACCACTCCTTGTTGCAAGGCCGTGTAGAGCTCACCCCAGTCAACCGGCGTGGCGGCACCGCCCAGTGTCTGCACCATTTGCACGGCAGTCTGGCTGTTCGGCACGCGGAATTTCAGGCCGGCTAAATCAGCCGGGCTGCTGATCTTCGCTTTGGTGGTATAAAAACTGCGGCTGCCGGCGTCGTAATAGCCCAGGCCCTTCAACCGCACCGGCGACAAATCTGCCAGCAGCTTCTGGCCTATCGGACCTTCCAGCACCTGCCATAAATGCGCTTCATCGCGAAACACATAAGGCACACTGAACACCTGCATGCTGGGTGCAAAACCCTCCAGCGGTGCTGCCGACACTTTGGTCAACGCCAGTGAGCCGATTTGCAGCAGCTCGATCAGCTCTCGCTCTGAGCCCAGCTGACCACCGCTGTACACCTGAATTTTCATGCTGCCACCAGAGTAATACTCCAACCGCTCCGCCATGTTCAACATGGCTTTATGCACCACATGTTCCTGATCCAGCGAATGTGCCATCCGCAGTGTCAGCGTCGGCTCAGCCTGCTGACAGCCGGACAGCAACCAGCAGCAGGCTGCCAGGCTATACCACCATTTCATCGTCTACTCCCCTGTTGCAAACAGTCCGGGCTCTTTGTATTTAATGCGGCCCGGTCCTGAGGAAAAACCGGTTAGCGCAAAGCGCTGGCCGGGAATTTATCCATATCGTTATAGTCGTGATTCTCGCCCGCCATGCCCCAGATAAAGGTGTAACTGCCAGTGCCACAACCGCTGTGAATTGACCAGGGCGGTGACACCACCGCCTGCTCATTGCCAACCCAGATATGCCGGGTTTGCTGTGGTTCGCCCATAAAGTGGCAAACCTGCTGGCCTTCAGCCAGGCCAAAGTAGTAATAGGCTTCCATCCGGCGGTCATGCTGATGCGCTGGCATGGTGTTCCAGACACTGCCAGGTTCCAGCACAGTCAGGCCCATTTGCAGCTGGCAGGTGTCAACCACACCGCGGATCATCAACTGATAAATCTGCCGTTTGTTGCTGGTTTCCAGCGCGCCCATCTCCAGTACAGTGCACTGCGCCATGGTGATATGCCGGTTCGGATACTGATGATGCGCCGGAGTGGAGTTCAGGTAGAAACGGGCCGGATTGGCCGCATCATCACTGTGAAAACTGACGTCTTTTGCCCCTTTACCGACATAGAGCGCTTCGCGAAACTGCAGCGGATACTCAGTGCCATCGACCCGGACTACACCTGCACCACCTGTATTGATCACACCCAGCTCGCGCCGCTCCAGAAAGTAATCGGCTTTCAGAGCGTCCACCGTCTGCAACAGCACAGGCGCTTTCACCGGTACAGCACTGCCGACTATCAGCCGCTCATAATGGGTGTAATTCAGCACCAGCTGGTCGGCCTGCATCAGGTTGTCGACCAGAAAATGCTGGCGTAATTTTTCGGTATCATAGTGCCGCACATCGTCTGGATGAGTGGCATAACGTTGGGTAAATACAGGGTTCATCTTCACTCCACTTAATAAATTCAATTGCCGGTTTAACGGGCTAACCAGCCACCGTCCACCGCCAGTACGTGGCCATGCACATAGTCACTGGCTTTTGACGCAAGAAATAGTACTGCCCCGGCTAAATCTGCCGGTTCACCCCAACGACCCGCCGGTAACCGAGCCAGAATTTGTTGGTTGCGTTCGGCGTTGGCTTGCAGTGCCGCGGTATTGTCGGTACGGAAATACCCAGGTGCAATGGCGTTCACATTCACGCCCTGGCCCGCCCATTCATTGGCCAAGGCCCGGGTGAGCCCGACCACGGCATGTTTGCTGGCGGTATAGGCCGGTACGGTAATGCCGCCACTGTACGACAGCATGGAAGCGATATTAATAATTTTGCCCTGGCCCCGCTCCAGCATGGCTTTACCCAGTTGTTGGCTGAGCAAAAAGCTGGCGTCCAGGTTCACCGCCAGGTTTTGCTGCCAGTCACTAAAGGCAAAATCTTTCGCCGGCGTGCGGCTGATGGTGCCGCCACAGTTGACCAGAATATCCACCTGCCCGGCTTGCTGCTGTACTTGCGCTGCCAAAGCCAGCACCGCATCGGCATCGGCCAGGTCGGCAAAGAGTGCATGAGCCTTGCCACCGGCTGCCTTGATTTGCGCCACAGTCTCTGCACTGCCGCCTTCGCCGGAGCTTGCACACCAGACTTCAGCCCCGGCTTGTGCCAGCGCCACAGCAATGGCCTGACCCAAACCACGGCTGGCGCCTGTAACCAAAGCTTTTTGTCCGTTTAAGCCAAATAACTGCTCAAGTATCATGCCTTTCAACTCCTTTACCTTTACGTAAACTTCCTCTGGCGCTGACGCCAAGGTAAATTATAACTATATGAAATTAAATAAAAATAACCAATAACCTTAGTTTTGTTACAACTATTTCAGGTTTTTTTCTGTTCAATATTTGACAGTAATTATGGCTTGGTGTTAGCTTTTTGCCATCGGTGGCAATAAAACGCAAGCTAATTTTGCCACCGATAGACAAAATAATAAATTTCAATCAACAGGGCTCAGTTTGTATCGGGCCATGCTAAAAAGTCGGCAGCCAAGACTGCTGAAAAAGTAAAAAAACCAGACAAGGAATACAACATGGCAGCTCAAGCACAGGCATTTCGCCTTCATCCACTCGTGCTCGCAATGACAATAGCGGCAGGCAGCACTTCAGTGTTTGCAGATCAACAGGCCGATACCACTGCAGCCAAAGCTAAAGCCGAAGAAAATGTTGAAGTGATTCAGGTCACAGGCAGCTTCCGCGACAGCTTATCCAACGCTCTTAACGTGAAACGTCAGTCGGACAGCGCCATCGATTCCATTATGGCCGAAGACATTGCCGACTTTCCTGATTTAAATCTGGCCGAGTCGCTGCAACGTATTCCTGGTGTCGCTATCAGCCGCGCTGCCGGTGAAGGCCGCCAAATCACAGTACGTGGTTTAGGCCCGGATTTTACCCGTGTCCGTATTAACGGCATGGAAGCCATTTCCACCAGCGGTGGTACTGACCAGATTGGTGGCGCCAACCGTGGCCGTGGTTTTGACTTTAATACCTTCTCGTCGGACTTATTCAGCTCACTGACGGTTCGTAAAACGGCCAGTGCCGATGTGGAAGAAGGCTCATTAGGCTCAACAGTGGACTTACGCGCCGCCCGTCCATTTGACTACGAAGGTTTTACCTTCACCGCAGCAGGCCAGTTGGGTTACAACGATTTGTCAGAAGAAAACGACCCGAAAGCCTCTTTCCTGATCAGCGACCATTTCCTCGACGGTAAATTTGGCGCCTTGTTTTCTGCATCATTTTCACAGCGTAACTTAAAAGACCAGGGCTCCAGTACAGTGCGCTGGGACAACGTCAATGACTTTGGTTTTTACCAGGGCTCAGCCACGGCGACAGAACTGAATGACATCAACAATGCATTCCGTCCACGTTTACCGCGTTATGACTCCTACACCCATGATATGGACCGCATTGGTTTAAGCTCAGCCTTCCAGTTCAGACCGAATGAAGACACCAAAATTGACCTGGACCTGTTGTACGCTAAAACAGACGCCACCCGGAATGAAGTGTTTTTACAGGGCATCCTGAACTCAGGCGCCAACAGACCGACCACTGCTACAGCGGCTACCAGCAACACAGGTGCGATGAATGTGGTCGATTACTACATTGATGACACCAACACCATGACTTATGGTGCTTTTGAAAACGCCACCATTCGTGCGGAAAACCGTTTTGACGAACTGGGCACTGAGTTTAGCCAGGCCAACCTGAACTTCAGCCATTACATTAGTGACGACTGGAAAATCGAAGCCATGGTAGGCAGCGCCACCTCTAAATTCGACAACCCGGTGCAAACCACCCTGGTGATGGAAAAACGTGGTGTGGATTTCAGCTACGACTACCGTGGCGCTGGCCGAGAAAACCCAAGTCTGGTATTTGGTGACGGCGTGTTCGACCCCACCGGCTGGACATCAAACTCTGTACGTTTACGCCCACTGGGTGCAGAAAACGGTTATGACACCGCCGAAGTGAACCTGAGCTGGACCTTAACCGACAGCATCACCTTAAAAGCCGGTTTGCATTACAAAGATTTCAGCTTCGAAACGTATGAAGCCCGCCGCGCTTCTGAAAACGCCGGTGGCGTCATTTACACCGCCGATCTGATCAAAGAATACGATTCAGGTTTAGGCTCACAGCCTGTCTGGTTGGTGCCTGACTTTGATGCAGTGAATGCCGCCTACAACATTTACGGCAATACCGGCGTGTTTGAAGTCAGTAAAGACTTCCGCCGCGACGACAACTATTCAGCCGAAGAAGAAACCACAGGCGCTTACCTGATGGCGTCTTTTAATACCGAACTGAACGAAGCGCCGTTCTGGGGTAATGTCGGCGTGCGTCATGCCAGCACCGATCAAAGCTCTACCGCCTGGGCCACTATCGGCGGGTCTGCGCAGGAAATCACCGTGGATCACAGCTACGACGAGCTGCTGCCGTCACTGAACCTGAACTGGGAGCCAGTGGAAGACTTTATCGTACGTTTCGGTTATGCCGAAGTGATGGCCCGTGCCGGTCTGTCTTCTATCCGTCCAAACGTATCTGTCTCCGTCTCTGGCAGCGCCATGTCAGTCAGCGGCGGTAACCCCTACCTGGAACCGACCAAAGCCAAAACCTATGACTTAGGCCTGGAGTATTACTTCAGCGACGAATCCATGCTGGCGCTGGCCTTGTTCCAGAAAGACATCGACAGCCATGTGCAGTCACTGCGTGAAACCAAGCCATTTACAGAAACAGGTTTACCTCTGCAGGCGGCCATTGATGCCTGTAACGGCGGACCAAGTGGCTATGGTGAATCCTGTAATGAAAACCTGGAATGGTCCGTCACCACGCCACTGAACGGCCCTGGCGGCGACTTAAAAGGGTACGAAATTTCGTACCAGACTCCATTCAGCATGCTGCCTGAGTTCTGGAATCGCTTTGGTTTTATCGGTAACCTCACCCACGTATCGGCTGAGATGGATTACATCAATACGGCTGGCGAGGTGCAGGCGACCCGTGACCTGACTGGTTTGTCACGCAAGACTATTGCGGCCACCTTGTATTACGAGCATGAAGCGCTGAATGCCCGTGTCAGCATGGCCAAACGTGACAAGTACCTGACCACCGCCATTGGCCGGAATAACAACGATATGGAAGGCACCAACGCCACCACCAATATCGATGCGTCCATCAGCTACGACCTGACCGAGCAATGGAAACTGACCTTTGAAGCGCTGAACCTGACGGATGAAGTGGATGACCAATGGGTAGACAGCGCGGGTAACCGTCTGACCTATTACCATGAAACCGGCCGTCAGTATTACCTGGGTGCTCAATACAAGTTCTGATCCCTCCCGGATGGTGAGGGCACACTCACCCTCGCCTAAGATGGTTGCAGCGGGTTCGCCCGCTGCTTTTTTTAGTCAAGATTCTGGATGTTCTGATGATAGCCGTGAAACCCCGACATCTCTCCCTCGTGCTGGCCAGTTGCTGGCTGGCGGCCTGCCAGCCAGCGCCACAACAAAGTGCTGCCGCGCCTGCTGAAGAAGTACAGGTTAAGCCCTTGGTACTGGCTGGCATGCAGGTGCAAAACCCTTCCGCTTTTGCCAGACCCGATCAGGCCGTCAGGTTTGCCCTGGCCGATTTGGGTTTAACCCAGCAGCCACCGGCCAGCTCTGTCTGGTCAGGCGCCAACGAATTGCCCGCTCAATGGCTGGACTCTGATTTAGATGGTCAGGCCGACCAACTGATGGTGGTAGCATCTTTTGCAGCCGCTGAGCAGCAACAGTGGCAATTGCGTGGCGAGCCGTCTGCACTGCAACAAAGCAGTCGGGTGCAGGCGGAAATTTCAGTGAAAGAAGGCGGAGAGTGGCAAGGCAAACAGTATCAGGGCGGCCATTTTGTGAATGTGCAGACCGTCACGCCACCGGCCCAATACACCGACCACAGCGAATACATCCGTTACGAAGGGCCGGGCATTGAATCCGATAAAGTGGGCTACCGCATTTATCTGGACTGGCGTAATGGCTTCGATATTTTCGGCAATATCACAGGCAAGCCTGTCTTGCATCAGGTTGGCCTGGACGGTTATAGCTCTTACCATGAAATGCAGCCCTGGGGTATGGACCTGCTGAAAGTCGGCAAGTCACTGGGCGCCGGTGGTTTTGGCTTTTGGGATGGCACGCAGGCGTTAGGGGTTGCCAAGGTCAGTGGCCACACCGCCACTGTGCTGGACAATGGTCCGCTACTGGCCCGTCAGCGCATTCAGTACCATCACTGGCAGGTAGCCGGCAAAACACTGAATGTGGACAGCCAGCTCAGCATGACCGCTGGCAGCCGCTTGTTGCACAATAAACTGACGTTGTCCGAACCTTTGGACAACCTGGTAATTGGTCTGGTCAAACTGCCGGACACCAAGTTATTGACCGGTACGCTGGAAAGCTCCGGCCATCAGTACACTTATCTCGCCACCTACGGCGCACAGAGTCTGAATAAAGACAACTTAGGGATGGCCATTCTGTTTAAACAGGGCCAGTTAGACCAGCTGACTGCAGATGACCACAGCCACCTGGCGGTAATGAAACTGATTGCCGGTAAACAGCTGGATTATTACCTGCTGGCCGCCTGGCAAGGCGAACCCGGAGGCATTCAGACAGAGCAGCAGTTTGTCGACTACCTGCAGCAGCAAGTGGAACTGCTGACCCGCACGCCCCGTATCAAGCTGGACAACCCGGCCACCACAGCCGCTGTGCAGCAGCCGTTAACTGCTGAACGGGCGCTGTTTTGGGCCAAAGCCATGGCGGATGCAGAAATGCAGCGCCAGGTGCCGGATTACGTCTGGGGCGGCTGGGACCATGAGCGTCAGCGCCCGACCACCTTTGAATACACCACTGGCTTACTGCTGCAAGCTATCGACGACTTAAACCAGCTTCAGCCCAACCCGGCGTATCAGCAAGCCGTGCTGAACACCGCAAGCTCTTTTGTGGCTGAAGATGGTTCGATTCACAGTTATGATCTGGGCAAATTTAATATCGACAGCCTGAACAGCGGCAACCTGCTGCTCAGAGTCTGGCAACGCACCGGCGAAGCGCGTTACCAAAAAGCGCTGGCGCAGCTGCGCGAACAGGTACGCCAGCACCCACGCACTCAAAACGGCGCCTTCTGGCATAAAAAGATTTACCCCTATCAGGTCTGGCTGGATGGCGTCTATATGGGCATGCCATTTTTAACCCGTTACAGCACCACCTTTGAACAAGGGGCCAGCTACAAAGAAGCGGTACATGAGTTTGAAGTGGTGGCGGAAAAGTTACGTAACCCAGAGACTGGTTTGTATTACCACGGTTGGGACGAAAGCAAACAGCAGGCCTGGGCCAACCAGGATACGGGCTTGTCGCCTGAATACTGGAGCCGCGGCATGGGCTGGCTGGCGATGGCACTGGTAGACGTGCTGGAAGAAATTCCAGCCGACCAGACTGAGCTCAGAGCGCCGTTAATTGCCCAGAGCCAACAACTGGCGGCAGCCTTACAAAAATACGCCGACCCCGTCAGCCATGTCTGGCACCAAATTCCGGATAAACCACAAGCGCCGGGCAACTACCTGGAATCCAGTGCCAGCAGTATGTTTGTCTATTTTTATGCCAAAGCATTGAACCTGGGCATTATTGACCCGTCTTACCGCGCTTTTACCGAACAAAGTTATCAGGGCTTGCTCAACCAATTTGCGTTACTGGACGCCAACAACCAGGCCCATCTGACCAACATGGTGCAGGTTGCAGGCTTAAGTGCCGGCCGTGATGGCAGTTACGACTACTACATGAACGAGCCGGTGATGCGCAATGACGCCAAGGGCATGGGGCCTTTTATTATGGCGTCAGTGCAACTAGCCAAATTGCTGGGACAACCGAAGTGACAGGCTGGTGGTTACGCCTGTGCTGCGGCCTCGTTCTGGCTCTGTCAGCTCAGGCCCAGGCGGCCCAACTGCCCGCTCCTCCGCTGCCGTCAGCGCCGATTGTGCTACAGGTCGCTGCCGATGGCAGTGCGCCTTTTCGCAGCATTCAAAGCGCCATTGACAGCCTGCCGCAGGACAACGGCATGCCTGAGCAGCGCTGGGCGCTGATCCGCATTGCGCCGGGTCTGTACCGGGAAAAGCTTTACCTTCAACGCGACAAAGTGGTGCTGGCTGGCCATAGCCTGACTGATACGGTGATTCAGTACCCGGAGCTGCGTCAGCATTTTCTGGCCCGTCAGGGCGAAACGGCGCTGCCGACCGGTCAGGGACTGAGCCGCGACTGGGGCGCTGCGGTGGTGAACATCGCCAGCTCCGATATCGCCCTGCTCGACTTAACAGTGCATAACAGTTATGCGCTGGATCACCCACAAGACCCGCTGCGCTTTGAACATCAGTTTGCGCTGCGCGGTTTTGAGCAAGCCAGCCGCATTCTGACCGACAGGGTGATGCTGTCCAGTGCCGGCGCAGACACCGTCAGTTTGTGGAATAAACAAAACGGCATGTATTACCACAGTCGCAGCTATTTCAGTGGCCGGGTCGATTTGTTCTGCCCACGCGGCACCGCCTATGTCACCAACTCTGACTTCGTAAATTACAACAATCAGGCCACTTTATGGCATGACGGTGAACTGGCAGAAACACAGAAGCTGGTAGTGACCCACTCGCGTTTTCATGGGGTATCTGGTTATCAGCTGGGCCGCCGTCACTATGACGGTCAGTTTGTGTTATTGCATAATAAGTTCAGCTCTGCGCTGGCCAACCAGCCGCTGTTTCGCCGCACTTATCCAGCGCAACCCGAGCGGGATCAGCCGAACCGTTATGGCGACCGTAATTATTTTTATCACAACCAGGGACCGGCGTACGACTGGCTGCAGGACAACCTGACCGCACAACAAGCCGAAACCTATACAACAGCACAGGTGTTCAACGGCTTATGGCAGCCCGAACAGCAATTGCAGTTGTTCCGCTCCTGGTTAAAGGACAAATGATGAAAACACGACTGCTTTTGCCCATGCTGCTCATCAGCCTGAACTTGTCCGCCCAGGGCATTCCGGTTGGCACCAGTACCGACCAGCCAAAACCGCGGCTGCACCTGGTCGGTGATTCCACCATGGCCGACAAAACCAATCTGGCGTACCCGGAGCGTGGTTGGGGCCAGTTACTGCGTGAGTTTTTAAGCCCGCAGCTGACGTTGATTAACCATGCCGCCAATGGCCGCAGCACGCTGCGTTTTTTAAACGAAGGCCGCTGGCAACTACTGCTGAGTGATTTAGGCAAAGACGATTATGTACTGATCCAGTTTGCCCACAATGATTCAAAAAAAGATGACCCGGCCCGTTATGCCGCACCCGACAGCACCTACCCTCAACTGCTGAGCCGTTTTATCAAGGAAGTTCGGGCTAAAGGCGCTATTCCGCTGCTGGCGACCTCGATTTGCCGGCGCAACTTTAATGCCCAGGACCAACTGCAGGACGATTTAGCTGTGTATGCCAAGGCGATGCAGCAAGTCGCCACTGAAGAGAAAGTGGAACTGTTCGACCTGCATAGCTGGCACTGCGCCACACTGCAACAGCTGGGGCCTGCAGCGAGCCAGCCGTATTTTATTCAGGTGCCTGCAGGCTTGTACCAGAAGTTTCCTGACGGCAAAACTGACAATACCCACCTGACATTGCAAGGTGCGACCCTGGTGGCTCAGCAGTTTGTCCGGCAATTGAAACAACGCCAGCACCCGTTGGCGCAGTATGTCTGGCGCGAATTACTCTGACTGTGACTCGCTGACAGGTTCGCGACCACGGACAGTGCGTTTTAACTGCCCCATAAATTGTTTGAAATGGGGCAGAAACTCTTTGAACAGCTCGTCCTTGCGATGCTGCATCATCACTTCACTGAACAGTTTCAGGCCAACAATCAGCGCCTGATGCTCGGCTTCTTCCAGGCCTAACTGACCTTTGCTGATCGCCAGAATGGCAAAAATATCGTCATGGTTCTGGCAGTCAAATTGCAGCTGGGTGGCGCTGTCATCCAGTTTTTTCAGTTGAACCCGGTATTGGTGTGGCATCTCGTACTCCTGCCCTCTGGGCATTTCGTTAGATAGTTGATAAAATCAATTAAAATTAATTTAATTGATAATGTCAACTATGTCAATCAGCCAGCAACTCTTTCATATTCTGGATTTGTACAAAATCGCGCTGACGCAGGAGTTCCGCCGTCAGAATATCCGCCTGAGTCCGTTGCACTACAAAGTGCTGCAGTTGATCCAGAGCTTGCCGCAGGCCACTCCCTTGTTAATTGCTCAGCAATCCGGTCGCGATAAAGCCCAGGTCAGCCGGTTATTGCAGGACATGGAAAAACAAGGGTTGATTGAAAAACAGCCTCATCCCAGCGACAAACGCAGTGTCTGTATTGGGCTGACCAGTCAGGCCAGCCAGTTGTTTGCTACGGCTGACCAACTGGTTGCAGAGCTGGACAGTCAGCTCGACCGCAGCCTGCAGCCGGATGAACAGCGCCAGCTTCAGCAACTTCTTTTGCAGCTGAAAAGCGCTTTGGGTCCCGCACAATCCTGACTTAGCAGCACCACAATTTTACCTTTAATGGGTATTAGTAATTTTTATGATAGACTAGCGCCGCTTTTATTTAAGCAACTGAACATTGTTCAGCCAGATAAACAAAAGGAGCTCCAATGCAGACCCAACCCGGTGTGCTGCTGGGCGCTGTTTTGTTGCTGTGCCCGCCCGTGCACGCACAGCCACAAGACAGTGAAAAACTCACCCAGCTGCAACACCAAATCACTGAGCTGAAAGCTCAGCTTCACTTGCTGGAACAACAGATTCAGCACACAAAAGCCCAGACAGCAGGTCAAGATCAAACCGCAACTCCCGGTGCAGCTTCCGTGCAAGAAAACAGCACCTCCGTCGCCGAAGCCGCAGAAAATCAAGCACAGGATGGCATTGTGATTGGCGGTGCCGTACGCACCAACTTCAGTCATACCTCATACAATGAAGGCAATAAAAGCCGGGGCGGCGATTTTGATTTTGATATCTTCCGGCTCAACCTCAATGGCAGTATCGGCGATGTACTGTTAAATTCTGAAATCCGTTTTTTTGATTATATGACAGTGCTGAAGTCAGCCTGGGTCGGGTATCAGTTCAGTCCGGACTGGCAGGTTCAGGCCGGTATCACCCAGGTTCCTTTTGGCAACTGGCCTTACAATTCACATAACTATTTTTTTAGTCCTAATTACTATTTAGGCCTGGAAGATGACCACGACCTGGGGGTTTTATTCAAACGCCAACTGGCCGACAACTGGCAGCTGGACCTCGGCTTTTTCAAAAATGACGAACTCGGTGGCGTTGACGGTTATGTCAGCAGCAGAGCCGATCGTTACTCCTATGACGTGGTTGGGATCAGGGCCGCAGGCGAAGACATTTATGCAGAACCTGGCTCTGCTATTGGCGAATACAACAGCATGGCAGCCCGCTATGGTTACCACCTGCAGCACGGTGACTGGCGAACTGAGCTGGGTTGGTCAGCCCTGTATGGCGGCTTGCATGACGGCCAGCACAAAGCCGGCCATTATTCGGCCTATGCGCTGCACCTGAACAGCCACTACCAGCGCTGGAACCTGCAGTTGCAACACACCCGCTATAACTACAGCGTCGGTGATGCAGTGCAAATGGCCGTCGGCGCTTATGGTTTTTATGACTCCATCGCGACAGACGCCAACAGCAGCAACCTGAACCTGGCCTACAGCCTGCCCGTGCAGTGGGGCCCGATATCCAACCTGCAGTTTTATAACGATTTTGGCCTGGTGTACGACAAGTCCGATGGCAGCGCCAACACCATGATGAATGTCACAGGCGTGGCAGTCACAGCAGGCGGCCTGTTTGCTTACATTGATTTGGTGCATGCCCGCAATCAGCCTTTTATCGGAGGTTCGGTCGCCGGTAACAGTGACGACACTGAACGCCGTTTTAACATTAACCTCGGTTACTACTTCTAAAGGACAGACTGAATGACAACACAGCATGATCCGATGCAACCGGACGGCGCCGTCACGCCTATCGAGACCGATTATCAGGTCGGTCAGGACAACCTTGTGGTCAGGTTAGGTCCCTTTGGTCTGGATATCCATAACAGAGTCTTTGTGATCTCCGCCTTATTGGTACTGGCCTTTGTCATACTGACACTGGTATTTAAAGCGGAAGCTGCACCTTTTTTTAGCCATCTGCGCAACTGGCTGACCAGCCGGATGGACTGGTTCTTTTTAGGTGTGGCCAATGCCTTTGTACTGCTTTGTATTTTATTGATCGCCTCGCCACTGGGCCGGGTGCGGTTGGGCGGGACAGAGGCTAAACCTGATTTCAGCTATGCCGGCTGGCTGTCGATGTTATTCGCCGCAGGCATGGGCATAGGCCTGATGTTTTATGGTGTGTCAGAACCACTGACCCACTTTGGCACAGCGTTGGCCGGGCCAACGACTGAGGCTGGCAGCCGCACCGACTGGGCGCCGCTGGCAGGCGCGACAAGCGACCCTGTTCAGGCGCAACAGCTGGGCATGACGGCCACTATTTTCCACTGGGCATTACACCCCTGGGCCATTTACGCGGTACTGGCGTTGGGGTTGGCGCTGTTTTGTTTTAACAAAGGCCTGCCTCTGACCATACGCTCGGTATTTTATCCGGTGCTGGGCGAGCGGGTCTGGGGCTGGCCAGGCCACCTGATTGATATTCTGGCGGTGCTGGCGACCTTATTTGGCCTTGCTACTTCGTTGGGTTTTGGCGCCGCTCAGGCCGCTTCCGGGCTACATTTCCTGTTTGGTGTCGACCAGGGCAGCAGCACCCAGATCATTCTGGTGATTGTGATTACCGCCATTGCCTTAGTGTCGGTCGTTGCCGGCCTGGATGCAGGAGTACGCCGTCTGTCAGAAATCAATATGGCGCTGGCCGGGCTGTTACTGCTGTTTGTGTTGGTGGCAGGACCCACCTTGGTTTTACTCACTGGTATTGCCGATAACCTGCTGGCATACCTGACCTACCTGCCCCAGCTGGCCAATCCGGCAGGCCGCGAGGACAGCAACTTTGTCCAGGGCTGGACCGCATTTTACTGGGCCTGGTGGATCAGCTGGTCGCCTTTTGTTGGTATGTTTATCGCCCGGGTATCACGTGGCCGCACGGTGCGGGAGTTTCTGATAGCTGTGCTGGTATTGCCGTCTCTGGCGTCGGTGATCTGGATGACGGTATTTGGTGGCACTGCCATCCATCAACTGGTACAGGACGCTTACACTGCAACCCGGGACGCTGACTTACCCCTGCAGTTGTTTACTATGTTGGCCGCGTTGCCTTTTGCTGAAATCACCTCATTGGTGGCGATAGTGCTGGTGGCGGTATTTTTTATCACCTCAGCCGATTCAGGCTCGCTGGTGATTGATACCATAGCCGCTGGCGGCAAAGTGGAAGTCCCGACCATTCAACGGGTGTTCTGGTGTTGTTTTCAGGGCGTAGTCGCTGTGGCCTTGTTACTCGGAGGAGGCCTGGCAGCACTGCAGGCGATGGCCGTGTCGACAGGTTTACCTTTTGCATTGGTGCTGCTGGTCGCAGCCGTGGCCATTGTCAAAGGTTTGCTGAATGAACCCCGGCTTTAACTGGAGTAAAAATGCAGATTGAACAGCAGGAAATACTGACGTTTTTACAGCAGCATCCGCCATTTTCTGCGTTGCCGGCTGAAGAGCTGCACCATCTGGCGCAGCAGATGGATGTGCAGTATTTTCGGGCGGGCAGCCAGATCCTGCAGTACCGGCAGCAGGTCACCGACTTGTACCTGATCCGTAGCGGCGTGGTAGAAACCTTTCGCCGCAACGGTGCTCTGTACAACCGGCTTGGCAGTGGTGCTTTATTTGCTGAGCAGGGGCTGCTGCACGGTGGCAAAGTGCGGTTTCCTGCCAATGCGTTGCAAGACTCGTTGCTGTATCTGTTGCCCGTCGCTGAGTTTGAGCGGTTGTTTGAACAGTACGAGGATTTTTCCGACTACATTGCCGCCGGTTCGGAACAGCTGAACCAGGACAAAACATCTGACCGGGCCAGGGTTCAGCACAGTCCGATCGGCTCCTTGCTGCAACAACCTGCCCTGCTGCTGGACAGCCAATTACCGCTGCAGCAGGTTGCTGCCCAGATGACAGCAGCCAACCAGTCCTGCGCTTTGTTACTAAATGCAGCAGGTCAATTGACTGGTCTGCTGACGGATCAGGATATTCGCAGCCGTGCAGTCGCCGCGGGCGTCGACCTGCAACAAGCGGCAGCCACAGTCATGACTGCAGCCCCGCTTTGTATTCAGCACAATCAGCCGGTGTTCCAGGCGGTACTGTTGATGTTACGCCAGCATATTCAGCACCTGCCTGTGCTGGATCAGCAGAATAATCCGGTTGGGGTGCTGAGCCTGCAGGACCTGATCCGGCACGAGTCGCACAACAGCCTGATTGTGACCGAACAGATTATGCGTGCCGACAGTGCCGCTGAACTGGCGGCGTTACGGCCTGCGGTTCAGGCCTGTTTCAGCCGGATGGTGCAGGATGACGCCAGTGCCCGCATGATTGGCAGTGCCATGTCTGCAATAGGCCGCAGTTTCACCCGCCGTTTATTGCAGCTGGCCGAGCTCAAGCTGGGGCTGCCGCCGGTGCCTTATTGCTTTATCAATCTCGGCAGCCTGGCACGGGATGAGCAACTGCTGGTGACTGACCAGGACAACGCACTGATCCTGGATGACGGAGTCAAACCTGAACATGGCGCTTATTTTGCCGAGCTGGGGCAGTTTGTCTGTGATGGCCTGGCCGCTTGTGGTTACCCCAAATGCAAAGGGAATATCATGGCCAGTTCAACACAGTGGCGTCTGACGTTTTCTGCCTGGCAGGATTTATTCAGTAAATGGATCAGCGCTCCGAGCGCCAAAGGTTTATTGCACAGCTCTATTTTCTTTGATCTGGAAGGCTTGTGGGGCCGCACCGAGTGGGTCGGTCAGCTGCAGCAACAAATTGCCAGCCAGGCACGGCAATCGCCAGCTTTTCTGGCGTCGATGGCCCGCAACGCATTGCAGCGCACTCCCCCTTTAGGTTTCTTTGGTGATTTTATTCTGGAACCTGACGGAGCACAGCGTCCATCGCTGGATCTGAAACGCCGCGGCAATGCCCCATTGGCTGATTTGGCACGGTTAGGCACCCTGGCACTGGGGCAAACCCAGACCAACAGTATCAAACGTCTGGAGACGATAAGTGCGCAGCAATTTCTCCCCAAAGGCATGGCAGAAGATTTAATGCAGGCACAGGAGCTGATTGCACTGTGCCGGGTGCGGCAACAGGCTGAAGCGCTAAGCCGGGGTGAAGACGCCAGTAATCAGCTGCAACCCGCCTTGTTGTCTGAGCTTGAACGCAAGCAGCTGAAAGCCGCCTTTCTGGTCCTCAGCGAAGCACAGAAGTTTGTACGTTTCCGTTTTAAGGCCTGATGATGCTGCATCATAGCCATTGGCAACCGAAGCAAACCAAAGCTCAGATGTGGCGCCAGCACTATGCTCAGCTGGCCCGCAGCAGCCAGCACCCTTTACTGCAGCAGTATTACCAGAGCCTGCAACCCGAACCGGACTTGGCCTTGTCTCAGCAGCCACTGCTGGCGCTCGATCTGGAAACCACTGGCCTTGATCCCGGGCAGGACGGCATAGTGTCCATCGGGTTGGTGCCCTTTAACGCACAAAGGATATACGCCAGCCAAGCCAGGCAGTATCTGGTGAAACCGCGCTTTGCCCTGCGCAGTGACTCGGTTTTGCTGCATAAGATAACTCACAGCCAAATTGCTGGCGCACCGGATCTGCACGACGTATTACCAGAACTGTTACAGCAGCTGGCAGGGAAAGTAGTGGTTGCCCATCACGGTGTGATAGAACGCAGCTTCTTGTCGGCAGCCGTACAGGCCCGCTGGGGCGAACCCTTGCAGTTTCCACTGATTGATAGTTATGAATTGGAACGGCGCTGGCAGGCTATTCGCCCGCTGACCTTATGGCAACGCTGGCGTGGCAAAGGGCCCTTGTCGCTGCAACTGGCCGCCTGCCGCGAGCGTTATGGCCTGCCGGCCTATGCACCGCACCATGCAGCAACGGATGCCCTTGCCTGTGCGGAGTTATTGTTAGCGCAGTGCCAGACCTTTTGCCCGAGTGAGCCCATACTTGCGGAGCTACTTTGTTAGCACAGCCAGCTCCCGGCCCGTCCGTTCTGTCATTTCGCTCAGCAAAACTTTTTGGCTAAAAACGGTCCGCATCTGACTGTCACGCACCTGATATTCCAGTTGCGAAGTCTCAGCTGTCAGCAGGCAAATCAGCCAGCCCTACGCCACCACGGCCTGAGGCCACACAAACAACCTATTGAATTGTATAATAAATTACCTATAGTTTAGCTTTATGGCAGACACCAGCTTACAGCGATAAGCGCCCTTCAAGAAAGTGCAGAAACACTTTAATCCGGCCTGATAACGCACTGTTGCTGTAGTACACCGCCTGCACCAGTTCCCGTGGGTGCGGGCTTTGCAACTGCCCGGGCAAAACTTCCATCAACCGTCCCTGATCTATCGCCTGTCGCACCATAAAGTTCGACAATAAGGCAATACCATGCCCGGCCAGACAGAGCTGCAGCAAGGTTTCGCCACT
The DNA here is from genome assembly GCF_042654345.1 of Rheinheimera marina. Taxonomy (NCBI): domain Bacteria; kingdom Pseudomonadati; phylum Pseudomonadota; class Gammaproteobacteria; order Chromatiales; family Chromatiaceae; genus Rheinheimera; species Rheinheimera marina. The sequence continues at coordinate 198,821 of NZ_JBHSGB010000012.1, forward strand.
GCTGGCACTGATAACCGGAGCAATAGTTACAGGTTCAGTCAGCGGTAACAGGTTCAGTTTTGAGTTATCGGCAAAACCTATCCATTGATGCTGGTTCAGCTGTGCAGCATGGGTGGGCGTACCAAACCGTTGCAGATAGGCCGGGCTAGCCACCAGATGTAGCCGGCTACGTCCCAGCAGTCGCGCATGCAGGTTGGAATCACTCAAAGCACCAATACGGATGGCTACATCGGTGCGCCGCTCTATCAGATCGATGAGTTTGTCACTGGACATCAGTTCCAGCTGGATCGCCGGATACAACTGACGAAACTCATGCATCAAGGGCAATAACTGATGCAACACAAAGGGGCTGGCCGCATCCACCCGCAATACCCCACTGGGCTGACCCTGCTGCAGTTTTAGCTCTTCTTCTGCCTGCTGCAGCTGGTACAGCGCCTGGCGGACTTTCAACACAAAAGCCCGTCCTTCTGCGGTAGGTTCCCCCCTTCTCGTCGTGCGGCTGAACAGGCTGCAGCTAAGATGCTGCTCCAGTTGCTGTACTGCCCTGGACACTTTAGCCACCTGACAGTCCAGCAGCCGGGCGGCGGCCGAAAAGCTGCCACTGTCGTGCACGGCCAGTAGCAATTCGAGTTGTTCGGTTTGCGATATTATTGCCATATTTGCAAAAGATATTTGTCATTAACGCCATTTTTCACAATAGTAACTTTTGGCACACTGCCGCGCACTAACTAACGCGGAGTTTTTTATGCCATTAGCCCTTTGGGCGCTGACCTTAAGCGCCTTCGCCATAGGCACCACCGAATTTGTGATTGTCGGTCTGGTGCCAACCATAGCCCAAGACCTGGCTGTGTCTTTACCTTCGGCTGGCCTGTTGGTCAGTTTGTATGCGCTGGGAGTCGCCATCGGCGCCCCGCTGCTGACCGCCCTGACGGGCCACTGGCCACGCAAACCTTTGCTGCTGGCATTAATGGCGCTGTTTATTACCGGCAATGTGCTGGCCTTTCTGGCTCCGGGTTATGAAAGCCTGGTGCTGGCGCGTGTGCTGACCGGTCTGGCCCATGGCGTGTTTTTCTCCATAGGCTCTACCATCGCCACCAGCCTGGTCAGCAAAGACAAAGAAGCCAGTGCCATAGCGCTGATGTTCAGCGGTCTGACTGTCGCGCTGGTGACTGGGGTGCCACTGGGTACCTGGATAGGTCAGGAGTTTGGCTGGCGCGCCACCTTTTTAGTGGTGGCAGCTCTTGGCCTTATAGCCCTGATTGGCAGCGCCATCTTGGTGCCTGCCAGACTGAAAACTGGCAAAAGTGCTTCGGTCATGCAGCAACTGTTGGTACTGACTGAACCGCGCTTATTGCTGGTGTTTGCCATGACCGCTGTCGGCTATGGCGGAACCTTTGTGGCCTTTACGTATCTGGCCCCAATTCTGCAGCAGGTATCAGGTTTTGCCGCCGGTGCTATCGGCATCATCATGCTGGTCTATGGTGTGTCTGTCGCCTTTGGCAATATCTGGGGTGGCAAGCTCGCTGACAAGCATGGCCCGGTGAAAGCCCTGAGTATTATTTTTGCCTTGTTGGCACTGGTGCTGGCGTTGTTTAGCTGGACAGCCCATTCCGCCACCCTGGCTGTGCTGACCGTGCTGATTTGGGGAGCTTTTGCGTTCGGCAATGTACCCGGCTTGCAGGTGTATGTAGTGCAGCTGGCACAAAAATACCGGCCTGAAGCCGTGGATGTGGCCAGCGGTATGAATATCGCTGCGTTTAACCTTGGTATTGCGTTAGGTGCCTGGATCGGCGGTTTAGTGGTCGCCAGCCGCCCGCTGACCGACACCGGCTGGATCGGCGCCGTTATAGTCCTGCTGGCTTTGCTGTTAACCCGTTGGTCCGGTGCGCTGGAGCGTCAGCAGGCTCCAAGCCGTTAACTCAGCCCGCTGCTGCGGCAGTTGGCCGCAGCATTGACCCCATTCACTTGAGTCCGGCAGTACTGACCCCAGACTCAAGACACAACACAGGAGATCTATGATGACCACTCACTTATTCGCCCCTTCGCTTGGTATGGGTACCTTCCGACTGAAAGATCAGCTGGCTTACGATTCTGTGACACTGGCTCTGCAGGCAGGTTACCGCCATATAGACACTGCACAAATCTATGGGAATGAAGCAGAAGTTGGCCAGGCGATCAGCGACAGCGGCATTGCGCGCGAGCAGATATTCCTCACCACCAAAGTCTGGCTGAGCAATTTAGCGGCAGACACTTTTCTGCTCAGTGTGCGGGAAACCCTGCAAAAGCTAAACACCGACTATGTGGATTTATTACTGATCCACTGGCCAGACAGCAGCAATGCGGTCGCCATGCAGGAGTACCTGCATGAACTGAAGCAAGCCAAAGCTCTGGGCCTGACCAAAGCCATTGGAGTGTCGAATTTCACCATTGCCCAGTTGCAGCAGGCCATAGACATTCTGGGGCCGGGTGAGATTGTGACGAACCAGGTCGAGGTACATCCTTATCTGCAAAACCGCAAATTGTTGGCTTTTATGCAGCAGCAAGGCATCACCCCCACCGCCTATATGCCTTTGGCGGTTGGTAAAGTTTTTGCCGATCCGGTCCTGCAGGATATTGCTGCCCGTAGCGGCCACAGCATTGCTCAAGTGGTACTGCGCTGGGTGCTGGACCAGGGCATGGTGACGATTCCGATGTCGACCAAAGCGAAAAACCTGGCCGATAACTTCGGTGCGCAACAGATAAGCTTATCAGCAGAAGACAAAGCATTGATTGCCGGGTTGGACGCCGGTGAACGTATCGCCAACCCTGATTTTGCTCCCGATTGGGATTAACTGTAGGGGTCTAGCATTGGGGTCAGGTCTTGTATTTTGCGTTTCAATGCAAAATACAAGACCTGACCCCAGGATACAATACTGAGCTAGCTATCCGCTTTTTTCGCCTGACTACGTTTTTTCAGGTGCAACAAAGGCCAGAACGCCAGTACAGCAGCCACCAGTACAATCAGGCTAATCGCCACCACCATCTGGTAGACAATAAAAGCATGAGCGTCACGCGCCACGACCAGTTCCACAATATAACCACTGATATGCATCAGCCAGACGACAAAACTTTCCATACCTCACCTCTACATCGAACTTAAGGCAGCCCGGAAGCGTCGGGCCGAGTACCAGAACAGCATAGCCCCAATCAGCAGCAGCCAGATCAGCTGAGGCCAGACGGTGTCCAAACCAGCCCCACGATAAAGAATAGCTTGCGCCGCGGCGACAAAATGGGTGGTCGGCGCTACCAGCATCAGGTTTTGCACTAGCTCAGGCATACTTTCCCTTGGGGTAATGCCACCTGACAGCATCTGCAGCGGCAACAAGGTCATCATCAACAATAAGCCGAATTGCGGCATTGAACGGGTGACTGTCGCCATAAAAATTCCCATCGAGGTGGTGGCAAATAAATGCAATAAAGTGACCCCGAGAAACAATGGCACTGAACCGGCCACCGGCACGGCCAGCACCTGTTGGATCACCAGCGTTAACGACAGCACAGTGGACAACAACACCACCAGCGCCATGGCCCATATTTTGGCCAGCATAATTTCCAGCGGCGTCACTGGCATCACCAACAGATGTTCGATGGTGCCATGCTCCCGCTCTCTGATCAGCGCAGCCCCGGTCAGTACAATCGAAATCATGGTGACTGAGTTAATCACTTCCATCAGCGAGCCAAACCAACTGGCGTCCAGACTTGGGTTAAAGCGCGCCCGCAGTTCCAGCTCCACCGGGCTGGCCGCCTGGCTTCGGTTACGACTAATAAACTCCTGCACCTCCAGATTCACAATGCGCTCGACATAACCATTGCCGGTAAAGGCCTGGCTCATGCGGGTCGCATCAACGCTCAGCAGCAGTTTGGGCGCCCGTTCGGCCAACAAATCGGCCTGAAAGCCTGGTGGTACATTCAGCACAAAGGTGTAAAGGCCCTGATCCAGCAGTGCATCAGCCTGATTGGCCTCAATCAGCACAGGCGGTAAAAAGGTTGGTGGGTAAAAGGCATCACGGATGCGTTCGCTTAGCGCTGAGTGGTCCTGGTCGACAATAGCAATAGGCGCATTGTGCAGACTTTGTGGCATGGCCGTACCGGCCACATAGATATTGAAGGTAAAGGTGTACAGGATCAGCAGCAACATCACCGGGTCGCGCCACAGACTCCACAACTCCTTCACGCCTAACTGATAAATGTGTCTGATACTGACCATCTCAGCGCTCCTGCTTATTCAACAGCAATACTGACAACACCAGAATCACCGGTACAGAAAGCAACATGCTGTAAAAGGCGAGGTGCAAATCGGAGTAGTGCAGCGCTTTACTGAACACGCCGCGACTGATGGTCAGAAAATGGCTGGCCGGGTAGGCTTCACCAATCAGCCGGCCCGCCCCTTCCAGCGAGGATACCGGGTCAATCATGCCAGAGAACTGCACCGCAGGCACCATAGTGCCAAGCACGGCCACCACAATAGCGGACACCTGGCTGCGGGTGAAAATGGAGGCGAATAAACCAAAGCCGGTGGCAAAACTGACAAATACCAGACCCGCCAGCAGATAAAACAGCAAATCACCGGTAAAAGGCACGCCAAACACCAGAGTCGCCATCAGCAGCATCAGAATGAAACTAATAAAGGCAATGCCGATATAAGGCAGCTGTTTACCCAACAAAAATTCACTGCGTAAGGTGGGCGTGACATAGAGGTTGATAATAGACCCCAGCTCTTTCTCCCGTACCACAGACAAGGCAGTTAATACGGCCGGGATCATCAGCAATAACATTGGGATCACCCCAGGCACCATCGCCACCAGGCTTTTCACGTCCGGGTTATAGCGGTAGCGGGTTTCCAGCACCAACGATCCCAGGTTCACTCCAACCTTTTCGGCCTGGCTCTGCAGCCAGTAACTATGCATCCCTTGCACATAAGCCTGAATGGTTTCCGCCCGCTTGGGCATGGCTCCATCCACCCAGGCGGACAAGGCCACCGTCTTTCCAGCTTCCAGATCACGGCCAAAGCCGGGAGGAATTTGCACTGCCAGCGCAATCTCACCGGCCTGCATGCGCTGGTCCAATTCCGCCATGCTGGACAATGGCGCCTGCTCACTGAAGTAACGGGAGCCAGACAGTTGCAAAAGGTAATTCTGGCTTTTCAGGCTTTGGTCCTGGTCCAGCACGGCAAATTTCAGGTTGTCGACATCCATGGTAATGCCATAGCCCATCACCACCATCAGCAGCAGGCTGCCAAACAGTGCCATCACAGCCCGCAAAGGGTCGCGGCTTAATTCCATACTTTCACGCCGTGCCAGTGCCCATAGCCGCTTTAGGCTGAAACGGGCCGCAGAGGCTGACCGGGCCGGGGACTGAGGTAATTCCAGCTGGCTTTGTGCCTGCTGTTGATCTGCGCCCGCATCGCGCAGTTGCTGAATAAAAGCCTGCTCCAGCTGGCCAGAGGGATGACTGGCCGCAATCTGCTCTGGCGCTGCACTGACCAACACCTTGCCGGCATGCATCAGTGAAATACGGTCACAGCGCATCGCCTCTGACATAAAGTGGGTGGAAATAAAAATGGTCACCTGGTCGCGTCGCGCCAGCTCCAGCATCAGCTGCCAAAACTGGTCACGGGCCACAGGGTCCACCCCAGAAGTGGGTTCATCCAGGATCAATAAGTCCGGCTTATGCACCATGGCCACAGCCAGGGACAACCGCTGCCGCATGCCAAGCGGCAGTTTCTCCGGTAGCTCATCCAGCACCTGGCTCAAACCAAAACGCCCCACCATTTCAGTAACCCTGGATTGTATCTCGGCGGCAGGCACCGCAAATAAACGGGCGTGTAACTCCAGATTCTGCCGCACCGTCAGTTCGGTATAGAGCGAAAACGCCTGCGACATATAACCCACCCGTCGCCTGGTGGTCAGGTCATCCGCCGACACCGGCTGGCCGAACAACGAGGCCGTGCCGCTGCTGGCGGGTAGCAAACCTGTCAGCATTTTCATGGTGGTTGATTTGCCGCAACCATTGGAGCCAAGGAAACCGAAAATCTCACCGCGGCGGATTTGAAAACTCACCTGATCGACAGCGGTAAAGTCACCAAACTGCATGGTCAGCCCGGAGGCTTCAATGGCAATTTCGTCCGACGCCAATGCCGGCAAATCCGGCATGCTGGTTTGCACCGGTGCTTCAGGCAATAAACGCACAAAGGCTTGCTCTAAGTCCTGGCAACCGGTCTGCTGAAAAATAGCCTGCGGTGTATCTGCCGCCAGCACTGCGCCCGCATTCAGCATCAGCAGCCAGTCAAATTGCGCAGCTTCATCCATGTAAGCGGTGGCCACGATCACACTCATGGCCGGTCGCTGCGCCCGAATGCCGGCAATCAGCGTCCAGAACTGACTGCGGGCTAAGGGATCCACCCCAGTGGTGGGCTCATCCAGAATCAATAAATCCGGGTCATGGATCAAGGCGCAGCACAACGATAGTTTTTGCTTCATACCGCCCGACAATTTCCCGGCCGGTCTGTCGAGAAAAGGCAGCAGCCCTGTAGCCTGAGTCAGGTACTGAATACGCCGTTTCGCTTCGGCATCCGAATGCCCGAACAGCTGTGCAAAAAACTGCAGGTTCTCTGCGACCGACAAACTGGGGTAGAGGTTTTTGCCTAAGCCTTGTGGCATATAGGCGATACGCGGACAGACTTGTCGGCGGTGTTTGCTGCTGCGCATAGAAGCGCCCAGCACCTGCACTTCACCTTGCTGCAACTGCCGGGCCCCCGCCAGCAGCGCCAGCAAGGTGGACTTACCCACGCCGTCAGGCCCGATAACCCCAAGCATTTTCCCGGCCGGAAACTCGATATCCAGCCCCTGCAACGCCAGGGTTTTACCATAGCTGTGCCGGAGCGCCCGGACGCTGGCAATACCATTCATCGGCTGCCTTCCTTAGGGTTGAACCAAAGCAGGTAATTGCTCAGGCCAACTGGCCTGTTCATCCAGCCGCACCCACACCACTCCAGGCAAGCCGGTTTTTACCTTGTCTATGTGCTTTTGCAGCAATTCAGGGGACACCTGCGCTTTGATACGGAACATCAGCTTTTCCCGCTCATTCTGGGTTTCAACCGTCTTGGGCGTAAATTGGGCGACATCGGCAATAAACGTAATTTTGGCCGGAATGGCGCGGTCCGGCAGCGCATCCACCACAATACGGGCTTCGCTTTTGAGGGTTAGTTGCCCGGCATATTGGGTGGGCAGGAAAAAGGTCATGAAGACATCCGTTAAATCAATCAGATTCAGCACACGGCCACCGGCGCCGACGATTTCCCCCGGTTGCAACACCCGGTATTGAATACGACCTGCTTTTGGTGCTTTCAATTCGGTTTCTTTCAGGTCGACCTGTATGCGGGCTATCGCCGCTTCGGACGCAATCAGATTAGCTTTGGCAGCCTCGACCTGAGTTTCGGCCGCAGCAATGGCAGCCTGATTGGCTTCCAGCTGAGCCTGCGCTGAGGCAACCACCGCAGCAGCTGTGGTGACCGCCGTCTGGTTGTCTTCTGCCAGTTGCTGTGACACGGCCCCGCTGCTGGCCAGCGAATCCGTGCGCTTCTCACGTTTCTCTGCCGCCGACAATTCGGCCTGACGCTGGCGCAAAGCCGCTTCAAGCGCAGCCCGTTCGCTGCGACGCTGCGCCACTGCCGACTCCGCATTGGCCACCTGGGTTTTGCTTTGCAGTTGCTGTGCTTTGGCTTTATCCAGGTCCGCCATTAAGGCATCAGGATTGATTCTGGCCAGCAGCTGACCTGCTTCGACAAAATCGCCTTCATTCACCAAAATCTCATCAATACGGCCACTAATCTTGCTGGCAATCGCAATTTCGGTAGCTTCAATCCGGCCATTGGCTTTCTGAAACGCCTGATCTGTGGCAGGGCTGCGTAAAAACTGAAACCAGACAGCGACGGCCAGCAATACGGCCAGCAACAGCCACCAGCGGCGAACGAAGAATTTATCCATAAACAGCAGTTCCAATAGTCAGTGGGTTTACCCGAGTATTGTGCTGGAACGGCAAGGGCTTTGGCCCGATCCAGATCAATGAGACGCTATAAATTCACATTTAATCAAAGTTATATGACAAAGACAAAACAAATAATTTTATCTGTCTACAGTCCCTGAGGCAGCAATAAGCTCTAGCACCAGTTGCAACTGCTGTTGCAGCCGTTCGCTGAGAAACTGCCGCAGTGCCTGAATGACTGGCGTTAGCTGCGAGCGGCCCGGTACCAGCAAATGCAAAGGTGCCGCTTCGCCTTGCCAGTCAGTGCACATGGGCACTAAACGACCAGCCAGTATATCTTCACTGACATCCAGCAGTGACTTAAAGCCAATACCCCGGCCACTGACCAACCAGCGCCGCACCACATCGCCATCATCAGCCACCGAACCGCCCTGAATCACCACAGTTTCTGTCTGTTGTTGCCGGTAAAAGGTCCAGTTGCTGTGGGTACTGTCTTTCAGTGCAAACCGCAGACAGTGGTGCTGACTGAGATCGGCAGGTGCTGCCGGTGCGCCATAGCGTTCCAGATAAGACGGCGCGGCGCACAGTACCCTGTGGTTGCTGCCGGACAACACCAGCGCCACCATGCCAGAGTCGGCGGGCTGACCGTAGCGAATGGCTGCATCCAAAGGCTCTTTGTACAAGTCGGTCATCCGGTCGGTGACCGACAAGCGTAAACTCAGGCCCGGATGCAGCTGATTAAACTGATCCAGCCAGTCCAGCAACAAATTGCGGCCTAAATCCGACGGCATCGCCAGCCGCAGCTCACCACAGAGCTGCTCACGCCCTTGCTGCACCAGCTGCATACCCAGTTCAATCTGCTCGACCCCAGGCTGGCAATGGCTTAAAAACAGCTCGCCTGCCTGCGTCAGCCGCAAGGAACGGGTGGAACGGACAAACAACTCCGCACCCAGCTGTTGCTCCAGCCGTTTAATGGCGGCACTGGTGGCCGCCGGCGTCAGGTTCAGCTGTTTCGCCACCAGGGTCAGGTTACCCAACCGGGCCGTCGACAAGAAAATATGGAGATCCTGCAATAGCCGCATCAGCCCCAGCCCCTTTGGTGGATTAAAACCCTTCCAGCACAATTTTGCCTTTGGTGCGCTGCGATTCAATCAACCGGTGCGCCTCGCTTAAATTCGCCGCGTTGATCTTGCCTAAATGGCTGCCTAAGGTGGTGCGAATTAAACCGGCATCAATTAAACGTGCCACCTCATTCAGTAACTGGTGCTGCGCCAACATATCGCTGGTCTGGTACAAAGACCGCGTAAACATCAGCTCCCAATGCAACGACAGGCTCTTACGCTTCAGTTGGGTGGCGTCCAGCTGGTCCGGGTCGTCAATCAGGCCGAATTTGCCTTGCGGCTGCAGGCTTTCAATAATTTCGGCGTAATGTGTGCTGGTGTGCGTCAGGCTGACCAGATGGCTGACCTGGCCAATACCAATACGCTGCAACTCCTGGCTCAAGGCTTTGCTGTGGTCAATCACATGATGAGCGCCCAGCTGTTTCAGCCAGTCATGAGTTTCGGCACGGGAGGCAGTGCCTATCACAGTTAATGCGGTTAACTGGCGGGCCAGCTGCACCAGAATAGAACCGACCCCACCGGCAGCACCAACCACCAGCAGAGATTGGCCGCTGTAGTCTTTGCCAGGTTTCACTTGCAGCCGGTCAAACAACATTTCCCAGGCGGTAATAGCGGTCAGCGGCAAGGCGGCGGCTTCTGCGTCGCTCAGACTGTGTGGCGCCAGCCCGACAATACGTTCGTCCACCAGCTGAAACTCGGCATTACTGCCGCTGCGGCTGATATCACCGGCATACCAGACGCGATCGCCAACCTGAAACAAACTGACCTGGTCACCGACAGCTTTGACAATGCCGACAGCGTCCCAGCCCAATACTTTGTAGTCCGCCGCCGCAGCACTGACCCCTTTACGGATTTTGGTATCCACCGGGTTGACCGAAACAGCCTTCACCTCCACCAGCAAGTCGTGACCTGTGGCATTTGGTACTGGCAGTTCAATATCTTCCAGCGCTAATGCACTGATGTCATGGGCAGATTTATAGCCGATAGCTTTCATCAATTTGGCTCCTGTTCGTTAAAGGCTCTAGCATACGCAGTCTGATTAACAAACAAAACCAAGTTATTTTGTAAACTTATTCAAAATATTTTTGATAATAGCAGGCCGCACCGGCGTTAAAAAAACAAGCTGCTGCGCTGCACAGGCACTCTGCCGTCCGACCAGAGCCAGCGGCCTTTGGCCATCACTGCTTTGAGCTGCAACGTGGATTTATCAATCAGTAACAGGTCAGCGTCAGAGTGCAAACCAATACGGCCTTTGTGCGGTAACTTCAGCACTGTGGCCGGATTTAACGTAACCACCCGCAGCGCATGCTCCAACGGCACCCCCAGCCGCACCGCATCCGTCATTTCCTGGTACAGGCTCTGAATTTTGCCCTCACCAAGCCCGATAAACTCACCCGCCTCATTAAAATAAGGCAAAGAGGCGTTGGCATCGGAAGAGAAGGTCAACCGGGATAAATCCAGCCCACGCTGCCAGGCCTGGTAAAGTGCATCAGCACATTTTACTTCGCCCTCAGCAATGTCCTGTGGCGTGCAGCTGGTGGTCAGATCAATCCAGCCGCCCTGCGTTAGCCAGTTCCAGCCCTGCTCCAGCAACAGCTGATTACGGTTAAGATGGGTCGGATAAAACTGGGTACGCGGAATATCGCTGTGCTCCGCCGCTTGCCACAACAAATCCAGCCCGGCGGCGCAAGGCCCGACATGCACGCTGACAATGCCGGCTTTGCCAGACAGCATACCACCAACCCTAGCCTGAGATGTCAACCGTACCAGCTCCTGTAAAGTCGGCTGCGAGGAACGATGGTCAGCAATGGCAACTTCACCCACTCCAATAAACTTATCAATCAGCACCAGGTCATCCATTACCTCAGCAAACAATGTTTTGGCCGGAATTTGGTAAGACCCTGTGTGACAATAACAACTCAAGCCTTCTTCGGATAACGCATGAGCTTTGGCCAGCAGATTGGTTAAGGTACGGGTAATGGCATCTGTGCCCAGCACACCAACCAGAGTGGTGACTCCAGCGGCAATAGCGTCGGCGGTTTTCAGCTCACTGGTGCGGGTCCGAAAACCGCCTTCACCGCCGCCGCCAATAATATGCGCCAGCGAATCCACCAGCCCAGGAACCACATAACAGTCAGACGCGTCGACCTGCTGCACTAAATCGCCCTGTAAATTCTCTGCGCCCAGCGCCAGTACCGACTGGCCAGCCACCCAGATATCCTGTTGTCCCAGCGGCTCAGGGCTATAACAGAGCCCGCCATAAATACGTGTTAGCATTGCTTACCTGCCTGCTTAAAAACCAATCTGAACTGCCAGTGCCACAGTCGCCATACTCATTGCTGTTAATAGCAAGCAAAGCGACCACATGTTTTTCAGCCAGTCGACAAACTCCACCCGGGCTATGGCCAAGGTCCCCATCAACGCGGCAGAGGTGGGATAGAACAAATGCGCCAGACCATCGCCCAGCTGGAAAGCCAGAACAGCCGTCTGGCGACTGACGCCAACCAAGTCCGCCAGCGGTGCCATCAGCGGCATGGTCAGGGCCGCCTGACCTGAACCTGACGTGACAAAGAAATTGAATCCGCTTTGAAACACCAGCATGGCTTGAGCCGCCAGCCACTCTGGCTGACCATCAATCAGGCCTGAAGCGTGGTGCAACAAGGTATTAATCACCGTAGGTTTGGTCGGGTCTGTCCCACCGAGCAGTAAAATAATGCCCTGGGCAATCCCGACCACCAGAGCGGCAGGCAGTAACTGGGCTGCCCCTTGTTTAAAAGCGTCGACATAGGCATTCAGGCCGCCACTGCGATTCAGGCCAAAGCTCAGGCCAATCAGCGCACTGACCAACCCCATCACAAAAAATTGGGTGGCTATTTCGCGCAAGTAATAACCCTGAGTCACCACCCCCCACACCACCCAGACCAGCCCGAGCAGCAAGGTCAACACCACCAGACCGTGGCCCAGACTAAACTGGTGGTCCAGCTGAAAACTGCTTTGCACTGTGCTGTGCTGCCGGTAACGCTCAGCCCGCCACACCATCCAGAGCACATAGACGCCGGTAAACACCAGCCACATCCCAAGCCGGAAACTGGTGCCAGACAAAGGCGGAAGCTGAGCAATACTCTGAGCTATCGCCACAGAAAAGGGGTTCATCCAGGAGGTAGCAAAGCCTATCTGACTGGCGCCGTAAGTCAGTAACACCGCGGTCATGGCGTCATAGCCAAGCATCCGGATCAGCGGCACCAGCAAAATAGCAAAAGCCATCGCTTCTTCGCCCATACCAAAAACGGCACCGCCTAAAGAAAACAAGGTGGCCAGCACGGGCAATAACAACATGGCTCTGTGCTGCAATTTGCTGATCAGCCAGCGTAATGACTGCTCCACAGCCCCAGTGTGTAGCATCAGGCCAAAGCTGCCCCCCACCATCAGAATAAACACCACCACCGCAATAGCAGAGCTGTGGCGGGAGCCCGACGTCATGCCATCGTAAAAGGCGGTCAGAATTCCAGTACGTTCACCGTCTGCAAACAGGCTCAGTTGCGCCGCTTCCGGCACCAGCCTGAAGCTATCAGCGAGAATCAACTGACGCCCGGTCACGGTGTCCAGCGCAGTCTGGTAGACACCAGGCGGCAGCCACCAGGCCAGCAATGCCGACAGCAGCAACACACCAAACACAATCAACAGCGTGTCCGGCATCTGCCAGCCTTGCTGGCTTTGTGGCACCTCAGGATTTTGCATCAGTCACCTCAAGCACCAACGGCAAGTGCTGGTAACGCCACACCCCATCCGCGCGCTGACAAGCCTGAACCAGCTGATCTTTTTGCAACCAGTGCCACTGAGCCTGGGCCCGGTAGGTCAAGGGATCCACTTTGTGAGCTGGTACTTGTGCAGATACAGGACAATCCAGCTGTACCTGCAGCCGCCCTGGCTCCAGCACAGCGGTATCACCCGGCAATAAGCGGCTGGCTTGTAGTCCCTCCACCCGCCAGCCTGAACTTAGCTGTTGCTGCTGCATGCTGTTCTCTGGCAGCACCAGCCAGACGCCGCCATGCCCCATCACACTCAGGCTGGCTTTTAAGTCCGAACGGAAATTGGCTCTGAGCACAGTCGCTTCATCCACCCCGGCCCCGGCAGGCGCTTTGGTATCCATGACCAACCGCAGCAGACGGCCTTCGCGTTCGCGCTCACGGAAATGGGTATCTGTAATGCCCAGCGTAAAACTGCGCAGGCCGCCATCCGCTTTGTAGGTCAGCCGATCCTGTTGCAACACCGGGTTGCAGTGGTCAAACAAAGCGCATAAAGGCCGGTCTGCCGCCACCGCCAGGGTGCCATGCAATAAAGCGGTTTCTGTGCTGCCACCGCTGATCATCGGAATAGTGCTGCCGCTGCGGCCAGATTGCACTGCAGTGCCAGCGCTGGAGCCCCCCAGCGGCACCCCTTCCGCCAATCGTCGGTGCAGCATCGCCGCCAACTCTGTCCATTGGCCATCCGCTAGTTGCAGGCTGCGCATGGTTAATGACTGATCGCCCCCATTGATAAATACCAAATCGGCCGACTGCATTAATTCCAGCTGCTTAGCCGGCTGACGACAAAACTGCTGCTGGTAGGCAGCCAGCTCAGGATAACGCGCGGCCCGCTGATACTGGCCATTCCACACCAGCCGCTGCTGATCCAACTGGTCGCACCGACCGTCCTGCACTAACGCAGGTTCAATAGGTAACCACTGCACTTCTGCACCGGCGGCGCTAAACAGCTGGCGATAATAATCCACCCACTCAAACACATTGTACGAAGACGCAGTGATAAGCACTAAGCGAGGTTTTTCCACTGACTGGCCACGTCGCTGAACCGCACGCTCGCGCCCTGAAGCCACAAAGGCCTGAAACATCTGCTGCACATACAATTCGGTACCGGCGAAATACACCTGCATAGTTTGGGTAGAACCATCCGCCAGTTGCGGCCGCTGCTCAAACCAATCATCCAGCAGGCTATGTTCATCGCCGGTTAAATCCAGCGAATCCAGTGTCCGGTACCAGTCGGCCTCCCCGATGACTTTGCCCTGAACACTTTGCAATTTGGCAAGCAAGGCGGCTTTTAGCTGCTGGCGTCGCGTTGCCGGACCAGGCCACAGTGTGGACTGCTGCCACTGCGTCAGCGCAGTACTGCTCACCATAAACTGCTTTTCCCGCAGCGCCTGAGTACGCTCAAAGTAGGCCTGGGCTTCAGCAGTTTTTGCTTTGGCACATTTATGCAGCTCTACACTGGAGCAGATAGGTTCACCGCCACCAAACAACCAAAGTTCTTTGCCTGGATTGCTCGCTCCGGCCTGTGGCTCTGCGCTCACAGGGCCAGTCGAAAAATGCGCCGTAGCCAGCAAAGGCAAGCCGCACAGCATCAGGACTGCAGAGCACAGCGCTTTTGTACGAAGTTCAGCCATAACAAGGTTCCACCGGGCCTGACCACTGTCAGACCCACCTTTCTGTTTGTCGCCCCAGAAACAACAGATCCAGGGGCTAAGGTGCCATTAAAAACTGTAACGCGCAGTCAGGCGTACAGAGCGGGGGGACTGATAGTTCAGATCATTCAGGAAGTTCGGGTTTTGGCCTGAGTCTTCCAGTGTTAAATCGCCTTTTTCATCGTATTCAGTGACCTGGCTGCTGTTCAGCAGGTTAAATACACTGGCCTGTAAGGTAAGTCCTTTGGCCCATTCCGGCCTGTAGCTAAGCCCTAAATCCACCGTATAAGTCCAGGGTGTGCGGCCAAACTGGCCCCGGTGCGTCAGCACCTGCTCTCCTTCTGCATTGCGACAATACAAGGTAGAGGCGGCATAGCGTTCAAACACCTCGTACTCAGGGTCATCTACAGGAAATGGTGCATAACCAAAGCAACTGACCGGACGGCCGGATTGCACCAGCAGGTTGGCATTCACTTCCAGCTCGTCCGTCAGGTCATAGCCGCCAAAGACTTTAAAGGTGTGACGTCTGTCGTTGGACAAATCGCCGTCAGTGCCATCCACATACACTTTATGGTCAAAATCATTGGTCAGGCCGGGTGATTCAGATTCCAGCCAGCTGTTGACCAGACCTTCGCTGTTGCCTGAACTTTTCGCCAGGACGTAGCTGCCCTGCAGGTACCAGCCATCGGTTTTACTGCGTTCAAACGACAGTTCCAAAGCTTTGTAGCTTCGTTTGTATTCGTCCAGCTGCAGATAGCTGTTCGGCACCGTCACCCGTTGTAGATTGCCATCGCCAGCAACATCCATATCCATCTGCAGATCACGACCTGGGTTTAAAATGATGCAGGTGGCTAAAGTGTCAGGGTCAAAATCGTCGTAGCCCTGGTCGGCTGCAAAGTCGACGAAGGCCTGCCGACCACAATAGTCATCCACGCCATTTTTCACTTCACGCAGAATCAGGCTGACCCCGCCGGTCCATTGGTCAGTCAGTTCCCGCTGGTAACCAATAATCAACTCGTCCTGCAGCATAGGCTCCAGATCTGCCGAGGCCACAGTCGCCGGATCAGGTGAGATATTGCGGCCGCTGGTCAGGGTGTCACCCAATTGTTGTCCAAGTTGCAGCGGCGCCTGAGTCAGCGGGTCCACCTGACCGTCATACAGGTAGTATTCGGTGGTGACGTACTGCCAGTTCGATGCCCGCACGTTGGTATTAGCGGCAATAGGAATGTAGTAGCGGCCAGCATTGGCGTACAGTTTGGCGCTGGCATCCCCATTCACATCCCAGACAAAGCCGAGGCGCGGTGCCAGCATGTCGCTGGCATCGACAAAAGATTCACCATCCGCATTGAGGTTATCGAAGGACTCGTTGCGCAGGCCGGCGTACAGCATCAAATCGTCAGTCAGGTAGAAGCTGTCTTCAATATAAAATGCCCGGTTTTGCACTTCGTAATTGCCCGAAGGAGAGGTACGGGTCCGTTTACGCACCACATGAGCACCGGCGGCGACGTCTTCGCCGTTCCAGCTGTCGTCAAAATCAACCGGAGTATACCGACGGTAAAACACGCCACCCGAGTACTCAGCACCCGCAATCCGCGAAGTAAAGGTTTCGTCGTCAAAACCAAAACGCAGCGTGTGGTTGTCCAGCCGCCATTCGGCGCTTAAACGAATGGCTTCACGCTGGTCATTATCCGGACCAAAATCGAGCGAACGTACGTTGATATTGTTCCAGCATCCCACGTCAATCACATCGTCAGTGTCCTGATCATAAACATCCACCAGCGGGCATTCATCGCCTGGTAACGGGTCTGGTGTGATATAGGCAGAGTCCTGATCCAACTTGCCGTACAACGCCGAAACCGTGAAGTTTTCACTCAGATGGCCGGTATATTTAGCAATGTAAATAGTGCCGCCGTCATGTTGAGTGTATTGGGTTCTGGGTGTGCCATGATGGCCGGTGTAATACTGGTCATCCGGGTTCAGATAGAGTTCGTAGTCGGTTTCTTCTTTGTTGGAAATTCCGGTCAACTCCAGAATATGGTTGTCCGTGATGTACCAGTCGAACTTCGCCAGATAGTTTGGCGAGCTGTTTTCTGTCGCGGTGCTGCGGTCCACACTGTAGACGTCGCTGCTGTCGCGTTTGCCTTCGACCAGCGCATACACAAACAGCTTGTCCTCAATCAGCGCCCCGCCGCCACCCACACTGACAGATAACTGCTCCGACTCGTCAGCAGAACGGTAGGCCGAATAATAATCGCGCGCGCCCGCCGTGCCAGAACGGCTGACAACATCCTTGCCTGACGCCGTCAGTGTCGACGGAGTCCAGACGGCAGAGCTGTCAAACTGCCATTCATTCGTGCCTTTTTTGGTGGCAATGTTGATCACCCCACCCAAAGCGCGGCCATACTCGGCGCCAAAACCGCCGGTTTTTACTTCCTGCTCACCAATAGCATCAAAAGGCACCCTGGCGTAGGTTAAAAAAGTACGGGCGTTGGTGACATCAAAGCCATTGATGTAATAGCCGTTTTCCGCCACAGATGCCCCACCGAAAGACGCCAGTTTGCCAAAACCGCTGTCGCCCCGCACTGTGCCAGGGGCCAGTAACGCCACATCCGACACGTCACGCCCTATAGGTAAATTGGCTAGTTGCTCCGCACTGAACACGGTGCTGGCTTCCACGGACGAGGTATCAATGCGATTAATTCTGCTGCCAAATACAGCAATACGTTCAGCATTGTCCTGATTCAGATTGACGGGTGTGCCTGTGCCAATGACCACGGACAAATCCAGCGTCTGGCCATTGCCGCTGAGCTGGTAACGTCCGGTAGGTAACTGGGAAAACACAAAGCGGCCCTTGGCATCGACGGTCAATTCGCGTTTGAGGCCAGTGTCGAGGTTTTTAATGCTGATGCTGCTACCCGTTGGGGCTTGGCCATACACGGAACCGACTGATAAATCGGCTTTAGCTTGAGGGATGCTCAAGGCTATCCATACGGCCAGGGCGGCATATTTCAAAGTATGTTGCTGGGTTGAAGTCATGTTGTGCTCCGGCTTGTTGCTGCTGGCTTGTCTATCTGCCCTGGGTCTGGCTTCATGGTCCAGACCTCTGTTTATGTCATCAATTCATCATAAACAGCTGGCGAAAACACCGACATATCCAGTTAGGGGTAGGCGCAAAGGGCAGCAGGCCAACGCCAGAGCGCTGGCTATTCCTTAAGCAGTAGTGGCCTTGCTGCTTTGGTATTGCAGCAACGGGTCTGTCGCTTCATCCGGTCTTGCATAGGGAATGCAGCTGATAAATAAAGAAAAAAGCTCTGCTTGGGAGCCAATATCCAGTTTGCGGTAGATATTTTTCCGGTGGATTTTCACCGTACCGTCAGAGGTATTCAGCTTTTCTGCGGTCAAGGCCGACGAGTAACCACGCAGCATGTAGAGCAGTACATCGCGCTCCCTTTTGGTCAGCAATGAACTGGCAAAATGATTCAGGGTGCATTCGACTTGCTGGTGAGTTTTGTCTTCACTGCTTTGTTGCGGCAAGGGTTGATGCAATTGGTAGTGTCGGGTCAAGGCTTCGGACAGCATCGGCAGCACCATGGTTAACGCCGTTAAATCCGCCTGACAAAATTCCGGGCTATGGACATTGCGCTGCATAAAAAACACCAGCGCTGAATCATCATCAATACGCCAAAGTACATCGATGGAATCGGCTACGCCGGTCTGCGAATAAAAGGTCTGGTAGTACTCACTACTGTAGAAGTCGTCCGGTGCTACGTCACGCAGCCAATAGGCCCCCGTCGGACAGCCGGACAAGAACAGCAAATACTGAGGGTCCAGAGCATAAGGTCCGGTGGAATAGATATCTGCCGGCACTTTACGTTCGACCGGATTAAAGCGGTGCAGCAGGCTCATGGGTTTACGCTGGCGGTAATACACCAGGATGCCACAGGAATCTGTGGGGCAAACAGCCTCCAGCACATCCATCACCGAAACCGGAAATTCGACAGCCCCCAACTGACGCCAAAGCTGACAAAATGCCGTGCTCATCTGCGCATCGAAGGTCAGGCCCAGAGTGCTTCTGTAGTGTTTAATTGGCTGATTCATCCTGCTCTCTGCCGCTACGCTGTTGCAGCTAACATAACTGAAAAGCGAGCCATTGCCACTGGCGTTTGTCGCAACAGCACCACAGAAAAGCGGTAATAACACCACAACACCCCTGTAGCCCAACAAAAAGATAAAAAAATAAACCAAACAAAATTATGCACTTAGAATAAAACTCAACCAAAGCAAAAAATAAAACTTGCAAGATAATAGTTTGCGCAATAATATTTATCTCAAGCCAGTCAGCACCAACGCCACAACAAAGTGGCAACGCAGAAAGGCGGTAGTTCAAACCAAATAGTTATCGCAACAACTTTAAGTTCAAAAACTGAAATCAGGAGAGTTAAAATGCAAGTTATTTATAAAGCCACAGTGACCAGTACTTCAGGCCGTGATGGTCGCGCTGTGTCCAGCGACAACAAGCTGGATGTAAAACTGAGCACCCCACGTGAACTGGGCGGTGCAGGCGGTGAAGCCACTAACCCAGAGCAACTGTTTGCTGCAGGTTATTCAGCCTGTTTCTTAAGCGCCATCAAATATGTCGCTGGTCAAAGCAAAATTGCCATCGCAGCTGATGCCAATATCCGTGCCGAAGTCGGCATCGGTCAAATCCCTGGTGGTTTTGGTCTGGATGTGGAGTTGTTTATCAGCCTGCCAGGCACAGATGCAGCAGTCGCGGCCGATTTAGTCCAAAAAGCGCACCAGGTGTGTCCGTACTCAAACGCCACCCGTAATTCTTTAGACGTTCGTCTGACGCTGGTGTAACCAGCGTTTGACCGGCAAATACTTATCGCACAAATAGTTAAACTTTATTGACGGAGTTGAAGATATGAAAAGCTTACAAAAAACCCTTGGTTACAGCATTGTCGCTTTAGGTCTGGTCAGTGCTTTATCGGCAGATAAGTTGTATGCCGCTGAATTTCCTGGTGTTGAAACCAAGACCGAAGCCTTCTTAAATGTCCTGGCTCAAGGCACCGGCAAACCGCTGGAGCAATTAAGCCCAACCGACGCCCGCGCTGTGTTAACCGGGGCTCAGGCCGGTGCCACACTGCCCGCCGCAGAGGTCAGTGAAAAATGGATAGTCGCAGACGGCCAGAACATTAAGCTGGTAGTGGTCCGCCCTGCGGGTGCCAAAGGTGTGTTACCTGGTTTTATGTTCTTCCACGGCGGTGGCTGGGTGCTGGGCGATTTCCCCACCCATGAACGCTTGATCCGTGACTTAGTGCAACGCTCTGGTGCCGCGGCTGTGTATGTCGATTACACCCCATCACCTGAAGCCAAATACCCTACCGCTGTGAACCAGGCCTATGCCGCCACACAATGGGTGGCGCAGCATGGTAAAGAAATCCAGGTCGACGGCAGCCGTTTGGCTGTGGCGGGTAACAGTGTCGGTGGCAATATGGCCGCAGTGGTCGCCCTGAAAGCCAAAGCGGCAGGCTCACCGAAACTGGCCTTCCAGTTACTGATGTGGCCTGTGACGGACGCCAACTTTGAAAACAGCTCGTATAACCAGTTCCAGCAAGGTTATTTCTTAAGCCGGAACATGATGCAGTGGTTCTGGGACAACTACACCACCAACCCTGCCGAGCGGAATGAAATTTATGCCTCACCACTGCGTGCCAGCACAGAGCAGTTAAAAGGCTTACCACCAACACTGGTGCAGACCGCCGAGTTTGACGTGCTGCGTGACGAAGGCGAAGCCTATGCAGTGAAACTGGACCAGGCCGGTGTGACCGTGACCTCAGTACGCTACAACGGTATGATCCACGACTTTGGTCTGCTGAATGTGCTGTCTGATGTACCAGGCGTACAGGCCCAGCTGGACCAGGCCGGTAGCGCGCTGAAACAGCACTTAGCGAAATAACAGCCTGCTGTTACCCAACAAAACCGCCACCAGGCGGTTTTGTTGTTTGCTGAGTTGCCAACAGCCCTCAAGCTTCATGCTGTTGTCACAATTGGCCGCTAGCATAGAAAAAAATCTGTAAATCCCATCACTTAAGTGCAAACCAAACAGCAACAGCCTCTGGAACTACTACAGGACATCGCACCTCGCCTGAAGCGCGCTTTGCAGTTTTGGGTGCGCAATAAAGACGACAGAGCAGATATTTATCAGGAAACTCTGACCACCATGCTGGAGCGGCCAGAACCGGAGCGGATCAGCAATTCGCTGGCCTATGCGCTGACCGTCGCCAAACACCTGGTGTTTCGTCACAGTCAGCCGCAGTTGCAGTCGCTGCAACCGGAGGATGATCTGGTTGATCCTAATACCGATCTGGAGCAACAGCTGCTGGCACAAGAGCAACAACGTTTGTTGCAACAGGCCTTGGCCAGCCTGCCACCGCTGCGCCGCGACGTGTTAATCCGGCGCCGGCTGAAACAACAAAGCCGGGAGCAAATTGCCAGAGAGCTTGGCATCAGCGAAGAAGCGGTGAAAAAACACATCAGCCGGGCTTTGGCACAACTGGCCAGCCTGCACCCGTCAGAGCGTTAAACTGAAACCCAGATAATAACTGGTGCCGTAGCGGGTCAGGTTGTATAGCTGATGACTGGAGTCGGTAAACTGCCGGTCTTTTTCCCCTGTCAGATTCGCCAGCTGCAGCGTCAGATCCAAGCCGGGCAACAGGCGGATATAGGCCGAAAAATCCCAATTCCGGCTGGCCAGATAACCGGCCACATCTTCCTCTTCACTGTAAAGCGTCACCGAGGTCAGGTAAGCCGAACGATAACTGCTACTCAGCCGCCAGCCCCAAGCATCACCCTGGTACAGCACCGCCAGATGCGCGGTATGCCGTGACATGCCGGCCAAAGCGGCAGTACCCGACTGGCCATTGCGCAGTGGGTAACGCGCGCGCCCGTCGTTGTAGTTGTAGTAGGCCTGCAGTTGCAAGGCATTCAATGGTGCAGGTAAAGCGCTGAGCGCCTGCTGTGCACTGAGTTCAAGCCCGCTCAGCCAGGCGGTGTCGCTGTTTTGTGGCGTGCGCAGCCAGAATAAGGTCTGTTCCGTCTGGCCCGACCCCAGCAATTGCAACGGTAAGCCGGTGGCACCGTAGGGCATCAATTCGCTTTGCGTCACCACAAAATGCGGCAGCCGTTTGGCAAAAAACGCCAGCGACCATAAGGCGCCTTGTTCGGGGTACCATTCCAGCGCCGTTTCCAGGCTTTGTGCCTGATAGGCCTGCAGCCCGGCATTGCCGGCACTGATTTCCTGCCGTTCGGTATTGACGCTGGCAGCAGGCGACAGGTTGCCTAAGGCAGGCCGGCTTAGATTGACACTCAGACTGGTGCGCCATAGCAGGTTGTCTTGCAGCGACCAGAGCCACTGCGCCGAGGGCAGCCAGTGCTGCGCCTGACTGCCACCGCTCAGTTGCGCCGCCTCTGACTGAGTCCGGTTCTGCACCCATCGCAGTGCCAAAGCCGCCTGCCAGCGCTCCTGTTGCCACTGATAATCCAGCCAAAAAGCCTGGTTGTGTTCTGTCAGGCTAAAGCTGCTACTGGCCAGCAAATCCGCTATGGTCAGGTTACCTTGCAACTGGTAATCAGCCAGCACCTGCGGCACATTCGCCACCAGCCATTCTTGCTGACTGTACGCCTGAAACAGCCGGTACGAACCAGGCAACAGCCTGTCATCCAGGCTGCCCTGTTCCCAGGCGTTTTTCAGTTGGTCCGGCCTGCTGTAGGTCTGGCCTTGGTTTCGCAGCGCTTTCCAGGCCAGACCCCAACTCAGGCTTTGCGCTGGATCCGGCTGATAGCTAAAGCGCAAACGGGCTTGGTCCATGCTCAATTGCTGCGCCGACTGTTCCCGGTCTGCTTCGTGCAAGGCCCATTGAGCCGGGTCGGTCAGGTCAGCCCGATAGCTGAATTGTGGCGCAAAAGGTTGCTGGTAATCTGTCACCACGTCGGCAAAGCTTTCGTAGTAGACCTTGTCATTCACAGGCACCTTAAACTGGTTTTGCGAATGGCCCAACTGCAGCACCATGCTGGTATCGGCACCAAGCTCATGCTGAGTTTTCAGCTGCCACTGGGAAAAATCGGAATCCAGCTGATGCTGCCGGCTTTCGCTGGTCAGCACGGCATCTGCTACTTCGGCGTAGCGGATAAAGCCCCGCTCGTCGGCAGCCAGTGCCAACACCCGACTTGCCGGCTGCCACTGCCCGCCTGCAAGCTGAGCCGGACTGATCAGTGTCGAAGCCACACCGCGGCTGGCCAGGTGATATTCATTTTTTTGCTGACGTAAACGGGCCAGCAGCAAGTCCAGCTGCAGCAGATCCCCAGCCGCAGTCTGGTATTGCAAGCTGCTGGTCAATCCCAGCCGCTGCTGCTCGCTTTGCCAGCTGGACTGGCGGTTGCCACGGGCAAACTTCAGCTGTTTGTCGGCAATTTGCTGTTGCAGTGCCGGGTCTAACGCCGACAAATCGACACCTGCCGCAGTTAAAGGCCTGAATTTATAAGTGTTGTAGCCCGACTCTTCACTTTGTCGTTCGCTGTAAGCGAGCGAAAGCAAAGCACCGCTGCGGTCATTGCGTGCCGACCACAAAGCCGCCAGCCGTGGGCTTTGGCCTGAGCTGTCGCTATTGCCGCCCATCTGACCGGAAAAGCGGGCTTGGCTCTCAGTAAAATCAAAGGGTTTGGCCGGCGTGATCTGCAAGGTACCGGCAATACCGCCTTCATCCTCACTGGCACGGTAGGACTTTTTCAGCACTACTTCACTAAACAACTCAGCGGCAAAAATATTGAAGTCAAAAGCCCGGCTGCGGCTGCCCTGCCCCCTGCTGTCCATACTGGTGCCACTGACCGCCAGCGCGTCCATACCATCCAGCTCGACCCGGACAAAATCGGCACCCAGCCCCCACAGCCCCACCTGTTTGCCCTCGCCATTGTCTTTGGTCAGGCTGACACCGGGCAGCCCCTGCAGACTATTGGCCAGATTCAGTCCACTGAACTGAGCAGCCCCCGACAGTTGCCAGCGCTCTTGCCATTGCACGGATTGTTGGCGGAAATCAGTATCCAGCCAGCCGCCACTGCGGGTCTGGCCGGCCAGCACCCGCTGGCCCTGAATATGAATTTGTTCGGGCTCTGCGTTGAGATTGTCTGTTGCGGGCTGGCGCGGTACTGCCGGTGCGCGGCTTGCCACTGTGCGGGTCGTGACCGCCCTTTCTTGCACCAAAACCCCCGAGGGCATTTGCACAAAGCGCACCGGGAAATGCTGCTCCAGCAGCAACAGCAACTCGGGCAAGGATGCAGTGATTTGCAGCTTGAGTTCAGGCCCGCTCTGATCGAGCCGGGCGGGCAGCACCAGGCTGACACCGGCCTGCGCCGACACCTGCTGGCAGAGTTCAGACAGCCGCTGGCCCTGCAAGGAAAATTGAATTGGCTCAGCCCGTAACCAGGGGCTGACAAGCAGAAGAATAACCGCCAATGCCCAAGGCCTGGCGTTCATCTTAATAAGCCCTCAGCACCAGCTGACCGGCATAAGGACTGACCTTCAGCTGCGCAGCAGCTGCGGCCAGATGCACAGCGTCCAGCGGATGCTGCAGATCAAAGCGCCCACTGACCGGCAAGGCGGCAGCTTTCGCGTCCGGCAACAGAATTTGCTCTGGCAGGTATCTGTCCAGTTGCTCCAGTAATTCGCCAAGCGGCATGTCCTGCACTTCCAGCCAGCGCTGCAGCAGAGGGTGCTGATAACCGGCGGCAAGTTCAGTCAGCTGCGCCTCGCCAGACTGCTGCCATTTCAACTGCTGGCCCGCTTTCAGCGCATAGCTTTGCTGCGCCGTACTGACCCGTACACTGCCTTGCAACACGGTCACCAGCGTCGCGCCGGATAACTTATTGACGGAAAACCGGGTGCCCGTAACCCGCACCTGCACAGCGCCGCTACTGACAATAAAGGGTTGCTCATCCTGCAAATGTGTCACCTCAAACAAGGCTTCGCCCTGAGTGAGCTGCAAGCGCCGCTCGGCGGGTTGCTGAACAAAACTTAACTGGCTTTCTCCGGCCAGTTGCACCCTTGAGCCGTCAGGCAATGTCATCTGCTGGGCTGGGCCAGAGTGGGTACTTAACAGCAAAGGGGCCGGACCTGAGTCTGCCGGCCACTGCAATACAGCCAGCAGAGCCATAGCCGCAGCCGCCGGGATCCAGGCCAGCTGCCAGCGACGGGGCGCTTTTGCCGGTGTGACCACCTGCCGTGCTAAGGCATGAGTTAAGCTGTCTGAACGCCAGAGTTGCAGGCAGCGCAGATAACAGCTGCGGTGCAGTTCAGACTCCGCCAGCCAGGCGTCCAGCTCACGCTGCTGTGCCGGGCTGAGTTCGTCCTGCAACTCCACCCAGGCGGCGGCCTGCTCAAAAATCTGCTGTTCGTCCTTCATCCGTTATGCGGGCTCCATTGCTGCTTCGCCTCATGAAACTAGCGTCATATTAATGAAATCAAATGACATTTTTACGACAAACAGCGGGCGAAGGCCCGCTGTTATTTTTAAGCTGAACCGCGGCCGGATCAGAGCTTGTAGCTCAGCCCCAGGTAATAAGTGCGGCCTGTTTCAGTCACATTGTATAAATGGTCGCTGGAGTCGGTGTACTGCTCCTCACGCTCATTACTGATGTTACTGATTTCCAATGACAATTTCAGCCGTTCGTTCCATTGGTAAAAGGCCGAGAAGTCCAGATTCAGTGTGCTGTGGAAACCCGACTCATCTTCCTCTTCACTTTGTGGCGTAATAGACACCACATAATCACTGCGGTACGCACCGGATAAACGCGCGCCCCACAGTTCAGTCTCGTAGTAGAACGTCAGGTTGGCGGAGTTTTTCGACAAGCCGGAGAAAGGTTTGGTCGCCAGGTAAGTTTCGCCATCGTAATAATCCATATCGCCATCGGCGTAGGTGTAGTTACCCACCATACCCAACTGATTCCACGGCGCAGGCAGGAAATCGAAGTCCCGTTGCGCGCCCAGCTCCAGGCCACGAATGTCAGTGCTTTGCGCATTCACAGGTGAGTTGTAGTAAAACAGGGTGTCACCGGTCTGACCGGCTGCTAACAGCGCCGTGGAAAACCCAGTGTCTTTGTAAGCGACCTGACGGCGCTGTGAAATGACAAAGTTGTCGATTTGTTTGTAGAACACCGCCGCCGACAAATAGCCCGCGTCTGAGTAATACCATTCCAGCCCGGTTTCGTAGTTGGTCGATTCATAAGGCTTTAACCCCGGGTTACCGGAAGAAATTTCCAGTCGGTCTGTATTGACCGAACCTGAAATCGCCAACGAGCCTAACGAAGGGCGGGTCAGGTTCTGGCTGATGCTACTGCGCCACAACAGATCATCGGTTAAATCCCACACCAGGTTGGCAGCCGGCAGCAGCTTCTGATAATCCTGCACCACTTCCAGGTCTGTCATACTGCCGTCCACTTGTGCTTTGCCTTTGGAGGTTACTTCCGTCTGCACATAACGGGCGCCCAGATTGGCCCGCACGGCGTCACCTTGCCAGTTGTAATCCAACCAGAGGGCGTCGGTGTTTTCTTCCAGTTCAAAGGTGCCGTTCGCCAACAGGTGCGCGTCGGTCAGGTTGGCGTCCAGGTTGTAATAGGCCAGCGCTTTGGCAACATCGGCGCCTGCCCAGCTTTGACCGGCAAAGCCAGTAAACAGCTGGTAATAGTCAGCACTCAGTGCATCTTCAGTGGTGCCTTTTTCAAAGTCAGTTTTTAACAGGTCAGCCCGCTGGTAAGCCCGGCCTTCGTTGGTAAATTTTTTACTGGAGGCGCCATAACTCAGGCTTTGCGAATCATCCAGGCTGCTGCTGAAAGCCAGACGGACTGTGTCAAAACCCGAATCCTGATAGCTCTCGTCCAGATCCACCTCATGCATGGCCCAGTTGGTCATGTCGGTCACATCAAACAGGTAGGTATTGACCGCATCAAAGCCGTTGCGGTAGTCGGTAATAATGCCACCAAAGCCTTCGTAATAAATTTTGTCACTGACCGGCACGTCAAAACTGTTGCCAGAGGTACCCAGTAAAAATTCCAGTTGGGTGTGGTCTGCCAGTTGCCAGTGGGTGGTCAGCGACAGCTGATGAAAGCTGGTGTCCATTTCCTGGCGGCGACTTTCAGTGGCCATAGCGACATTATCAAACTCGCCGTACACCACGTAGTTGTCCTGGTCATATTCCAGCGCCTTGACGACAGAACCAGGCACGCTGACACCACCGGCAGTAATAGCACCGCCCAAGGCAGTTGAACCGGCACCACCACGGCTGGCCAGATGGTGTTCGTCTTTTTTGTTATTCAACTCGGAGTACAGCAGGTCTAAATCAAAACTCAGTGCGTCTGAAGCTTTGTACTGCAGGCTGGTGGTCATGCCCAGACGTTCCTGCTGGTTTTCCCAGACCGACAAGCGGTTGCCGCGGGCAAACTTCAGCGCTTTGCTGTTGATCAGTGCCTGAGTCGCCTCTGGTAAAGCACTGATGTCGGCACCCGACGCCGTCAGTGGGCGGAATCTGTAGGTGTTGTAACCTTTTTCCATGGTGTCGCGTTCGCTGTAAGCCAGCGAGAACAGTGCCCCAAAATTATCCCAGGTATTGGACAACACAGTGGCCAGGCGCGGGCTTGTGTCTTCGGTCAGACTGTTAGTGCCGAGCTGCGCCGAAACCGCACCATTAAAGCCCTGATAATCAAAAGGTTTAGCCGGACGTAATGCGACTGTCCCGGCAATACCGCCTTCATCCATGCTGGCACTGAATGATTTCTTCACATCAATCTGGCTGAACAGCTCAGAAGCAAACACATTAAAGTCAAAACCCCGGCTGCGGTTGCCCTGGCCACGGCTGTCCATACTGGTGCCACTGGTGGCCAGTACGTCCATGCCGTTCAGCTCAACCCGGGTAAAATCCGGCCCCAGGCCACGTACCGAAATCTGCCGGCCTTCCCCACCTTCGCGGGTAATCGCAATACCAGGAATACGCTGCAGTGAATCGGCCAGGTTCAAGTCAGGGAAATCGGCAATGTCTTCCGCCACAATGCTGTCCTGCGATACCAGCGCATCGCGTTTAAAGTCGCGGTTTTTCAGCAAGCTCTGCCGAAAGCCTTTGACCGCTATGGTTTCCACCTCAGCATCCGCCTGACTTTGCTGCGCCTGCAGCAGCGGGCTGACGCCACCAAGTGCCAACAGCACCGCCAGACTCAGCGGGGCCTTTGCCAATACCTTTTTGCCAGATTTCATCACAATCTCCATGTAGTTTCAGTTAATAAGGGGCGCTGAGCTGACAGTCGGGATAGACAGGCAGACAACGCACAAAGGGGGAAAACGGAAAGCGGAGCGCCATGCCTTGTTGCTGCGGCGCGCCCTGATAAGAATCGGTGGAAATAATTTGCGCCCGGCTGGACAGCGCCAGCTGCTGGCGGACGCTTTGGTCAGAACCCGGAACAAACTCGTCTGCGCGGGTCCGCACTATGTAGCCCAGGGCGCTCAGGCGGTTCAGCTCAGCCAGTTGCAACTGCGGCTGGTTGCGCAGCAGTACAGCGGCCTCCGGCGCCCCTGGTGAGTAATTGCCAAACATCACCCGCCCCTGCAACGCCGGGTGCTGTTGCCGGTAGAGCTCCAGTTGTGCTGGCTGGCCGTCCAGAATAAACAGAAAACGTCCTCTGGCCTGATCCAGCTCTGGCCAACCATGGCGCAACACACTTTGCTCCAGGGTTAGCTTGGCCTGGCGCAGCTGATCAGGAGTGAACAGCCGTTCAGCTCCCAGCTCGCGGCGCAGTTGCTGGTCCAGTTGCTGATAATCCTCCAGGCTCCAGCGTTTCGGCGTCACACCGCCTGCACTGCCAGTTTCTTTGATATTCACCAAAATCCAGACCGGCAGGTGCTGCGGGTGTGCCACTGACCAGGCTTTCAACTGGGCCAGACACTGGCTTAATAACGGACAGTGCGAGCGTGGGTCCAGATCCGGGATATGCAGCACTTTGATGCCGGGCTGCTGCAAGGCAGCGCGTTCAGCGCCCGACAACACAGCATCCCCCTGCCACTGCTCCGCCAAAGGTCTGGCAAAGTCACCGGTCTTTGCATCCAATACAAAATCCAGCTCCAGATGCCGTAAGCCCAGCTCCAGCTGTTGTTGCAGTGGCGGATGGCTGTAGTAAAGCGATGGCTGCGCCTGGCCTTGTTGCTGCAGATACTGCTGCACCGACAGAGGAATAGCTTGTTTATAGCTGTTGTGTGACCCCAGCCATTGCAGCTGATTCAGTCTGGGACTGGCCTGCACCGACCACATACAACTCAACAACCATAACAGCAACCAGTAACGCATCCGAACCTCCTTTGACCTGTTGCCTGTTAAAGAGCAGGCAGCCGCAGCAAAGGGGACATCAATTTAAAAATAAATTTTAAAGGCCCCGAAAACGGGGCCTTTGGCGGATTAAAACGTTGGGTAACTGTCGGGTTTGGCTTCGTTCAGGTTGTTGATAAAGTTAGCGTCACTGACGGGCAGATTCGCCGAGCCATAGTTAAAGCCATTTAACAAACTGCGCATCTGGCTGTTGCTCAGCCCGTCGCCATAAAGCTCAAACCAACTGGCGATGGCTGGCGTGACAAAATAGCCGTACGGGTTTTCCGCGGCTTCGTCAGCACCGGCAAAACGCAGCACATGGGTGGACACGCCGTCTTTGTGGTACACCAGTTTCAGGTGGCCATTGTCAAAGGGCAACATCGCCGCCGCAGTGGTCACCACATCACCATGGGTGGAATAACTGCCGTGCGTGACTACGCCGTTTTGGGTAAAAACCGCGGCAAATTCCCAGTCATGCCGGTGGCCACTTTCGATATTGGCAAATAGCTGATCTTTCTCAAAATACAGGGCATACAGATGACCGCAGTAGGTCACTGCATTGACAGTCTGGCACTGAAAACGGTGCAAGGTATTGGAGCTTTGCAGAAAGTTGCTTGAGCGGCAGGAACCACCCAGACTGCCGCTTGGTTTTAAACCACCATTCATTTGCCCACTGCGGCTGATACCAGCGCTGGGCAGGCAGCCATCGGTATCAAAATCAAACACCGGCGCAATGGAATAAGCATCCACAGCGCCTGGCAAGGCCTGATCTAACGCAGGAAAATCGTCGGCCTGCACCACACAGGTCGCTGCCAGCAGGCTGCTCAGTACGAACGGGCTTAGTAATTTCATCAGGTGTTTCCTTCTCTTAGAACACAGCGTCTATTCGCTGCCTGAATACAGAGCTTTGTTGGCCTGCAGAAGGGGACACTGCCGGAAAAATTTAATGGGATTGTCATCTGACACGCCGCACTGCATTGGTCGTTTCCGGCCTGCCATCAGACAAAAATGGGCAATTTGGCGCAGCCTGACAGGCGGTCAGCCCACCATATCCAGCCCCAAGAGCTCAGCGGACTGGCATAAGGGTTGCTTGAACCTTATTCAGAAACAAAGCATCAAAAGCAACTCAGGGGATCAGACATGACCGCTATCCAACCCACTACGCTGCAGAGCTCCCAAGCCGGCATCACCGCAGCATCACCGACGCAGGTCCGGCATGTTTCAGTAGCCAGGCTTTGTCAGCTCGACCCAGGCACAGTGACACATCAACAACGCCTGCCGCTGATGCTTGATTTACGGGCCGCGCTGGCGGAGCAACCGCAGGCACTCAGCCGGTCTCAAGCCGGGCGACTGGCCGCACTGGCGCATTATCTGTGTGACTGGCCCGGGTTGAAACTGTTGCAGCAGCACGGTTACCAGCCTGTGGACCCGATAGAGCAGCTGTTGCCTGACATTCAGCTGGGTCGTTATGCCGAAGCCTGTGCCGCACTGCACAACTGCAATTCCAGCGTTGCCCGCTCCAAACGACTGCAGGCGATGAAAAGCGGTTTACAGCAGGCGATACAGCAACAGCCTTATCCCGCCGAAGCACTCAGCCAGGGCGCTATCAGTCTAACCCTGCTGCAATGCCACCATGTCGGTGATTTTGGCTGGCAATATGGCAGCTCAGACATAGCCCGCCTTTGCAATCTGCCGGTATTTCAAAGCGCAGAGCATTGGCTGGCCTGGCTGTATCAATGCAAGCTGGAGCGGTCACGCCTGTTATTTGCGGTGATACATAAAGATTTTGGTCTAATAGGCAGTGTCAGCCTGCAGCTTTTTCATGGTGTTGGATTCTTTTACTACTGGCTTGGCAAGGATTTTCAGGGGCAAGGTTTTGGTCCCGTTGCAGTGGATTTGCTGCTACAACTTGGCCAACGTTACTTAGGTATGCATTGTTGTTTTGCCAAAGTATTTAGCTTCAATTTGCCCTCGAAAAAAGCTATTTTGCGGATAGGATTTACCCATTTGCCTTTTACCGCCCGAGCGCCTTCTGAACACGAAGAGTTTTATTATCTGGGGCCTGCGCAACATCTATTCTGGCTGCATCATCAACTGCAAGACTTGCTGTCGCTTCTTCTGTCAGGTATTGAACTGGAGCCGCTGAGCTGACCATACAGATCCCAGACTCAGCGTACTCCACAGGACACAAAAGATTATCTCCTGTTAAACCATTCACCTGGCATGAACCAAACCGCGACACCAGCAGCAAGCATCGCCCAAGGCGGCACCATTCTCAGGTGTGGGCGAAGTGTTTTTTGCCAACCAGTGGCATGTGGATTCATCAGTACCATCATGCCAAAATTCCCCCCGCTGAACAGGGTGTACATCAAAGCGTTTTTATAGTCACGCTGCATCAGGTAATGCCCCGCCTTGATGCCATCCGCAATCCCTCCATAACGCGAGGCCCTTATACTCAAGGCATGAAACTCATGACCAGAAAACGCCATAGCCCGATACAGGCTAAAGCCTTGCAACGCGTAAAAACTGTGCCCGACCAATAACGAAGCGTTATTTCTATTGAGGCCATATTTACGGATATCCAAAGCTGTGTAGCCTATCCCGGCAGTAGCAGAGAGCACGCCACTAAACGCCACCTTGCTGTACCAAGCAGCATGCATGCCCACTTTAAAAATATCATCCGGCAGCAACTTGACTGGCGGATACAAAAATCTGCCGAAGCCTTCCAGAAACGACATTCGGGTTTCCAGAATGGCGTTGCCAATCAGACTGACAGTTGAAACAGTTTTCAACTGATCTTTCATCGTCGAGATGTCACTCATCGTGTTCCCCCTCTGCTGTGTGCCGCTGTCCTGTGGCCTGGGATCATTGCATCCTGGCTTTTGTCAGGCTGCGCCGTACCAATACCCGCTGGTAATACTCCTTGTCTTTGGTCAGTGCCGGCGTAATAGCCGCCATGCTGGGCGTCATCCATTTACTCAGGGTTTTGGTTTCAACATCCACGCCATAAGCTTCAGCGCCCACCGACAGGAAAGGGAATAAATAGCCATAGACTTCGGTATGCGAATAGTCATACTCCGGATCTGGGCCCTGACTATTCAACGCCTTATACAGTTCAGCCGCCAGGCTACCTTTGGTGCCAATCAGACTGGCCAGGAAATTACTGTCCTCCTTCAGGCTGATGGCAAATTGATCCCGCAACTCCTGAATACTGTTAAAACAATAGTTACAGGCCGCAGCACTGCTGTTACTGCTGACATAAATTTTCAGGCTCGCCCTTGAATCAATCGTCAAACTGTTCAGATACTTCACCAGATCCGTCGCTGTCATGCTCTGGTTGTAGCTGTCGTACATCAACGGCACCCCAGCACAACCCAGGCCACAGAGCTCCAGCACTGAGCCCGATCCCTGCACCCGCGTACTGGGATCCTTCAAAAAGGTTTCCACTTCATCCCTTAACTTGAGCAACACAGCCTGAGAAATGTCGTAATTCATATTGCTGCCAAGCAGCTCTGTCTCCAGTTTGTCTGTCGATGTGGGGTCAATCATCAGTCTGCCAATCAGCAAGTCCTGAAACAGCAATGCATCGTTGCGGCTGTTAAACAAGGGCTGCACCCATTTCTCTTTTGTGGGGGTTTCGCCACTCAGAGCGGCTCTGGTGAAATTGACCCCAAAAACATGTTCAAACAAAAGGGGAATATCACTGTTCGGGCTTGCCATATATTTGTTTTCTGCCATTTCAAATCTCCTTTTCATTAAAATTTCATCTGACGTGCAGAATTTTAATTTCAAAATCCGCACCAAAACAAAGGAAAGCAACAAAAAACACCAGCAAACCATTAAACAAAAAGGAAATTACAGCAAAAAACAAATAAAAAGACCCTATAACAAGAACATTACAACCCAACGATCGGACGATTTAATCCAAAACAAAAAACAAAGAGGATAATTTCATCCACAAAAATAAAAACATCAGACATTGTTACAAAAACACAAAAAATAGTGACAAATTCATAAGAAACGTTTCTATTATTGGTATAGGTTTTTTATTCATTTTCACAGGGAGGCCAACCATGAGTGCTGTCAGTTCATTTTTACCGCTGATGTCTGAAGTGTTACCCGGAGTGATCAGTCAAAACGCCACGATGAAAACCCTGGCGGCGCAGGTAGAAAAGATCGCCCGTAGTGACGGTGCGGTTTTTTTGCATGGTGAAACCGGCACGGGGAAAGATTTACTCGCTAAAGCTATTCATCAGCTCAGTGGCCGGCCCGGCCCTCTGGTCAGTGTGAACTGCGGTGCGATTCCGGAAACTCTGTTTGAATCCTTATTTTTTGGTCATGAAAAAGGCGCCTTTACCGGCGCGGATAAAAAACAGCAGGGCTTCTTTTATCAGGCCAGTCAGGGCACCTTGTTTCTCGATGAAATTGCGGAATTGCCTTTAGTGCATCAGGCCAAGTTATTACGTGTGCTGGAGAGCCGGCAATTCAGCCGGATTGGCAGCAGTGAAACTCAGGCATTTACCGGCCGTATTGTCAGTGCCTCCCACGCCAATCTGGCCGCACTGGTGACAGAGCGGACTTTTCGGGAAGACTTGTGGTATCGCATCAATTTGTTTGAAATCACAGTACCGGCGCTGCAGCAACGCCGCGACGATATCCCGTTACTTGCACAGCATTTTGCCCGCTTAAATAACACCATCCGTTTTAGCCGCTGCGCGTTGAAACTACTGCAATGCTCGGCCTGGCCCGGCAATATCCGGCAGCTGAAAAACTGTGTCGACAAGCTCTCGGTTCTGGCTGACGGGCCTGAAGTCACAGCTCAAACCATTCAGCAACTGGCCATTTGTGATGAGCAGGTCAATTGGGCCGCCCGGGTGGCGCAGGAAATTATGGAAATGCCGATCAGCAATAAACTCAGAACTATTCACGACGCATTGATAGAACAGGCGGTGGAAAAAACCAATGGCAATAAGACCGAAGCAGCCCGACTGCTTGGTGTCCATCGCAAGGTCGTTGAACGTCGTCTGGCACAAATTCAGACCAAACCCGCTTTGGTGCTTGAGGCCAGGTTATGAACAACAGGTCACACAATCTGACTCCAAAAGCGCAGGCTGAAGCACTGAGCCTAGCCGAACACAGCGCGCAGCAGCTCAGTCAGCTCAAAGCCGATTCCAGTTTGCTTTTGCAGCAGCTGATGCAAGAGCAGCAGTTCAAACTGCAACAGATGATGATTCAGTTGCAACAAAAACCTCAGGAGGCCTCTGATGAACAGAACAAACCTGCTGTTTGAAACCACCAAAACTGCACCGGGCAGTTACGAATGTGTCACTGTGCGTCAGCAAGCTGACCCGGCAACTGAGCGAGAACAACAGCAGCACAGCGCAGAGGATGCATCACGGCAATCTTTTGCTATCGACCCCAATATTGCCGCGACAGTGGCACCAGAGTGGGCCCAGCAGGCACAGGCGATTTTCTTCCAGAGTCTGCAGAGCAACAGTGCAGGTGGTCATGCTGAATACCTCAAGCAAATGCAGCTGCAATTTGAATCGATGCGTCAGTTGTTACAGCAACAACTGGCCCGCTTCAGTCAGCCACGCTGAGTCCATAAGATGACAGTTTCTATTTCAGCGATAGTGGCGCAAAGCAATGCATTTGCCAGCTCACAACTGCAGCAGTTCCAGCAATTTATCAATACCAGCAAAGCACTGCAGGGCGCCATCGCCACTGAGCAGGCACAATCACAGCAACTCTATACACAGCTGCTGCAGTTGGTGAACAGCCTGCAACAAGGTGCTGCCGCCAATGGACTGCAACCCATTCAAATTCTGCAGTCTGATCAGGCTTACTGTGACGCCTTGTCCGCAGAAACTGTGCCCGCCAGCGGCTTTAACCTGCCAAAACAAAGCCTGAAGTATATGGATAGCTTTATGCAACAGGTGGATCAGGATATGAACCAGCGGGAGCACACTGATGAGTAATGTCGAGCCCAGCACCAGTTCAGCCCAACAGCTGATCCAACCGTCGGTGAATCAATCCGTGGCTTTGGCGGTGCAAAGTGCGGTCGACCTGATGCGAAACCTCAATACCATTGAAACCACAGTGATAGGGGTGGCGTCAGCCAGTTGGCTGGCCCAGCCGGAAAACATGGCGTACAAAGAAATTATTGAGACTGCCACTAAAACCATTACCTTTGCCGTCGAAAACTTAGCCCAGGTAGGCACTGTTGGCGCCCAGGTATTGCAGGACTTGAAACCGGATTAACCCTGGTCGCAACCGGCCAGACAGCCTGGCAGTGCTGGCCGTTTTGTACCACAAGCTGCAGGGTCAGCCTGGCTTTCTGTTTTGTAAGGCATTGGCGCAATGCAGATTTTCTCCGAAACCACAGCTTGGCAGGCTTTTCGCATTGGCATCAATCAACATTGAAGCTGACAGGAGGATGTATGAGCGAACTCAATGCCGCCATAGTGCAAAGTCTGGCTCTGGTAAACACCATGACTCTTGGCGTTGCACCAGCCATGGCCATGGGCAGCCAGTACCAACATCTGGCATACAGCCTGGGTCTGGCCAGCATGAACCAGGTCTTTGCCCAGCAACAGACGAACATCAGTCAGCAAGCGTCATCTGTGCTGGCTGTACTGCAACTTTACCGCCGCTAAGCCCTGGAGCGACTGATGTCTGACCAACCCGATCCCCAGCCAGCCGAATCAGCACAGCAACTGCTGCAACAGGCGATGGCATTGTTTGATATGGCCCCTGTGCAGCAGGTTCAGCTGGCATTTCCATCCGTGATCAGTGCCACAGCGCCGCCACCGGACGCTTTGCAGCTGAACCTGCACCAGCTGTATGCCAGCCAGGAGCAACTGTTCACCGCCGATCTGGCTGGCGCGACGCCAGACCAGCAGCCGCAGACTGTGGAGCCTGCAGTAGAGCCAGATTCAGTCCGGCAGATGTTTGAGCCTGCAGCGGACAGCTGAAGGCAGCTGTCCTTTGGCTAAGTTCAGCAACCATGAGTTTTTTAAGTTCTGCCTGCCTGTTGCCAAAAAAGCGGCTGGAACACGACTTTAAAGTTGTGCTGGGATCTGTGCTGGTGGACGAGCTGTCGCAGCTTCGGCAGCAGCGGCAGCGACAGTATCAGGATTTGCTCAGTGATTACCTGAACCCCTTGTTGCCCAGAACAGGGCGTGCTCCAAATCAATTACCCGATAAACTGCCGCTGTATTGGCAGCAACTGGTACTGCCCAATGCCCGAATTTGTTCCGAACTGATCCTGAGCAGTTTTGGCCAGGTGACCTACCTGCACTACCTGTCGATGCTGCCGGAAGATTTTGGCCTGTTCAGCCCGTTGTGGCCATCCCAGATGTTTGCCTATATCAACAGCCTGATTGGCGATACGCTCAGCGCCGTCACAGCGCTAAGCCTGAGCCAACACAACTGCGCTATCGTCTGCACCCTGACCAACCCGAATCTGGCCGCAATTTTTACCTCCCACGGCTTCCGCCCCTGTCCGTCAGGACCACAAATTCAGGGGCTGCCGTTGCCTGCCCGGTTTTACCGGCCACTGACCACAAGGCAAAGGGCGGATCAGACCATCAGCAAACTGCAGATGGCTGATCCTGGCCATCTCCGCCCGGAAAGACCTAACAGCAACTAGAAAATATATCTTTAAAAAACAATAAATTAGGAATATTTCATTGAGTTATGACGGCTGGCACAACCAATGCAGTACCTCAGATGAATCCAAGATTGAGGATTCGAACCCTGGTACGCATAGTACCTAAATCATGGAGATTGATTATGTCGAGTGCACAACTTGTCAATGGCGCAGTCGTCGACTCTGTCACTATTACCAATACAAAAGTACTGGCCGAAGCTCCGGCAATGGCCATGGGCAGTCTGTACCAGACTATTGGTAATTCAGTCGCGATGGCCGCAGCCAACGCCGTTTATGCGCAACAACAGGCCAATGTGGTGTATCAGGCGTCAACGACGCTGGGTGTCACTAAATTGTTCTCACAAAACGCGTAACAGCATCAGCCTTTTGAACAGGAGATCCAGCGATGTCACAACCCACTCAGGTGAATGGCGCCGTTATTGACGCTGTCGCAGGCACCAACAGCTCAGTCGGTGCAGTAGCCCCGGCTATGGCGATGGGCAGCCTGTATCAGACGATCGGCAACTCTGTCGCTATGGCAGCGGCCAATTCGGTCTATGCTCAGCAACAGGGTTGGGTCACAGCCCAATCTGCCGGAACTTTAGGGGTCACCAAGTTGTTCAGTCAGAACAACTAGCGACTTAAGCCAACAGCAGTAGGAAGTAACACAACATCAACTCAGGAGAGATCTTATGTCTAACTCAACCCAACCTACAGTGGTCAATGGTGCCGTTGTCGACTCCATCGCCACAGTGAATACCAAAGTACTGGCAGAAGCACCGGCCATGGCGATGGGCAGTCTGTACCAGACCATTGGCAACTCTGTCGCCATGGCGGCCGCTAATGCTGTGTATGCGCAACAGCAGGCCAATGTGGGTTACCAGGCGGCCAGTACCCTTGGCGTAACCAAATTGTTTTCTGACAACCAGTAAAAAACTAACCCCATAAGGAGATCATGATGAGCAACGCTTCTCAACCAACCGCAGTCAATGGCGCCATTGTAGACGCTGTCACTATTGCCAACACCAAAGTGCTGGCCGAAGCACCGGCCATGGCTATGGGCAGCCTGTACCAAACCATTGGCAACTCTGTCGCCATGGCCGCTGCCAATGCGGTGTATGCGCAGCAACAGGCCAATGTCGCCTATCAGGCTGCTACCACTCTGGGTGTAACCAAGCTGTTCTCCCAGAACAAGTAAACAGGTGTGAGCTGGCTGGACACCAGCCACTCGCAGTTCAGACAGAGCAACCTGGTTGCTCTGTGCCTGTCTGATTTCAAGCCATAAAAGTGAGTAAAGATTATGCCCGACACCAATTACATCGACAGCTCAGTGGCCATTAATGACGAAGTACAAAGCCAAAGCAATGAAACCCTGCAAACTCTGTCTTTAGGTGGTCTGGTCAATGCCACCACACTGACTATGCTGAATAACACAGCCAACCAGTATGCGTCCCAGACTCTGGCCAACTCGGCCATGGTACAGGTCTGCAATAAAATTCTGAGTTCTTGAACCCAGCCAGTCCAACAACTTCATGTCACGACCACAGGAGCCTGACTATGCCTTTGTCATCTCAATCCAGCGGTATATCCAACTGCATCAAAGCCCCTTTTGACCCTTTGGATAAAACCAGTCCTGGGGAATGGAGCATTTGTTACAACCTGCAGCAACAGAAACTCACTCTTTCTGTTCAGCTGTTCCAGCCTGAACCAACAAAGCAGGCTCTCTTTGTCTGTACTTTGGATACTGCCGGCCTGAATGACCTGCTGGAGTTTTTAGCCGTAGTCAAAATGCGCATCAACCAACCGGCCTGATGCTGAGCCAGGCTTTGCACACAGGACAGGCCAATTAACGATGGAGAGGACGTCATCATGAGTGAAGAAAATCATAAAACCGGCTCCGCCACCTCTAAATTAGGTATTACGGCAGAAGAAGCCGCCGGAGCTGCAGTTGCACAATCGTTGTCCTTCGCCGCACAAAATGAAGTGGACGCATTCAGAAACCAGAATACCGTTAATATGGTGGCCATGGGTGTCGCTTATGCCAAATGGCTACAAAACCCGTTACTGAGTGCCCCATACAGATCGCTGGTGATGAGCACCAGGGTAGAGGCAAGTGGCGGCGCCGAGCTGCTGAAACAGATCCTTTCTATATCAGAAAACATTGATAAATCAGAAGGAAAACCCAGCAACAAAACGACAGCAAGCCCGCAGCCTGAAGTCAAAATCGTCCCCGCACGCAGCATACCTGACCAGGTATTTCAGTATTTCTTGTCACCCAAACAAGACGATGAAGAGCGATAATCTCACTGAACCAGCCAGCTCCTGAGCCCTGTGGCTGCGGAGCTTTTGTTGGCGCCGATCAGGGATCTGGCAGAGTTAATCTTCTGTAGTGTCAGTATGCAGCGAATTCAGCATCAGCTGCATCGCCAGCCGGGTGGCTTTGGCATCTGCTCTGTTTAGTGCCGCTGAGGCCAGTAATTCACGGCTGACAGGACTGAGATCAATCGCCTTTTTAGTCGCCGCTGTCACGTCGGCAGGCGACATCTCCGCCAGCCAGCTGGCTGGCTGCCAATACCAGCCAAAACGATCAAAAACTGCAGGCGTCTGCTTGATCACTGCGATTACCAATGCAAGGCGGGCTGTGGGTCTGTGGAGCCTGCGTGAGCCAGAGCTGGATCCTCCGGATTGCCGGCGCCTTCAGTGGGGTAAGGCAGCGGTAAATGAGGGGAGGCAAGCAGCAATTCCGTATAAAACGCCTGTTGCCATTGCCACAACAGCTGCAAGGCATTGAGTTGCTGCTGCCTGGCTTTGAATTCCTGCTGATAATCAAACCAGTGTTCTGCACCGGCTGGCAGTGGGCTGGCATAGATGAGGTCCAGTAAGCCGTCCTGACTGCAGCTATAGAGTGCAGACACCGCTTCCAGTTCCTGCCGACTCTCCTGCCCTGGTAGCAACAGGATTTTTTGCTGGAACACCAACAACTGCTGCATTTGACTGGCCCAAAGCGCTAATCCAGCGCTGTCGGGCTTTGGGTCCATCGCCGGGTTGGCAGACGCAAACTCAACCACCTGCTGTAAACACGCAGACAGCACTAAGTAATTGTCTTCAACGGCCTGAGCTTTCATTGGTGCCTCCTGTTTATTCATAACGGCTGTAGCCAGCATCCACCTGCACAGCAACCGTCGGCTGCGTGATGGCTGGGCTGGAGTGCCCAATGCTTTGTGACGGGTTGAGCGCAAACGTCTCAGCGTGCTGTCCAGTGCCGGCAGCAGCTGCCGAGTGGTTCCACCGGCGTAACAGCTGCTCCTGACTGTGACCAGGAACTGAGGCTATCCCTTGATAAAAAGCGCTGATCTGCTGCTCCAGTTGTTGGCAGAGTTGCCGGTTTTCCGGGAGCAGGTCTTGCCTGGCCAGGCAAAGAAATACCGGCTCAAATTGCTGCCTCAACTGTTCCAGCAACTGTGCTGACACCACCTCTCCGGCAGTCTGCGCCTGCAGCAGACAGGCAGATTTCAGCCAATCCAGCAGTATGGCTTTTTCTGCTGCCGGGGCCGACAGCTGCTTTAGCGAGTTCATCATCTCCTGGGGTTCGATCAGCATAAGAGTTCCTTTAGTTTTATCCTGCACATCAACAAGCCAGATGTATGCCAATGCCACAGGCCACGCCAGATCGGGCCTGCGCTGGCACTGAGAGAGCAACACGGAACAAAATGACCAGTCAGCCGTTGCTGCTGGTCAACCGCGGCCACTAGCCCGACCTGCGTCGGACCCGCAGCGGGTTTTGTTGAAACACACTCTTAAAAGTTGCAGAAAAATTGGCCTGCGACTGATAACCCAACCGTAATGAAATTTCCTGAATACTCAGGCTGGTTTCGATCAGCAATCGACGGGCCTTTTCCATGCGCTGCAGGCGTAACCAGGCCGAAACGCCGATGTCCAGCTCCTGCTTAAAAGCTTTTGCCAGACTATTCCGGTTTGTATTCATCGCTTTACTGATCGAATCTACGGTCAGTGGCTGATGCAAATGCTGCAGGATATAACGACAGGTTTTTTCAACCAGCTCCTGTTGCTTGCTAATCACCACCGGTCTGCCATCTTCTGCAGCGCTGTCAGACCCCGCATCATCGGAACACAATAAGATTCGCTGGCACAATTGCATAAATTGCTGAAGAGGCACCTGCGACAGTTCGCCACACAGCGTGAAGGTTTTATTGCGAAGATGCACCAGTGCCACCGCCTGTTCAGACAGTGCGAAACGCCTTTGTGCGTCACTGAATGCAGTATCCTCATCCAGCAGATACACCGTCATTTTTTTTTGGATCACAGCTTAGCGGGTCGTCAAACTGGCGGGCATAAAGGCAGGCATAGTCGCGGTTCAGCACATTTAACAGCCGCTGTGACAACGCGTTTTTTTTAAGCAGAAACACTAACTGCAGTTGATCGTTGATCATCCGTACTCCTAGAGTTTTCCGGCCACAGGAGGTGGCCACTATGGCTGCTGGGATCAGAGCTTCCCTCAGCATAACGGATGAAATGCACCTTTATCTGATTCGGGTAAAAATTCCTGCCGCAGACTCAGAACAACAAAGGAAAACGCACAAAAAACCGGCTGCCCTGGCCTGGAGTCGAAATAAAACCAATAGTGCCTCCCATCACATCAGCCAATTCCTTGCACAACGCCAGCCCAAGGCCGGTGCCGCCTTTGCTTTTTGAACTGCTGGCGTCGGCCTGCGAGAAACGCTGAAAAATCTTACTGTGAAATTCAGTCGGAATACCTGGGCCCTGGTCAGTCACTGATATTTCCAGCTGCGAGCCCTGCCGGTGCGCCTCCAGCACCACCAAACCACCATCCGGAGAAAACTTCAGCGCATTGGACAGCAGATTGGCGAGAATTTGTTGCAACCTGTGCTCATCCACTTTGAGCTCGGCATCCGCCAGATCCTCCGTCACCTGCAACTCCAGTTTAACTCTGGATTTTTCGGCAAACGTGGCGTGGTCACGCCGCGCGTGCTGCAACAAAGGCAACACTTTCAGCGTCTTGAGCTCCAGCTTCATTTTACCGGCGCTGAGCTTTTCAATATCCAGCAGGTCATTAATCAAATGCTGCAACCGGCTGATATTACTTTGTGCTACATCCAGCAGCATTTGCGCTGTGTCGTTTAACTGCAATTGCTGGGTGCCGACCAACAGCTTAATGGCGCCACCAATGGAAGTCAGCGGGGTACGCAGTTCGTGGCTGACGGTGGAGATAAACTCATCTTTGAGCCGTTGCAGCCGCATAAATTCGGTGACATCCTGCACCGACCCCA
Source organism: Rheinheimera marina (assembly GCF_042654345.1). Lineage (NCBI taxonomy): Bacteria > Pseudomonadati > Pseudomonadota > Gammaproteobacteria > Chromatiales > Chromatiaceae > Rheinheimera > Rheinheimera marina. Next base: position 240,778 of record NZ_JBHSGB010000012.1, read on the forward strand.
CCATCACCTGTTCAGGAAAATCCTGCACCGGCAGCAATTGCGCCAGCTCGTGCACCCAGCGGATTTCGCCATCGGGCCGCACAATACGGTGGATCACATTGTGTTCCCCACTCTGAAAAGCCCTGGCTTCACTCTCGGCAAGTTTATCGAGGTCGTCCGGATGCACCATGCTGTTAAACAGCGCAATGTTGGGCTGGGTAAACTCTGGGTCAAAGCCGAAAATGTCATAAATCATCGGTGACCACCACAACTCGCCGGTGCGCAAAGTCGCCCGCCAGTAACCAATGCGGGCTTGGCGGCTGGCCTGCTCCAGCCGTTGCTGCGCCAGATTTAACTCGGAGTAAGCCTGCTCCAGCGCAAGATACTGCTGTTTACGTTCGGTGATCTCATAGATATAACCGTGCCAGAGCACACTGCCGTCGGGCATGGCTTCTGGCATAGCCCGGCCCGCCATCCAGGCCACATCGCCATTTTGACGTTTCACTCTGTATTCATGCTGCCACAGTGACAATTCGGTTTTAGAACGCAGTATGCTTTCCGTCACTGCAGGAATATCGTCCGGAACTATGACGGAAAACACCGCCGAAGCGTCGTGCCGTACTTGCTCAGGCGTCACCCCATAAATCTGATATATGGACTCACTGGCGTAAGGAAAGGCAAAATGGCCGTCTGGCCACTGCTGAAACTGATACACCACACCGGGCAGCTGCTGCGTCATTTTCTCCAGTTTATCCCGGCTCGCCAACAAAGCCTGTTCCGCTTCTTTCTGTTCGGAAATATCAGCATGAGTGCCATACATCATCAGGGGCTGGCCATCTGCAGTTCTCGACACCAGCCGGCCGCGGTCATGCACCCATACCCAATGGCCGTCTTTATGTTGCATCCGACACTGGCAGTCATAAAACTCTGCCTCACCAGAAAAATGCTGCTGTAGCAATGCGTTGGAACGTTCACCGTCGTCCGGGTGCACCAGGCCGAGCCAGGTATCAATGCTGATCGGCTGCAGTTCATCAAGACGATAGCCGATAATTTCGGCCCATCGTTCATTAAAAAGGGTTTCGCCGGTCTGCACATTCCATTGCCAGGTGCCAATGCGGGTACCGTCCAGCACCGAACGGTTCAACAATTCACTTTGGGCTAACTTCTGATGGGCAAACTGCTGTAAGCGGTCACGAATTTCCTGTTCCACCGAATCTGCAAAGTTACGCAGAATCTCCAGCTCGGTTTCAGTCAGCTTGCGGGGCTTGCTGTCAATCACACACAAAGTGCCAATACGCTGGCCGTCAAAGCTGAGCGGTGCCCCAGCATAAAAGCGGATAAAAGGCGGCCCCAGCACCAGCGGGTTGTCTGCAAAACGGGGGTCTTGCGCCGCATCGGCGACTTCAAAGATATCCTTGGCTAAAATGGCGTGACCACAAAATGAAATCTCTCTGGGGGTTTCACAGGCGTCTAAACCCTGCCTGGATTTAAACCACTGGCGTTCCTTGTCGACCAAAGATACCAGCACAATTTCCGTGCCAAGGCAAAGCTGAACCAGATGGGTCAGCCGGTCAAAGCGCTGCTCAGCCGGACTGTCCAGCAAAGCTGCGGAGCTAAGTGCAGCTAAGCGTTTGAGTTCATCAATTGGAAGGGATGGCGCAAGCATAAAGTCCGGTAACCCTCTGGAGCCAGAGGAGCCATAAGCTGGAGGCAGCTTGTCTTTTCACGGACGGCTCCGTCATGTTGTCCCTTTGAGACTAACAGAGGTCCGGCAGGCAGGCAAACCAGCCTCAACGCTTTGTTGGCCCTAATACGCACCAGCTGAGCTCGCTGCAAAACTGGCAGCGCCATAGCGTAAGACCTCAGAGTTCATCCCGAAAACAAACACAGCAAATGCGAAAAGCACCTGAACTAAAACAGAGACTTAGTTAAATCTGTCCCTGGATATTGAGCCCTCAGGTATTCAGTGCTCTAATAGCGCACAACAAGGATGTGACAGGTTTAGGTAAAATGGATTTACTAACCCTTAGTGCAATAAATTTTCTGTTAGGCCTGACGATACTGCTGTGCTGCGGTTATCAGGTCAAACATCAAAGTTCTGGCAGTCCGTGGTTGTGGTTTTCTTTAAGTGGCGCTTGTTTGCTGCTCAATGCTGGCATCGCCCTGATCGCGGATCTGGGTGTGCAAATTTCGCTGCTTCTTCCCATGCTGGCCAATGCCGCCACTATGTCGATGCATCTTTGTGTACTGTTCGGATTGGCCGCCTGGCAACAACGCCCGCTGCGCCGTTGGCTGTATTGGTCGCTGGTACTTACGGTGGTGATGCTCCATTTGCTGCCTGTGATGCAGCAGCAGTTTAGGCTCAGGGTCTTTGTTTGTTTCAGCGTGATTATTCTGCTGAATATCCGTGCACTGGGTTTACTGAAACCGCTCAAACTCAGCCAATTGTCTGTCGCTAGCAGGATCCTCGGCACCGCACTGCTGTTTAATCTGGCCCAAATGACAACCCGCTGGCTGATGTATGGCGCTGAACTGATGGCGCCAGAACGTTTTACCCAACCGCCTTTATTGCATCAGCTGGGCTTTTTTTGCATGACAGTGTTTGCCAGCATTTTACTGGCCGGTTTTGTCGCCGTTTTAGTGCAACAACAGCATCAGTTGTTGCTGCACCAGGCACAGCGCGATGCATTGACCGGCTTGTACAACCGTCATCAACTCGCCCCCAAAATTACGGCGGTACTGAACCAGAGCAGCCGGCAAAAACATCAGGTCGCCTTGTTACTACTCGATTTGGACCATTTCAAACAAATTAACGATCGTTTTGGACATAGCTTAGGTGACAAGGTGTTAACTGCGGTCGCCACAGCCATGCAACAGCACTGCCGCGACTACGATTTACTGTTCCGGCTGGGTGGAGAAGAGTTTTTGATTTGCCTGCCAGACACTGGCCCTCAGCAGGCATTACAGAAGGCAGAACAACTGCGACTGCTGATACGCCAGCTGCACCAGCAACAGGACTGGCCAGCCGAACTACAACTCAGTGCCAGTATTGGATGGACTTGCAGCAACGGGCAGTCAGAAGTGATGAGCCTGATTGAACAGGCCGATCAGGCGCTATATCGAGCTAAACAGCTGGGCCGTAACTTGGTGATTTACCATAGTGATCTGCAAGATTTGCCAACGCATCAAGCGGCTCAATCATCAGCCTGATTTGCTGCTAGTGTGGTCGCGGAATATGCCTGCACCGAACTGTTGACGGGACATTGAAATGGCGATGCCTTTCAGTTATCTGCAAATGCCTTGCTCTATCTCAGCAAACTGCAAACCCGCTGGTCGTCCGCCATCAATCCTCAAAGGCAACGCCGCCCTGGTCAAACAATGTGAACACCCAGACTGCATTTTGTGGTTTTACCATCGCACCAAAGCCCACAAACGCCCTTGGTGCAGCATGGCCTTGTGCGGCAACCGCCATAAAGCCGCGCAATTCAGGAAAAGGAGTGGTGGTTAAGGGCCCGCGTGATGAGCGGCAGCCAAGCGCAGGAGGTCTCAGGATCAATAATTTTATTTAGCAGAAATTGAGTGAAATCTATTCACTTTACTGGCATTAAAGTCCGCTGTTAGGTGAAAGCGGACAACGCTGGAATCATTCCAATCATTATGCTCATATTTTTTGAGGCATAAATGTGTAAGCAAATGACATCGTCAGCGATAGAGCGAGAGCCATTTTCAAGCGTCTTCATTCTTCAATGTGATGCTGATAAATAGCGTTAGCATTAAAAATACACTTGATATCCACAAACATACCTCAAGGCCATATGCCTGATAAACCCAGCCTGAAAGCACAGTGCCGATAAGCCTGCCTATAGCATTGGCCATGTAATAAAAACCGACATCCAGAGAGACTCCGTCACATCCGGCGAGGCTGACTATCAGATAGCTGTGCAGGGAAGAGTTGACTGCAAACACAGCGCCGAACACCATCAGGCCACCGATCAATACCCACAGAGGTGCAGAGCTGTATTGCATACCTGTACTTATCAGCAGTGGGATCGCACAGAGTGCGATTGCCCATCCAACAACGGCAGATACGCCGGGAACTTTACCTGCTTTCTTACCGGTGATTGCCGGAGCCAGTGCCTGCACCATGCCATAGCCAATGACCCACAACGCTAAAAAGCTACCAATTGAGGTTTGGCTCCACTGGAATTGTGTAGCCAGATACAGCGGCAGGGCTATGACAAACCAGACATCGCGGGCTCCAAATAAAAACAATCTGGCCGCAGAGAGCTTGTTAATGGCTGAACTTTTGGAAAACAAATCTTTGAATTTGGGTTTGAATTTACTTTTACCCAGATCCTTTTTCAGCAGAAATAAACTCAGCAACCAAATAGCCGCAAGGACTGCGGCCATACTCGCCACTGCGCCTTGAAACCCAAGTTGGGCCAATAGCAAACCACCTAAAAAGAAACCAACACCTTTCAGGGCATTTTTCGAGCCGGTCAGGATAGCGATCCACTTGTACAAAGCACCTTGTGCCTCGTCAGGCAGTAGCAGTTTCAGCGAACTTTTCGCGCTCATTTTATTGAGATCTTTGGCGATGCCCGACATAGCCTGCGTAGCCATGACCCAAACAACAGTCAACATAGAGGCTGGCACCAGCAGCATCGAGAGTGCAACAACCTGTAGCAACAAACCTATATTCATGGTTTTATTCAGGCCAATCCTCGCACCGAGCCAACCGCCCACTAAATTAGTGACAACGCCAAACAGCTCATAAAACAAAAACAATGATGCAATAGCCAGCGGACTGTAACCGAGCTTGTAAAAATGCAGGACAACCAGCATACGCAGTGCGCCATCGGTCAGGGTAAAAGCCCAGTAGTTACCGGTAACGACCAGGTATTGGCGAAGGCCACTGTTGTTGAACGTCTCTGACATCGGTCTCAAATCCATATTTTTGTTTGATGAAACGGTCGCAGTGAGAACTGATAGTTCATCATTGATCGAACACTACGACCGCTACTGGCGTTTAACTCAGGTCGGCCACACCGACCAAGCGGGCCAGTTCTACCGTCCGGTTGGCATAACCCCATTCATTGTCATACCAGGCATAGATTTTCACTTGCGTGCCATTCACCACCATGGTCGATAACGCATCGATGACGCTGGAGCGCGGGTCGGTTTTGTAATCAACGGAGACCAGCGGCCGCTCTTCATAACCCAAAATACCTTGCAGCGCGCCGTCGGCGGCGGCTTTGAGCAGTTGATTTACTTCAGCGGCGCTGGTGGCGCGTTCCACTTCAAATACGCAATCGGTTAACGAGGCATTGGCCAGTGGCACCCGCACCGCATGGCCGTTTAAGCGGCCTTTAAGCTCGGGGAATATCTCGGTAATAGTGGTGGCTGAGCCGGTAGTAGTTGGAATTAAACTGGCGCCACAGGCACGGGCGCGGCGTAAGTCTTTATGTGGCGTGTCCAGAATCGACTGGGTATTGGTTAAATCGTGGATGGTGGTCATAGAGCCGTGTTTAATGCCCAGGCTTTGGTGGATCACTTTAACCACAGGTGCTAAGCAGTTGGTGGTACAACTTGCTGCGGTCACAATGCGATGCAGGTCTTTATCATAAAGCTGATGATTCACACCCATGACCACGTTGAGTACTCCAGCTTCTTTCACCGGGGCACTGACTACTACACGCTTCACACCCTGCGCTAAATACGCCTCCAGCACGGCTTTGCTTTTCATTTTGCCAGAGCATTCAATCACGATGTCACAGCCTGACCAGTCGGTCTCGGCAATGGCTTTGTGATGACTGACGGCTATCTGTTTACCGTTGATAACGATGTTGTCATTGGTATGGGTAGCTTCATGCGGCCAGCGGCCGTGTACTGAATCAAAGTTCAGCAGATGGGCAAAAGTGGCGGCATCGCCGGCTGGGTCGTTTATACGGACAAATTCAAATTCCGGCCAGTCAAAGGCGGCGCGCAGCGCCAGCCTGCCAATGCGGCCAAAGCCGTTAATCCCTACTTTAATTGTCATGCCTGTGTCCTCAAAAATGGCTGCGCTCAACGGGCAGCCAGTTGATTAAAATATTCGACATGCGGCGGCAGTGTGAGCGCATAAGGTCGCAGCGCCTGCACCCTGCTTTTCACCTTGTCTTTGCTATAGCCTCGTTCCAGCAAAATTTGCGCGGCTATTAAACCTGTCCGGCCAGAGCCGCCTTTGCAGTGGATGGCAACCGTTTTGCCTTCGTTCAGCAGTTGATGCACCAGCGGGCCTGCTTGTTGCCAGGCTGAGGCGAAATCTTCAAGCGGTGCGTGGTCATCTTCAATCGGACAATGAAACCACTGCAGCCCATGGGCATTAACCTGCGCCTCTAAATCGGCGACCTGCAAACTTTCTAGTTCTGACATCGGATTTAATGAAATCACCGCCGCAGCGCCTGCTTGCAGCAGGATGGCAAGCGCCTCAGCGATGGATGTGCCTTTGGTACCCGGGCAAGGCGTAAAAATCAGGCCTGCAGCAGATTGAGCGTCAAGCGGTAATACATCGTATGGATGAGACATCAGCATTCCTTTATAAAATCAGTTGGATGGAAACCAATGGCGGGTACGGTTGGCAAAAGCGACCAGCGACAACATCACCGGCACCTCGACTAACACGCCAACTACTGTGGCCAGCGCGGCACCTGAATGGAGACCAAACAGCGAAATTGCCACGGCGACCGCCAATTCAAAAAAGTTACTGGCACCAATCATGCCCGCCGGTGCAGCAACATTGTGGGGCAGCTTGAGTTGGCAGCCAGCAAAGTAGCTCAACGCAAAAATGCCATAGGTTTGAATGAGCAGTGGAATAGCAATCAGCACAATGGCCAGTGGCTGGCTGATGATGGTCTGCGCCTGAAAACCAAACAGCAGCAGCACTGTGGCAAGTAAACCAAAGATCGACCATGGCTTGATGCGGCTGGCAAAGGTACGGATCGCCTCCTCACCTGACACTGCATGTCTGGCCAAATAACGTCGGGTGGCAACACCGGCCAGTAGCGGCAATACCACGTACAGCGCGACAGATAACAGCAAGGTTGACCAGGGCACTGTGATATCAGATACGCCAAGCAGCCAGGCGCTGATCGGTGCAAAAGCAACAATCATAATCAGGTCATTTACACTGACCTGTACCAGTGTGTAGTTGGCATCGCCTTTGGTCAGTTGGCTCCAGACAAACACCATAGCGGTGCAAGGCGCAACGCCTAATAAAATCATGCCAGCGATATATTCAGTGGCGGTTTGCGGGTCGACCCAATCAGCAAATAACAGGCGGAAAAACAACCAACCCAGCAGCGCCATGGTAAAAGGCTTGACCAGCCAGTTGATCACCAACGTCAGTACGAGTCCGGTTGGTTTTTTGCCCACATCGCGAATAGCTGAAAAATCCACCTGCACCATCATCGGGTAAATCATTAGCCAAATCAGTAGCGCAATAACGCCATTAACCTGCGCATATTCAAAAGCTGCTACGGCCTGAAATAATGTGGGTTGCCAGAGTCCACCTAATATCCCGACAGCCATCGCCAAAGCCACCCACACCGATAAATACCGTTCAAAAATACCCACGCTCACTCCTTGGTGACTGGAAACCGCTTTTCGATCGCGGCTAACGCTGCACTATCTGCATTAGATGTCATCTGAAACAGTGCTTCTGCACGCTGCTGTAAGGCTTGAAGTAACGCCGCAAACTCCCGTTGTTGTTCGACCTCGCTTAATCCTGCGCGGGTCGGATCTGGCAGTGACCAGTGCGCTTTCACCGCTTTACCAAACCACACCGGACAAGATTCGCCGGCTGCCTGATCGCACACAGAGATCACCAGGTCCGGCGTCATAGCCGCCAAATCATCCCAGCTTTTACTGGTAAGCCCTACGGTATTGATCTGCCAATCCGTCAGGTAGTGCAGCGTCAATGGATGCACCTGGCCTCGTGGCGTTGAACCTGCGCTATAAATTTGCGCCTTCACCCCAAGCGCTTTGGCTACATGGCGAAAAATCGCTTCGGCCAAAATGCTGCGACAAGCGTTATGGCTGCATAAAAACAAGATGTTCATGGGGTGCTCCATCGTGGCAATTGGCCAATGTTTTCTTACTTATGCGTTCAACTAACGTTCCTGACAACAGGCTTTGGCGCGCTCTGGCCGTTCACCCATGGCACACAAATTCTGCATCAGCGGTGTTAACAACTCAGTGTTCTGGGCGCGGGTTTGCTCCAGCGTTTCCGCGGCCCAAGCCGGTAGTTCAGGATTGAGCCGGTAAAACACCCATTGCCCCTGGCGACGGTCTAACAGCACCTTGGCGCTTCGCAGCATCGCCAGGTGACGGGAAATTTTCGGCTGCGATTCATTCAGGGCAGCGGTCAGCTCACAGACGCAAAGCTCGCCTTCCTGCACAATTAACAGCAGTGAGGACAAGCGGGTTTCGTCGGCTAACAACTTAAAGAACTCAACAGGAAGCATGGGGTGAGGCCTCAGATAACTCAGACTGGATGTGATTTAGCGCTGCATAAACTGCTTGGCTGCGGAGTGCACAGCAAGCAATAACACATGCGAATTATCATATATGTGATTTTCCATATGTCAATGCTATGCTGCCATGGTGATGGCTGCAAAACTATTTTCCGCCAGAGCGTACCCGTCAAATTCTGAGTGGCATGAAAGGCTTCAAAGCTAATCTAACCGGAGCACTAGTGGGCACAGTGACGCCATTCTGTTCTTGTTCATCTATTTCCTTATTGATCGGTTTTACCAGTGCCGGTTTGCCGCTTGGGGTGACCTTTTCGTTTTTAATTTCATCGCCTTTAGTGGATTTAGCCTCAGCGATAGTGCTGGCCAGTATCTTTAACTGGCAGGTGGCCATTGCTTATGTGGTGGTCGGTACCGGTGGCTACGTTCATTGGTGTGCCGATGTATGCTGATATTTTTGGTACCTTGCCTGTGGCAGAAGCTCTGGTTGCAAAAGGTGTCGGCTTAGGCACAGTGCTGATTTTTGTCATCGTCGTGACGGGTATTATGGCGATTGGATTTTTGTTTAATGCGTTTAGATTGTGGCTATTCTGAGCCTGTTGCTAAGGCAATTTAAAAAACAGCCTGAGCAACAGGCTCATTCTGTTACAATACGCATCCCCTTGTTCCTTACAGGATTGATACCACCGATGTAGTTGATTGCATAACTCATTCATTTTTGTTCGAGCTCAGATGCTTAATTGGGTTGCGTCAGGCTTTAACACAAATTGGCCCCTGTGCCAGAGTCGCAGTCGTTGCAACTGATTGTATTGATAGATCAGTGTTGCTGATCCCTTGTATTGGATTTTTCTATGATGAATTCCCTCCGACAGCATTGGTTGTCCAATGTTCGTGCTGATGTTTTGTCCGCCATCGTTGTTGCTTTGGCGCTTATTCCTGAGGCGATTGCCTTTTCGATTATTGCAGGCGTTGACCCCAAAGTGGGCTTGTATGCGTCTTTTGCTATTGCCGTGATCACAGCTTTTGCCGGCGGCCGGCCGGCAATGATCTCTGCAGCCACCGGCGCGATGGCGCTGCTGATGATAACCTTGGTGAAAGAACATGGCCTGCAATATCTGCTGGCCGCTACCCTTTTGTGTGGTGTGCTGCAAATTCTGTTTGGTGTATTAAAACTTGGTGAGCTGATGCGGTTTGTCTCGCGATCCGTGGTCACCGGTTTTGTCAACGCCCTGGCGATTTTGATTTTTCTGGCCCAGTTGCCGGAACTAACCCATGTGACCTGGCATGTCTATGCAATGACCGCTGCTGGCCTTGGCATTATTTATCTGTTACCGCTGGTGACTAAGGCAGTGCCATCGCCACTGGTTTGTATTTTAGTGTTGACCGCTATCGCGCTGTATTTTGGCATTGATGTGCGCACAGTGTCTGATATGGGCGAGTTGCCGGACAGCCTGCCGATATTCTTATGGCCAGAAGTCCCACTGAGCTTTGAAACCTTGCAGATTATTTTCCCATATTCATTGGCACTTGCTCTGGTCGGTTTACTGGAATCGCTGATGACAGCAACCATCCTTGATGATTTAACCGACACCAACAGCAACAAAAATCGCGAATGTGTCGGCCAGGGCGTTGCCAATATCGGCTCGGGTTTGCTCGGCGGTATGGCTGGTTGCGCCATGATTGGTCAGTCGATGATCAACGTCAAATCCGGCGGTCGCACCCGCTTATCGACTTTGCTGGCCGGTGTGTTGCTGCTTTGTTTTGCGGTGTTTCTCGGTGACTGGGTGGGTCATATTCCAATGGCAGCTTTGGTCGCAGTAATGATTATGGTGTCGATCAGTACCTTTAACTGGCAGTCGGTCAAAGACATGCGCACCAATCCAAAAAGCTCCAGTATTGTCATGCTCGCCACCGTCGCCATGGTGGTATACAGCCATAATCTGGCATTGGGTGTGTTTGTCGGCGTATTAATGAGCGCGCTGTTTTTTGCCAATAAAATCGGCCAGTTACTGGCGATTGAAACCGCTGTCTCCACTGATGGTCAATGCCGTGTTTATACCGTCACCGGCCAGGTGTTTTTCACTTCGGCCGAGCCTTTTGTGCAAAGCTTTGATTTTAATGAAACCTTGCCCAAGGTGCAGATTGATTTAACCCACGCGCATTTTTGGGATATCACGGCTGTCAGTTCACTGGATAAAGTGGTGCTGAAATTGCGCCGGCAGGGTAAAACGGTGGAAGTGATTGGCCTCAATGAAGCAAGCGCGACGCTGGTGGATAAATTTGCTATTCACAATAAGCCGGAGGCGATTGATCGCCTGCTGCATCATTAACAATGATCTTTTCGCCTGGCCATCCTGCAGCCTACCGCAGCAGGATGGTATCAAGCACGAGAGTGTAAAAAAATCTGTGTAAGTGGCATTCTACCTATGTATTTGAAAGGACATAAGAATGCCAGTATCAGACCAGCTTATCGACCAGTTATTAGCTGACTACAAATCCCCTGAAGACCTGCTCGGTGAGCAAGGTCTCCTCAAGCAGCTCACTAAAAAGCTAGCCGAACGTGCGCTTGAAGCTGAGATGGAGCAGCATCTTGGTTACGCCAAACATGATGCGGCCGGTAAAAATACCGGCAATTCCCGTAACGGTAAAAGCCGCAAAACGGTACGCAGTATCCATGGCGACATCGAGCTCGAAACACCGCGTGACCGCAACGGCAGTTTTGAACCCCAGCTGATTAAAAAAGGTGAAAAACAGCTGGGCGGCTTTGATGAGCGCATTGTCTCGTTGTACGCCCGAGGCATGTCAACCCGTGACATTCAGGCTCATTTCGAAGATGTGTATGGTGTAGAGGTTTCACCCACCTTTATCTCCCAAGTGACCAACGCCGTGCTGGACGAAGTCAAAGCCTGGCAGCAACGGCCGTTAGCGCCGGTTTATCCTATCGTGTATCTGGACTGTTTAGTGGTCCGCAGCCGTGAAACCGGTAGCGTGCAGAACAAATCTGTTTATCTGGCGCTCGGGGTCAATTGCGAGGGTGAAAAAGAGCTGCTGGGCCTGTGGTTAGCGCAAACCGAAGAGGCTAAATTCTGGTTGTCGGTGATGAACGAGCTGAAAAACCGCGGTGTAGAAGACATCTTCATCGCCTGTGTTGATGGCCTTAAGGGCTTTCCGGATGCCATTGAGGCGGTGTATCCGAACACTCAGGTTCAACTGTGTATCGTGCATCAAATCCGCAACAGCCTGCGCTTCGTTAGCTGGAAAGAGCGCAAAGCCGTCGCAGCCGACCTTAAAACTATCTATGGCGCAGCTACCTTACAGCAGGCGGAGCATGCGCTTGAACAGTTTGCTGAGACTTGGGATAAGCAGCATCCGAGCATCAGTAAATCCTGGCGAGACAATTGGACACGGCTGAGCGTCTTCTTTGATTATCCGCCACAAATCCGCAAGGTGATTTACACCACCAACGCGATTGAATCGCTCAATGCCAGCCTGCGTCAGGTCACCAAAACCAGACGGTCATTCCCTAATGATGATGCAGTGTTGAAGTTGTTGTATCTGGCTTTACACCAAATCGCCAAAAAGTGGACAATGCCGCTGCGCGATTGGAAGCCTGCGATGACGCAGTTTATGATCATGTACGGTGACCGTATATCGTTATGATAAACAGCCACTTACACAGAAAAGTTTATAGTCTCGAGTGAGGCGCGAAATTGGATGATGTCCGCTTTAGTGATGCTGCTGATCAGCTTGTTGCCAAAGTATGGTTTCAGCCGGTTTTTGACGATAACTTGCATCGTTTCCTGATAAGAAATTCGCCAGCTCACCGCCATTTCATCCAGCCAGATGTCAGCAAATTCAGTAAACTTTGGCTCTCTACCTGCCGTATTCACCGCCATGCGTTGCTGGGCAATCTTTTCAAACTTGCCAACCAGCTTGCTGTTGGGAAAGTAATTGCTGTAAACGAAGGTGCCCAGCAATATCTCCGCTTCGATTTTCTGCATCAGCCGCGCCAGTGTTTTGCGGTTAGCAGGCGTATCCGGCAGCGCTGTTTGCTCGCGGCAGCGCACGCCGATGTAAGCGAAGTCAAGCAGCAAATTGGGCGAACCGGAACGAACTCTGATACTACCCATGAGCACGTCCTCCATTGGCCATCGGGATCAGCATGGCAGGGAGCGCTTTTGCCATATCACGTTCAATTGCATCCCAAATAAACAGTATTTTCCGGCCTCCAAAAGGTCGGATGTAATGCACGCCCTCCATTAATACCTTGTCTTTCAAAGTTTCACGGATGGTTCGTACGTCGTACTTAATCAAAGACGCCAATTCTTCGGTCGTCAGATAGGTAGCCGTTGTTGCCATGGTATAAACTCCTCGATTGAGTTATCCTAAATAACAGAATCACATTTAAAGAGTTAAAATGTCATCCTGAGTGCAATTTGGCATCGCAAAATGACATTTGCAATAGTTTTTTGCCATTTAAAATGTCATTTTGTCGTTTGAGGTGAATTTTGATTAGATGCCACTTAGCTAAACTGATGGGCGAACACAAGCTGAAAATCGTCGATGTGGCCCGGGAAACCGGCCTGAATCGCAATACAATCACGCTGCTTTACAAAGAAACCGCTCAGCGGGTTGACTTTGAAACCATGGACAAGCTTTGCGAGCTGTTTAATTGTCGCGTTGAAGATTTGTTTGAAAAGGTTTGAGTGTCAGAGATTGAATTGAGGGGCTGTACTGTGGTACTTCTGCGAATGCCGCAAAGGTTCTGAATATTAAGGCATTAATGAATACTGAAACGTATCAGAAGGAACTGGAAAAGCTGCTACCACGCAGCTTTGAGATGTATGACTTTATGGCTGATCATATTAGCAAGCTCGAGCCATATCCAACACTTAAACACCAACTCGCATTCCAATCCGGCATGTTGTGTTTCGAACACGGTCTGGCCATGTGGAGATTAATCAACGAAGGGTTAATGTCTTCGGGATTTGGTTTGATGCGACTGCAATATGAGAGCTTAGTCCGGGGTTTTTGGATGATGTATGCCGAAAATGACGCATGGTTTAACAAGTTGACTGCTGCCGGCAAAATTGGTCCGTCCGAACTGAAAAAGTTAGAGACCCCGATGCTTGCAGATATGTTAAAGAGTCTTGATAACACCCAAGCGCCACAACATATCCTTGCACAGCTGAACGATTTTAGAGCTCTGAACAATACTCCGTTTAACAGTTTTACCCATGGCGGAGTGCTCGCACTTCTCACAAACGGTGTTGGTTTTGAGGCGAAACTCGTCTACGACTCAATTCGTAATGCAAACGCAGTGGCGGCAATCAATGTGCAGATGATGTCGATTCTTACTGAGATACCTGAAGCAATCGAACCTATCAGAGGCATGCATTACAAGTTCGTAGATTGCTTGCCAATCATTCATGCTTAGTGAACACCAGTCTTTCGACCTTTAGCATCCAGCTTAATTCCATTGGATTTTGCTTTCCCTGACAGTTCATCCTTTCCAGCAAATTCTACTGCTTGAGTTTATGTGGCTCACTTCATCAGGTAAGTTGATGACGTCGCCATCTCTAAACAATTCAATAGTATGCCCTACTAACAACTTGTTAAGCCGCTGCTGTGCAGACACTTCTGCAAATGTGGATAAGGCTCTCAACCTGCGCTCAATCAGTAAATAAGCAGGTTTACTGTATAGCCGCCAGGTATTTGGTTGGGTATCCGGTAACAGATAAAAAATACTGTGCTGCAACATAGCTTGGGTGCAGTGGATCTGTCGATTGTTTGCTTGCAGAAAGTGCATGTTTAATGCCTTGCCAGAATAACTTCTACTTTGCCCAGTTTAACACCCGGTGCGACATGTCCTGTCGCGCTGACACTTGATAATAACCACAAGCAGATATTTCTGAGGGCAAGCTGATGTGTGGTTATTGTATTGAACGAAATCTGGTGCTGGATATGTGGCAACGAGGTGAATTCTCAAGCGCCCCCGGCATTGAAGACATCTTTTGTGACAGTTACAGCATAGAATGCCCGGATTTTAGTGCTTTGCTTATACTGCATCAGTCTGGACAACTGCTGTGGCCTGCGATTTTGTTAGTGCGCCTTGCAGCACATTCACTGGTAAAACACCTGACTGACGCTGAGCAGCAACTCCAGATTGCGATGTTAAAAGATGGCGAAGAATGTCACCAAAAATCGGATTGGCCTTTGGTTGACGAGCTGTTATCGGCAATTTATACCGGTCAACAATTACCCTTTGCTGCGATTGACGATTTACCGGCCGAGATAGAGCAACAGCTGCTTGCAGTGCTGCACTGGGCTGTGCCACGTTTTTACCCTGAGGAGTTGGCATGGACTGCAACCGACGATGTTGACGAAGCTTTATTGCTGCAGTATCACCAGCAACATCAGGCTCTGACGGATGAGTTCTACCTTTATTTGCCACAGATCTCTATGGCACTGGAATTTGTGCGGCATTTACAGCCACAACATCCAATCTGGCAGCAGATAGCCTTAAACCCAATCGCCTGTAATATCACTTTTAACGCTTATGAGCTTGCATTTAAACGTTATGCTCAGGTTCATTGTATTGAACAATATGGTATCGATTGGTTTTGGCAGCATTGGCAAACTTTGCCCACAGTGAATATTTTTTATCTCGTAGCACGACTGCACTTCAGTCCTGCAGAGATTATTGCTTTGCAACTTAAACTGGAGAAAGAACATCTTGGCTGTGACATGCAGCTCACCCGCACCGAGTGTATCTCAGCCCTGAATGAGCTTAGCCTGGCGATTGAATTCAGTTTTTAGCGTGCTTCTCTAAGTGATTAGGGGCGGTTGTGGCATTAGCTGTAGTTGTAAGTTACTTCATATATAGCGGCAGTAACTGACTTTCCGTCAGGATGCTCCAGCGAAATTATTTTGGGTTCGTGTAAGCGAATATTCTGCAGGGCTTCTTCGGAAGCAGACATAAGCTGTTCAGGTCTTTCAGATACAACTTTTTCGCTTCGTGCCGTCACGGTGACAAAATAGTTGGTCTCCAGCCGACTACCACTTTGAGCTGCACGGCAGATATTTGCTAAACGGCGGATGTCTGCAGCCATACTACCGGCTTTTACGCCTCGTTTTATCTCAATGACGTGAGCTGGTATTTCTTTTGATTTGGTTAGCAGAACCAAATCAAAGCGGCCATTTTCTCGATCTTGTGGTTCACCACTTGCCGGAACATCCAGATGATTAAGCAGGTCTTGTACACTCATTTCAAAGCGTACTTTAAAGTTATCAAACGCTTCGACCATTGCTTGACCAATAGTGACACCCAGAAAATACTCGGGCATTTTATTCAGTGGCAGACCACAATTCTGCAAAGAATACTTATGTGCATCTCTGATCGCCTGCTCTATAACTTTTAATCTATTGTTTTTGGAGGATTTCATGCTTTTTACTCCTGTTAAGTGCTTGAACCATAACGGCTTAAAGCCGCTGTCAGTTTTTGCTTGATCATATCTCTAAGCTCAATTGGTGCCAGTACTGTCAAATCATTGGCATGCGCTAATAGCCAGTGATTCAGTTGCCAGCCCTTATGCACAGTTGCTGCGATATAAGTCTTACCGTTTTGCTGAGGTTCCAACTTCATATCAGGAGACAAAGGGGTTTCCGTCAGCAGGTTGGCCAGTACTGGCTCCACCTCAAGTTCCAGATACAGCGTTTGACCATTGCTAAATGCCATGGCGCCATCAGCCAGATACTGCTGAAGGTTAAAGTTTTCCAGTACCTTTGAGGGGGCGTCTGTCTGCACAACCCGCAAAAACCTGTGTACGGCAAAACGTCTTGGTTCGTTGTAGCCTTCCACCGTCGCAATCAGGTAACAAACCGGGCCTCGTTGCACCATCGCCAGAGGGTTTGCGTATTTCGGTGAATCCGATCAGCGATTCCGGAGTTATCCGATCACCTGCTAACCGTTCTTTTTCTTGATTCTATTTTTACGCTAAGTGATCGGATTG
>NZ_JBHSGB010000013.1:0-108804 GCF_042654345.1 Rheinheimera marina
AAAAGTGATCGGATAAAACCGAAATAGGCGATCGGATTAAACCGAAATGGGTGATCGGATTGGACCGAAATGAGTGATCGGAATCAGCCGAAGCATGCAGCATCGATTGTTTGGTCTGCCGTACCAGCCCGGCTGGCACCGAAACCAGCTCAGCCGTCATCTCCAGCGCGCGTGGCCAGAGCTGTTCAACAGCCATCACCTCTTTTACCAAGCCATACTGCCAGGCTTGCTCCGCGGTCAGTCGTTCATTGCAAAACAACATCGCCATCGCCTGTTGCCAGCCAATCAATTGCGGCAACAACCAGCCATGGCCACCGCCCGGATGAAGAGCCAGTTGGAAAAACCGGCTTTCAAACCAGGCGTCTTTGCTGGCCAGCCGGATATCGCAAACCATCGCCAGATTCATGCCGGCGCCAACCGCCGGCCCATTAACCAACGCAATAGTCAGCAAGGGCGAATCCGCCACCGCAGTAAAGGCCTGATAGAGCTGCTTTAACTCAGAGCCATCCCCTTCTGTGGCGTGCTGCAACACAGACAAATCAGCACCAGCACAAAACGCCTGCTCAGTGCCTTGCACACAAAGCACTTTCAGTTCAGGGTCCAGCGCCAGTTGCTTTACCGCAGCGGCAATCTCCAGCGCGGTTTCTGGGGTTAACAGGTTGCGTTTCTGACCAGACGTCAGGCTTAGCAGCGCCACATGCTGGTGGCGGGACAGTTCAAAAGCAGCCATCAATAGCCTCGGGCTTTGTCCACTAAATGTAGTAAAGGTAGCCCATTTAAGGTACGCCGATAGTTTTCCGCAATTTGCGCCACCGCCGTATCGACATTGGTGACCGCAGAGCAGTGCGGAGTCACCAGTACTGCCGGATGCGACCAATAGGGATCGGTCGCGGGTAATGGCTCTTGACGGAACACATCCAGACAAGCCGCCTGCAGATGCCCGCTGCCCAGTGCAGCGAGTAAGGCGCTGTCGTCCAGCACAGCACCACGCGCCACATTGACCAGAATGGCGCCTGGTTTCAATAAGGCCAGACGGTCACTGTTCAAAAAGTCGGTGGTCTCAGCGGTCAGTGGCAGCAGACAAACCACCAGGTCAGCCAGAGCGACGGCGCTGGCAAAACCTTGCTCCCCGGCATAACACTGTACGCCGGCCAAGTGCTTTTCAGAGCGGGACCAGCCAGACACCTGATACCCCAAAGCGGCAAAATGGCTGGCGGCGGCAGCGCCCAGTTCACCCAGGCCAAGTACACAAAGGTGGCGAATGTTTCTGGGGCTTTTCGGTTTCCATTGCTGCTGTTGTTGTTGCTGGATGAACAAGTCCAGCCGCTGTTGGTAGTAACCCAACACAGAATCTAAATACCCCAGCATCGATTGGGTCAGGTGCGGGTCGACAATACGGGCCAGCGGCAGGTCTGGCAGATCAGGATCCGACAGGATGTTGTCCACCCCGGCGCCAAAAGACTGCAGGCTTTTCAGCTCAGAGAGCGCCACCAATGAGCCCGCAGGTTGCTTCCATACCACCGCCATTTGTACTTGTTCTGGCGCGCTGTAATCCGGCCATTGTTGGACCAACACCCCAGGCAATAAGGCCTGCAGCTTCTCCACCAGAGCTCCCAGTTTACGGTCTGGGATCACCAAAGCTAACGACATGTCATCACCAAAAGTTCAACAGCCTGTCACAGGGCTGACATCAGAGCGCCTCATTCTAGCTCAGGCAACTGATGCCAGACCAGCCCAAAGAGGACCTTCAGATGTTGCACTGCAGAACCATCTTTTTATCCGACATTCATTTAGGAAACAAAGACTGTCAGGCGCGTTACCTGCTGCATTTTCTGGAAAACAGTAAGGCTCAGACCATTTATCTGCTCGGAGACATCATCGACTTATGGGCGATGCGTCGCCAGGTGTGCTGGACCCCGGAACAGAACCTGGTGATCAAAACCCTGCTGGCCAAAGCCGAACAAGGCTGTGAGCTGATTTATATCCCTGGCAACCACGACGAAGAATTCCGTCATTGGGCTGGCCGCGAGTTTGGCGAAGTCAAAATTCAGTTGCGCGGCTGTCACACCACGGCCCTTGGCAAAAAGCTACTGCTGCTGCACGGTGACGAATTTGATAAAGAGGTGAACTTTGGCCGCTTCCACACCTGGCTGGGGGATCACCTGTACGATTTCCTGCTGTTTTTAAACCGTTGGACTAACAGAATACGCCGTGCTTTAGGTGGTCGTTATTTCAGTCTGGCGGCCTTTATTAAAAGCAAAGTACCAGGGGCACGAGAAGCCATTGCCCGTTACCGTCAGGCCGCTATCGACAAAGCCAAACGCAGTGGTTTCGATGGGGTGGTCTGTGGTCATATCCATCACCCGGAAATCTCGCTGCAGGATGGGGTGATCTATTGCAATGACGGCGACTGGATTGACAGCTGCACGGCGTTGGTGGAAGAAATGGACGGCAGCCTGGCCATTTACCACTGGACAGAGCAAAGCCACACCATAGCAGCACTGCCTCTGGCGGAGATCAAAGCGGAAACGGCCGCTCAGCAAGCGGCCTGAGCTGGTCAAAATTTCCTCAAACTGCCATACGACTGACGCTTTTCTGTCATACAAACCCTCTAGCTTGTCTGGAAAGAACAGAGTGTCTGGCTGAGGAAAACCTATGATTAGCGTCGAGCAAATGATCCAACAACATATGCCGGGGTTGCAACAAAAACCCTGGCTGCAAACCCCGGTCAGAGGCGCACTGCGGCATTTACTGCACGAGCAGGAGTTTGTCGAATTTGCCAGGCGCTACCCTCATCTGCAAGGCATTGAATTTGTCGAGCAGGTACTGGATTACTTTCAGTTTGCTTACCAGGTGCGTGACAATGAAGTAGAACGCATTCCAAGCACGGGCAAAGTGGTGATCATCGCCAACCACCCTATAGGTTCACTGGATGGACTGGCGCTGATTAAACTGGTCAGCGATATCCGTCCTGATGTGAAAGTGATTGCCAACCAATTACTGATGGCCATAGACCCGCTGCATTCGTTGTTGCTGCCGGTGAACAATATGTCCGGCGGCACCGAGCGTAGCCGCATTGATCGCATCAGCGACCACTTGCAGCAGGAAGGCGCACTGATCCTGTTTCCGGCAGGTGAAGTCTCACGCCTGAAGCCAAATGGCATTCGTGATAACAAATGGCATGGCGGTTTCTTACGTTTTGCCATGTCAGCCAAGGCCCCTATTCTGCCTATTTACATCGACGGCCGGAATTCAGCGCTGTTTTATGGCGCCTCCATGCTGTACAAACCTTTGGCAACCATGCTGTTGGTGCAGGAAATGTTTAAGCAAAAACGCAAAAACATTGGTATGCGCATTGGTGAACTGATCCCTTATGACAGCTTTGCTCAGCTGCCACTGGAGACCACCGCTAAGGTCAAACTCTTTAAAAAGCACCTGTATCGGCTGGCCAAAGACAAAGAGCCGTTATTTAAAACGCAAAAAGCCATAGCCCACCCGGAAGATCGGATCCTGCTGAAAAAAGCCGTCGAAGCCTGCCCTTTATTAGGCGAAACCAGCGACGGTAAACAGATTTATCTGTATCAGTACCAGCAAAGCTCGCCCGTATTACGCGAGATTGGCCGCTTACGCGAACTGGCGTTCCGGGCGGTCGGCGAAGGCACAGGGCAACGTCGCGATATCGACCTGTACGACAGTTACTATGAACAGCTGATCCTGTGGGATAAGGACGATTTGGAAATTGTTGGCGCCTACCGCTTTGCCAACACCGCCAAAGTGATGACAGAAAAAGGCTTACCTGGCCTGTATACGGCGTCGCTGTTTCGCTTCAGCGAACGCATGACGCCTTATCTGGACCAAGGGCTGGAACTGGGCCGCAGCTTTGTGCAGCCGCGTTATTGGGGCAAACGCAGCCTGGAATACCTCTGGTACGGCATTGGTGCTTACCTGAAGCAAAACCCGGATATTCGTTACCTGTTTGGTGGTGTCAGCTTATCCAACAGTTATCCGAAAGCGGCACGGGATTTAATGGTGTATTTCTACAGCCTGTACTTCCGCTGCACTGAACAAAGTGCAGCACCTAATCTGCCTTATGAGCTGCCTGCTGAAACCCTGACTCAGTTGCAGCAACATTTTACCGGCGATAACTACACCCAGGATTTTGTCCAGTTGAAACACCTGCTGGCCAATATGGGCGCCAGTATTCCTACCTTGTACAAACAGTACAGTGAACTGACTGAACCTGGTGGCGTAAAATTCCTGGCGTTTGGGGTGGACCCGGACTTCGCCGACTGTGTCGACGGCTTGGTACTCGTCGATATGCAGCAGCTAAAAGCCACTAAAAAAGCACGCTACATGCCCACATAAGCCACTGGCTGCAAAGGGTTTACCAATCAAATAGCCACCTGATGCGTGGCTTTTTTGTTTTAAATCAAACTCTGCGCCAGCAGAAACAACTTCAGCCCTGATTTGTTGATCTGGCCCAATGTTTTTCCCGCTACAAAGCGCAGACTGGCGCCAGCTAAACGCAATGAGGAAAACATGATGAAAGGGTTTAAATACGCGGTTTTGGTTTCAGCTCTGCTCGCCGCTCCGGCCTTCGCCAACTGGTCAGTGAATGTGGGTGCTATAGGCGTCAGTCCGGATGACAGCAGCAGTCACCTGAATGTTGTCGAAACCGTAGCCGGTTTGCCAGCCAACTCCACCGCTGTTGGTGTCAACAGCAATACCCAGCTGGGCCTGACCGTTGATTACAAGCTCAGCCCGAACTGGACCTTCGAGCTGATCGCCGCCACCCCGTTCAGTCACGATATCGCCGTAAAAGGCTCCGCCATTGATGGCCTGCCTATTGGTAAAACTAAACATTTACCGCCCACCTTACTGGCACAATACCATTTTGTGCTGGAAGACAGCCGCTTTGACCCTTTTGTAGGTCTGGGTCTGAATTACACCAAATTCTTTAATGAGAAAGTATCACCAGAACTGACCAGTACCTTACAGGCATTAAATGTCACCACAGCGTCAGACGATGTCGACCTGAAATTGAAAGATTCGGTAGGTCTGGCGATTCAGGCGGGTCTGAACATTCAGCTGGACAGCAACTGGGGTGTACACCTGATGTTAAGCCGGATGGATATTAGTACCACAGGCCGGGTGCAGGTTAACGGTGCCACCATTCAAAGTGTTGATGTCGACATTGACCCTTATGTCTGGATGCTGGGCGTACGTTACAGCCTGTAATAGCACTATGCTGGTCCAGCAAGCCTTTTAAAAGGCTTGCTGGATCAGTTGCTCTAAGCGGTATTGCGCTTCATTAAACTGGATACCAATAGACAAACCGCGTTCATCCACGCGAGAGTTGCGCACTTCACCTGAAATCGCAATAGGGTCACCCAGTTTCGGGTTTTCCACTCTGAGCAGTACGGGGGCCAATTGCACCTTATTGGCTTTGTATTCGGCTTCAAACAAAAAACGGCAGCCACTATTGGATACGTCGACCAGATGGCCGTTAAAACTGCGGGCATTTTGCAGCACTTCCATATTCAGCCGCACCGTCGCCGGCAGGAACAGACTGCTGCGCTTTTCCAGCCTTAGACCACGTCGTTGCACAGCGTCAGGAAAACTGATGGCGATCAGACGGTCGGGCAAGCGGATCAGCTGCAACAGCTCCGATTTAAACGCCAGGCACTCGCCTATGGTTTCTTCAAGCAAAAAGCGGCAAACCAGAATTAAACCATTCTGAAAAAAACGTTCAGGAACTGAGTCATCCGGTTTAAAAAACAGATAGCGGCCAGTCTTATAGCCAATAAGCTCAGCCGTGCAGCGGGTCTTCAGATGATCCAGCAATTGAATGTCAAAACGTTGTCCGACTTTGACATGACTCAACCACTGTTGTTCTGTGTCAAATTCAACAGAAATGTCAGGTGACTGCATACCTATTCCATGGAAGTGCGACGTTTACCAGTGCTCTATTCTGAGAAAGAACGGACGGGATTTCAAGCACAAATTGATAAAAAATGAAACTTTGATAAATACATCACATGCATTAACAATTTGGAAAAATTTTCGCCAATAAAAAAGCCCCGTTTGTAAGCGGGGCTTTTTTATCACTGATTCAGGCTTAGCCTAACCAAACCCGTGCATTGCGGAACATCCGCATCCACGGGCTGTCTTCCTGCCACTCATCCGGGTGCCAGGAGTTTGCCACAGTGCGGAATACCCGCTCCGGGTGAGGCATCATAATAGTCACACGGCCATCACGGCTGGTCAGTGAGGTAATACCCCGCGGTGAACCATTTGGGTTCGACGGGTATTGGGTGGTCACATCGCCATAGTTGTTGATAAAGCGCAGGGCGACTGTACCACTTTGATCCGCCGCTTGCATGGCTTCAACAGAGGCAAACTCGGTATGCCCTTCACCGTGTGATACCGCGATTGGCATCTGAGAACCGGCCATGCCTTTGAAGAACAGCGACGGGCTGTCCTGCACCTGCACCAGGCTGAAACGGGCTTCGAAACGCTCTGACTTGTTGCGGACAAAACGTGGCCATAAGTCAGCGCCAGGGATCAGGCTCTTCAGGTTCGACATCATCTGGCAACCGTTACAGACGCCTAAGCTGAAGGTGCTGTCGCGTTCAAAGAACTGAGCAAACTGAGCGCGAGCCTGCTCATTGAACAAAATAGACTTAGCCCAACCTTCACCGGCCCCCAACACGTCACCGTAAGAGAAGCCGCCACAAGCCACTAAACCATTGAATTCTTCCAACGTACGGCGACCAGACAGAATGTCACTCATATGCACGTCAATGGCGCTAAAGCCAGCGCGATTAAAGGCAGCCGCCATTTCGACATGTGAGTTCACGCCTTGTTCACGCAGTACGGCAATCTTCGGCTGCACGCCTTTGATGATGTATGGTGCGGCAATGTCCTGGTTCAGGTCAAAACTCAGCTTCACATTCAGACCCGGATCTTCCGCATCCGATTTCGCCACAAACTCTTGTTTTGCCCCTTCCGGGTTATCGCGGCGCAGCTGCATCTGATAGGTGGTTTCAGCCCAGATTGAACGCAGTACGGTGCGGCTGTTGCTGTACACCAGCTGACCATCACGTTTAATTTCAATCTGATCGTCCGCCGTGACATGACCAATCAGGTGCGATACAGCAGTCAGCTGGTGTTTCGCCAGCAATGCCTGTACGGCTGGCAAGTCACTGTTACGTACTTGCAGCACGGCGCCCAGCTCTTCGCTAAATAAGGCAGCCAAATCGTCAGCACCTAAAGCGGCAATATCTGCGCTGACACCGGCTTTACCGGCAAAGGCCATTTCAGCCAGCGTGACAAACAAACCACCGTCTGAACGGTCGTGGTACGCCAGCAGTTTGTCATCGGCGACCAGGGCTTGCATCGCCTGGTAGAAGTTCATCAGCAGTTCCGGGCTTTCCAGATCCGGTGTGGTCTGACCTAACTGCTTGTACACCTGAGCCAGACAAGAAGCGCCTAAACGGTTGGCGCCCTGGCCCAAGTCAATCAGCAGCAGGCTGCTGGTGCCTTTGTCGGTGCGCAGCTGAGGTGTCACAGTACGACGTACGTCTTCCACCCGGGCGAATGCAGAGATAATCAATGACATCGGCGAGGTCACTGTGTGTTTCTCGCCGGCTTTGTCCCAGCTGGTTTTCATCGACATCGAGTCTTTACCGACCGGAATGGTTAGGCCCAGCGCAGGGCAAAGCTCTTCACCCACGGCCTTGACCGCTTGATATAGACCGGCGTCTTCACCTGGGTGACCTGCAGCTGACATCCAGTTAGCAGACAATTTCACATGTTTAATATCGCCAATTTGCGTCGCCGCAATGTTGGTAATGGCTTCAGCCACCGCCAGACGGGCTGAAGCTGCGAAATCCAGCAGCGCCACAGGCGTACGTTCCCCCATCGACATGGCTTCACCATGGTAGGTGTCGTAAGAGGCTGCAGTAACAGCACAGTTGGCGACAGGAACCTGCCATGGGCCCACCATCTGGTCACGTGCCACTAACCCCGTCACGGTGCGGTCACCAATAGTGATTAAGAACGTCTTCTCAGCAATAGTTGGCAAACGCAGTAAACGTTCAGCAGCGTCTGCCACTGTCACACCCGTCAGCTCCAGCGCTTTGCCTTCAGTGACAGCCGTTTTCACATCACGGTGCATCTTAGGCGCTTTGCCCAGCAAGACACTTAAGGGTAAATCAATTGGTGTATTACCGAAATGCTGATCCGAGAGGCTCAGGTGCAGCTCTTCAGTGGCCTCACCAATCACTGCATAAGGCGCACGTTCACGTTTACAGATGTTCTCAAACACCGCCAGTTTGTCGGCTGGAATCGCCATCACGTAACGTTCCTGCGACTCGTTACACCAGATTTCCAGTGGTGACATGCCCGGTTCATCGTTTGGCACGTTACGCAGTTCAAATTTACCGCCCACGCCGCCATCGTTCACCAGCTCAGGAAAAGCGTTCGACAAGCCACCTGCACCCACGTCATGGATAAAACAGATGGGGTTGTCATCGCCCAGCTGCCAGCAGCGGTCAATCACTTCCTGACAACGGCGTTCAATTTCAGGGTTTTCCCGCTGTACAGAAGCAAAATCCAGATCTTCCGCTGACTGGCCTGAGGCCATCGAAGAGGCTGCACCACCACCCAGACCGATGTTCATCGCCGGGCCACCCAGCACCACCAGTTTAGCGCCGACCGGCATCTGGCCTTTTTGCACATGCTCAGCACGGATATTGCCTAAACCACCGGCAATCATAATCGGTTTGTGGTAACCACGAACTTCTTCGCCATTGTGGCTTGGCACTTTCTCTTCAAAAGTACGGAAGTAACCCAGAATATTTGGCCGGCCGAATTCGTTGTTAAAGGCAGCGCCACCTAATGGGCCTTCAGTCATAATGTCCAGTGCCGTCACAATGCGGTCTGGTTTGCCGAAATCGGTTTCCCACGGTTGTTCAAAGCCAGGAATACGTAAGTTGGATACCGAGAAGCCGACCAGACCCGCTTTTGGCTTGGCACCAACACCAGTTGCGCCTTCGTCACGAATCTCACCGCCTGAACCTGTTGCCGCACCTGGGTACGGCGAAATAGCAGTTGGGTGGTTGTGCGTCTCAACTTTCATCAGCACATGAATATCTTCGTGGTGATAGTTGTATTCACCAGTGGCGCTGTCCGGGAAGAAACGGCCAGCCTTCGAACCTGTCATCACCGCTGCGTTGTCTTTGTAGGCTGACAACACGTGTTCAGGCGTCTTTTCGAAGGTGTTTTTGATCATTTTAAACAGCGACTTCGGCTGTTGTTCGCCGTCTATAGTCCAATCGGCGTTAAAAATCTTATGACGGCAGTGCTCAGAGTTGGCCTGCGCAAACATATACAATTCGATATCGTTCGGGTTGCGGCCCAGCTGGATAAAGTTGGTCAGCAGGTAATCGATTTCGTCATCAGCCAGTGCCAGACCCATTTCGATATTCGCTTTGGCCAGGGCTTCACGGCCACCACCCAATACGTCAACGCTCGACAGCGGCGCAGGTTCAGCTTTTTGAAATAAGGCTTCGGCTTGCTGCAGTTCAGCAAACACGGTTTCCATCATGCGGTCGTGTAACAACGCCTTTAATGCATGCAGCTGCTCAGCGCTTAATGCGGCTGACGTGTCCACGTAATAGGCCATACCACGTTCCAGCCGTTTGACCTGGGTCAATCCACAGTTTCTGGCAATGTCGGTCGCTTTTGACGACCAGGGAGAAATAGTGCCTGGACGTGGTGTCACCAATAAAAACAGACCGCTGGCGGCATGACTGCTAATGGTTGGGCCGTAAGTGAGGAGTTTTTCCAGCGTGGTCAGTTGGGTGGAGTCGAGCTCTGCGGTCAGGTCAGCGAAATGCATGTATTCCGCATAAATGCCTGTCACAGGCAGGGCCACTTTGGCACAGTGATCTAAAAGTTTCTGAACTCTAAATTCGGACAGTGCAGGTGCACCACGCAGGATCAACATAAATTTGTTTCCGTTAGTTGAACGTCGATGGGAGCCAAAATCAGGCGCTGTATTATAAAGAAAAAAGCCGTCTCATGGTATGACGACACGCCTGAATTTTGATATAAATGGCGCTGATTTCGAACAGAAACAGGATTTGCATGCGGCAAGTTGGGGCATATTTTCTAGTGATTTTTTTACTCTGTGGCTGTGCCCCGGAGCCTCAACATTTGCAACTACACCAAATATATCAACGAGATACACTCCGAGTTGGTATCTTAAACAGCCCCACAAGCTACTATATTGCCGCCGATGGCCCGGCCGGTTATGACTATGAACTGGCGCAAAGCCTGGCCGACAAACTTGGGGTGGAACTGGAGCTGTTTCCCAGCTATCAGCGCGAAGATTTGTTGCAAAAACTCGACTCTGGCCAGGTGGATCTGATTGCCGGCGGCTTGGCGGTGACGGAAAGTCGTAAACAAAAATACCGTATTGCCCCAGCTTACCTGTACCGTAGTGAAGTGGTGGTGTACCGAAAAGGTGGTATACAGCCGAAGGATTTTACCGACCTGACTCAGCCGTTGCTGGTGCCCAAAGACAGCTCACTGGCGGAAACCCTGCAGGAAGCCTCGCTGCAGTATCCGCAACTGAACTGGCAGGAAAGTGAACTGCTGGATACCGAAGAATTATTGCAACAGGTTGAAGACGGCAAAATTCCGTACACCCTGGTGGACTCCAACCTGCTGGCAGTTAATCAGCGCTTTTACCCAAACCTGACGGTCGCCTTCCAGGTAAAGCAGCAACAACCTGTAGCCTGGTTACTGAATAAAAAGGCCGATGATTCGTTCTGGGCTGTGCTGATTGAATTCTTTGGGCAAAACTACCAGTCCGGTGATTTGCTCAGTCTGGAAGACAAATACTTTGGTCATATCCGCCGTTTCGATTACATCGCCACCGTGGATTACATTAAAGCCATTGAAAAAGACCTGCCACGTTACCAGCCGCTGTTTGAGAAGTACGCCGGCTCGTTCGACTGGCGCTTGTTGGCTGCAATCGGTTACCAGGAGTCCAACTGGAAACCCTCCGCGCGCAGTTCAACCGGTGTGGTCGGGCTGATGATGCTGACCGTCTCAACGGCTCAGGCTATGGGTGTCAGCAGCCGACTGGACCCTGCGCAAAGCATTAAAGGCGGAGCTAAATATCTGGAACGGATGCTGGAGCGCATCCCTGAACGCATCCCGATGCCAGACCGGCTTTGGTTTGCCATTGCTGCCTACAATATTGGCTGGGGCCATGTCGAAAGTGCCCGGGTCTTGACGGAGCGGGATGGTGGCAACCCGGATCAATGGCATGAAGTGAAACAACGCCTGCCCTGGTTGCAACAAAAACGGTATTATCAAAACACCAAGCTGGGGTACGCCCGGGGCGCACAAGCCGTGTATTATGTCGAAAATGTGCGCCGTTTCTACGACACCTTGCTGTGGGTCGACGAAAAGAAAAAAACCGAGCAACGACTGGATCAACAAAAACAAATGCTGAATCAGCAGTTTGGTGACATTTCACCTGCTGCCCCTGCTCAGGAAGGGAACAGCAAAGGCAAAACCAAGTCCAACTAGACGAATAGAACCACGGATGACAACGATGGGGAGGATAAATGCTGAAACGTAAGAAACCTAAGATGATGCGCAAACGCCGTCTGATTGACGTGGCGTCTGGCCGCCGTCGCATTGCCCGCAATATGACCATTCTGAAGCTGCACAGAAGACGCCGGAATTATCTGGCACTGCTGGTTGAACCTCAAACCAGCGAAGCCATCGCCTGATCCTTCATTCTTCTTTGCTTTGACGCGCTGCCTTTTTCTCTGCCCTTCTGCGTTTAAAAAAATCGGAAAGCTTTGCTGCGCATTGCTCCGCCATCAGGTCCGCAGTGACCTCAAGTTGATGATTCAGCACCGGATGGCGGACTATATCGATCACTGAGCCCGCAGCCCCTGTTTTTGCATCACGGGCGCCATAGACCAGCCGCTTAATCCGACTGTGCACTAACAATCCGGCGCACATGGCGCAAGGTTCCAACGTCACATACAACGTACAGTCCAACAAGCGATAATTTTCGATTTGACCGGCGGCCTGCCGTATCGCCTGCATTTCAGCATGGGCTGACGGGTCATGTAATTGAATGGACTGGTTCCAACCCTCTCCGACAATCTCACCGTCTTTCACCAGCACAGCGCCCACCGGAATTTCACCACTTTGTTCCGCTTTTTCTGCCAGTTGCAGTGCATACTGCATCCAGTACTGATCCTGATCCGCGCTCACCTGTGGTTCCTCCCCGCTGTAACCTGGTTAATTTTACCAGTTTCACTGGTGAAATTAACCAGCCTTTAGCGATTTTCACTAAAGGCCTATTTGAAATATTTTGTTAACTTATTGATTTAAATAAGTTGTTAAACTTGGTATTCCGCTTGCTATAGTAACTGCGTCACACAACATCATCAGAGGGATCATCATGGGAGTTTTCGACGTAGGTTTTGTCGCAGTGATTGGCGCTTTCGCTTATGCCTTTTATGAAAACCGTAATAAAACCAAAATTAAGCTGGCACAAAGTCAGGGAAGCAGCAGTTCTGACGAAGTCAAAGCTGAGCTGGAAAAACTGAAACAGCGTGTCGCCACTCTGGAAAGCATTGTCACTGATAAGTCCTATCAGTTAAAAGACCAGATCAACAAGTTATAAAAAAGCGCTCATTGAGCGTCTTTTTCTTGATATCTGTGTTGTAAGGATGACCGCCTGTCCACCTAAAGCATCGTCAGGCTGGCAAAGCTGTCCAACGGCTCAATGCCGGTCACCTACATCCGTAGGTGACCGGCCTGAGCGGCGCAGACAATGCCATCAGAGTGCTGAGGATGACGGCGAACTTATTCCCACTCGATTGTAAACAAGCACACAAAACCCTTTAGTGACAACAATTTGCAAGAACTATCAGGCTCAGTGCCATGAAAAATACCATGACCAGATCATGAGGTTGAACACGGCTTGCGCCGGCAGCGTTCACGCTCCTGGTCGGCGATCTCGCCCGGCTGCAATGCTAGCTCAGCATCGGTCATGCGCTCCAGCACGTCGCGTAGGCGGATGGTGCAAGGAATGGGCGGCAGCTCGAACTCATAGCCGCCGGCGATCATTTCGGCCGCAATCTCCTCGGTGATGAAAAACGGCTCGTCGTCTTGGTTCGGCTTCTTCATGCCCTTTCCTCCTGGCGCTCATCCTGGCCGACAGCGGCCAGGGCATCGGCTTCCGTCAATGCGTCCTCCACGAACGCGCCGTGCTGCTTCGCTTCGGCCTGGCTGACCTCGGCCCATATCCGTTTCACCTGGGCCGCACTGTACCCGGCCAGCTCGGCGGTCTTGTTGATGCTGTAGCCGGACTTGCGCAGCGCGACAACTTGGGCGCGGCGCTTCGGATCAGCACGGCGGCCCTTGTACCGCCCGGCCTGGCGGGCCAACTCAATGCCTTGGCGCTGGCGTTCGCGCCTGTCCTCGTAGTCGTCGCGGGCCATCTGCAAGGCCAGGCGAAAAAGCATGATCTGCACGGCTTCCAGCACGATCTTGGCGACGCCCTGGGCCTCGGCCGCCAGGTCGGATAGATCGACCACGCCAGGGACGGCCAGGCGTGCGCCTTTGGCCTGTATCGAGGCCACCAGGCGCTCGGCCTCGGGCAAAGGTAGGCGGCTGATGCGGTCGATCTTCTCGGCAATGACCACCTCGCCGGGCTGTAGGTCGCCGATCATGCGCAGCAGCTCAGGCCGGTCGGCGCGTGCGCCGGATGCCTTCTCACGGTAGATGCCGGCGACGTAGTAGCCGGCGGCCTTCGCGGCCGTAGTGATCGCCTCTTGGCGTTCCAAGTCCTGCGCGTCGGTGCTGACGCGCAGATAGACCCGCGCCACCATCGGCGCGGCTACTGGCTTCGTCCTGCGCATACTTGCGGGCTCCTTTGGGCATACTCAAATGCACCCATCTTAAACTGGCAGGCCAATTTATCACATATCGATCTAAATGCGCCTAGCTCATTTTTACAGCTTAAATGAGCTATTGAGCACACTCCATATTTCGACTATTATTGAAACATGGAAACGATAAATGCTGTAGCCGCCCTGGCGGCCATCGCTCAAGAATCGCGCCTCGCGGTGTTCCGGCTTCTCGTCCAGGCCGGCCCCGCCGGCATGGCCGCCGGAAAAATCAGCGAAGCGGCCGGCATCCCGCCGTCTTCGCTATCCTTCCACCTGAAAGAGCTGGCACACGCCGGCATGGTCACGTCGCGGCAAGAAGGCCGATTTGTGATCTACGAGGCGAACTTTTCGACGGCCACTAACCTGGTGGCCTTTCTCACGGAAAACTGCTGCGGCGGCCAGGTGTGCAACCTGTCTTGCACCACGGAAGCCGGGAAGGTGTTGGCATGAGACTTCGCCATCTTTCCGACCCCGATTCTTTGCCCGCTTTGGACAAATCCTTTGCCATCGAGCGCCCGGCGCTCGGGCTGGCACCCGACGCCCCGCCGGTGCGTATCCTGCTGCTGTATGGCTCGCTGCGCGCCCGCTCGTTCTCACGGCTGGCCGTCGAGGAAGCGGCCCGGCTGCTGCAATTCTTTGGCGCAGAAACACGCATCTTCGACCCGTCCGATTTGCCGTTGCCCGATCAAGTGCAAAGCGACGATCACCCGGCCGTCAAGGAGCTGCGCGCCCTGTCCGAGTGGTCAGAGGGACAAGTCTGGTGCAGCCCGGAACGCCACGGTCAGATTACCAGTGTCATGAAGGCGCAGATTGACCATCTGCCGCTTGAAATGGCCGGCATCCGGCCGACCCAAGGCCGCACCCTGGCCGTGATGCAGGTATCCGGCGGCTCGCAGAGCTTCAACGCCGTGAACACCTTGCGTCTGCTCGGCCGCTGGATGCGAATGTTCACCATTCCGAACCAGTCGAGTATCGCCAAAGCGTTCCAAGAGTTCGACGCGGCGGGCCGCATGAAGCCCTCGCCGTACTACGACCGAATAGCCGATGTGATGGAAGAACTGGTGCGCTTCACGGCGCTGGTACGGCCGCACCGTGAAGCACTGACAGACCGCTATTCCGAACGGAAAGCGGCCGGCCACGTCATCGACGAGGCCACCGATCTTTCATCCATCGCCATTGCTCCCCAGCCACTACCAGAAAGCGAAACATCATGACCGAAAGAATCTATAACGTCCTCATCCTCTGCACCGGCAATTCGGCGCGCAGCATCATGGCCGAAGCTCTCATCAACACGATGGGGCAAGGGCGCTTCCGCGCCTACAGCGCCGGCAGTCACCCAACCGGCAAGGTCAATCCCTTCGCCGTCGAAAAGGTGGAGTCGGTGAATTACCCGACCGAGAATCTGCGCAGCAAGAGCTGGGACGAGTACGCCACGCCCGACGCACCGAAGATGGACTTCATCATCACCGTCTGCGACAACGCCGCCGGCGAAATGTGTCCGGTGTGGCCTGGTCAGCCGATCTCGGCGCATTGGGGATTTGAAGACCCGGCCGCCGTCGAAGGCACTGACGCCGAGAAGCGCCGGGCCTTCGAACAAACCTTCCGGCACATGATGAACCGCGTCCGCCTGTTCGTGAATCTGCCTCTCAAAATGCTTGACCAGACGGCCATCAAGCGCGAGCTGGCGAACATCGGCAAGACCGAGCAGGAAGCATGAGCGCCGGCGCACAGGCCATCGCCGCGAAGCCGCGCCAGGCCCCGATGAGCGGCTTCGAGCGTTACCTGACGCTGTGGGTGGCCCTGTGCATCGTCGCCGGTGTTGCGCTCGGCCAGGGCCTTCCTGACGTGTTCCAGGCCATAGGCCGCATGGAAGTGGCCCAGGTCAATTTGCCGGTGGGCCTGCTGATTTGGGTAATGATCGTCCCGATGCTGGTCAAGATCGACTTCGGGGCGCTGCACCAGGTCAAAGAGCATTGGCGCGGCATCGGCGTCACGCTGTTCGTGAATTGGGCCGTCAAGCCATTCTCGATGGCCCTGCTGGGGTGGCTGTTCATCCGACAAGTGTTCGCTCCGTTCCTGCCGGCCGATCAACTGGACAGCTACATCGCGGGCTTGATCTTGCTGGCCGCCGCGCCCTGCACGGCAATGGTGTTCGTGTGGAGCCGCCTTACCAACGGCGACCCGCTTTTCACGCTCTCGCAAGTGGCTCTGAACGACGCCATCATGATCGTGGCCTTCGCGCCCATCGTCGGCCTGCTGCTGGGCATGTCCTCGATCTCGGTGCCTTGGGACACGCTGCTGATTTCGGTCGTGCTCTACATCATCGTGCCGGTGATCCTGGCGCAGCTCTTGCGGCGGCATCTGCTCAAGCAAGGACAGGCCGCCTTTGAACGGGCCATGCAGAAGATCGGGCCGTGGTCGATGGCCGCGCTGCTGCTGACGTTGGTTCTACTGTTCGCCTTCCAGGGCGAGGCCATCATCCGGCAGCCGTTAGTGATCGCCATGCTAGCCGTGCCGATCTTGATTCAAGTGTTCTTCAATTCCGGGTTAGCCTACTGGCTGAACAAGCGGGCGGGGGAAAAGCACTCTGTCGCCTGTCCTTCGGCCCTGATCGGTGCCAGCAACTTCTTCGAGCTGGCCGTGGCGGCCGCCATCAGCTTGTTCGGTCTGCACTCCGGCGCTGCATTGGCAACCGTGGTCGGCGTCCTGGTCGAAGTGCCGGTGATGCTGCTGGTCGTGCGCGTGGTGAATCGCTCGAAGAGCTGGTACGAACGAGGTTGAACATGAGTAGGAAAAAACTGAGGAAATGATTGCAGATTGCCGCGCCGGCCGCTTCCTGGCGCATTCGATCACTGACCTGGAACACCTAGTATCCATGCTTGCTGAGGTCGCCCGATGACAGACCCAAAGAACCTAGAGAACAGGCTGCATGAGAAGGCCGACACGGCCCGCGCCGTTTCCACTGGTCGGGTGCGCTACACACTGGCCGAACTACTGGCCGACGCGGAAGCATCCGGGGCTTACCCGCTGCCGCCGGAGGAACGCGAATGGATGGATGCGCCGTCTGTGGGTCGGGAATGGCCAAACAGTGAAGATTGAAAAAGGCGGCCAGTTCGAGTGGCCGCCCTTTCGTCATTAGCTGCACGCTTGGCGCAAGGCGTTCATTGCTTCTTGAAAATCAGCCTGTGTCGCCCGGCCCGTTTCAGCTTGGTAGTACACCACCATAAAAGCATTAGCGACGGCTTCGGCCAATGGCCCAAGGCTCCGCGCTTCCGCTTGGTTGATGTACTCCAAAGAAGAAAGAATAGCCGCTGCTTGATGCACTGCTTGCCCTGGTTCGATAATATGTTGTGTTGTCATAATTCACCTCTCCAGTAGGTGTTGATTGAAAGTGCCGGGCTGGTTGTGGCCAGCCCGGTGCGCCTACAGGTACAGCCCCGCCGCCTCCGCGAATGCTGACCGCTCATTCCTGCCGCCATTAACCTCAATACTTATCGGCTTAGTTTCGCTCTCTCTCATAGGGTCTGGCCGTGATACAAAAGCGGCTGTTTCTGTCTCTGCATCGACCTCGGTCGATTGATCACCCAGCGGCGAAATAAATACCTGGCTGACTTCTTCCCTTGGCGCTTCATCCAGGGCCGCCAATGCGGCCATGTATGTTGATGTCGTCATCGTGCTAACTCCTGACTTCGTTACTATCTGGGCCAGAATCGGCGCCCAAGCTATTGCCCTCGAACTGGCCAGATTGGCTTGCTTCTTTCGGCTCCATGCTTTCGCGTATCGAAGCAGCCAGTTTTCCGCCTGTGGTTTCGCTCACTCGCTCCTGGAATCCCTGCTTCACTTGAGAGCCGACACCCTTGGCTAACTCGGAGGCCGTGCCTGTGGCCAGCTTCGCGGCCTTGGCAAAGCCGCCACCGCTTGAGCTACTGCCGCTGTCACCAAAGCCAGCCGCTTGGGCGAATGGGCTACTGCCAGCAGTACCCGCTTCACCACCACCGTTTCCGCCACTGCTGACAACTGACCCCATGCTGGACATGTCACCGCCGGTTTCCATACTCGCTGATGCTTTCTGAAAAGCCGCTTGGAGTGCACTTGCACCTCCGGCTGCACCGGCTGCGGCACCCATAACCGCTTTACCTGCCAGGGCAGCGCCGCCAGTTGCCATACTGGCCGCCGTCACCGCCGCCCCAACTGCCGCACCCGCACCGAAGTTTCCAATTCCACCGGCTGCGCCAATACCACCACCAGACACAAGACCAGAAATCATCGGCGGAACTTTGTTGACCAAGAAAAGCAAGATGACCGATATAACCAACATCACGGCCAGTTCCTGGGATGCCATGTTCTCGCTGATTTGCGTGTAGTAGTGATTGATGAACTCTTTGCCAATCGCAACCAGAAGCACCATTGCCATAAGCTGTGCGGCCAGGCCCAGCACGGTCTTGTAGTAATTGATCGCCATGTCGGAAGTCCAACGACTTCCACCAAAGCCAAGGAAGAACACACCGGCATACAACAGAATCCAGGCTGATGCGAGCAACAGCAACAGGTTGACCGCAATCAACGCCAGGACAAACAAAACAGCCAGGGCCATTAGCTCCATGACCAGAGCAGTTGCCATCTGCCGCCATCCCAGCTCCGAGGTGGCCTGTACTGTGCGGTTGTATAACTCGAAACCAAGATCAAGGATGCTGGAGGGCCCAAGATTGCTATTGGAAAGTCCCCCCGCCTGCGCGCCCAGAGTTTGCAATGACTGAACAATCGTACCGGCGATATTCATGCCCTGGTTCGCATTCGTCAGCAACCACCAGAAAAAGCCGGTGAAGATCGTGAAGCGAACGAACTCCGCGAAGAACTCGCCAATGTCGGCCTTGCGCAAAGCCATCATGCCGAATGTCCAGACCATCGAAATCACAACCAGCGTCCAGAACAAACGCGATGCAGCGGACTCAATAGCTGGCCCCCATGTTGCGGCAGCATCATGAAAACGCTTGAGCACATCATTCATAACACCGCTGCTACTTAGCTCCTGCGCCATTGCAGGTTCAGCCAGCACCATTGTGGCGACCATCATCAAGCCACCTAGAGCAATTTTCTTTCTCATGGCGACCACCTCAATAATCATCTTTAGGGCTGGGCTTGAACTCCCACTGACGCATCTGCTTGGCCTTCTGGAATGCTCTGCATTCCTCGGTAAAGGCCTCTCGGTTCGCTTCGCTGCGCATTTCATTCAGTGCTGCCTGGAACGCATCGGGGGCACACGTCGCCGCATTTGGTTCGGGCATCCTTTCCTGTTCACATCCAGCCAACAACAGCAACGTAGCCGCGGTAGTAAAAAAGATTTTTTTCATCTCACCGCCTCCCTAGTAGTTGTCTGCCGGACTCGGGCGAAACGTCCAGGTACGCATTTGCTCGGCCCTGGCATCACCTCGCGCCTCGGCATCGAGTTCTGCTGCAATCCGGGCTGCCTCCGCGTTGTGTTGGGCGGTCAACATGGTGCGAATCTGCAAGAGCTGATTGGCCTGCTGGCTGGCGAGCTGGTTGGCGTAGCCGATGGCCTGTAGCTGGCCAGTTGCACCCTGGGCCGCGCCTTGCAGCCGCTCCAGGGTACGGGCGTCATCCTTCAAAGCCTTTTGCTGGTCGGCAACGGTCTGGAACAGGGCATCGTTGGCCTTCTTTTGCGACTCTGACGCCAGGCGGCGGTTCTCTTCCATCGCTGCCTTTTCGGCCGGCGTGCATCCGCCGCTGCCGTTGAAGCATGGCGAGCTGCGGTAATAGGCCACGTCCTGAAACTTGGCCAGGTAACGATCCAGGCTGCCTAGCTGGTTCTCGTAATAGGCCAGCGTGTTTTGCGCGGCAATCAGCCGGTTGATCGTAGTCTGCGCCTGATCCCAGATATACGCGGCTGGGGCCATCGTGTTCTGGAGCTGATTTTCGTACTGCTGCAACTGGGTCTGGTACTGCTCAATCTGCTTGAGCGTCTGCGCCACCGACTCGATGGCCGTCATGATGTTCTGGGCCAGGTTGCCGCCGTCGATGACGGGGATACCAGCTTGCACAGGGGCGGTGGTAGTGGTGATAAAGCCGGTTGCGAGTGCAACGGCTAGAGCGGTTTTTTTAGCCGCTAAAATTTTGGACTTCATGGTCGTACTCCGTCGATGAAAAGAAGGCATTGCCTTGACCAAGCGTTGTGCTTGTTCTCGGCAACGTTTCATCGAAGAGCTACGCCACTAGCTGATCGGTATTGCCCTTGGCGCTGAGGCCCGGACTTACAAACGTAAAACTACTCTGTTTTTTTATCGCTTTCGGACAAGCCAACTTCCCGGCCAATCTCTTCAAGCTCTAGCGGCTGTACTGCCGCCGTCAGTATTTCGCGTATTTCCGCGTCGGTGCTCCTATCGTTGAGCGCTGCTCGAACTTTCAACGCACGGTGCACCTCGGCGGGTAAATTCCTGATAAGCACATTTGCCATATCAATACCCTTTTGGTGTACCCGACAACCATGCTATCAAAGATATTAAAAATAGCAAGACCTATACTCTTGCAACCGGCGGTAGCCGATCAGCCCCGCAGGGCAGGATTCCCGTTGAGTGCCCCCGGCGCGAATAAGGGACAGTGAAGATAGATAACCGGCTTGCCGGTTAGCTAACTTCACCCATCCTGCCCGCATTTCACCCACTATTGAAAATCTAGCGCATATCGAACGTAAAGCGTTTTATCGTCAAACAAACACCGATTCTTGGCAACATAACCGTAATCGTCACCAAATCGGCCTGCAATCGACATAGTCGCTTCAAAATCGCTGCTCAATCGGCTTTAAATCGGAACCTAAAATGCCAACAATCGACACAAACCATTCGCCCCGATGGGGCGAGTTGGACGCCAAAAAAGAAGGGCATAACCCGCCCCTCAAGTGTCAATGAACACAAGAAATTTGCCTCCCCTCCCGTCATACCACTAAGGCGACGTATTGATACTTGAGGGGCAACCTTTCCTGATGTTGACACCTTCACGCAGGTTACTGGTTATGGGCGTCCAACACACACGGCTCATTCCTGCTTGGTAATAATAAGAATAATAATCTTCTTATTATTCTTACCGAACGAATGGGCACTGCTTAGCCATTTCACGTTTCGAGCCAAGGTTTCAGTACAGATAACTACAAGTGCACACAGCGGCCCTCCAGCACCGTTAGACGCAGATTCTGCTTCAGCTCATGGAATAAGGGACTCCGGGTTGTTTTCCCCTCTCACAAGGCGTTTCAGCGGCCACTGAAGCCGCCTTCTCTTCTTGGCGTTAAACCATCGGCCTATGGCCGATTGATAAAGCCCGCCAGGGCTTTATTGGCAAGGTCAGAACGCGCCCTCAAGGCGCGAGCTGCACCGCGCATGATGGATTATCTTTAGATAATCTTGGATGGATTTCCCAAACTGCCCGCAAAGCAGCGCACCGTCTGGGTTTTCCAAATTGGGACGGGGAACGTTACGACGGCAGAAGGGGAGCGTTACGACGGTAACAAGGGAACGTTACGACGGTAAACGGGTGCAGTTGCCGTGGGGCCAGGCCTCTTGATCTCCCATTTTCCCTTGGCGTATTCGTTCACTACCCAACCCACGGCGGCAAGTTCGGCCAGTGCCTTCCGGGCAGTCTGACGGCGTTTTTTCATAGCTTCGGCATTGGCTTCATCTGGCCAGACATAGCCGCAAAGCGTGTCCAGTTCCACGCGCCCGGATTTGCCGGGGTCGATCCAGCCGCATAGCCGTTGGTGCATCAGCCGTGCCGGATCAGTCTGTAGCACCCGCACTTCCGCCATGTCGATACGGGCATATGGACGATGCCCCAGGATCGCTTCGGCAATACGCGGATTCAGGGCAACCCATAGCCTGCCGTCCGTCTCGTCAAAAGCATGACTCATCAGGTGGAACGCGGCTTGCCGCCGTCCCTTCGTCACAAGGATGGTGACGTTCGACATGCGCAGCAGGCTGGCTTTGAGCGCCTTGATGTTGTCGCCGCTATCCGTCATGCCCGTTTCTGAGAGCAGTTTGGTCAGGCTCTCACGAACCACCAAGCCGTCTTGCTCAATGGCTTCGAAACGGGGTTCAAGGAATAGCCGTAGCTGTCGCCCCGTCTCACTGGTCGGTTCCGGGGTTAGCAAGATGCCGTTCGGGCCGCCAAGGGCCACGATGCCTTGCAAAAGACGCATATCATCGGCCCCGAGAGGTTCGAATCCGACGAAACGCATGGATTCGTCCTCGCCAAAGGTGTAGGTCACGTCCAGCTTGCAGCGTTTGCGATCGCCACGCTTGAGGCTGCGGAACAGGCCAGGTGCCAAACAGTGCGCGGGATCATGTCGGACGTGGGTCAGGTCATGCTTAGGCTTCTTCACGCTGTCTCCTTTTCACCTTGCACTGCCGCTCCAGTACAGCAGGCTTCAACACGCCGCCGTCGTGCCGTCTAAACCAGAGTTCTTGAAAAGGTGCGCCATAGTTGGCCTTGCTGACGCCAAAGCGGACAAAATACCCACGCTGACAATCATCGACCCCCAGTATCTCGGCCTCGCCTTGCGTCATGCCGGATAGGTACGATTGCCAACGGATGTTATCAACCAGTACGGACGATCCACGACTGGCCTGCTGTTGATCGCCCGACCCCATCATGGCTGCGCTTTTACTCGCGTGGTGCAGAAACACAATGGAGCAGCCTGTATCAGCGGCTATGGCCTCCATGTGCCCAACAACCTGCGCCATCGGCCCGCTAGCGTTCTCCTCCTCAATGTGGAAGCGCCGCAAAGTGTCCAAGATCATCAAGCGACGACCTTCAGCGGCTCGTTTGAGAGCATCGAACCAGCTAGCAGCCATGATGTTTGGGCATTTACCGATCAAGGGTTCAATGAGCAAACCATCAGCCACGGCTTGCCGTTCCGCTGCGCTGAGGTGTGCCCCAAGGGCGTGCAGACGATGGTGAATAGCGGCCGGTGGATCTTCAGCAGGCAGATAGACCACTTGCCCGGTGGGAAACTCGCCTATTTCAAGTAAATCAGGCCCGCCTGCAATCTGTGCAGCCAATTGAAGGGCCAACATGGATTTACCAGCCCCACCAGGCGACACAAGAGCACCAACAGTGCCAGCAACCATATTAGGCAGAACATAATCAATGGGTGGCGGCAATTCCGTGAAAGCCGCCATAAGATCAAGAGCCATATAACTAGCCCTCTATAGGGCCAGGTCGCGCAGCTTGATCACCCGATGATTTACGTGCCTCAATCCACTCTTCGACCTCTGACAAATCCCAGGCGACATTTCTACTGGTTAACGCGATACGGCGTGGAAAATCCCCTCGCTGCTCCAGGTTATAAATTGTTCGTGTCGAAAGCGGGATCATCTCCAGGAGCTTCTTCCTGTTGATGAGGGTCTTTATATTTTGCATGGGTCAATACCTCTCAAATGAATAGTTGCTATTCATCGAGTAGCTGCGCGAAGCAGCTAATCGGTAATTGACCTGCCCGATGCCAATGGCGGCCTTATTTATAAATTCACGGCATCAACTTCAATGCTATCAAAGATAGCAAAAACATCAACCCTTACTGCCTCCCGAAGTCCACTCATCAATCATATCGGCCCAATCCTGCAACATCGCCGCCCGCTGCTCGCGGTACTCAGCCTTGTTGTAGACAGCCCTCACGCCCTTCTGCTCGTGCGCCAGGCACTTCTCGATCCAGTCGGTGTTGTAGCCGGCCTCATGCAACAGCGTGCTGGCTGTGCGCCGCAAATCATGCGGTCCGAACTTGGTAAGTGACTTCCCATCTTTCTGCGCCGCCTTGTAAGTCAGCGTCAGCACCTGGTTAAGTGTGGCAGCGCTCATCGGCGCATCCGAGTCGTACCGTGATGGCAAAACGAAGTCGGAACCACCGGCAAAGGTTTTCATGGCAATGAAAATATCCAGAGCCTGCTGGGACAGAAATACCAGGTGCGGGTTACGGCGTTTCATCCGCTCCTTTGGAATCGTCCACAACGCTTCGCTGAAATTGATCTCGCTCCAGGTCGCATTGGTCAGCTCGCTCTTGCGCACCATCGTCAGCAATAACAGCTTGGCCGCCGCACGGTTTGTTGGGCTTGTGCCCACTCGCTCCATGTACTGGTACATCAGCCCAATTTCTTCTGGCGTCAACGCTCGGTCACGTGGCTCGAATCGAGCGATGCTTGTTGGGCGCACCAGTTCTGCCGGGTTTTCGACCTTCTGCCCACGCTCGATGGCCCAGCGAAATACCTGCAACACGATTTCACGCACATGAACGGCGGTGGCCGGTGCGCCTCGCTCAACAATGGCATCAGCCAGCGCCCGCAAGTCTTCGTGGGTGATCTCCACCAGCTTCTGATTGCTGAATTTCGGCTTCAGCTCACGCTCATAAACCGAGCGGCGCATATCGCGGGTGGAGTCGGCCATCTGGTAGCCACGCAGCCACTTCTCCGCCCAGGCACCGAACGTCTCTGCATCTTTCACCCGCGCCTTGTCTCGGGCTTTCTCCTTGGCCGGCGACTTGCCCGCCGCAACCATCTTCTTGGCGTCACCCAACAGCTCGCGGGCTTCGGCCAGGGTGATGCCACCGACACCATAACGCCCAAAGGTGATGGTCTCCTGCCGACCGTTGATTGAGTAGTTGTAACGGAACGAGATGGAGCCGGCTGGAGTCACTGCCACATAGAGACCTTCCCGGTCATTCACTTTGTAGAGTTTGTCCCTGGGCTTGAGATTGCGCAGCTTGGTATCGGTCAGCATGTACCTTGTCCTTCTTCGTCTCCGATACCATGCTGAAAAAATCTCGAATTTATCGTATTTTTTCTTACGAAACAGTAACTTATAGAATATTAATACCATGAACACACAAAAGAACGCAGCATGGTATCGGCATCAATCATGGCATCGCCAAACCATAATACCAGCTTTAATGCCATGCTCAAACGGTGCTTGGCGCTTCCTCCCGTTGCCAGATCGTGCCAAACACAAACAAAAAAAAGCCCGCAATTACGCGGGCTTAGCGGCATTTCATGCCATCAGGTGCCTGGCTGTGCCAGACGCGGAATCATTCCCACTCAATAGTGGCTGGAGGCTTGCCCGACACATCATAAACCACACGGGAAATACCGTTGATTTCGTTGATGATGCGGTTCGAAACATGGCCCAGCAGGTCATAAGGCAGATGCGCCCAATGTGCGGTCATAAAGTCGATGGTTTGTACGGCGCGCAGTGATACCACCCAATCGTACTTACGGCCGTCACCCATTACACCGACAGATTTCACTGGCAGGAACACCACAAAGGCCTGACTGACCTGATCGTACCAACCGGCTTTGCGCAGCTCTTCGATAAAAATAGCGTCGGCACGACGCAGTAAGTCACAGTACTCTTTTTTCACTTCACCCAAGACCCGAACCCCTAAACCAGGGCCTGGGAACGGGTGACGGTACAGCATGTCGTACGGCAGGCCTAAGGCCAGACCCACTTTGCGTACTTCGTCTTTAAACAGCTCACGCAGCGGCTCGACCAGACCCATTTTCATATCGGCAGGTAAACCACCGACATTGTGGTGCGATTTAATCACATGGGCTTTACCGGTTTTCGAAGCGGCCGATTCAATCACGTCCGGATAAATAGTGCCTTGCGCCAACCAACGGGCGTTTTTCAGCTTTTTCGATTCTTCGTCGAACACTTCAACGAACACCCGACCGATAATCTTCCGCTTGGCTTCCGGATCGTTTTCACCTTTAAGGGCATCGAGAAAACGCTGCTCGGCA
Source organism: Rheinheimera marina (assembly GCF_042654345.1). Lineage (NCBI taxonomy): Bacteria > Pseudomonadati > Pseudomonadota > Gammaproteobacteria > Chromatiales > Chromatiaceae > Rheinheimera > Rheinheimera marina. The sequence continues at coordinate 25,787 of NZ_JBHSGB010000013.1, forward strand.
TTGACATGTACAATGTTCAGACCGAAGTGGTCACCAAACATTTCCATCACCTGCTCGGCTTCGTTTAAACGCAGCAGGCCGTTATCAACGAACACACAAGTCAGATTCTTGCCAATGGCACGGTGTAACAGCATAGCGGTGACTGACGAATCGACACCACCAGACAGCCCCAGGATGACCTCGTCGTCACCCACTTGCTGCTTGATAGACGCAACCGCATCTTCAATGATGGTGGCCGGCGTCCACAGTTTTTCACAACCACAAATCTGCACCACAAACTGTTCCAGCATACGCAGGCCCTGTTTGGTATGGGTCACTTCAGGGTGGAACTGCACACCGAAGAATTGTTTGTCTTCGTTGGCCATAGCTGCGTGTGGGCAGGTAGCTGTGCGGGCTGTGGTGACAAAACCTTCAGGGATGGCCACCACTTTGTCGCCATGGCTCATCCAGACATCCAGTTCAGCAATGCCTTGGGCGTTGATGTGATCTTCAATACCACTGAATAAGGTACCCGGCGCGACCAGCTCCACCTGTGCATAACCAAACTCACGGTGTTCAGAACTGGCCACTTTACCACCCAGCTGTTCCGCCATGGTCTGCATGCCGTAACACACACCTAATACCGGCACACCAGCTTCAAACACATACGCTGGCGCACGTGGCGAACCGGCTTCGGTGACGCTTTCCGGACCACCGGACAGAATAATACCTGTAGGGGCAAACTCTTTAATTTGCTCAGCGGTCACGTCCCAGGCCCACAGTTCACAATACACACCTATTTCGCGCACGCGGCGGGCGATCAGCTGGGTGTACTGCGAACCGAAGTCGAGGATCAGAATGCGGTGGAAGTGAATGTTTTTGCTCATACTTGCTTTGTCATCCGTATAAAAAGTAACAGGGCCGACAGACGCCGGCCCCGGAGAAAGGCTTAACCCAGACGGTAGTTCGGGGCTTCTTTGGTGATTTGCACGTCATGCACGTGCGATTCACCCATACCAGCTGACGTCACTTTGACAAACTGCGTCTTGGTACGCACATCGGTGATGGTTGGACAGCCAGTCAGCCCCATGGATGAGCGCAGACCGCCCATTTGCTGGTGAATAATATTCTCGATTGGGCCTTTATAGGCCACGCGGCCTTCTATGCCTTCTGGTACCAATTTCTCAGCGTTGTTACTGCCTTGGAAGTAACGGTCTGAAGAACCGTTGCGCTGCGCCATAGCACCCAGCGACCCCATACCACGGTACGATTTGTAGTAACGGCCTTGGTACAGCTCCACTTCACCCGGTGCTTCTTCTGTACCGGCAAACATAGAACCCACCATCACGCAGTGCGCTCCGGCAGCCAAAGCTTTCGCTACGTCACCAGAGAAGCGGATGCCGCCGTCAGCAATGATGCAAACGTCAGTGCCTTTTACGCCTTCCACCGCGTCAGAAATCGCGGTCAGCTGAGGCACGCCACAACCAGTCACAATGCGGGTGGTACAGATAGAACCTGGGCCTATACCTACTTTAACAGCGTTCGCACCGGCTTCAGCCAGAGCACGGGCCCCTTCAGTGGTCGCCACGTTGCCCGCTACAATTTGCAGGTCCGGGTACATAGCGCGGGTTTGCTTGACGCGGTCGATCACACCTTGTGAATGGCCATGCGACGTATCAATCAGCAGAATATCGACACCAGCTTCCACCAACGCAGCAATACGCTCGTCTGTGCCCGGGCCTACACCCACAGCAGCGCCAACACGTAAGCGGCCAAATTCGTCTTTACAGGCATTGGGTTTGCTGGCGGCTTTGTTGTAATCACGAACCGTGATCAAGCCTTTGAGTTTAAAACTGTTGTCTACCACCAGTACCTTCTCGATACGGTGTTTGTGCATCAGTTGCAATGCATCGGCACGTGGCGCCGATTCGTTCACGGTAACCAGGCGATCTTTTGGCGTCATTACGGATGAAATAGGCGCCTGCAGATTGCTTTCCACGTTTAAGTCGCGGCCAGTGACAATGCCCACCAGATTCTGTTGCGCATCGACCACAGGGAAACCAGAGAAGCCATGTTGAGCCGCCAGTTGCTGTACGTCGCGGATGCTTTGTTCAGCGCGCACAGTGACAGGGTCAGACACTACACCACTTTCGTATTTCTTTACTTTGCGAACATTGGCAGCCTGTTCTTCAATGGTCATGTTTTTGTGGATAAAACCCAGGCCACCTTCCTGTGCCAGAGCAATAGCCAAACGTGCCTCGGTGACAGTGTCCATTGACGCTGAAACCATAGGAATGTTCAGAGTAATTTTGCTGGTTAATTGAGTCCGCAGGTCTGCGGTATGAGGAAGTACGGTGGAGTGCGCCGGTACAAGTAACACATCGTCAAATGTAATGGCTTCTTTCACGATCCTGAGCATTGCAACAATCTCGCTGTTAAAGATAAGGGGAATGTTGCGGCGCAATTTTATCCGCTTTTCAGCCCGCGAACAATCAGTTTTTCGCTTTTGTGGTAAAGTGACGCCAAATCCGCTAGTTATCGATAAGAAGCAGCCATGTCTCAGGCCGATATTTATACCGTGTCCCGCCTCAACTCAGAAGTCCGCCTGACGCTGGAACTGCAGTTTAAGCAACTGTGGCTGGTGGGTGAAGTGTCCAACTTTGTCGCTGCTTCTTCCGGCCATTGGTATTTCACCCTGAAAGATCAGGCGGCACAGGTCAAAGTCGCGATGTTTAAGCAGGCCAACCGCTATGCCAGCCTGCAACCCCGTAGTGGCCAGCAAGTGCTTATTCGCGCCCGCATCAGCGTGTATGAACCCCGCGGTGAATACCAGCTGCTGGCAGATATGATTGAACCGGCTGGCGATGGCTTGCTGAAACAACAGTATGAACAACTGAAGGCTCAGCTGGCTGCCGAAGGCCTGTTGGCCCCTGAGCGCAAAAAACCATTGCCAGGCCTGGTCAAACGGGTGGGCGTGGTGACGTCTCCAACAGGTGCCGCTATCCGCGATATTCTGACCGTGTTGCAACGCAGGGCGCCAGCCCTTGAAGTCGTGATTTATCCAAGCCAGGTGCAAGGCGCGACTGCAGCTCAGCAATTGGTGCAGGCGCTGCAAAGTGCGATACGCCGCAACGAGGTGGACGTACTCATTATTGGCCGGGGCGGCGGCTCATTAGAAGATTTGTGGTGTTTTAATGATGAAACCCTGGCCAGACAAATCGCCTGTTGCCCCATTCCGACTATCAGCGCAGTCGGCCATGAAATCGATTTTACTATTGCTGATTTTGTCGCAGATATGCGGGCAGCAACGCCCTCTGCCGCAGCCGAACTGGTCTCGCCTGATCAGCAGCAACAGCTACAATTGCTGCAAAAAAATGCGGCCCGGCTGCAGCAAAGCATGCAGAATTACCTACGCAGTAAAAGCCCTGCGCTGCAACACCTGCAACATCGACTGCAGTTACTGGACCCGGCTCGTCGGCTGCAGCAACAACAGCAACGTCTCGACGAGTTGCAGCTGGCTCTAACCCGCGCCTTGCAGCGACAGCTGCAGCAGTTCACACAACGGGTTGCTCAGCTTGAACAGCGGGTTTACCAGCAGAACCCGGCCTTGCAGTTATCCCGTCAGGCGCAGCAGCTAAATCAGCTGCAACAACGACTGAAACAAGCACTACAAACTCAGCTGCAACAAAAGCAGCAGCATTGGCTGCTGTTTAGCAGCCGCCTCAATACCGTCAGCCCTTTGGCAACCTTGCAACGGGGTTACAGCATTAGTTTGACTGCAGAAGGCAAGGTCGTGACCAGTGCCGCGCAGCTGCAGCCAGGAGATCAGCTAGAAAGCCGGCTGGCTCAGGGTACGGTGATCTCGGTGGTCAGCCACACTCAGCAGGATTAGCCTGGTGCCAGCGCAGTTGGATCAATTGGCTCAGCATGTCGCCCGGCTTCTGGGGCCTGCAGATTGGGGTATAGGCGGCAGTTACCTGCTGTATTGCCACGGCTTAGTTCAGCAGGCTCAGGATCTGGATTTAGTCTGCAGCCCGCAGTTTTTCCCAACAGCCCGCTCGTTATTGCTTCCATTAGGCCGGGAGCTTGCGATGGTCCCCCACCCAGAATACTGCAGCCAGCATTTCTGCCGCATTCAGACCGTTTCAGGTGTCATCGAGTTAATGGCCGGTATTCAGGTGCGGCGGCAGCAGCAATTGCATCAGTTTGTATTCGACCCACTCAGCCTGCAATTCCGGCATGGTTTGCCTTTGATGCAACTGGCAGACTGGCTCCAGCTTTATCAGCTATTCGACAGGCCTCAACGCGTCGCCTTACTTGAACAGCATCTAACACAAAACAGCAGCAACTGAGCTTTTTAAACACCACCGGAAAAAACTGTTGATCTTTTCACCAATCATAAATATGATAACCATCATATTATTTAGACAGGATTAGCAATGAGCACCTTGACTAAAAAAGAGCAGACCCATTTGCGCATTCTTGACACAGCGGCCAGACTGATCCGGCAACAAGGCTTTGAAGCCTTATCAGTTGGCGTGCTGATGAAAGAATCGGGCCTGACTCATGGTGGTTTTTACGCTCATTTTGTCAACCGTGATGCCTTGTTAGCTGAAGCACTGGCGCATGCCCGCTGCCAGAGCGCTGAGCAGCTCCAAACGGAGCTGTCCGCTCTTGTCCGTCAGGGCCAAGCGCCATTGCAGGCCTTTATTGAGCTCTATTTGTCAGAAGCACACCTGAGTGCTGCCAAACAGGGTGAAGGGTGCCCGCTGTCAGCACTGGGGTCAGAGTTATTCCGTCTGACCAGTGAAGGCCGGGTCATTGCTCAGGATTGCATAGAAGGGTTTGTCGGTCTGCTTCAGCAGTTGCAACCCAGTCTGGCCAAGGAGCAAGCCTTCGCACTGTTCGCAAGCCTGATGGGCGTAGTGCAACTGACACGCAGTATGCCGGACCCGCAGCAAGCGCATAGCTACCTGACTGCCAGCCGGAACCAGTTACAACAGCAGTACCTTTAGTCCTTAAACCATGCAGGGGTAACTCTGCTTTATCTTAACTTAAAATATGATAAACATCATATATTGGAACAAGCGATGAATTTTGAAAATGCAGTGGTACTGATCACCGGCGCAAACCGAGGCCTGGGCCTGGCTTTTGCCAAAGAAGCATTAAAACGTGGAGCCAAAAAAGTCTATGCTGCGGCACGCAACCCGGCCAGCATCACCTTAGAAGGCGTAACGCCGGTGCAACTGGATGTCACCAATGCAGCAGAAGTGCTGCGGGTTGCACAGGAGCTGAAGGACGTCACGCTGTTGGTCAATAATGCAGGGGTGGCTGAACTGGGCCCTATTCTGGCCGACGATGCTGTTACCATGATGCAGCGTCAGCTGGACGTGAACCTCTATGGCCCACTGCGCTTAAGCCAGGCGTTTGCTCCAACACTAAAAGCCAATGGTGGCGGTGCAATTGTCAATGTTCTGTCGATTGCCAGTTGGATCACAGGCCCGTTGCTGGCGACTTATTCAGTCACCAAGTCTGCGGCCTGGTCCATGACCAACGCCTTACGCCAGGAGTTACTGAGCCAGAATACTCAGGTACTGGCCCTGCATGTTGGCTTTATCGACACCGATCTGACCAAAGGCCTTGAAGTGCCTAAAGTGACGCCAGAATTTGTCGTTGCACGCACCTACGACGGTCTGGAACAAGGTTTGTCTCAGGTGCTGGCCGACGAGGGAACCCAACAGGTGCATGCGGCGCTGTCCGGTTACCCGGATATTTACCTGAAAGCCCTGCCAGAACACGGCTAAGCGTTACAGCAAAAGCAAAGGGCCGCAATGCGGCCCTTTTTATTACTTCTTGTTCGCCAGATTCGCTCTGGCTTTTAAGATGCGGTCCCGCTTGTAACGCTGGTTAGGCGTCAGGTTTTCGCGACGCTGGGCAAATGGGTTATCGCCTTCACGGAATTCTACACGTACAGGGGTTCCCATCATCTGCAATGACTTGCGGTAATAGTTCATCAGGTAACGCTTGTACGAATCAGGCAAGTCCTGAACCTGATTACCGTGAATGACGATCATAGGCGGGTTGTAACCACCGGCGTGGGCGTATTTCAGTTTAACCCGGCGGCCGTTCACCAGCGGCGGCTGGTGATCTTCCTGCGCCATTTTCATAATACGGGTCAACAGTGCAGTGCTGACACGGCGGGTGGCCGAATCAAAGGCTTCTTCAACGGATTCAAACAGGTTACCGACCCCTGAGCCGTGCAAAGCTGAGATAAAATGCAGACGGGCAAAGTCGATAAAACCTAAACGGCGGTCTAACTCGCGTTTCACTTCGTCTTTCACGCCATCGTCCAGACCATCCCATTTGTTGACCGCAATCACCAGAGAACGGCCCGCATTGAGTACATAACCCAGAATGCTCAGGTCCTGATCGGAAATGCCCTGACGGGCGTCCAGCACCAGGATCACCACGTTGGCATCTTCAATGGCCTGCAGGGTTTTAATAACGGAAAACTTTTCGACCATATCGTCGATTTTACCGCGACGACGCACACCTGCGGTGTCGATCAGCGTGTACTCACGTTCACCCCGGGTCATCGGAATATAAATCGCATCCCGTGTGGTCCCGGGCATATCAAACACCACCACCCGTTCCTCACCCAGAATACGGTTGGTCAGCGTCGACTTACCCACGTTAGGACGGCCCACAATAGCCAGCTTAATGTGTTGATCGCGGGCCGCTTTACTGTCTTCACCCTCAGCGAAGGTTTCATCGTCTTCCAGCTGATCCGGGTCTTCACCCTGCTCGATGGCATGAATACGTTCCTGCTGCTGTTCAGACAACAAAGGCAATAACGCCGTTTGCAGCAAGGACACCACGCCGCGGCCATGCGCTGCCGCTATGGGATACACTTCACCCAAACCCAGGCTGTAGAAGTCGGCCACTGCGGTGTCTGCGTCCAGGCCGTCGGTTTTGTTGGCAACCAGAAAGACTTTTTTGTTGATGCGGCGAATGTGAGACGCGATGGCTTCGTCGGCAACCATGGCACCGGCACGCGCGTCGACCATAAACAGCACCACATCGGCTTCGTCGATTGCTTTAAGCGACTGCTCTGCCATCTCGACTTCAATGCCTTGCTCATTGCCGTCGATACCCCCGGTATCCACCACAATAAATTCGTAACCTTCGTATTTGACCGTGCCGTACTTACGGTCACGCGTCAGGCCCGGAAAGTCGGCCACCAGCGCATCGCGGGTCCGGGTTAAACGGTTAAATAACGTTGATTTGCCAACATTGGCACGGCCGACTAACGCCACTACAGGTAACATGTTTTACCTCAAATCCAATCAAAGGTTGTGCTTTAAACACAACAAGGGGCCTTCACAGGCCATGAAACAACAGGGTCGGGATGTGAAACTCACAGCCCGACCCTGTATTTTAACTGCTCAGTGCTATTAAGGTAAACGAATTAAACTCAGCTCACCTTCACGGGTCTGGATCACCAGGTCGTCACCGTTCGTTACACCTTGCGTATAAAAGCCGGAACCATAGCTGAACTGACCGACAAACTCACCGCTGTTTTTATCCAGCCAGAACAGATTGCCTTCGACATCGCCAATAGCCAGGTAGTCTTTATACACCGCAGGACCGGTTAACATATGTTTGTTCAGGCCCATCTGCGACCATTGCTCCAGACCATTACGGCGGTCGATCGCAAAGATTTTACCCGTGCTGTCAACGATATAAATAGTGCTGCCTTCAATTGCCATATCGCGGAAGGTCGAGTATTCACGCTTCCAGACCGGACGGCCGGTACGCAGGTCCAATGCCGTCAATTCACCATTGTAAGCGATAGCGTAAATCATACCGTCAACAATGATTGGAGTGGCATCCACATCGTTCATCCGCGACAAATCGGTGGCACCTTTTGGTACGGCGATCGCCTGCTCCCACGCCAGCACACCTTTATCGGCAATCAGCACGGCCACTTTACCTGCACCAGAACCGAAGATCACGCCACCACTGGCGATCACAGGCTCACTGGTGCCGCGTAAACTTAATAAAGCCGTTTCCTGCTCATGCTTCCAGCGTTGCTCACCTGTATCCGGGTGCAGTGCAAACACAGAACCTGCAGAAGTGTTCACCACCACAAAACCGTCACCTGCAGCCGGGCTGGCAATCACTTCGCCGCCCACTTTCACCCGCCAAACCAGCTCACCGGTTTCCGGATTTAACGCAATCACGTCACCATTTTCACTGCCAACATAAATTTTATCGTAGCCAGCGCTGACGCCACCAGACAGGCGCGCGGTTTCGTCAGACCAGAAATTCAGCGAATCCAGCAAACCAGCGGAGCCGTCGGTACGGGCGTCGAAGGTCCACAGCTTTTTGCCAGTCTCTCGTTCGAACGCCATCACATAACCAGCGCGGCTGGCAGCAAAAACTTTGTCACCAAGGATTAATGGCTTCAGCGCAGAATCGTAATGTTCAACACCATCGCCGACCGACGCACTCCAGATTTCATCTGGTTTTATTTTGTTGCTGATGTCCGGGTACACCAGTTCATCTTTGGATGAACAGGCGCTGAGCACAGTCAGCAGCGCCAGAACCACACCGGCGCGATTTAAGGATAACTTCACAAAACCACCTTATGCTGCAGTTACATGCGCCAGTTCGTCTAACTTCACTTTCAAAATTGGGCTTTGACTATCTTTGCTGGCCGATTGTGCTGCCAGGTAAGCTGTCTTGGCTTTGGCTGCCTCACCGGCTTGTAACAACGCATCGCCTTTTAATTCTTCTTGCTGGGCTTTAAATGCCTCAGGCAGCGCAGCAGCCAGAGTGCTCAGTGCAGCAGCATGATCTTTCTGCTCCAGTTGAACCCGGGCCAGACGTAATTGCGCCAGCGCTTTCATTTCTGGCTGTTTGGCTGAGCTCACTACAAAATTCAGTGACTTCACAGCTGCTGCATAATCTTTTTTCTCTACAGCTTCTTTGGCGGCAACAAAGGCGGCCAACATAGCGTAAGAAGAATCAGCGTTGGTATCGACAAAGCTCTGGAATTGCTGTGCCAGCTCGGTGCTGTCATCAGCCTGAGCTTTTTCCAGTAACTGGCTGTAAGCCTGAGACTGCGTCATAGTTTTTTCTAACTGGCTGCTTTGGTAATAACGCCAACCGTACAGACCACCTAATCCCAGTACGACACCTGCCGCAATAGCCAGACCGTTTTCTTTCCAGAAGCGTTTAATCGCCTCTACCTGTTGTTCTTCGGTATTGTAAATTTCCATTCAAATTCCCTTAAATCAGCTCGCTCAGCACGCCGCTTAATTCACTTAGTTTGATATTGTGTTGCGGCTTGTCTTCACGCAGCCATTTTAATGTCACTTCACCTTGGGCCAGTTCAGTCTCGCCCAGCAATAAACCCAGTGCAGCACCAGACTTATCGGCTTTTTTCAGTTGTTTTTTCAGGTTACCGCCACCGCAGTGCAGCATCAGTCGCAGACTGGGCAGAGCGTCGCGCAGCTGTTCGGCAATAGAAACTGCGGCAAGTTCCGCGGCTTCTCCTAACGGCATCAGATAAAGATCGGTTTGCGCAGGCAGTACAGGCATCAGCTCCAGCGTTTGCAGCAATAATACCAGCCGTTCCAGACCTAAGGCAAAACCCACGGCAGGCGTCGCTTTGCCGCCCAGCTGCTCAACCAGGCCATCATAACGGCCACCGGCACAGACGGTGCCTTGAGATCCCAGGTTAGTGGTCACCCACTCAAATACTGTTTTATTGTAATAATCCAGACCACGCACCAGACGCGGGTTAATGTCAAAGGCCACACCAGCAGCTGTCAGACGCTGTTTTAAACCTTCAAAATCTGCTTTGGATTCGTCATCCAGATGATCCAGCAACTGTGGTGCTTTGCCCAACATCTCTTGCATGGCTGGATTTTTGCTGTCCAGTACCCGCAACGGATTGCTGTACAAACGGCGCAGGCTGTCTTCATCCAGCAGCTCTTTGTGCTGCTCTAAATAAGTGACCAGTGCAGCACGGTAATCGGCCCGGGCCTGGTTAGAGCCTAAGGAGTTCAGCTCCAGTTTGACGTAAGACGACAGCCCCAGCTGCTTCAGCATACGGGCGCTCAGTAAGATCACTTCAGCATCAATATCCGGACCGGCCATACCAAAAGCTTCCAGACCGAATTGATGGAACTGGCGGTAACGGCCTTTTTGTGGCCGCTCATGGCGGAACATCGGGCCCATATACCACAGGCGCTGTTCCTGGTTGTACAGCAGGCCATGCTGGTTGGCCGCACGCACACAGACGGCGGTGCCTTCCGGGCGTAACGTCAGGCTGTCACCGTTGCGGTCAGCGAAGGTATACATTTCTTTTTCAACAATGTCGGTGACTTCGCCAATCGAGCGTTTAAACAGCTCAGTCATCTCAACGATTGGAAAACGGATTTCCTGATAGCCGGCGTTTTGCACTGTGGTGCGCAGCACCTGTTCAATGTGCTGCCACTGGCCTGTTTCTGCCGGTAAGCAGTCATTCATGCCACGAATGGCCTGGATATCTTTTGACACTACAAACTCTCTTTTTGCAAAAAGCCGGGCTTAATCCAGCTGTTTGATTTCTATTTGGCGCTTTTTCTCGTCCAGATACGCACGTACCTGAGCTTCCAGTTGCTCTGCTACCTGACTGTTGTCAATCCGCAGTTTTTGCCGCTGACCATTGACATAAAAACCACTCATCCGGTTCGCACCTGCCACCCCAAGGTCGGAAATCAGCGCTTCGCCCGGGCCGTTGACGACACAACCAATCACCGACACGGTCAGCGGGTCGACCACATCTTCCAGCCGCTGCTCCAGCTCGTTCATGGTTTTGATCACGTCAAATTCCTGCCGGGAACAGCTTGGGCAGGCAATGAAGTTAATACCACGGGAACGAATACGCAGCGACTTCAGAATATCAAAGCCCACTTTCACTTCTTCAACCGGGTCGGCGGCCAATGAAATCCGCAAGGTATCACCAATACCTTCGGACAACAGCATGCCAAGACCAATAGCCGATTTCACCGAACCAGAGCGGGCGCCGCCAGCTTCCGTTATGCCTAAATGCAAAGGCTGTTTAATTTGTTTGGCGAGCAAACGGTAAGCACCAACGGCAAGAAACACGTCGGACGCTTTGACTGAAACTTTAAACTGGTCGAAGTTCAGCCGGTCCAGGATCTCCACATGACGCATGGCGGATTCCACCAGAGCTTCCGGCGTCGGTTCGCCGTATTTTTCCTGCAGGTCCTGCTCCAGCGAGCCACCGTTCACGCCAATACGAATTGGAATATTGCGGTCTCGCGCCGCTTCCACCACTGAACGGATCCGATCTTCCCGGCCTATATTGCCCGGGTTAATCCGCAAACAATCGGCACCGTATTCTGCGACCTGCAGTGCGATACGGTAGTCAAAATGGATATCTGCCACCAGAGGGATTGGCGCACGCTGTTTGATGAGCTTAAAGGCTTCCGCTGCGTCCATGGTAGGCACAGACACCCGCACCATATCGGCACCGGCTTTGGCAATGGCTTCAATTTGTGCCAGCGTGGCTTCCACATCGGTGGTTTTGGTATTGGTCATCGACTGTACTGAAATAGGGGCATCGCCACCTACCAGCACAGTACCGACTTTAATTTGTGTCGACTGACGTCTTTTAATCGGGTTTTCAGCGTAACTCATTCTCACTGTCCCAAAGTTAAACGGGCCACCCGGCCTTGTGCATAACCGGATAAATCTACCGCCTGGCCATTAAAGCTCAACTGCACAGACGCTGCGTTGCCGAGCAACACTTTCACTGGCGCTACGCCGCTCAGGGTCAGGCTCTCACCGGCACTACGTGCGCCAAAAGCCAGGCGTTTGCCAGCCGCATCAGTAATTTCGACCCAACAGTCACCACTGAATGTCAGGCTTAAGCTGCTGTCGTCATGCTGGGTTGCGGTCGTGTTGGCCGACACTTCAGCAGCTGCCGGGCTATTCAGATTTGCAGTGTTCTGCTCTGTTTGAGTCGCAGTCGGTGTTGGGGTTTCTGTTGTAACCACAGCCGGTTCAGTCTGGTTTTGCGGCAATGTTTCGCTCTGCTGTGCAGGGCTGTTATTCACTTCAGGCTCTGCGGTGATCTGCGGCACTGTGGTCGCAGCTTCTGTCGTGGTTGAAACTGTGGTTGCAGGAGCTGTGGTAGGTAAAGGTGCAGCCAGTTGTTCTGCTACCTCGCCTGTCGTCTGCGCCGTGTCGCTTAAACCGGATTCAGTGCCGGTATCCTCAGCCACTGCGCTGTCTGATGCGGTCACCCCATTGTCAGCTTCATTGGTCCAGCCCGCAGCATTGGCATTCTCTTCCTGCTGCTGTGCAGTCTGCTCGGCTTCCACCATCGGCAGTGGCGCGGATACGGCCTGGCCGTCAAACCGGTTTTGCCAGAAGTACATCACCAGTAACACGACAAAACTGACGACCACCAGCCAGGTCAACCAGATATAACGGATGTCGGTGGCTTCCTTGGCGGTTCGTTTGGAAAAGCTGCGGGTTAAACTGGGAGCCGGCTGCTGCCCTTTGTGTTCTTTGCTGTACTGCTCCAGCAAGGCTTTTTCGGGCAACTTAAGTAATTTGGCGTAAGAGCGCAAATAGCCCCGATAAAAGGTAGGTGACAGTTTGGCGTCGAAGCGATCTGATTCCAGATCCTCAATCAGGCTGGTTTTTAAATTCAGTTGCAAAGCGACTTGTTGCGCAGTCAGTTGCTGTTGCTCACGAGCCTGTTTCAGGCATTGTCCTACCGTAAGCGCAGTCTGCTCAAGTTCAGTTATCATAGTCCAAATATGCCGGATCTTTTAAGTAGATAAATTGGCCAGCCCGCAGCGGGCTTTGCTCCGTTAAATTGTTCCATTGCAGCAGGTGTGCGAGCTTTATATTGTAACGCAGCGAAATCTGCGACAGGGTTTCCCCGGGTGTCACCAGATGGCGCTGAGCTAATGTATTTTGCTTGGTACTGGCAGGTTCGTTCAGGTTCAGCCACTGGCCTTCCTGCAGACTCTCACCAGGGCGCAACGCGTTCCAGCTGATTAGGTCGCTCATAGTAACACCGTATTGCTGCGCTATGCCAGCCAAGCTTTCATTGGCTTTGACCTGATGCTGGCGAGCTGCTTTTTTGCTCGCCTCTACTGCGGCTTTTTTCCGCACAATTTTAATACGGGGCTGGGTTGCACTGTCAGTAGCATCAGCTTCAGTGCTTGCCAGATATCGCTGTCTGAGTGCACTGAATTCAGATTTTGTCAGTTGCTGTTGACTCAGTAACAAGGCTTCCCGACTTTGCGGGTAAAGGCTGAGTAATTGTTGCTCCGCCTCTTGCATTGCGGGCCAGTGCTGTAGCTCCTGAGCCACTTGATAACTCAGCAGCAACACAGGGGCGGACAACTGAGAGGCGCGTTGCATCAACTCCAGCGTTTGTGCCGCCAACTCCAGCTGTTTGGTGGCGTAGTACAAAGCAGCCGAATTAAACTGGGCGCTGGGCCGGGTCGCATTATGAGTCAGAGACAGATTGAGGTAATGCCTGGTTTTGCTAAAGTCGTTTTGTTCGAGCGCACAAAGAGCAAGGTTCTCATAGCTGTCGGCAACACGAAAATAACCAGGCCTTTCAATCGCTTCCAGCAACAACTGCTCAGCCTGCTGATACTGCCCCTGCTGACAAAGGTAAGCGCCGAAGTTGTTGTAGGAATCTGCATTGTCAGGTTCGAGTGCCATCGCCTGCCGGTAGGATTCGACCACAGCATCATGGTCTTGCACCTGTTGGTAATAGTATGCCAGCGCGTTATGCACCTCGGCCAGCTGTGGCGCCATTTGCAGCGCTTTATCCAAATTGTATTTGGCTTGAGATTTATCGCCGACTTGCAGGTAGTTAATGCCCAAAGCGACCCGGGTGCGGGCCGCTTCCGTCATATTACGGTTGGGCTGGTGCTGACGGTCGGCCGCCGTCACAGTGGTTTCTGTGACGCAGGCCGTCAAAGGGATACAGAGTACAACGCAGGTAAGCCAAGGCCATAGTTGCATAGTCTGTCCTTGCTGCTGGTTATTACACCATTTTTACTGAAATTGATTCACCTTTCATCTGTTTTTTCACCAGACGTTTGGTGCGGTCAATCACGTCCCCGACCAGTTGACCACAGGCCGCGTCAATATCGTCTCCGCGGGTTTTACGCACAATCACTGTGAAACCGTATTCCTGCAGCACTTTATTAAAGCGGTCAATGCGCGAGTTGCTGGAACGCTTATACGGTGACCCTGGGTAAGGGTTAAACGGGATCAAATTGATTTTGGACGGCGTGTCTTTCAAGGCCTTCGCCAGTTCATGCGCCTGATCCATGCTGTCGTTGATGCCGTCCAGCATCACATATTCGACAGTGACTTTGTCGTTGGCACGGGAATCGGCGACATAACGTTTGGACGCCGCCAGGAATTCTTCCATCGGGTATTTTTTATTGATCGGTACCAGTTCGTTACGCAGTTCATTGTTCGGTGCATGCAGTGAAATGGCCAAAGCGACATCAATTTTGTCTTTTAGTAAATCCAGTGCAGGTACCACACCTGAAGTACTTAATGTCACGCGGCGCTTGGACAGACCAAAGCCATAGTCTTCCATCATCAGTTCCATCGCCGGGACCACGTTGTTCAGGTTCAGCAAAGGTTCGCCCATACCCATCATCACCACGTTGGTCACTGGTTTTTCGCCGGTGTCGCCGTAGCTGCCGATGATCTGCGCCACACGCCAGACCTGGCCAATAATTTCAGACACCGTCAGATTGCGGTTAAAACCTTGTTGTGCCGTGGAGCAGAAAGAGCAATCCAGTGCACAACCCACCTGAGACGACACACACAAAGTACGGCGGTCTTTTTCCGGGATCCACACCGTTTCCACTTCCTGGCCACCAGATAAACCCATCACAAACTTAATGGTGCCATCGGCACTGTCCTGACGAGTCACCACATCCGGCGCTCGAATTTCGGCCTTGGCTTTGAGTTTGTCGCGTAACTTCTTGTTGATGTTGGTCATCTTGTCGAAGTCATCAATGCAGAAATGGTAAATCCACTTCATCACCTGATCGGCGCGAAAGCCTTGCTCCCCAATGGAAACAAAAAACTCTTTCATCTGAGTCCGGGTCAGGTCCAGCAGATTGACTTTGGTTTCGACAGCGCTCATCACAGCGTTCCTCACAACAAGATCTAACAATAGGTATAGGCGATTCTTTCAGTATGGTCATCACTAACAGATGACCACAGCAAACAGGAAAAAAAGGGGGCTAAGCCCCCTTTTATCCTGATGTCCTTTCGGAGTCTCTTTAAACCGGGTTAAAGAGTAATCCTGTGCCCGAAATTAACGGGTACGGCCACACAGTTCGGCTTCAGTGAAGAAAAACGCGATTTCACGGGCAGCAGAAGCGGCAGCGTCTGAACCGTGAACAGCGTTTTCGTCGATGCTGGCAGCGTAGTCAGCACGTAAAGTACCAGCCAGAGCGTCTTTCGGGTTAGTGGCACCCATGATTTCACGGTTTTTACGCACAGCGTCTTCACCTTCCAGCACCTGGATCATCACTGGACCAGAAGTCATGAAAGAAACCAGCGCGTTGAAGAATGGACGCTCTTTGTGCTCACCGTAGAAACCTTCGGCCTGTTCACGGCTTAAGTGCAGCATTTTGGCTGCAACGATACGTAAACCAGCTGATTCAAAACGGTTGTAGATAGCGCCGATAACGTTCTTGGCTACTGCATCTGGTTTGATGATTGAAAAGGTACGTTCCAAAGCCATGACAGACTCCTAAAAATTAACTAAGTGAAAAATTTGTGGCCGCGAATTATACGCGAACAAATTAAAAAAACCTACATTTCGCCCTAAAAACAACAAATGCCGCGTCAAGGCGGCATTTGTACAGTTTTTCTTAGTTTGGTTGCAGTTTAATGACCTTCACTGGCCAGATTGATGGTGTACTTCGGAATTTCCACAACCAGGTCTTCGTCTGCAACCAGCGCCTGACAGCCCAACCGTGATTCTGGTTCCAGGCCCCAGGCCTTGTCCAACATGTCATCTTCCAGCTCATCACTAGGTTCCAGCGAATAAAAGCCTTCACGCACAATCACATGGCAAGTGGTACAGGCACAGGATTTCTCGCAGGCGTGCTCAATGGCAATACCGCAGCGCAGCGCCACATCCAGCACAGATTCACCGGTTTTGGCTTCTACTGCCGTACCTTCAGGACATAACTCGGCGTGAGGTAAAAAAACGATTTGTGGCATATCAGACCTCGTCCACTTTATGGCCGCGCAGCGCCTGACGGATCGACTGATCCATGCGCCGTGCAGCAAATTCATCCGTACTATGGTTGGCGTGTTCAATCGCCGCTTTAATGCCTGCGGTATCGGCCTGCTCACGCGCCAGATCCAGCGCCGTCAGCGCCTGTTCAATTACCGCATGCTCGCTTGGGTCCAACAAATGAGCATCCTGCTGCAATGCTGCCCGCACCGCTTCTAACACCCGCTGCGCTTCCACCTGCTGTTCTTTGTGCAGGCGTTGCTGCATATCCTGCTTGGCATACAACATTGAGCTTTGCAGCATGTTCGCCACCTGATCATCGGTCAGGCCATAGGACGGTTTCACCTGAATACTGGCACTAACGCCACTGGATTTTTCCTGCGCCGTCACGCTGAGCAAGCCATCAGCGTCGACCTGGAAGGTGACACGGATATGGGCGCCACCGGCAGCCATTGCTGGAATGCCTGTTAAGGTAAACCGGGCCAGAGAACGGCAATCGCTGACCAGCTCACGTTCACCTTGCAGCACGTGAATAGCCATGGCGGTCTGACCGTCTTTAAAGGTGGTGAATTCCTGCGCACGCGCCACAGGAATTACGGTATTACGCGGAATGATTTTCTCCACCAGGCCGCCCATGGTTTCAATACCAAGCGACAAGGGGGTGACGTCCAATAACAAGGTGTCGGTACCAGATTTATTGCCCACCAGCACATTGGCTTGAATAGCCGCGCCAATCGCCACCACTTTGTCCGGGTCAATCGAGGTTAAAGGTTCTGCGGCAAAGAAATCTGCGACCGCAGTGCGCACTAACGGCACCCGGGTCGAACCGCCGACCATCACTACCTGCTGCACCTGGTCAGTTTCCAGGCCAGCGTCACGCAGCACTTGTTTGCAGGCACGAATAGTTTTACGCACTAACGGCTGGATTAAAGCGTCAAATTGTTCACGGCTGATTGCACCCGTAAATTCGCCGCCATTTAGCGGCAGACTGAAAGTAACGCTGTGCTTAGCTGACAATTGCTCTTTCAAGGCGCGGGCTGTCACCAGATACTGACGAAGTTCACTGTGGTTCAGTTCGGCAGCGCCTGTCTGTTGTTGTAGCCATTGCATCAGGGCATGGTCAAAGTCATCACCACCCAGCTGAGAATCACCGCCGGTGGCCAGCACTTCAAACACACCTTTTTGAAGGCGTAAAATAGAGATATCGAAGGTACCTCCGCCTAAATCGTACACCGCAATCACGCCTTCCTGACCTGAATCCAGGCCATAAGCCAGCGCTGCAGCTGTGGGTTCATTTAATAAACGCAGCACGTTCAAACCGGCCAGTTTGGCCGCATCTTTGGTAGCCTGGCGCTGCGCATCATCAAAGTATGCCGGTACCGTAATGACCACGCCGGTTAACTCACCGCCTAAGGTCTGACTGGCAGTATCTGCAAGTGTTGCAAGAATTTCTGCAGAGACTTCAACCGGGTTTTTCACCCCCTGCACAGTCTCAATAGCGGCAAGCCCAGCCTGATCAACCAGCTGATAAGGTAAGTGCGAAGCTTCGGCCTGCATTTCTGCAAAACCACGGCCCATCAAACGTTTGACGGAAATAATGGTGTTATGCGGGTCTTGCACCGCCTGCGCCATAGCGTCATGGCCAACCACCACCTTGGTTTCGGTGTAGCGCACTACTGAGGGCACCATATCCTGGCCAGCTGAATTGTGCAGCGTTTTTGCTTCGCCGCTACGCACAGTCGCCACCAACGAATTGGTGGTGCCTAAATCAATACCTGCAGAGAGTTTGTGCTGATGCGGAGCTGCGCTTTGGCCTGGTTCCGCGATTTGTAATAACGCCATGTTGCTTCTTAATCGTGAAGTTGTTGCTCTATCAGCTCAAGCTCCTGCTCCAGCTTATAGAAGAATTTAAGCTTACGGACCAAATCAGCAGACCGCTGATCCTGCTCGGTTTGCTGCATATCCAGCGACTCACGCAGCTGTTTTAATAAGGCTTTACGTTGCTGACTGATTTGCTGTTCTGCGTCATCAATCAGTTCATCCGGGTTCTTGCTGTGCGGAATATCAGCCAGCAGTTCACGCAGCTCCATCTGCTGCATTAAAAATGCCGGGTCGGTAAAACTGCGTTGTTCCTGGCTGATTTTCAAGCCACGCAGCGCCAGTAAATGTTCAGCCCTGAGCAGCGGATGTTTCAGGCTATGGTAAGCATCATTGATGTTGGCCGCCTGTTGCACAGCCATCAGACGGTCGCGCTCTGAAGCTGCAGCAAACTTGTCCGGGTGGAAGTTACGTTGCAATTCCAGATAGCGGGTACCCAACTCGGCCAAATCCAGCTCAAACTGAGCTGGCAGATGAAACAGCTGAAAATAGTTCATCTGCGCCCTTCGTTAGACGGTAAAGCTTTCGCCACAACCACATTCGCCATTGACGTTTGGGTTATTAAACTGGAAGCCTTCGTTTAAACCTTCTTTGACAAAATCCAGCTGAGTGCCGTCGATATAGACCAGACTTTTGCCGTCCACAATGAGCTTCAGGCCAAATTCTTCAAACACCTGATCGTCAGCATTCAATTCGTCGACAAATTCCAGTACATAAGCCAGGCCAGAACAGCCGGTGGTTTTCACCCCAACGCGCAGGCCAATGCCTTTACCGCGATTGGTCAGAAAACTACGGACCCGGTCTGCTGCAGCCGGCGTCATGCTGATGGCCATAACTTAGTTCCCGTGCCGAGATTTGTAATCGTCAATGGCTGCTTTAATGGCATCTTCGGCCAGAATAGAGCAGTGAATTTTTACCGGTGGTAACGCCAGTTCCTGGGCAATGTCGGTATTTTTGATCTGAGCTGCTTCGTCCAGCGTTTTGCCTTTTACCCACTCAGTCACTAAAGAACTGGAAGCGATAGCACTGCCGCAGCCGTAGGTTTTGAACTTGGCATCTTCAATCACGCCCTGCTCGTTTACCTTGATTTGCAGTTTCATCACGTCACCACAGGCTGGTGCACCGACCATGCCAGTGGCCACAGTCGGGTCGTCTTTGGCGAAAGAACCAACGTTGCGTGGGTTTTCGTAGTGATCTATTACTTTATTGCTGTAAGCCATTTTTCGTACCTCTTAATCCTGCACTGATTAGTGGGCCACCCAGGCCACAGAGTTTAAGTCCACGCCGTCTTTGAACATTTCCCACAGCGGTGACATTTCACGTAACTTGCCGATCGCTTCGTTGACGATCTTAATGGTGTGATCGATATCCGCTTCGGTGGTGTATCGGCCGATGCTGAAACGAATAGAGCTGTGTGCCAGTTCATCGGTCAGGCCTAAAGCACGCAGTACATAAGACGGCTCTAAGCTTGCTGAGGTACAGGCAGAACCTGAAGACACCGCGATGTCTTTCAGCGCCATAATCAGCGACTCACCTTCGACGTAGTTAAAGCTGACGTTGGTAATACCAGGAATACGTTGTTCGGCATCACCATTCAGGAAGGTTTGCTCAATACCTTTGATACCATTCCACAGACGATCACGCAGCACCGCGATGCGCTCGCGCTCCGCATGCATTTCTTCTTTAGCAATGCGGAAGGCTTCGCCCATACCGACGATTTGGTGAGTGGGCAGCGTACCTGAACGCATACCACGCTCATGGCCGCCACCGTGCATTTGCGCTTCCAGGCGGATACGTGGTTTACGGCGTACGTACAAAGCACCAATACCTTTAGGGCCGTAAGCTTTGTGACCAGAGAAAGACATCAGGTCGACTTTCAGCGTTTGCAGATCGATATCGACTTTGCCAGCGGCTTGAGCAGAATCGACATGGAAAATAATGCCTTTTTCACGGCACATCTCGCCGATAGCGGCAATGTCCTGCACCACGCCAATTTCGTTATTCACAAACATCACGCTGATTAAGGTGGTATCCGGACGAATAGCGGCAGTCAGTTGTTCTAAAGTCACTAAGCCAGTGGCCTGTGGCTCCAGGTAAGTCACTTCATAGCCTTCACGTTCCAGATCACGCATGGTGTCCAGTACGGCTTTGTGTTCAGTTTTTACTGTAATCAGGTGCTTACCTTTTTTATGGTAAAAATGCGCTGCACCTTTAATTGCCAGGTTGTTCGACTCGGTCGCACCTGAGGTAAACACGATTTCACGTGGGTCGGCGTTTACCAGCTCAGCCACCTGAGCACGGGCCACTTCTACCGCTTCTTCTGCCTGCCAGCCAAATTTATGCGAACGTGACGCCGGGTTACCAAAGGTCCCGTCCATCGTCATGTATTGCATCATTTTCTCAGCAACGCGCTGATCCACTGGGGTGGTGGCGGCATAATCCAAATAAATAGGTAGCTTCATGATCTGCTCCGGCTCTAGCCTTACAACTGGCAACTGATCTCAATATCAGTTGCAGGATTCTTTACGACGCGGCTGTCCTGACGTTTAGCCACGTTTTGCACTTCGTTTTTCCTGACCAGCTCACCCAAGGTGATATTGGTCAGGAAATCTTCAATACGGTCACTTAAGTCGGTCCAGAGGCTGTGAGTCAGGCACTTGGCCCCGCTCTGGCAATCGGATTTTCCCTGACAACGGGTGGCATCAACGGATTCATCCACCGCACTGATCACGGCCGACACCGAAATTTGAGCGGCCTCACGACCCAGCTGGTAACCACCGCCAGGGCCGCGCACACTTTGCACTAAGCCGTGCTTGCGCAAACGGGCGAACAGTTGTTCCAGATAAGACAATGAAATGCCCTGACGCAGGGAGATATCTGCCAATGGAACCGGGCCGGCTTTCGCATGCAACGCGACATCCAGCATAGCGGTTACGGCGTAACGGCCTTTAGAGGTTAAACGCATAACTGACTCCCCGGTTCGAATGGCGCAAATTGTACATTCCCGACTAAATTAGTCAAGTATAAATCCTACTAAGTTAGTCAGGTATTATCTGCTCAGGTTCATCCGTTTTTTCAATTAAATCGTCGGGTCGAACTCGTCTATTTCCTTTTTGCGTTGCAGCGCGGCCAGTCGTTCGGCTTCACGCACGGCTTCATCTTCAATGTTAATTTCCGGCATCTGGCTGCAGACATTGCCACCCAGGGTGTTGATGCTCTGGCACAGTTCCGATACTTTGCCGTCAAGGAAATGAATATGGTCCAGCATGCGGCCCATGGCCTGCGCCACTGGGTCCGGGTTGTCACTGGACACCGCATAAGCGTCAAAACCAAATTTCTTTGCCAGCTGCTGGCGCTGTTCGGTAATCGACGAATCTTGTTTCGCGACAACGCGACCAGGAATGCCCACCACAGTGGCACCAGGTGGCACATCTTTCACCACCACCGCATTAGAGCCGATGCGGGCATTTTCACCGACAAATAGCGGGCCGAGGATCTTCGCGCCTGCGCCTATCACCACGTTATTGCCTAAGGTCGGGTGACGTTTGCCAGGGTTCCAGCTGGTGCCACCCAACGTCACGCCGTGGTACAGCGTCACATCGTCGCCAATTTCAGCGGTTTCACCAATCACCACTCCCATACCATGGTCGATAAAGAAACGGCGACCGATGCGGGCACCCGGATGGATCTCCACCCCAGTCAGCCAACGGGCTATGGTACTGAGAAAACGGGCCAGCCATTTAAAACCAGCGTTCCACACCTTGTGATTCAGGCGGTGCCACCAGATCGCATGCAGACCCGGGTAGTTGGTCAGTACTTCGAAAAAGCTGCGTGCCGCCGGGTCACGCTCAAATACACTTTTGATGTCTTCTTTGATGCCTGCAAACATGACGGAGTCCTTGTGCTTACTGCTGCTCTGGGGTGATCGTGCTGTTGCCGACGCGGCCAAAACGCTGTACTGAAGTTAAAATGCCACGCAATATATTCAGTTCCACTTCGTCCGGCCGGGCCCGGGTAAACAGGCGCCGCAACTTAATCATAATGTGACCTGGGTGGGCCCGGATAATAAAGCCGGTTTGATCCAAGGTTGTTTGTAAATGCTGATAAAAACCTTCCAGCTGTTCTGAGGTTGGGTAGCTGGTTTTTTCTTCGGCTGAAGCTTCAGCCTCAGGTTGCTGATCCAGTGACGCCATCCGCATTTCATAACTAACCACCTGTACCGCCATCGCCAGATTCAGCGAGGTGTATTCAGCGCTGGTTGGTATACATAAGTGGTAATTGCAGAGCCGCAGTTCATCATTGGACAAACCGTTACTTTCTCGGCCAAACACAATAGCGACAGGGCCTTGCTGCAGCTCTGGCACCGCCAGCTCAGCGGCCTGACGTGGGTTCAACACCTGATGGTCCTGACTTTTTGGCTTATGGCTGGTACCAATCACCAGCCGGCAATCGGCAATAGCGTCCTGCAGTGAATCCACCACCTTCGCTGTTGCCAGCAGATCGCTGGCCCCGGCCGATAAGGCGTAGGCCTGGCCATCCGGCAGCTCTTTTGGGCTGACCAGCACCAACTGACTCAGGCCCATGGTTTTCATAGCGCGGGCCACCGAGCCAATATTGCCGGTATGCGAGGTTTCCACCAGGATGATTCGGATCTGATCCAGCATCTGTTCTCCAGCCAGCTTCGGGATAAACGACAATGGCGTCTGCAAAATTAAGGGGCGGCATTTTAGCACGCAGTGAACCAATTGTTGACTGAATTTTAGCAGTCCAGCCATCCATCATTGAATGATCCCTGATTTACGCCCGCTGATGATTTCTGACTGCAAAAGCAACACTGCTTTGCTACACTAGCGCCGGTTTATAACAATGAAGAAGGATACCCTGATGACTCTGTTACCCAAGTTGATCGTCGTTTCCGCTTTCGTTTTGTCACCTTTTATCCAGGCCGCCGACAGCACAGCCCTGCAGCAGGTCTTGAATAACCCAGTCCGCAGCGACGCCAGTAAAGCACGTGACATCTACCGCCATCCTGCAGAAACACTGAGTTTCTTTGAAGTGACGCCAAAAAGCGCTGTGGTGGAAATTTCTCCGGGCTCAGGCTGGTACACAGAAATTCTGGCCCCGTTATTAAGAGCTGAGGGCAAGTATTATGCGGCACATAGCCCGGCCAACAGCACCTCAGACTACAGCAAACGATCACTGGCCGCTTTTAAAGAAAAACTGGCCGCCAATGATGTTTATAAAAATGTCATTCTGACCGAGTTTTCGCCATTACCAGGCCAACAAGTGGCCCCAGCCGGCAGCGCTGATGTCGTGCTGACCTTCCGCAACCTGCACAACTGGTATATGCAAAAAGGTGAGCAAGGCATGGTCGATGCCTTTAAATCATTTTATGACGCCTTAAAACCTGGTGGCGTATTGGGTGTAGTGGAACACCGTTTACCTGAAGGGAAAAAAGGCGATGACTGGTTGAAGTCGGGTTACTTCCCACAAAGTCTGGCCATTGCACTGGCCCAAAAAGCTGGTTTTAAACTGGAAGCGACCAGTGAAATCAACGCCAATCCAAAGGACACAGCCGATCACCCTGGCGGCGTCTGGACCCTGCCGCCGACTTTATCGCAAAAAGAGCAGGACAAAGACAAATACCTGGCCATAGGTGAAAGCGATCGGATGACGCTGAAGTTCCGTAAACCAGCGGCCCATTAATTTAATTGCAGTAACACCGGAAGAAAACATGAAAGTATTAGTGATAGGCGGCGGTGGTCGCGAACATGCTCTGGCCTGGAAAGCAGCTCAGTCACCAGCGGTCACGCACGTCTTTGTGGCACCAGGCAACGCAGGTACTGCGCTGGAGCCCAACCTGACCAATGTGGCGATTGCTGCGGACGACGTTGCCGCGCTGACCGCCTTTGCTAAAACCGAAGCGATTGACCTGACCATTGTCGGTCCGGAAGCGCCATTGGCCAAAGGTGTGGTCGACATGTTCCGCGCTGAAGGCCTGGCCATTTTTGGTCCAACCCAGGCCAGCGCCCAGCTGGAAAGCTCCAAAGCCTTCGCGAAAGACTTTTTGGCCCGTCATGCCATTCCGACAGCCGCTTACGGTAACTTCACTGAAATTGCTGCTGCCAAAGCTTATGTCGAACAACAGGGCACTCCAATAGTGATCAAAGCCGACGGCCTGGCGGCTGGCAAAGGTGTCATTATCGCCCAGAGCCAGGCAGAAGCATTCGCTGCTATCGACGATATGCTGGCGGGTAACAAGTTTGGTTCGGCGGGCAGCCGTGTGGTGATTGAAGAGTTTCTGGTTGGTGAAGAAGCATCCTTTATCGTGATGGTCGACGGTAAAAACGTATTGGCTTTTGCCTCTTCTCAGGACCATAAAGCGCGTGATGATGGCGATAAAGGCCCAAACACCGGCGGTATGGGTGCTTATTCACCGGCACCAGTGGTGACACCTGCAGTACATGACTGGGTGATGCAAAACGTGATCTACCCAACAGTGAATGGCATGGCCGCCGAAGGCAATGTGTACACAGGTTTCCTGTATGCAGGTTTGATGGTGGCTCCGGATGGCACCTCCAAAGTGCTGGAGTTTAACTGCCGCTTCGGCGACCCGGAAACCCAACCGATCATGATGCGACTGCAGTCGGATCTGGTTGCACTGTGTAAAGCCGCCACCGAAGGCAAGCTGGACCAGACCACTATTGAGTTTGACAGCCGTGCTGCTGTTGGTGTGGTGCTGGCAGCGGGTGGTTACCCGGACGACTACCGCAAAGGTGATGTGATTTCCGGCTTGCCGACCGAAGACAACCGTGAAGCCAAAGTCTTTCATGCCGGTACTGTACTGAAAGACAGCCAGGTGCTGACAGCGGGTGGCCGTGTATTGTGTGCCACAGCTTTAGGCACTTCAGTCACCACAGCGCAGCAGGCAGCTTATCAGTTGGTTGACCAGATCCAGTGGGACGGTGTATTCAGCCGCCGCGACATCGGCTACCGCGCAATTGCCCGCGAACGCAGCTAACACAGCAGTTGTTGTTTATAAAAGCCGCCTTTCAGGCGGCTTTTTCGTCGGTTTTGAGACCATTTCGGCCAGCGGAGGAAAAATTCTGTCCATTACCACTGCCATCCTCTTGTCATTCTTTGCCACTACTTTAGGCTATCGCTTAATTCTTCCTGCTTGGAAATTCCGATGAAACTCAAAGTGATCAGCGTTATTCTCGCTTCAGTCTGCAGCCTGGCAGCACAGGCCGAATGCCAATTAAACCAAAGGATCAGCCAAATTCAGGGGCTGGGTAAACAAAGCCTGTTACTTGGCCAACAAGTACAAACAGCCGGTGTTGTCAGCGCTGTACTGTACCCAAAAAGCAAAGATGCAGCCTTGTTAGTGCATAGCCTGACACCGGATCAGGACAACCGCAGTAGCGAAGCGCTGCTCATCGCAGACAGCCAACTGGCAGCGCAATATAAAGTCGGCCAATTGCTGCAGTTAACCGGAACCGTCACAGAGCGCCATGGTATGACGGCATTGGAAAAAGTGCAGGCCACAACCTGTGGCAACCAGACTATTCCTGCAGCTGTCGAATTCACATTGCCAGTCAAATCCAAAGCAGACTGGGAAGCCGTCGAAGGCATGTTGCTGAGTTTTCCGCAATCCCTGGTGGTGAACGACAGTTATCCGCTGGCCCGCTATGGCGAGATTTTACTGGCCGACAAACGGCTCTGGGTGGCGACCGAACTGATGCCTGCAGGCAAAGAAGCCAACGCCTTCGAGCAGCAGCAACGCTTAAGTGAAATCTGGCTGGATGATGGCCTGAGTCAACAAAATCCGGAGCCGATCCGTTACCCAACCGGTGGCTTAAACGCCAAACACACAGTGCGGGTTGGCGACACAGTCCACAACCTGCAGGCTTACCTGATTGAAACCAAACAAGGTTACCGCTTAATTCCGGCCAGCGAACCACAGTTCGCCTCAACCAACCCACGTCAGCCAGCGCCTTCAGCAAAAGTCGCCGGCAGCATCCGGGTCGCCAGCTTTAACGTGCTGAACTTCTTTACCGGCGAAACCGCCGCTGCCGCTTTCCCGACCCGCCGCGGCGCCAGCACAGCAGAAGAGCTGGCCCGGCAACAAGCCAAAATGCTGGCAGCGCTGTCGGTGATGGACGCCGATGTGATTGGCCTGCTGGAAGTGGAAAACAATGGCACCGATGCACACAGTGCTATCGCCACCATAGTGCGTGAGCTAAATAAAACCTTGGGTGCTGAGCGCTACGCTTTTGTGCAGCCGGCCGGTTCGCAAGGCACAGACGCGATTAAAGTGGCGATGATTTATGACCAGACCCGACTGAAACAAAGCGGCCAGGCCGCCGTGATCAGCACTGGGCCTTTTGCTTATGGCTCGCGGGCGCCGCTGGCCCAAAGCTTTGCTCCACTGAACGGCGGCGAAAGCTTTACCGTCAGCATTAATCACTTTAAGTCCAAGGGCAGCTGCCCTGAAGATAAAAACTCAGTCGATGCAGACCATGGTCAGGGCTGCTGGACTCACAGCAGGGTGGAAGCCGCCAAAGCAGCCAACCAGTGGCTGCAAAGCCAACCGACAGGCGTTCACACCGCCAATCAGCTGCTGATTGGTGATTTAAATGCCTACCGCAAGGAAGACCCCTTGTTACAACTGGCTAAAGACGGCTGGCTGCATCTGGCGCCAGAACATGACGGTAAAGCGCACTACTCCTATGTGTACCGTGGCCGCACCGGCTCACTGGACCATGCGCTGGCGAGTAAGTCTTTAGCCGACAAGTTGCAGCAGTTCCAGCACTGGAATATCAATGCCGACGAACCCGCCATTTTGGATTACAACATGGAATTTAAATCGAAGACGCAGCTTGAACAGTTGTATGCACCGGATGCCTTCCGTTCGTCGGACCATGACCCGGTACTGATGGATTTTAAATTCTAAGGTCGATTAAAAAGGGGTCAGGTCTTGAATATTGAATTTGGCGGTTCAATTCAAAATTCAAGACCTGACCCCAATAAGTGTTAACGCAGTTCTGCGGGCACCGCAAAAATCACGTTTTCTTCGCGGCCAGGATGTTCAATCACTTGCTTGCCACCCCAGGCAGTCAGTTGTTCCACTACCTGTTTTACCAGCACTTCAGGCGCAGAAGCCCCTGCAGTCACACCGACAGACGACACGCCGTTCAGCCAGCTTTGCTGAATATCTGCCGCTGTATCAATCAGGTAAGCCTGACAACCCATCTTCTCGGCCAGCTCACGCAAGCGATTCGAGTTACTGCTGTTTTTGGCACCGACGACCAGCAGCAGCTGCACCTTGGCGGACAACTCGCGCACCGCATCCTGTCGATTTTGCGTGGCGTAACAAATGTCATCTTTGCGCGGGCCTTCAATATCAGGAAAACGGGCGCGCAGCGCATCAATCACATCAGCCGTATCATCGACAGATAACGTGGTCTGGCTGGAATAACAGAGTTCCGCCGGATTTTTGACCGCTAATCGGGTAACATCCTCCACCGACTCGACCAGATAAATGCCCCCTTCCGGATTGTCGTATTGGCCCATAGTGCCTTCTACTTCCGGGTGGCCAGCATGGCCAATCAGAATACACTCCACACCTTTACGGCTGGCACGGGTGACTTCCATATGCACTTTAGTCACCAGCGGGCAGGTCGCATCAAACACCTTCAGGCCACGTTGTTTAGCCGTTTCACGCACCGCCTGCGACACGCCGTGCGCCGAGAAAATGACGATAGCGCCGTCCGGCACTTCATCCAGTTCGTCCACAAACACAGCTCCAGCGCGGCGCAGGCCGTCCACCACAAATTTGTTGTGCACCACTTCATGCCGCACATAAATAGGCGGCTCGTAAATTTCCAGCGCCCGTGACACGATGCTGATGGCGCGGTCGACACCGGCACAAAAGCCACGTGGGTTGGCCAGCAAAATATCCATCAGCTTTGCACCTCAACAATTTCCACGTTAAAAGTCAGGGTTTGGCCGGCCAGTGGGTGGTTAAAATCCACAGTGACTGAATCGCCCACCACTTCACGAATTAAGCCTGGTAACTCAGAGCCATCCGGCATCGCAAAACCGACAATCATACCGACCTGAGCCGGAGCATCGCTGGAGAACTTACTGCGGTCGACATAATAAATATTGTCCGGATTCGGCTGACCGTAGGCATCTTCAGGGGCCAATGTAAAACTGCGCTTATCGCCTTTGGCCATGCCCATCAGCTGAGCTTCAAAAGCCGGTGACAAACTGCCATCACCCATTTGTAACTTCGCAGGCTTGTTGTGCACCCGGGTCGATTCAGCGGCGCTGCCATCAGCCAGTTTAATGTCAAAGTGGAAAATCACTGTACTGCCTGCACCAATGATCATGACTTCACCTCAGAGCTCTTGTTGTCACTGCCGAAACTATCCCAAATCAGCAGTGCCGCACCTATGCTGATAGCGCAGTCGGCGATATTAAAAATAGGGTAATGCCAGTCCTGGTAAAACACATGCAGAAAATCGACCACATAGCCATACAGACTACGATCGATCAAGTTGCCAACTGCACCACAGATAATCAGCGCCAGCGCCAACGACAATTTCCATTGGCTTTTTTGCAAACGGGACAACCAGACCGCCAGCACCAAACTGACCACCACGGCAATGCCAGTAAACAACCAGCGCTGCCAACCTGAGGCATCGCCCAGGAACGAAAAGGCCGCGCCATAGTTACGGGCATAGGTAAAATTAAACACAGGCAACAACGAAATGGATTCACCCAAACTGAAGTTTTGGATCACCCAGACTTTGCTCAGCTGGTCGGCGACCAGCAGCAGCAGCATCAGCCACCACCAGCGCCAGCCGGTTTGTTGAAATAACTTCATCAGGCAAACTTCCTGCTTTCGCCCGCGCCTTCGACGTTGTCGACACAACGCAGACAAATCAGCAGATGCGCCGGGTTCATGCCAACATCATGGCGGTGATGCCAGCAACGGTCACACTTGGCAGCTGTTGACGCGTTCAGCAGCACAGACAAACCGGCCAGCTCAGTAGCAGTCGCCTCTGCAGGTGCAGCGTCAGCAGAAACTACCGCAGTGGAGGTGATCAAGGCAAACCGCAACTCATCACCAATAGCCGTTAAATCGGCGGCCAGCTGGCCTTGCGCATACAAGGTCACTTCAGCTTGTAACGATGCACCAATCTTGCCGTCGCGCCGTGCCGCTTCAAGCACCTTATTCACTTCATCACGCACCTGCAACAGCTGTTGCCAGAACGCATCGCTAAACTGGCCAGCAGGCACAGCATTCAGGCCCTGATACCATACGTCAGTGAACACAAACTCAGTCGCCTGGCCTGGAATGGCTTCCCAGATTTCCTGCGCAGTAAAGCTCATAATAGGGGCCATCCAGCGAACCATCGCCTGGATCACATGGTACAGCGCGGTCTGACAAGAACGCCGTGCCTGTGAATCCGTTTTGGCGGTGTACTGACGGTCTTTAATCACGTCCAGATAGAAACTGCCCAGTTCCACGGTACAGAAGTTCATCAACTTTTGGCTGACCTGGTGGAACTGGTAGTTGTCATAGGCGTCGACAATTTCTTGCTGCAGCTTAGCCGCACGTTGCACCAGCCATAAATCCAGCTGCACCAATTGCTCTAACGGCAAGGCGTCAGTCGCTGGGTTAAAGCCTTTTAAGTTGGCCAGCAGGAAACGCGCCGTGTTACGGATGCGGCGGTATTTGTCAGCTGCGCGGTTGAGGATTTCATCCGACACTGTCATTTCTGAGGTGTAGTCAGTGGTGGCAACCCACAAACGCAGAATATCGGCGCCCAGTTTGTTCATCACGTCCTGCGGCGACACCACGTTGCCGAGAGACTTCGACATCTTGCGGCCTTCACCGTCCACAGTGAAACCATGGGTCAGCACTTGTTTGTAAGGCGCTTGGTGTTTGATGGCGACGCCTGTCATCAAGGACGACATAAACCAGCCACGGTGTTGGTCTGAACCTTCCAGGTACATATCGGCCTGGGTTTCACCGTTAAACTCTGGCCGTGCATCGACCACACAGGCGTGGGTCACACCAGAGTCAAACCACACATCCAGAGTATCGCTGACTTTGACGTAGTCAGCGGCATCAGCACCTAACAGCTCAGCAGCGTCCAAATCAAACCAGGCCTGAATACCAGCTTGCTCTACTTTCAGCGCTACTTGTTCCATCAGCGCCTGAGTGTTCGGGTGCAGGGCGCCAGTGTCTTTGTGCACAAAGAGCGCAATAGGCACACCCCAGGTGCGCTGACGTGAGATACACCAGTCCGGACGACCGGCCACCATGTTTTCAATCCGTTGTTGACCCCAATCCGGGATCCAACGGGTTTGTTCAATTTGTTGCAATGAGGTGCTGCGCAGGCCCTGTTGTTCCATGCTGACAAACCACTGTGGCGTCGCACGGAAAATAATGGGGGTTTTATGGCGCCAGCAGTGCGGGTAGCTGTGTTTCAGTGCTTTGTGTACCAGTAACTTACCGGCAGCTTGCAGTGCTTCGACCACAGAGTCATTGGCTTTAAATACGTGCTGACCGGCAAACAGCGGGGTGTCCGGCAGGTAAACGCCATTGGCGCCAACAGGGTTGGCCACTTCCAGGTTGTACAGCTTACCGACGGTAAAGTCTTCCGGGCCGTGCCCTGGCGCAGTATGCACAGCACCTGTACCCGAATCTGTTGTGACGTGCTCGCCCAGAATCACCGGCACCTGCAGGTCGTACAATGGGTGTTGCAGTTGCGTCAGCTCCAGCGCTGCGCCTTTGCAGAACCCCAGATTGTGGTAATGCTCAATACCAGCACGCGCCATGACCGCAGTAACTAAGTCTGTCGCCAGAATTAAACGTTCGGCACCATTTGGGCCCTGCTCCACCTGCACCAGGCTGTAATCGACTTTGGCATTTAATGCCACAGCGCGGTTGGCGGGTAAGGTCCAGGGTGTAGTGGTCCAAATCACCACAGACACTGGGCCTGTGCCACGATGGCCTTCAGGGTGATCAAACTTGTCAGCTACCGCCTCGTCCAGCACGCTGAAGCGCACATCAATGGCTGGCGACACTTTGTCCTGATATTCCACTTCAGCTTCGGCCAGAGCAGAACCACAGTCAGTACACCAATGCACCGGCTTAAAGCCTTGCTGTAAGTGACCATTGTCAATAATCCGGGCCAGAGAACGGATGATGTTGGCCTCGGTATTAAAGTCCATGGTGCGGTACGGGTTATCCCAGTCGCCAAACACGCCCAGGCGGATAAAGTCGACTTTCTGCGCCTGAATCTGGGTTTCTGCGTATTCACGGCACTTGGCGCGGAATTCCGCCGGCGTCAGCTTGGTGCCTGGTTTGCCGTATTTCTTCTCCACCACCAGTTCGATAGGCAGGCCATGGCAATCCCAGCCAGGGACATAAGGCGCATCAAAATCAGACAAGGTCTTGGCTTTGACAATCATGTCCTTCAGGATTTTGTTAACGGCATGACCAATGTGAATATTACCGTTCGCGTACGGAGGGCCGTCGTGCAAAATAAAGGTTTTTTTACCTTTTTTGGCCTGGCGAATCTGCTGGTACAGGTGTTTCTCTGTCCAGCTGGCAAGCATTTGCGGTTCACGCTGCGCCAGGTTGGCGCGCATCGCAAAAGCGGTGTCCGGTAAATTCAGGGTATGCTTGTAATCACTCATCCGTTCTGGTTCCGTTCTCTTCTTTAAATTCAGTTGGCAGCGAAATAAGCCCTGGCCTGGTCAGCGTCAAGGCGAATTTGCTGCTGCAATGCGTCCAGTGAATCAAATTTTCGTTCACTGCGCAGCTTGTGTTTTAAAATCACTTCAATTTGCTGGCCGTATAAATCACCAGAAAAATCAAAAAAATGCGCTTCCAGCTGTTCTTTCCGGCCATGCAAGGTTGGCCTGGAGCCAATATTGGCTACACCGTTATACCGACCTGTGGCCGTGACGGCTTCCACGGCATACACGCCTCGCACCGGCAGGTTCTTGCGGTACAACCAGACGTTGGCTGTCGGAAAACCTAATTGACGGCCCACTTTTTCGCCGTGTCGTACCCGTCCCATCAATGAGAAAGGCCGCCCCAGCATCTGGGCTGCCGCAGTTAAATTATCCTGCTCCAATACCTGACGGATCAGCGTACTACTGACACGCTCACCTTCTAACATCAGGCTATGGGTATTGCTCAGGCCAAAATCAAACTCCGCGGCGGCCTGCTGTAATAAGGCATAATTGCCAGCCCGGTTTTTCCCAAAGCAAAAGTCATCACCGACAATCAGATGCTGCACACCCAACTGTTCCAATAATAAATTCTGAATAAAACTCTGAGGTTCTAACGCAGCAAAATCGCGATCAAACCGGACACAGAGCAGACGGTCGATGCCCTGCTGCGCCAGCCAATGATATTTCTCACGAAAGCGGCACAGCCGGGCCGGTGCTTTGTCTGGCGCAAACAACTCCAGCGGCTGAGGCTCAAACACCATCACCACCGCAGGCAGCTGTAGCCGGGCGGCATGCTGCTTTAACTGGTTCAGCACCGTCTGATGACCCAGGTGCACACCATCAAAATTGCCAATGGTCAAAACACAACCTTTGTGGCTGGGCAAAATGTTATGTAAGCCGCGGATCAGTTGCATGGCTTTGGTTTTCAACTCAACTGCTCAGAAAAGTGCCCGATTATACCCAGAACTGACTCAGCTTTCAGCAGTTGTCTGGCGTTTAAAATCGCTCAATCTGACCCCCAGCAGCCAAAGCACCGCAAAATACGACAGCACAGCGACGGCAAAGAGCCCGGCCAAGTCCAGAGTTTGCTGGGCCAGCCCCAGTGAAATCCAGCTTTGCAGTCCAGGGGTCAGCCAGTACAAAGCGCCAGCCATCACCAGTCCAGCCCCTGTGGCTTTGCCAATAAAAACCCAGGTCTTCCGGCTAAACTGATAGATACCGCGCTGCTTTAGCCCTCGGTACAGCAACACAGCGTTTAAAGTGCCGGACATGGCGGTAGCCAAAGCGAGACCGACATAACTTAAAAACGGTGCCAGCATCAGGTTAAAGGCCATATTGGCCACCATTGCAATAATGGCAATGCGCACCGGTGTTTTAATGTCCTGCCGCGCGTAAAACGCCGGCGCCAGCACTTTAATCAGCATCAATGTGACCAGACCGGAGCAATAGGCCATCAGGCTGTAGGACGTTGCCAGCACATCCTCAGCTTTGAACTCGCCACGCATAAACACAGTGCTGATAATGGGCTCCGCCAGCACAATTAACCCCAGCATGGACGGAATACCGAACAAGCAGATAAAGCGCACCGCCCAGTCCAGCATGTAGCGAAAGGCGGCTTCAGACGCCGCCGCATAATGCCGCGACAACCCAGGCAAAATCACAGTCGCGATGGCAATGCCAAACAAACCTAACGGAAATTCCAGCAGCCGGTCTGAGTAGTACAGCCAGCTGACCGCACCTGTCACCAGAAAAGACGCGATAATGGCATCGAGCAGCAGGTTAATCTGACTGACCGAAACACCAAATAACGCAGGGATCATCAGGGTACGAATACGCGTCACATAAGGGTCAGACCAACCCCAGCGCGGCCGTACCAAGAGTCCGGCTTTGGCCAAAAACGGCAGCTGAAACAAAAATTGGATCAGGCCACCTAAAAACACGCCCCAGGCAATGGCTTCTGCCGGGTTTTGCATTTGCGGCGCTAACCAGAGCGCAGAGCCTATCATCGCGATATTTAAGAATACCGGTGTGAACGCTGCCACCGCAAAACGGTTGTAGGTATTGAGCACAGCACCAGACAGTGCAACAAAGGTAATAAACCATAAATACGGAAAGGTAATTTTCAGTAGAAATGCCGCCTGCAGGTATTTATCGCCTTCAGGCTCACCATTGAGATAGGCAGTAAACCAGCCAGCGCCAAACAACATCATCAGCACCGGCGAGCCAATCATCGCCAGCAACGTAACTCCAGTGACGATCAGCCCCAAGGTACCGCTGGCTCTGGCAATCAAGAGCCGGACTGCGTCATCCCCATGCTTTTCTTTCACTTCAGCCAAAACCGGCACAAAGGCCTGTGAAAAGGCCCCTTCGGCAAACAGACGGCGCAAAAAATTAGGAATGCGGTTGGCCATAAAAAAAACGTCTGCGGCAGCACCTGCCCCCAGCACGTTGGCAACAATCACGTCACGCACCAAACCCAAGATCCGGGAAATCAGCGTCATAAAGCTGACAATCATGCCCGATTTTAATAATTTTCCTGACACAGACGGCTCCCTGTAGTAGAGTGCAGGCATTTTCACCTGAGCCACGCCGGATTACCAGCCTGTTCTGTCCAATTGACGGATAAACAGCTGAAATTTGGTTTGACAAGGGAGTATAAAATAGGCATATTATGCCGCCTTTAATAAAGTCCCGGTTTAGTTTTTAGGAGTGTTACCTTGGCTAACATCAAGTCTGCTAAGAAGCGCGCGATTCAATCTGAAAAGCGTCGTCAGCAAAACGCCAGTCAGCGTTCAATGATGCGTACTTTCATCAAGAAAACTTACGCTGCAGTATTAACCTCTGATGTAACTGCTTCTCAGGAAGCGTTCAAAAAGATGGTTCCAGTTCTGGATCGTATGGCTGCAAAAGGCCTGATCCACAAGAACAAAGCTGCACGTCATAAGTCTCGCTTAAACGCGCACGTCAAAGCTTTAGCTACTAAAGCCGCTTAATTTGCCGAAGCTGTTGCTTGCAACAGCATCAGCAGCAGCTTTGCAGAGAAACCACCCTTGCGGTGGTTTTTTTGTTTGCTTAAACGTCTGAGCAAAAGAGTGGCAGGAATGTCAACACAGGCAAGGAGAAAAGCACTGAGCCGGCCCTTGGGGGAGCCAGCTCAACGCTATGAGTTAGCCTGTGGTGGTTAGAAGGACAACTGATTGATAATGTCGTCATCAACCCGGTTGGCCAGTGTCACCTGCAGTTTAGGTGAACGCACCATTTCTCGGCGGATGGCAAAATCAGCTTCGTTGTTACGCGCCCAGCTGCGACGGGCAATGCCGTTGTTGACATCAAAGAACAGCATGGATTTTAACCGGCGCTCGGCGTCATAACTGCCGTCCAGCAACATGCCAAAACCACCGTTGATCACTTCGCCCCAGCCGACACCACCACCATTGTGAATAGACACCCAGGTCGCGCCGCGGAAACCGTCACCAATCACGTTATGAATGGCCATATCGGCAGTAAAGCGGCTGCCATCATAAATGTTGGACGTTTCACGGAACGGCGAATCGGTGCCGCTCACGTCATGGTGATCGCGACCCAGCACCACAGGGCCAATTTCGCCGCGGGCAATAGCGTCGTTAAAGGCTGTAGCAATTTCAGCACGGCCCTGCGCGTCGGCATACAAAATGCGCGCCTGCGAGCCAACCACCAGTTTGTTTTGTTTGGCGTCCAGAATCCAGCTGATGTTGTCCTGCATCTGCTGCTGAATTTCTTCAGGTGATTCCAGCATAATCTTTTTCAGCACTTGTGCCGCAATGGCGTCGGTTTTATCCAAGTCTTCCGGCTTGCCTGAAGTACAGACCCAGCGGAACGGGCCAAAGCCATAGTCAAAACACATAGGGCCCAGAATATCCTGCACATAAGACGGATACTTAAAGTCGA
The DNA here is from genome assembly GCF_042654345.1 of Rheinheimera marina. Taxonomy (NCBI): domain Bacteria; kingdom Pseudomonadati; phylum Pseudomonadota; class Gammaproteobacteria; order Chromatiales; family Chromatiaceae; genus Rheinheimera; species Rheinheimera marina. The sequence continues at coordinate 61,659 of NZ_JBHSGB010000013.1, forward strand.
TGCCGTTGTCCGCCATCACATCGCCGCCGGCACGGGAGGCTTCCAGTAAAAATGCATTGCCGTAGTCGAAGAAATAGGTGCCTTTTGCGGTGTGTTTGTTAACCGCTGCGGCGTGGCGTTTCAGGGTGCCCTGCACCCTGGTTTTAAACAGCTCCGGTTCTTCACGGATTAACCTGTTGGCTTCGTCATAGCTGATGCCAACAGGGTAATAACCACCTGACCATGGGTTATGCAGCGAGGTCTGGTCTGAACCCAGGTGAACAAAAATACCCTGCTCATCAAAGGCTTCCCATACGTCGACCACGTTGCCAATGTATGCGATAGACACCACTTCGCTGTTTGTCTGAGCCTGTTTTACCCGGGCAATCAGTGCGTCCATAGTATCCACCAGCTCATCGACCCAGCCTTGCTGGTGGCGTTTAATAGCCGCTTTCGGGTTCACTTCAGCACAAACGGTAATGCAGTTGGCAATGTTACCGGCCTTTGGCTGCGCGCCACTCATACCGCCTAAACCAGCGGTTAAGAAAATTTTTCCTTTCGGGCTTTCGCCCTTTTGCAGCACTTTACGAAACGCATTCATCACCGTAATAGTGGTGCCGTGTACTATGCCTTGCGGGCCAATGTACATAAAAGAGCCGGCGGTCATCTGGCCGTATTGCGTCACGCCCAATGCGTTAAAGCGCTCCCAGTCTTCCGGCTTGGAATAGTTGGGGATCATCATGCCATTAGTCACCACCACCCGTGGTGCGTCAACTGAGGATGGGAATAAGCCCATCGGATGGCCCGAGTACATATGCAGCGTCTGGTCTTCGGCCATTTCGCTTAAGTACTTCATGGTTAAGCGGTACTGCGCCCAGTTCTGGAACACAGCTCCGTTGCCACCATAAGTGATCAGCTCTTCAGGGTGCTGCGCCACAGCCGGGTCCAGGTTGTTGTCGATCATCAGCATAATTGCAGCCGCCTGCTGGCATTTGGCTGGGTAATCACTGATAGAGCGGGCTTTTAACTCGTACTCAGGTTTAAAGCGGTACATATAAATACGGCCAAAATCCTGCAGCTCTTTGGCAAATTCGACCGCCAACTCTGCATGCCACTCTTTCGGGAAATAACGCAGCGCGTTACGCACCGCCAGCTGCTTTTCCGCTGTAGTTAAACTGTCTTTGCGCTTGGGCGCTTTGTTGGCATCCGCCGGATAAGGGCGGGCTGCTGGCAGTTCGGCCGGAATACCTTGTTTAATCTGGTCCTGAAACGTCATCACTGGCCTCCTTCATTCAGCGCAAAATTCACAGTAAAGGCCTGGTCGCGAACCAGCTTAATCATGGCGTCGATGTCCGGTTTTAACAGCCGGTCTTCTTCCAGCTTGGCCACTTTGCTGCGGATTAACGCGAAGTTGGTTTCGATTAAATCTGAGCATTGGTTCGGACGGCGGAACTCAATAGCCTGCGCGGCATACATCAGCTCAATGGCCAGAATTTTTTCCAGGTTGCCTAAAATCTGGTTCAGCTTACGGCCGGAAATACTGCCCATCGACACATGGTCTTCCTGGCCCATTGAGGTCGGTACGCTGTCGGCGGATGGCGGGAAACACAAAGATTTATTTTCAGTCACCAGCGCTGCAGTGGTGTATTGCGGGATCATCATGCCGGAGTTTAAGCCACCCGCTTTGGTCAGCAGACGCGGTAAACCATGCAGGCCTTCCAGCAGTAAATAACAACGACGGTCGGAAATGTTGCCAAGCTCAGCAGCGGCAATGGAGGTGTAATCCAGCACCATGGCCAAAGGCTGACCGTGGAAGCCACCACCAGACAACGCTTCTTCACTGCTGATCACAATAGGGTTGTCGGTGACTGAGTTCATCTCAATCTCAATCATGTCTTTTAAGTGGTAAAAGGCATTACGCGACGCACCATGCACCTGTGGAATACAGCGCAAAGAATAAGGGTCTTGCACCCGGGCGCAACCAAAGTGCGAGGCCATATTTTGCGAGTCTTTAAACAAACGGCGCATCCGGGCTGCCACTTCAATATTGCCAGGGAAAGGGCGGATTTCATGCAGTTCAGGACGGAACGGCGAGCCACTGCCCTGCATACCTTCAATACTCATGGCACCGGCCACATCGGCTAAATTCAGCAGGTACTGCATTTTGGTCAGAGCGGTAATGCCGTGCGACAAAATAAACTGGGTGCCGTTAATCAGGCCCAGACCTTCTTTGGCTTGCAGTTCCAGCACTGCCAAACCCGCCTTAGCCAGCGCTTCTGCTGCCGGAATGATGGTTGAAGTGGAACCCGGCGCCCAGAATTCACCTTCACCAATCAGTGGCAGGAACAAATGCGATAAAGGCGCTAAGTCACCGGACGCGCCAACCGAGCCTTGCTCAGGTACCACCGGGATCAGGTCCAGTTCAATAAATTTCAGCATGCGCTCAACGACTTCCAGCCGCACACCAGAAAAGCCCAGGCTCAGTGCATGCACTTTAGTGATCAGCATCAGCTTGGAGATGGCTTTGGCAATAGGCTCGCCCACACCGACTGCATGGGTGATCAGCAGGTTTTTCTGCAATAAGGCGGTTTCAGCCGGAGAAATCTGGGTGTCGCACAACGGGCCAAAGCCGGTATTGATGCCGTAAATCGCCGTGTCGGAGGCCGCCATCTGATCGACACAACTGCGGCTTTGGTTAATTTTTGCAATAGCAGCAGTACTTAACTGCGCTTGGATGCGGCCATTGGCAATGCCATTGACTGTGTCTAAATCCAGACGGTCGATACCGTAGTGAAATACCATCTTCAACTCCTCGAAAAGCGGCGTATTGCCTGAGTGCAACACCAAATGATGATTTATGCTAGCTTGCGGCTGTTGTTTTATAAATACATAATAATCGTCATTCATTCCGAATTTACCGAACAAAAAAGCGAACCCCAGATGCAGGTGCAGGACCTTGATTTACGTTTATTGCGCATTTTCGCCACCATAGTGGAATGCGGTGGTTTATCGGCGGCCGAGTCCCGGCTCAATATAGGCCGCTCCACCATCAGCACGCATTTGTCCGATCTGGAAGTTCGCTTAGGCATGACCTTATGTAAACGTGGCCGCAGTGGCTTTGAGCTCACCGACGCCGGCCGTGTCACTTACCAGGCGTCCTTGCAACTTCTGCAGCAGTGCGACACCTTTGCCGCCACAGTGGCAGGCTCGAAGCATACGTTGTCTGGCCGGGTCACTATTGCGATAGTGGACACCCTGATTAGCGACCCGCGTTGTGGTGTGGCCAAAGCCATAGCGGCGCTGAAAAACAAAAGCAGTAACCTGCAGTTTGATATCCATGTCTGTGAAGCGCGCGAAGTAGAAACTGCCGTGGCCAATGGCCGCTCATTGGTGGGAATAGGCGTCAGCCGTCATCATATTCGTGGCCTGCATTACCAGCCACTGCACCCGGAAACCAACTACCTGTATTGTGCCAGCGGCCACCCGCTGTTTGACTGTGCCGCCAAAGACAGCAGTAAATTGCTGGCGCAGGCGGAAGTGATTACCAGCAACTATATGCGCGATAAAGAAATCCGTAACGACGGTCTGAACTATCAGAACAGCGCCAGCGCCTACCACGACGAAGGCATAGCCCACCTGATTTTATCCGGCAAATTTATTGGCTACCTGCCCGAGCATTACGCCAGTTACTGGGTAGAAAAAGGCCTGTTTCGCGCCATTCAGCCGGAAAAATACAGCTACCAAATTCCAGTGGTGCTGATCACCTCCAAAAGCAACAGCAGCTCGCCACTGGCGCAGGCGATGATCAGCGCCCTTCAAAACAGTAGTCCAGGGAGCTCAGAATAACGTTATGTTTAAGCTCAGGCAGCCATAGCCCGTGCGCACATGCACTGCATAAATCACACATGATGGATGTTCATTCTGACCTGGCGCAGTTCAGTCCCTTTTTACCTGCCACAGTACTCTTGGGTCGTTTATTCGCTTCCAGTGATCCAACAGACGGATAACAACGTAATAGCAGGGATGGACTGACCGATATCTGTTGAATCATCCAAAGCTCAGGTTGGTTGCACCAGTCTCTTTTATGCTTAAGCAGAATGTCTGATCAGCCCAACGTAATACTGATGACTGTCGTGCCGTAGAGCCTGACAGTTGTCCATTGAATTTAAACATCTGTTTTTCAACCAATTAACCTTTATAGCTCTGCCCCTGACCAAGGTTTTGGCCCACCGGATTGGCCAGAACTTTGTTAACTAATTTCAATCAGTTCAATGGAGACCTCTTATGCACACAGCCTTAGAGAATTTAAGCATTCGTATAAAACTGCTCGGTGGGTTTGGTCTGGTGCTACTCATTTTAGTGTTTATTTCTGTATTGAGTTACCAGTCTCTGGAAGGTCTGAGTGCAAGATTTGAATTAACCACAAAAGTCAGCGCAGCCAACTTACTGATCAGCGAAGCCAGGCAACAGGAAAAAAACTTTTTATTAAGAAAGGACATTACCTATTACCAGGCGGCCCAAGATCTGAGCAACAAAGCCAAACAACAGGCAGAAGAAAGCTTGCCGTTATTTACCACGGAAGAAAGTGCCAAGCTGATTCGGGAGCTGCTAACTGAGCTGGACGCTTATCAGCAATTGTTGACAAGAATCAAAGAGGTGGTCAATCAGGGCGATACGGCCAATCTGGACGGCCTGGAAACGCAAATGACTAAGGCCGCCCGAGCCGCCGATCAGGCGGGCACTCAATCGGTTGAACGTCAGTTGGATACCATGAGGGCTGAGGTCAAAGCCAAAGAACAGCTCATCATCGCCTGCGCGCTGGCGGCTCTGCTGATTGGTGTTATGGCCGCCCTGGTGATCACTCAAATGGTGGTCAGCCCAATTCAGCAAGTGGTCAAGGTGGCAGAGAATATTGCCACGGGTGATTTAACCGCTAATTTGCCCACCAACCGCCTGGATGAGCCGGGCCAACTGATGCGCTCCATGCAGAAAATGAGTATGAACCTGCGAACCTTAATTGAGCACCTCTCCACAGGCATAACCCAGCTGGCTGCCGCGACAGAGGAGATGGCGGCAATTTCAGAGCAAAACTCAGCCGGTGTCCGCCAGCAAAAAGAAGAAACTGAGCAGGTAGCCACCGCAATGAACGAAATGGCCACCACTGTGCAGGACGTGGCACAAAACGCTGAACAAGCCTCCAGCTATGCCACTGAGTCAGCGCAACAGGCAAGCCAAGGCACGACTGTGGTGCAACAGACCACTCAGCAAATCAAAGCACTGGCGCACGAAGTCACCACCTCGGTTCAAGCTATTGTTGAATTGAAGGACCAAAGCAATACCATTGGGGCTGTGTTGGACGTGATTAAAAACGTGGCTGACCAGACCAATCTGCTGGCGCTGAACGCCGCTATTGAAGCAGCAAGAGCGGGTGAAGCCGGGCGCGGCTTTTCCGTAGTGGCCGAAGAAGTGCGGGCGCTGGCATTCCGTACTCAGGAATCCACAGGCCAGATTGAACAACTGATCAGTTCCTTGCAACACAAAGCGGAAGCGGCCGTTTCGACCATGCAACGAAGTTCAGACCTGGCCGAACAGACCCTGGGCTCTGCCGACAACGCTGGTGAAGCCATTACAGCAATCACCAGGGCTGTCGGCAGCATTCAGTCGATGAACCAACAAATTGCCGCAGCAGCCTTGCAGCAGGCCACTGTTGCAGAACAAATTAACCGCAGTATTTTCAGTATCCGGGACGTGGCAGAACAATCGAGCATTGCCAGCGAACAAACCGCTTTGGCCAGCGCAGATTTAAGCCGGCCGGGCACCGAGCTGCAACAAATGGCTGCGCAGTTTAAGGTTGCCTGACGAATTGGACAGCCCCTTTTGTCCGGTGCCTGAGACGAATGTGCTCAGGCACTGCCCCCGACAGGCAGCTTACTTATGCTGCTCTGCGCTTCACGTTGCTGCCCGAACCGCACGCTGCGCATCAGCTTCCACCCGCCAGCCGTGCAGATTGCCCCGCAGCCGTTAACCAGGGGTCGATAAGCGGGTCTGATACTGGCATTCTTAAGTCCTTTCAAATACATAGTTTGAATGCCACTTACACAGATTTTTGACACTCTCTCTTCACACCACAATCAGACGAATGGACTTAACAGAATGGGCAAGTTCACGGATCTGTTTGCGATCTGGCGATACCTCTCATGTCAAATTCAAATACAGAAAAAACGGTCTTGCGCGCCGGTATTCATCCCTTCACCAGAAAACCTGAAGCCAGCAAATTAAATGCCTCCAGCGTTTTTGGCAGCAATACCTGAGGATTTGCACTGGACGCCAGCCAAAGTGCAGCATTTAAAGCGGCACCATTTAACAACATAGCTGCAACTTCAGCGTCGACCGGTTTAACTGTGCCAGTTTCAATCAATTTCTCAATGATACTCTTGGTAGATTGCAGGCATTTATTCTGACTTGGCCACTGCGTCGGGTCCCCCAGTACAGAAGGGCCATCCAGCAATACGATACGCCGCACTTCAGGGTCCAGAGCTTTCTCTATATAGGCGGCTCCCTCAGCCAATAAACCTGACCATGCATCACTGGCTTTGGCCCCGATACACTTTGCATATTCAGCCATTTCAGAATCAATTTGGTCGACTACCGCCGCAAACAAGCCACGTTTGTCGCCAAAGTTGTGATACAGCGCACCACGGGTTAACCCGGCTTGAGCAGTTAAGCTGTCCATAGACGCGCTAGCGTAGCCCTGTTCAGCAAATGCCTTTCTGGCCGCTGCTATCAGCTTCTCACGGTTTTCCGCCATCTTCATTAAACGGGTACTCATTCTACACTCCTTTCACATACGCAATGTATGTGACTTGACATACGTTGCGTATGTGAAATATTCTACATACGCGGCGTATGTTAAACTAATTCAACATACAGCTCCATTGAAACTATCCGGATTGCGTAGTGCTACTGCACATACTGCACAGTTTCATAGCCCATTGAGCCTTAACAAAGAGAGCCATATCATGTCGAAAAGGGAAGCTGTTTTTCCAGCCAACAAACATGCACTTTATGAAGAGCATCAATATTCAGCCGCAATTCGCTCAGGCGACCTGTTATTTGTTTCCGGTCAGGTAGGCTGCCATTCCGACGGTAGTGCTGAAGCAGATTTCGAGCTACAGGTGGAGTTGGCGTTTGAGAACCTCAAAGCTACTTTGGCTGCTGCGGGCTGTAGTTTTGCTGATATTGTCGATGTCACCACCTTTCATACAGATCCAGAACATCAATTCGGGACCATTATGAAGGTAAAACAAAAGATCTTTGGTAGCCCACCTTATCCAAACTGGACAGCCGTAGGAGTCACCTGGCTGGCAGGCTTCGACTTTGAGATTAAGGTTATAGCCCGCATTCCTGACTGAGCAAGCAGAGAGGTGCGAACAGCCAGTAACCAGCTGGCTGAATCGACCTGAGTTTCCAGACAATTATCAGTTTCGCACTTTCATAGTTGTTAAAGTGTTTTTTCCTGACTCTTTACGCCTGTGTAAGCACATTTTCAGCTGACTTGTGATTAACGTGCACAAATCTAAGTGTTTCTGAAATTAACATGCAGACTGCATAAGCTTTATTAACCGAAAAAGCAAGCGAACTTGTCTTCCGCAACAATTTGCAGTGCTTCGTCGATAGTCCGTACTGACGGCTCAGGCTCATAGCCGTAACATTTCAGGTTGGCGCGCATCCAAAAGATATTCCAGCAGTTCCGGGTCCGCACATAGGTCAGCTTCGCAAATGGGTATTCGTGGATTTCTGTTTTATCCTGCCAGTCCGGACGCACCTCATACAGCACCAGACTCTGCCGCTCTATCCTGGCCGATAAATCAAACTGATGCCGGATGTCTGGCCGTGGCCGACGTTGTTTCATAAAGGCATCAATCGCCTTTTCAATGCGGAATTGCTCAAACTCGCTAAATGCCATGCTTCGTCTCAGAATTTTAGATAGGTTAGAACTCGTCGCTTAACAGACTCAACACATCCATACGCTGATGCAGTACACGCGCTATTTCTATTACACCTTGTGCGGCAGTGCGGTAGAAAATGACATGCTTGCCGGATGGGAAACTACGAGCGCCGGCATAGACCTCACTTCGCTCTCGGCCTAAGTCTGGGTTTTGTGCAAGTGCCAGCATGGTTTTGTCCAGGCTTTTTAAGTAGGCTCTGGCCTTTGCGACGCCCCAGTTGGTAATCGTTGTTGCAGAGATTTCACGAAGGTCCGCTTCGGCCAGCCTCGAGAGCAGGTAACTACACAGCTCCTTGGCCATGTATGCTCCGGTTTACTTCATCAAAAATATCCAACGCACTTTTTGACGACTGCTCACCCGCAGATAATTGTTCAAAACCTTTCGCTACTTCCTGGCGTAAAACGTCCAATTGTTGCTGCTTTAACATGTCTTTTTCGAACAGTAAGCGCAGTCCGTCACGGATCACTTCGCTGGCAGAGGTGTACATGCCAGATGCCACCTTTTCCTGAATACGTTTTTCAAACTCAGTACCTAAGGTGATGTTCATTGTAATCTCCAACCAGAACGCATTAGATGCATATTATGCGCATATCACACACTTCGCAATTTGAAATCAGACAGAAGTGCAAGATCAATCACTAAGCAAACTAAGAGCCAACAATGGTCGCTGGTCGGCCGGAGCCAATGCGGTATAGCTGGTTAGGTTAAGGATTTGCCGATTGATGAGTTCTATGTAAAAAACAACAGCTTAAGGGAGCAGAATAACAATGAAGAAATGATTTATTTAGATGCTATGAATACAGCAAAAAATTAGATAATGATTGAGAATTTATTAAATAAATTATTGATTTTATTGGTGCCTAGGGTCGGACTCGAACCGACACGGAGTTTCCCCCGGCGGATTTTGAATCCGCTGCGTCTACCGATTTCGCCACCTAGGCATAGGGGACATGCTCTAAAACTTTGCAAATCTTTGCAAGAGATCCGCACTTTTAATAACTCATGAACTGTAGACGTTTCAATGAGTTATGTCTACCACTTTCTCAGACGCTTTGCATTTTGAATCCGCTGCGTCTACCGATTTCGCCACCCAGGCATTGAGAGGAATTTGTAGCAGTAAACGCCTTGCATTATACAAAGGCGAATGGATGTCGCAAGCAAAAAATCTGTCACAGAGCATCGACTGCGCAAAATTGCACCAGCTTTAAAAAAAATAAAGCGCCATGATACACTTAGCGCAATTTTGTGCTGAATGGACTTCATTATGTATCAGGACAACCCCCGTGCCGGGCTGTTCCGGCGCCTGGCCGCCATTGTGTATGACACCCTTGCGCTGACCGCGTTGTTGATGCTGGCAATGGGTCTGGCGCTGGCGGTGGTCGCGCTGCTGGATAAAGCGGGTTTAATCTCTTTAGCGGCCTATCAGGATGAGGCTGAGTTTATCCAGAAGCATCCGCTGTGGTTCCAGCTGTATTGCCTGGCGATCATTGGCTGGTTTTATCTGTATTTCTGGGTGAAAGGCGGCCAGACCATTGGTATGCGCGCCTGGCGCATTTTGCTGATCCAGCCAGATGGCAATGCGATCAGCCTGAAACAGGGTGCGCTGCGGTTAATCACCGCGTTGTTTGGCCTGGGTAATTTATGGGTCTGGTTGCGTTGGGGCAAAGGGCTGGCGCTGCAAGACCAGCTGGCAGGCACCATAGTGGTCAAGCTGACCAAAGAGCAAAGCAAAGATTTAAACCTGCACCACAACGCAAAATAATCCGTTGATTAACAAATAAAAAAGGCAGCTTAAGCTGCCTTTTTTACACCTGCGGGTACTGAATGCGTTATTTCTTCTGCATTAAGTACAAAGCTATGGCAATAAACAGCAGGCTGGGCAGCACGGCGCCCAAAATAGGAGGCAGCTGATACACCAAAGCTGCAGGGCCAAACACCTGGTCTGTCATATAAAACGCGAAGCCGGTCAGAATACCCATCAGTACCCGGGCGGCCATAGTCACGCTACGCAACGGGCCAAAAATAAAGGACAAGGCCACCAGCAACATCGCGACTATGGTCAATGGCTGGGTGGCTTTACGCCAGTAGGCCAGCTCAAACCGGCTGCTGTCTTGCTGGTTACTGGCCAGGTATTCGATATAAGCCGACAAACCATTAATCGACAACAGCTCAGGTTTCACCGTCACCACACCTAACTTGTCCGGCGTTAAGGTGGAGCGCCAGCGCTGTTCCTGCCACTGGTGTTTTTCTACTTTGTCGTCCCGAAAATTCAGGCGGCTGACGTCGGTCAGACGCCAGGCATTGCTGATGTAAGTCGCCGCTTTGGCGCTGACAATAGCCTGCAGTTTCAACTCGTCGTCAAACTCGTAAATGGTCAGGTCGGTCAGGTTACCGAAGTCATCCACCTGGCGGATATTAATAAAATGGTCACCGTCTTTGGCCCAGACGCCCTGCCGGGCTGAGATTAAGTCACCACCGGAGATCGCTTTGGTGCGCAGCTCACGGGCTGCTTTTTCAGCGGTCGGTGCCCCCCACTCGCCTACCAGCATAATCAGCGCCATCAGCAGCAGTGCCGTTTTCATCACCGACATAATAATGTTCAGCCGCGACAAACCCGCAGCCTGCATTACCACCAGCTCACTGTTGCTGGCCAGCATGCCCAGGCCAATCAGGCCACCAATCAGCGCCGCCATCGGGAAGAACATCACCAAATCGCCGGGGGTACTGAACAGGGTAAACAGGCCAGCCGCCAGCATGTCGTAGTCGCCTCGGCCAACCTGTTTGATCTGGTCGATAAAACGGAACATACCGGACAGGATCACCAGCACTGCAGTACTAAGCAGCGTGGTGGTGAAAATAGTGCGGCCTATGTACAGGTCGAGGATCTTAAACATGAGCCCCCCGCCGCGTCAGTAACGCCTTAATCTTCTGGCCTGCGGAACGGTGTTTCACCAACAGCAGCGTGCCAAAGGCCAGCCCCAGCGCGTGGATCCACCACATGCCAAGCCCCTGTGGCAACTTGCCATCTTCCAATGCCGAACGGGCGGCAATCAGCAGAATGTAATAGAACAAATAAAGCGCCAGCGCCGGTAACAGCCGGCCAAACTTACCCTGCCGTGGATTCACCTTGGCCAGCGGCACGGCGATTAACATCAGAATAGGAATGGATAACGGAATGGCCAGCCGCCAATGCAGCTCAGCTGCCGCTTCTGGTCCGCCTTGCTTCATTAACTCGTTGGTTTGCAGACTGCTGATTTTCCGCCGCTTCTGCTCAACTTCCTGCTCACGGATCTGAATTTGGTAACTGTCGAACTCCACCACTTCAAAAGCCGGCGAGCTGTTATTGCCGGAGTAACGGCGGCCTTTGTCCAGTACCAGTGTCTGAGCACCATTGGCATCTTCTTTCACCTGGCCGGATTCGGCATACACAATGGAACTGCCATCTTCAGCTCTGGCACCGTTTTGCGCCAGAAACACCCGTTGCAGGCCACCGCCTTCACGGCTGATGTCATGCACAAAAACCACGGCTTTTTCGTTGGAGGTTTGCTGGAAACGGCCGGGGATTAAGGTAGACAAGCCGGAATCGGCTTCGGCTTTTTCCATAATCTGGTATTCACGCTCCATCGCCCATGGGCTTAAATACAGCGTTAAAAAGCCAGACGTCAGCGCCATTAGCACACTCAGCACTAACGTCAGGCGGGTGATATACCATTCACTGATGCCGGTGGCGTGCAAGACTGTCATTTCGCTATCGGCGTAAATCCGGCCATAAGCGATTAAAACGCCCAAAAATGCACTTAATGGCAAAATTAATACCGCAAGCTGGGGTAATTTCAGAGATAAAATGGTCAGCACCAACTGACCCGGAAGCTCGCCCTCTGACGCGTCGGCCAGAATTTTCACGAAGCGCTGGCTCATGATGATGGTGATCAGGATCAGGAAAACAGCTAACTGGCTTTTGAACACTTCACCAATCAGATAACGAAAAACAATCAAAAATGCCCCCTGAAACCTGTCTTTTTTGCTGGAACACTGGCAATTTTTCAGTAAACTGCATATTTATAGCAATTATTATTGACTAAAGTGGCAATAAATCCGAGCTTTTTTGTTAGGCACGGATAAATTTTCACCTTTAGCCAGAACGGCATCACGCACGTTCTGGCGTACTTAGAATCAGGAGTGAACATGGAGTTCAGCGTAAAAAGCGGAAGTCCGGAAAAACAACGCAGTGCTTGCATTGTGGTCGGTGTGTACGAACCGCGCCGGTTATCTGCCGTTGCCGAACAGCTGGATAAAATCAGTGAAGGCTACATCAGCAATCTGTTACGCCGTGGCGATTTGGAAGGCAAACCTGGCCAGATGCTGTTGTTGCACCATGTACCCAATGTACTGAGTGAGCGCGTGTTACTGGTCGGTTGTGGTAAAGAACGTGAACTGGACGAACGCCAGTACCGCCAGATTATTGCCAAAACTATCAGCACCCTGAATGAAACTGGCTCAATGGAAGCGGTGTGTTTCCTGTCTGAATTGCATGTCAAAGGCCGTGACACGTATTGGAAAGTGCGTCACGCGGTGGAAACCACCCAAGATTGCCTGTATGTATTCGACAAACTAAAAAGCCGCAAAGACGAAACCCGTCGTCCTCTGCGCAAAATCGTGTTTAACGTGCCGACCCGCCGCGACCTGACCATAGGCGAAAAAGCCGTGGAACACGGCCTGGCTGTGGCTGCTGGCATTAAAACCAGCAAAGACGTGGCCAATATGCCACCGAACATCTGCACACCAGCTTATCTGGCCGATCAGGCCAAAGCGTTGACGAACCTGTCCGACAAAGTGTCGGTGGATGTATTAGGGGTGCCGGAGATGACGGCGCTGGGCATGAACAGCTATTTAGCCGTCGCCCGTGGCTCAGAAAACGAAGCCAAAATGGCCGTGATCCATTACAAAGGTGCCGGCAACGACAGCGCTCCTGTAGTGCTGGTTGGTAAAGGCCTGACTTTTGACACCGGCGGTATCAGCATTAAGCCGTCCGACGCCATGGACGAAATGAAATACGACATGTGCGGCGCGGCCTCTGTGCTCGGCACCGTGCATGCAGCAGCCAGCCTGAACCTGCCGATTAATATTGTCGCCGTATTGGCCGGCGCAGAAAATATGCCGGATGGCCGCGCTTATCGTCCAGGCGATATCCTGACCACCATGTCAGGCCAGACCGTGGAAGTACTGAATACAGACGCTGAAGGCCGCCTGGTGCTGTGTGACGCTCTGACGTATGTGGAGCGTTTTGACCCGGATGTGGTGATTGACGTCGCGACCTTAACAGGTGCTTGTGTCATCGCGCTGGGTAAACATGCCTCCGGCCTTTTGAGTAACCACAACCCGCTGGCGCATGAACTGCTCAACGCGTCCGATCAGTCTGGTGACCGTGCCTGGCGTTTACCGCTGTGGGATGATTATCAGGATCAGCTGGAAAGCCCTTTTGCCGACTTCAGCAACCTGGGAGGCCGCGCTGCCGGTACTATTACCGCTGCCTGTTTCCTGTCACGCTTTACCCGCAAATACAACTGGGCGCACCTGGATATTGCCGGCACCGCCTGGCGCAGCGGCGGCAAAGACAAAGGCTCAACCGGCCGTCCTGTCGCAATGCTGACGCAGTTTTTAATCAACCGGGTTGGTACCGGTCTAGAGGATTAACAGTGCCCACTGTGACCTTTTATCTGCTGCCTGAACAGGCAGCAGCACACCAATCCGAGCTGGCCGACGCGCCAGCTCGTTTTATTCAGGCGGCCCAGCTATGTGCTGACCTGTACCGGCAAAACCAGTGGGTTTTCGTGTTCTGCCAAAATCAGGCCGACGCCGAACAGCTGGATGAGGTATTATGGCGCTTTGATCCGGACCGCTTTGTACCGCATAACCTGGCTGGCGAAGGCCCGTCACGGGGAGCTCCGGTGGAAATCAGCGCTCAGCCGCCCCGCAGTAGCCGAGCTGTGCTGGTGAATTTATCCGATAATGTGCCGCCTTTCGCCGCCCGTTATCAGCAAGTAATTGAATTTGTTCCTAATGATGACGCTGGTAAACAACTGGCGCGGGAAAAATTTAAGATCTATCGACAAGCGGGCCAGACCCCGCAGACAGTGCAGCTGTAACGCTGCCGACAGGTGTAGAGACAATGGAAAAGACGTTTAACCCCAGTAGCATCGAACAGGCTATGTATCAGGCCTGGGAAAGCCAGGGCTATTTCAAGCCTTCATACGACAACAGCAACGGCGCTTATTGCATCATGATCCCGCCACCGAACGTGACGGGTAGCCTGCATATGGGCCATGCTTTCCAGCAAACCATTATGGACGCGCTGACCCGTTATCAACGCATGCAGGGTAAAAACACCCTGTGGCAGGTCGGTACTGACCACGCGGGTATTGCCACGCAAATGGTGGTCGAACGCAAACTGGCGGCTGAAGGCCAACCAGGCCGTCATGAGCTGGGCCGTGACAAGTTCATTGAAAAAGTCTGGCAATGGAAAGCCGAGTCCGGTGGCACCATCACGTCGCAAATGCGCCGCCTGGGCAACTCAGTCGACTGGGATAAAGAACGTTTTACCATGGATGACGGCCTGTCGAATGCCGTACAGGAAGTGTTCGTCCGCCTGTATCAGGATGACCTGATTTACCGTGGCAAACGCCTGGTGAACTGGGACCCGAAACTGCATACCGCGATTTCTGATCTGGAAGTTGAGAACAAAGAGCAGAAAGGCTCGTTCTGGCACCTGCGGTATCCACTGGCCGATGGCGCAAAAACCGCCGATGGCAAAGACTACATTGTGGTCGCCACTACACGCCCGGAAACCATGCTGGGTGACACCGGTGTGGCGGTGAACCCGGACGACGAGCGTTATCAGTCGCTGATTGGCAAGTTTATCCAGTTACCACTGGTGAACCGCCGTATTCCTATTGTTGCCGACGAGCATGCCGACAAAGAAAAAGGCTCAGGCTGCGTAAAAATCACCCCGGCGCACGACTTTAACGACTACGAAGTGGGTAAACGTCATCAGTTGCCAATGATCAACGTGATGACGCCAGACGCGACTATTCGCACTGAAGGCGAATGCTTCTTCTGCAATGGCGAAGAAAACAGCGCGCTGTCCGCTCCTATTCCGGCCGAATACCAGGGGCTGGACCGTTTCGCCGCCCGCAAAGCCATTGTGGCAGCCTTTGATGCGGCAGGCTTACTGGAAAAAATTGAAGAAATTAACAATACCCTGCCGTACGGTGACCGTTCGGGCGTGGTGATTGAGCCATTACTGACCGACCAATGGTATGTGCGGGTTGCCCCACTGGCGAAAACTGCCATTGAAGCGGTAGAAAACGGCGACATTCAGTTTGTGCCTAAGCAGTATGAAAACATGTACTTCAGCTGGATGCGTGATATTCAGGACTGGTGTATCAGCCGTCAGCTGTGGTGGGGCCACCGTATTCCGGCCTGGTACGACAACGAAGGCAAAGTGTACGTGGGCCGTAACGAAGCCGAAGTACGCGCCAAGCACGCACTGGCCGACAGCGTGACGCTGCGTCAGGACAACGACGTGCTGGACACCTGGTTCAGCTCTGCACTGTGGACCTTCTCTACGCTGGGCTGGCCTGAAGAAACGCTGGATTTAAAAACCTTCCACCCAACAGACGTGCTGGTGACAGGTTTTGACATTATTTTCTTCTGGGTAGCCCGGATGATTATGATGACGATGCACTTCATTAAAGATGAAGACGGCAAGCCGCAAGTGCCGTTTAAGACGGTGTATGTCACCGGCCTTATCCGCGATGAAAACGGCGACAAGATGTCAAAATCCAAGGGCAACGTGATTGACCCGCTGGACATGATTGACGGCATCAGCCTGGACGACCTGCTGGCCAAACGCACCAGCAATATGATGCAGCCACAACTGGCGCAGAAAATTGCCAACCAGACCAAAAAGCAATTCCCGGATGGCATTGAAGCTTCAGGCACAGACGCGCTGCGCTTCACTCTGGCCGCACTGGCGTCTACCGGCCGTGATATCAACTGGGATATGAAACGTCTGGAAGGTTACCGTAACTTTGTGAACAAGTTATGGAACGCCAGCCGCTATGTGATGATGATGACCGACGGCAAAGACTGCGGTCTGGCTGTCGATGGCAACAACGGCAGTGCCGTGACGCTGTCACTGGCGGATCAGTGGATCCTATCTGCCTACAACGACTGCGTCGCCACTTTCCGCCAACATCTGGACAACTACCGTTTCGACCTGGCCGCCAACACGCTGTATGAGTTCACCTGGAACCAGTTCTGTGACTGGTACCTGGAACTGACCAAACCTGTGTTGTTTAAAGGCGACGAAGCGCAGCAACGTGGCACCCGCCGCACCCTGGTGCAGGTACTGGAAAGCCTGCTGCGCCTGATGCACCCATTGATGCCGTTTATCACTGAAGAAATCTGGCACAAAGTGGCGCCACTGGCCCGCACCGATTACAGCGCTGAGCAAAGCATTATGAACCAGGCCTACCCGCAGGCTGACACCAGCATGAGCAACGCCGTGGTTGAAGCCGACATTGAGTGGGTGAAGAATTTTATTCTGGCCATTCGGGTGGTACGTGGCGAAATGGACATTGCACCGACCAAACCACTGCCGGTACTGCTGCGTAACTTGTCCGCCGACGACAGCCGTCGCCTGGCCGCCAACGAAGCCCTGCTACTGAACCTGGCCAAACTGGAAAGCATTACTGTGCTTGCCGCTGGCACCACAGCACCAGCCAGTGCCACTCAGCTGTTAGGCGCGATGGATATTCTGATCCCAATGGCCGGCCTGATTGACAAAGAAGCCGAGCTGGCACGTATTGCTAAGGCGCTGGAAAAACAGCAGCAAGAGCGCGACCGCGTGGCCGCTAAACTGGCCAACGAAGGCTTTGTGGCCAAAGCGCCGGAAGCCGTTCTGGCCAAAGAGCGTGAGAAGTTGGCAGACGCCGAAGCGGCTATTACCAAGCTGCAGGCTCAGCAAGCGGAAATCGCTTCACTTTAAGTCCCCTGCCGGGGTCAGTCTGAACACTGACCCCGCTTTCTGCTTTACCTGTCGCAACTTATTTTTAACAAAACAAAAACTAAGCTAGCATGCGCGCGCCTTGTAGGTGCAAGGTGTTGACAGGTCTGTTGCCATGGCTACTGCGCCAGACAGGCTCTGCGTAAATCCAAAGGAAAAGGTTATGAAATTAAAATTCGCTCTGCTCGCCCTGACTCTGACCACAGCTGCCGCTCAGGCTGACTGGCTGAAATCGGTTAAAGATGTCGCAGGTGGCGCACTGAAAGACACTCAGCAAAGTGCTCAGACCGCACTGCTGGACAGTGCCGTACGTAAAGCATTGGGCCTGGAAGAAGGCAAAACCACCAAAGCTGCAGTCGAAGAGAAAATTGGCGCACCAGCGAGCAAAGAAACCGTAGAACAGACAGAAGTCTGGAGCTATGACTTGTCTGTGCTGGCGACCAGCTACCCGACATTGGTTGAGCTGGCGAAAACTCAGGATATCAGTAACAAAACCGTGAAACTGAGTTTCAATGCCGACTTACTGGCAAAAATGGAACTGGCGACGCCAAAAGCCTAAACCGGCTTGTTCCAATCATGGCAGTGCTAAAGCGCTGCCATCTCTGCCCCCTCCACACTGCGGTTTAAAAAGAGCTGATAGGGTAACAATCGGTTGGCGGAATATCGTCTGCAACCTGCACCTCCATCTGTACTGATGCACAACCCAATAAACTGCTGAACAGCAGACCAAGCACCACAGCGACCACGCCTTTTTTCATCTGAACCTCTTTGTTTTCCTCAGTCTGAGAGTGGCCACCTGAACGCCTGCTGAAAAGCCCTGTTGCCGATTGTGCGCAGATGAAATTTTGTTATTATTGCGCCGCTAAATTTACCTACGGTAATTTGATTCTGTTGTGTAACCTGTTCTGAAGAAATTGCAGTATAAGCAGTCCCATTCAGGCCCGGGCTCTGGCAGCTAAACCAAACACTCCGCTGCCCCTTTCTTGCAGTGGTTGGCTTTTTACTTTTCTGGCAATGCCAGGCTTTGTGAAGGAACCCTTTAATGGATTCACCAAGTGCCATTAGTTTAATCCCACCTCTGGTGGTGATGGCGGTTGCAGTGTGGCTCAAGCGTCCGATCCTCGCTTTGATCATAGGTGCAGTCGCAGGTTTATTTATGCTGTACCCGACTCAGCCTCTTGAGTTAATTGATACCTTTTCTTCCATATCCACCAGCGTGATGCAAGACGAAACCATCGGCTGGCTGATTTTAGTCTGTGGTGGTTTTGGCTCCTTGATTGGCCTGCTGATCCACACCGGCGGTGCCTTGGCGTTTGGCCGTTCTGCGTCCAAACTGGCAACAGGCCCACGTTCTTCGCTGTTTATGACCTTTGTGCTGGGCTGCATCATTTTTATTGATGATTATCTGAATGCGCTGTCGGTGGGTGAAGCGATGAAACGGGTGACGGACCGTTACAAAGTGTCCCGCCAGATGCTGGCCTATATTGTGGACTCCACTGCCGCCCCTATTTGCGTCATTATCCCGATTTCCACCTGGGCTATTTTCTTTGGTGGTTTGCTGGAGAACAACAAAGTTGCCGAAGCCGGTGAAGGCATTCACGTCTATACCGCAGCTATTCCTTACATGTTGTATCCCTGGCTGGCCGTATTACTGGTGATGCTGGTTGCGCTGAAAATCATGCCGGCCATTGGCCCGATGAAAAAAGCCGAACTGGCTGCTCAAAATGGTATGGCGATGGATAGCGACACGGCTCCTCTTCAGGCCGGCACTCAGCACAATACAGCTGCACTGCATCACCCTGAAGTGCCAGCTGGCGACCAATACGCGGTGCATGCCATTGAAGAAGAATTCGAACAGGCCAGCAAACAAGGCAAGCTGTCGAATTTCCTGGTACCTATGTTAATGCTGATTGGCTTTACCATCTTCTTCGACATCGACGTACTGAAAGGCCTGCTGGTGACGCTGGTGCTGACCATGCTGTTTTATGGCTATCAGCGTCTGATGCCACTGGCCGAAATGATGGACGTGATGATGAATGGTTTTAAAACCATGCTGCCCGCCATTGGCACTGTGATTGCGGCCTTTGTATTTAAAGATGTCTGCGACAAGCTGCTGTTGCCACAGTACGTGATTGAAAACCTGACGCCTTACATGACAGCGCAGATGCTGCCAGCGATCGTGTTTCTGGCCATGGCGGTCCTTTCGTTTGCCACAGGCTCCAGCTGGGGTATTTTCGCGGTATCAATTCCTATCGTAATGCCACTGGCGTACGCAGTCGAAGCCCACATTCCATTGGTGATTGGCGCCTTGCTGTCGGCCGCGTCTTTTGGCAGCCAGGCCTGCTTCTACAGTGACTCCACTGTACTGGCGGCCCAGGGCTCTGGTTGTAATCTGGTCTCGCACGCGGTGACTCAGCTGCCGTACTGCCTGATTGCTGCCAGCGTAGCGTTTGTCGGCTTTATCCTGATCGCTTGATAGCAGTTCCCTACTGAGGCAGCCAACACGGCTGCCTCTTCTTTTTCGCCTTACTTAGAACGTTCAGTTCTTAAAAATTAAAGTACTTATTTCGTTACAACCAATCAGTAACGCGACCACTCGTGATTTAACTAAATAAAATCAAATGGTTAAATTGACCAATCAAAAATACCGTCCTTATATTCCATAAAGTTTTAGATATTCAGACTTTTATACCAAAAGACAGCTAACTATCCAGCCATCCGTTTATTACCAAAGTATCTAAAACATACGAAAGCATTAGTTAATTACTGCATAAGCACTGCCTAGAATGCGCGCCATTCGCCCTACAGGCTTTTTGTACGCAGAGGTACCTATGTTGCAATCGACCACTCAACAGCAGCCATTTCCAGCTTCAGGCAAAACCGCATTACCGGTACTGGACCTGAGCCTGCTGGACGGCTGCGCCGCTGAGCAACAACAATTTATCCAGCAGCTGCGTGTCGCCGCGCGCGATGTTGGGTTCTTTTACCTGACCGGACACGGCCAGACCGAAGCCAGACAACAACAGATCCTGGCACTGGCGAAAACATTTTTTGCTTTACCACTGGCCGACAAACTGCAGGTGCAAATGGTGAAATCGCCACATTTCCGCGGTTACAGCGGCCTGCAGGCCGAACTGACCCGAGGCGCGCCAGATATTCGTGAACAGTTTGACATTATGGCCGAGCAACCAAGGCCGCTCACCACAGCACAAAGCCCGGACTGGCAAGGGCTGATTGGCCCGAACCAATGGCCACAAGCGGTGCCCGAGCTACGCAGCGAATTACTCAGCTGGCAACACAGCCTGTCCGACATTACCGTCAAGCTGATGCGGGCTTTAATGCGGGCACTGCAGCAACCGGCTGAGGCGCTCGACAGCACTATCAGCCAGGGGCCATACACCCATATGAAACTGATCCGTTACCCGGGTCAAACTCAAGGCAGCAAACAAGGCGTAGGCGCACACAAGGACCCTGGCTACCTGACCCTGGTGCTGCAAGACGAGCACAGCGGCCTGGAAGTAGAAACCGAGCAAGGCTGGGTGTCGGTCGCCCCATTGCCCGGTGCTTTTGTAGTGAATATTGGTGAGTTACTGGAACTGGCATCGAATGGCTATTTAAAAGCCACTATGCACAGGGTGGTCAGCCCGGCGGCGGGAACTGAGCGTTTTTCCTGTGCTTTCTTTATGGCCGCCCAACTGGATGCGACCGTGCCTTTGCTGGCTCTGCCGTCACATTTAGCTGCCGAAGCCAAAGGTCCGGCCAGCGATCCAAATAACCCGTTGTTTTATCAGGTAGGTCAGAATGTGCTAAAAGGCAGATTACGCTCGCACCCCGATGTGGCTGCAGCCCATTACACCCAGGCGAAGGCAATATAGAGAGACCCAAGTCATAAGTAGTTGCGGAAGGCGACACGCCCGTCAGCACAGCCGCAGCGTCAAGTGCAACAGATACAAACAGCCGCTGCGGCGGCTTGATACAAGGTCAGTTATGAAATTTAAAACGTTATCCGTCCATGCAGGTCAGCGATCTGACCCAAGCACTGGCGCCTTAGCCACGCCGGTGTATTTTACCAGCACCTTTAGTTACGGCACCGCTGAAGAAGGTCAGGCCCGTTTTGCTGGCCAGAACCCGGGTTATATCTACAGCCGTTTTGCTAACCCGACTACAGCCGCGCTGGAGCAAAAACTGGCGGCACTGGAAGGCGCCGATGAAGCGCTGGTGGTCGCCAGCGGTATGGCCGCCGTCAGTGCCATTATGTATGCCCTGCTGGATGCCGGTGATGAAGTCGCCTTTATTGACCCGGTCTACGGCGGTACCGACGCCTTTTTACGCAATACCTTAACCCGAGCCGGTATTAGCCTGAGCCGCTACAGCAGCGATCAGGACTTCGCCAACCGGGTGAAAGCCAACACCAAACTGGTGTTGTTTGAACCTGTCACCAACCCAACGCTGAAGGTGATTGACCCCCGTATTGTGGTGGAAGCAGCCCGCAAAGTGGGCGCCTTGGTGGTCTGCGACAACACCTTTCTGACGCCTTATTTATCTCAGCCATTGGCGCTTGGCGCCGACCTGGTGATGCACAGCGGCACCAAATACCTGTCTGGTCATGGCGATATCATTGCCGGTGTAGTGGCCGGACGCACTGAGCTGATGCAAAAGGTTCGTACTGTAGCACTGAAGCATATTGGCTCGCCGATAGGCCCGCAGGAAGCCTACTTACTGCAACGTGGCGTGAAAACCCTGCCACTGCGCATGGATGCGCATTGCGCCAACGCCCGCAAAGTGGCCGACTTTTTGGCGGCTCACCCAGCTGTGGCGAAAGTGTATTACCCAGGCCATAGCAGTCACCCGGGCCACCAGGCGGTAGCAGAGACAGCCACAGGTTTTGGTGGCATGGTGGCGATTGAACTGGAAGGTGGTTTTGCCCGCTGCGCCAAGTTCCTTAATCAGTTGCAGCTGTTTGCTCAGGCGGTCAGTTTAGGTGACGTGGAAAGCCTGGCCTGCCATCCGGCCAGCACCACCCATGCCGCCATGACAGCGGCAGACCGGGAACGTGCCAATGTCAGTGACAACTTAGTCCGCCTGAGTATCGGGGTGGAAGATGCTGACGACCTGATTGCCGATTTAGCGCAGGCTTTGGCAGCAAGCTAAAGCCACTCTTAAAAGCAAAGCCCGTCAGATAAGCAGTTTTATACAAAACTGCTTATCTATTCAGTAGTTGGTTTGGATGCTGCGGAAAAGGCAAAGCCCACGCAGACGCGCCGTGGATATATCCCTATAGGCTCCTGTTCGGCATCCATGCCTCACAGGGTCTGCTTAGTTCTTTGCCTTTCCTCGCTTTGTATAGCATTGCCTTTCTTTTAGCCTTATATTCCTTTTAATACTAATAAATTCAAATTTCTTTCTTTTTTGAAATAAAAATAGCATCTACATTAGCTCTATGCATCCAGATGGCTAAAAACAACGATGCAGGCAGCAACCACCACCACTCACTGCTGCATACCAGGAACATTCAAAAAGCACACTGACCGGAACACCGGAAGAGCGATAAAGCCCTTTGGGAGTTTTTATGTCAGCTCAGTATTATGGAAAATTAAGTAAGTCCCGGCAGTTGCCGACCCGTTTTTACCGCCCTTTAGCTTTGACGGCTCTGGCCGTCGCCGCAGCACTGAGCACTCAGGCTCAGGCTGCAGGCCCGACTATTTACGGTAAGCTGAATTTATCAGCCCAGCACTATAAGTTTGAAAAACTGGAGTTCGGCCAGACCGGTACTCCGGCCAGCTATCTGCATACAGGCGCGACCGCCACTGTGCCTGAACTGGAGCAGTGGGCCATTGAAAGCAATGCCTCCCGTTTTGGCATTAAAGGAGACCTCACCATTAACGACGAGCTGAAGCTGGTGTATCTGGTGGAGTACGGCATTGACGCCGACAACGGCACCAACAGCAATGGCCGTGAGCTTAGTCAACGCAATATTTACGCAGGTATTGAAGGCCGTTGGGGCACTGTGTTGTTGGGCAAAAACGACAGTCCGTTGAAGACCTTGTTAGCCAATCCAATCACCCGCACCGATATTGACCGCTTTAACGACGCCGCTTTGGCTGATATTGGCAGTTATCTGGTCGGTGAAAACCGCCCTGACAATGTGATCCAGTACAACTCGCCTATTTTCTGGCAAGGCTTTGAATTCAAACTTGCAGCTGTACAAAACGAAGAAACCGGGGTGCTGGTGTCGGCCAGCAATCCGCAGGATGACGATGGCCTGGCCACAGGCTACTCCAGCTCATTGACCTATGGCAAAGGCACATGGTTTGTCGGCGTCGCGGTAGATTCCAATGTGGTTGCTACAGATGCGCTGCGCCTGACCGGTGAAATCAGCTTGGGCCAGGTAAAGCTCGGTGCCATTTATCAAACAGCGGAACAGCATGACGACACAGACCGCATTGGACCTTTCACCACCTTTGTCGGTTCTTCGGTGTCGGCAAGCGGAGCTCAAAACGGCATTAACTCTCTAGGCGAATGGGATGCTGCCAGCGGCACGGCCTTTAAAGAACAAGACGGTTATGTACTGAACGCCACCTGGAAAATCGCCGGCCCCTGGACAGCCAAGCTGCAATATGGCCATTCAAAAACCACACCGCTGAACACCAGTTATGACGATGTAAAAGCTGATGCTGTAGCACTGGGGCTGGACTACCGGCTGAATGAAGCAGCCCGCCTGTATAGCTATTACGCCCAGCTCGACACCGAAGGCGATACCGCCATCGGTACAGTTAAACCCAGCGACAGCACCTTTGCCGTCGGTCTGGATTTCAGATTCTGATCCACCTGATCTTTAAGGAAGCATCATGCAAAAATTTAATGCGTTACTGAAAACCTGGCTGGTCGCAGGCACTGTGGCTCTGGCGCTGACGGCTCAGGCTAAAGAGGTCACTTTACTCAACGTGTCCTACGACCCAACCCGCGAGTTGTACCGTGATTACAACCAGGCTTTTGCGGCCTACTGGCAACAAAAAACCGGTGACACCGTAAAAATTGAGCAGTCACACGGCGGCTCAGGCAGTCAGTCGCGTGCCGTCATTGATGGCTTAAAAGCCGATGTGGTGACGCTGGCACTGGCAGGCGATATCGACCCTATCGCCCAAATCGCCAAACTCTTGCCGGACAACTGGGAAAGCCGGTTGCCGGATGCCAGCGCACCTTATACCTCAACCATTGTGTTTCTGGTGCGTAAGGGCAACCCAAAACAAATTAAAGACTGGGACGACCTGGTAAAACCCGGCGTGGAAGTGATCACTCCAAACCCAAAAACCTCAGGCGGGGCGCGCTGGAATTACCTGGCAGCCTGGGCCTTTGCTGAAGGTAAATATGGCTCTGCAGACAAAGCCCGTGATTTTGTCGGCCAGCTGTATAAAAACGTGCCTGTGCTTGATTCAGGCGCCCGCGGTTCCACCACCACTTTTGTGCAGCGTGGTATTGGTGATGTGCTGCTGGCCTGGGAAAACGAAGCCTTCCTGGCCGTCAATGAATTAGGCGCCGATGCGGTCGAGATTGTGGTGCCTTCTTTATCCATTCTGGCCGAACCTTCAGTGGCCGTCGTGGATAAAAATGCAGCCGCCAAAGGAAATACTGAAGTCGCACAGGGGTATCTGGAGTACCTGTATAGCCCTCAGGGCCAACAGATTGCCGCTAAACATTATTACCGTCCACGCAATGCCGAGGTAGCAAAAGCGTACAGCCAACAATTCCCGCAGCTGAAGCTGGTGACCATCAACGACTTCGGCGGCTGGAGCAAAGCTCAACAACAGCACTTCAGCGACGGCGCGGTGTTTGACCAGATTTACCAATAACAGCCACTAAAAATAATCCAGACCCATAACCAGGGTCCAGTGCTGATTCGATGACCTCGGTCAGCACTTTTTGCCTTACAGGAGAGAAATGTGAATTTAGTGCGCAAGAACCGACGACAGGTATTGCCGGGCTTAGGATTATCACTTGGTTTTTCGGTGTTCTATCTGTCCTTAATTGTACTGATCCCACTGGCCGCTTTGGTGGCGAAAGCGGCCAGTCTCAGCCTGAGTGAATTCTGGGCCGTGATTGCCAGCCCCAGAGCCATTGCCAGTTACCAACTGACCTTTGGCGCGTCATTACTCGCTGCTACCGTCAATCTGGTGTTTGGTTTACTGGTGGCCTGGGTGCTGGTGCGTTATCAGTTTCCAGGCAAAAAAGTGCTGGATGCACTGGTCGATTTGCCTTTTGCCCTACCCACCGCCGTAGCGGGTATTGCGCTGACGGCGATTTATGCACCCAATGGCTGGATAGGCCAACACTTGGCGGCCTTTGGTATTAAATCAGCCTATAGTCCGCTGGGGGTGACCATAGCGCTGATTTTTATCGGCCTGCCCTTTGTGGTGCGCACTGTGCAGCCTGTGCTGACCGATCTGGAAAAAGAGCTGGAAGAAGCTGCTGCCAGCTTGGGAGCCAGTCGCTTCCAGACCTTCAGGCGTATTTTGTTACCCGCATTGTTGCCGTCCCTGTTGACCGGTTTTGCCTTGGCTTTTGCCCGAGCAGTCGGTGAATACGGTTCTGTGGTGTTTATCAGCGGCAATATGCCGATGAAAACCGAAATTACCCCCTTGCTGATTATGACCCGGCTGGAGCAGTTCGATTACGCCGGAGCCGCGGCACTTGGCACTGTGATGTTACTGTTGTCGTTTTTGTTATTGCTGCTGATTAATGCGCTGCAGCACTGGAGCAACCACAGAGCAGGAGCCAAAGCATGAGCAGTGCCGGTAATCAAAGTTTCAAAACTGCGCAGCATAGCCTGCCCATTCCGGCCGAACGGGTGAAACAAGCCACCTCTGAACCTCTTTGGGTACGACTGCTACTGATCAGTCTGGCCCTGGCCTTTCTCACTTTGTTTTTGTTACTGCCGCTGGTGATTGTGTTTGGCGAAGCTTTTGCCAAAGGCACTGAAGTTTATCTGGCTTCTATTACCGAACCCGCCGCTTTGCATGCCATTCAATTGACTTTGCTGGCCGCGGCCATTGCGGTGCCAAGTAATTTAGTGTTTGGCCTCGCGGCCAGCTGGGCCATTGCCAAATTTCAGTTCCGTGGCCGGCAGTTGCTGCTGACGCTGATTGATTTACCCATCGCGGTTTCGCCGGTGATTGTCGGTCTGAGCCTAATGTTGCTATTTGGTGCCCAAGGCTATCTCGGCCCCTGGCTGCAGCAACAGGATATTCAGCTGATGTTTGCCGTGCCCGGCATTGTGCTGGCCACCATTTTTATTACCTTCCCTTTCATTGCCCGTGAGCTGATTCCTCTGATGCAGGTGCAAGGCAAAGAGCAGGAAGAAGCCGCGCTCACCCTGGGGGCCAGTGGCTGGCAAACCTTTTTCCGTGTCACCTTGCCTTCGGTGAAATGGGCACTGCTGTATGGCGTTATTCTGGCCAATGCCCGTGCTATGGGGGAATTTGGTGCAGTCAGTGTGGTGTCCGGCAAAATTCGCGAACAAACCAATACCATGCCGCTGCATATTGAAATTCTGTATAACGAATACCAGTTTGCCGCTGCTTTTGCGGTGTCTTCGTTACTGGCATTACTGGCACTTGTCACTTTGGTGTTGAAAAGCCTGCTGGAGTGGCAAAACCGGCATGAGAAGAATGAGTTACCATATTCCAAAAGTGAATATAAATTAAATTTACACTAACATTTTAATCTATTAAATTAACTCTGTAGCGCAAGGTTCCCCACCTGCTCTATCCTTGTCCTGTTGATTGAGTCTTTATGCTTAACCGCATCAGACGCCCCGGTAACCTAATTCGTTCCGGGGCTTTTTTTCAGCTATGTTTTTCAATCAATTCAGGGGTCAGTAATTGCCAAAGCTGTTCTGCCGTCACTGGTTTAGACCACAAATAACCTTGCGCCGAGTCACACTGCATTTGGCTTAGCAAACTGGCCACTTCGGGTAATTCCACGCCCTCCGCCACCACAACCAGACCCAAGCTGTGTGCCAGCTGGATCATGCCGCTGACTAAAGCTTGATCCCGGATAGAACTATTCAGTTGCAGAATAAAGGACTGGTCAATTTTCAGGGTTGCTGCCTGAAACTTACTCAGATAATGCAGGTTGGAATACCCAGTGCCAAAGTCATCAATGGCCAGTTTAACGCCGGTAGCCATTAATTGTGTCAGTTGCTGTTGCACCTGATACTGCTCGTCCATCAGCATCGACTCGGTCAGTTCCAGCTCCAATAACTCAGCAGGTAAGCCGGTTTCGGCCAACACAGCCGCCACCTGCTCCGGCAGTTGACCAGAGCGGAACTGGCGGGCTGACAAATTCACTGCCACTACCAGCGACTGACCCGCCTGATGCCACTGGACAGCCTGCAGACAGGCTTGCCGGATCACCCAGAGTCCGAGGCTGTCAATCAGACCGGTCTCTTCGGCCACCGGAATAAAATGTTGTGGACCAACCCAACCTAGCTCAGGGTGACGCCAACGAAGTAACGCCTCTACGCCATTCAACCGGCCCGAGCTTAATTCATATTTTGGCTGGTAATGCAGCTCCAACTGCTGCTCCCGCACAGCCTGGCGCAAATCAGTAATTAATTTCAGCGTATCAGTCTGATGCTGCTGCCATTCCTGTTTGTACAGCAGGTAGGTGTTGCGGCCTGCGTCTTTGGCTTTGTACATGGCCTGATCGGCCATCCGGCACAGCTGATTAAAGTCATGCTGCGTTGCCGATGAAAAAGCCACACCGACAGATGCTGACAGCTGAATACTGTATTCCTCAACCAAAATGGGCTGTTGCAGACTGCTTAGCAGGTTATCCAGCCGGCCAAACAGTGCTGATTCGTCGACAGTGCACAGCACCAGCACAAATTCATCCCCACCAAAACGACAGGCAATTTCGTCTGGCTGTAACAACTGGCGCAAACGGCCTGCGACTGCAGCCAGCACCTGGTCACCCACACTGTGGCCCAAAGAATCATTCACCGGCTTGAACTGATCCAAGTCCAGCAAGACGATAGCCAAATCCACCTTTTGCTGATGCCACTGCTCAAAGCGCTGTCGGGCAAAGTCACGCTGAGCCAGCCCGGTCAGCCGATCCGTCTGCGCCAGATGCAAAATGGTTTGATGAGATTCCTGCACACGTTGGTTCTCATCAGACAACTCATTTAATAAAGTGCGGAAATCCTGTGCCACCATCCGCACCGCAAAACCACAGACGGCAAACAGCATAGCCAGGGTGATAATGGTCTGCCAGCGCACTGGTCCTATTGCAGTCAGGTTTTGTTGCCACCAGTCCACAGTGGCTAATGAACAGCAAAACAGCAACATAAACACCACCAGGCTCAGGTACAGCCTGGGCCCGGCAAACAATGCAGCAAACATCAGGATCATTGGGTAACAGATAATCAGTGGATCATGTATGCCTTTGTTGAGCAGTAATAAACCACTGATTGCAATAGTTAAAGTCCACAGCAACCAGCTATTGGCTTTTTCATAGGCATCACTTTTTAACCAGAGAAACACAGGCAACATCAAGGCCGCGACTAAGGTCAGCCAGACGGCTGAACGGGGACCGGATAACAGGGCGCCGCAGGCCACGCTGAGAAAACAGACCCAAATCACCTGACGCAGTCGCTGCTGCTGGCGCTGACTGTGCAGATACACCCCGGATTGGTGCGCCATAGAGGATAACCCTTCATTTACCGCTATAGCCGCAACATTATTGCAGTTTTTGCAGATTTAAAAGAGTTGTTTAGAAAAATCAGTCAGCCAGCAGCATTCTGATTACATTCATGTGCAGCCGTAAATTTTGTCAGATCCCCTCCCCTAAAAAGATCCGGCTTTGTTGTGGCTTCAGCCAGACCTGTTGCCTTGGGCTCAGCCCTAATCGCTTAAAGTTGTCTTTGGCTAGTTCCACCTGGATCAGTTGCTGATTGTCCTGCGCCACAAAGTCGAGCCGCACCGATGGGCCAACTACGGTAATCAAGTCCACTTCTGCGGCAATGCTGTCAGGGTCGGCTTGCAGCAACACCTCAATTTCATGTGGCCTGACATAGGCCAGCGTATCCTGCTGCTGGGTTTCAGGCGCAGCCACTGTGCTCAACTGTACTCCACCAGGCCGGATTCTGGCATGGAACAGATTGACGTTGCCCAGGAACTCCAACACAAAAGGATTCACCGGGTTGTCGTACACTTGTTCGGGTGAACCTTGCTGCTCAATGCGGCCTTTGTTCATCACCACAATCTGATCGGCGACTTCCAGCGCTTCTTCCTGATCGTGCGTGACAAATACGCTGGTGACATGAATTTCATCATGCAGTCGGCGTAACCAGCGCCGCAGTTCTGCGCGAACTTTGGCGTCCAGTGCGCCAAAGGGTTCATCCAGCAGTAACACCTTCGGCTCCACCGCCAGCGCCCGGGCCAGTGCAATACGCTGACGCTGGCCACCCGACAACTGTGACGGGTAACGGTCTGCAGTCCAATCCAATTGCACCAGCTCCAGCAACTGCATCACTTTACGCCGAATTTCCGCCGCTGCAGGCCGCTGTTTTTTTGGTTTAACCGTCAGGCCAAAAGCCACGTTTTCATACACTGTCATCTGCTTAAACAGCGCATAATGCTGAAAGACAAAACCGACACCACGCTGTGACACATGGCGCTCGCTAATGTCCTGCCCATGAAACCAGACCTGGCCACTGTCGGCTTGTTCCAACCCGGCAATAATACGCAGCAAACTGGTTTTTCCCGAACCGGACGGCCCTAAAAGCGCGGTGAGCTGGCCTGTGCCTATGTTCAGGTTCACGTTGTCGACAGCGACAAAATCGCCAAATTTTTTCTGAATGTTCTGTAATTGAATGCTCATATCAGTTCTCAGCAACAGGCTGTTTGCCTTGCCTTATCAAACCTCAGAGCCGGTGGTCCGGTATGCTGAAGACCGAAAAGAAGGGACTATTAAGAAGCGGGTTTATCCAGCCGCAGTTTTTCGGTTTTCTCCAGTTGCACCAGCTTGCCCTGGTGAAACACCAGCTCGATAGAACCGAACTCCACTTTACCGACCAGCCGTTCCAGCTTGTCCAGTAACTGTGTCAGTACATCAGGCTGCAGATCTTTTTGTGCCATACGAAGGATCCCAACTTTGTTTGCGATGTACGCATTACAGCAGAGCTGTTAAATAACCTAAAGTATTATTTAGAAGAAAAGTTATAACTAAATGAGATAAAAAATAACTTTTCACCGCAGACTTACACACTGCTGCTGGGCATAAATGAATAAAAGTGGTATTAAATTAGAAAACCATGAGCAGAATTCATTTAAATGCTGGAACGTCACCATTTAGCCATAGTGCGGGCGGTCGAAGAACTCGGTTCTTTAACTGCCGCCGCCAGTCAGCTCTGTCTGACTCAATCAGCGCTCAGTCATAGCATGCGCAAACTGGAACAACAGCTGGGAACCGATATCTGGTTACGGGAAGGCCGCAGCCTGAAACTCACCCAGGCTGGCCACTACCTGCTGGCCGTCGCTAATCGTTTACTGCCTCAGCTGACTCACGCCGAAGAACGTCTGCGCCAGTTTGCCAGTGGCGAGCGGGGCACTTTGCGTATTGGTATGGAATGTCACCCCTGTTACCAGTGGCTGCTGAAACTGGTCTCCCCCTTCCTGCAGGCCTGGCCTTACATTGATGTAGACGTGAAACAGAAGTTTCAGTTCAGCGGCCTGGCGGCTTTGTTTGGTTATGAAATTGATCTGCTGGTGACGCCAGATCCAGTGTTTAAACAAGGCCTGCATTATCAGCCGGTGTTTGATTACGAACTGGTGCTGGCGGTTAGCCGCGACCACAAGTTGGCAAATCAGCAGTCGATCCAACCAGCACAGCTCAGTACAGAAACTCTGATCACCTACCCGGTGCCCACAGACCGGCTGGATATTTACAACCAGTTTCTGACCCCGGCCGGCATTCTGCCAAAACAGCATAAGCCGATAGAAAACACCGAAATTATGCTGCAGATGGTAGCCAATAACAGAGGTGTCGCAGCCTTACCGCGCTGGCTGGTCGATGAACAAAGCCAAAACTTTGCCGTGCTGCCGGTTCGGCTTGGTGCCGAAGGTATCCAGAAACAAATTTTTTTGGGTGTCCGTGAAGCCGACCTGGATATCGATTACCTACGCGCTTTTACCGAACTTGCCCAGCAGTTTAAATTGCCTGACTAAAAGCCTGCACTCCGCCAATCTTTTGGGGTCAGGTCTTGAATTTTGCATTGCAATGCAAAATTCAAGACCTGACCCCGACGGGATTAATAATTCCAGTGCAAAGTCAGGCTGTAGTTCGTTGGCGAGCCGTAGAAAGCCTGCTCAGTACGCACTGAACTTAAGTATTTCTCATCACTGATATTGTCCAGGTTCAGGCCAAGCGACAGCTGGTCGTTAAAGCGGTACTGCACATAACCGCCAAACAGCGCATAACTGTCTTGAGTAATGCGGCCATAACCAGAGGTAAAGTAGGTTTCACTTTGCCAGCGCACAGAGACACCTGCATTAAGTTTGTCGGCCCAGGCCGGTGCATAATCAGCCAGCAACTTCAGGGTACGACGCGGAATAAAAGTACGGGCTTCGTCGCCATTTTCATCGTCCATAGTGAGCGCCGTGAAACCGCCCTGCAAAGTCCATTCGTCGCTGATTGGGCCTGACACTTCCAGCTCAATACCATTCGAATCGACAGTCACGCCTTTGTAGATGGCATAGTTAAAGTCGTCTGAGTAGTCGTCATCGTCTACACCGTCACCATCACCGTATTCAACAAACTCGTACAGGTTTTCCTGTTCTGTGCGGAACAGCGCCAGCGTGACCAGCAATTTATTATCAAATTGTTTTTTCAGACCCATCTCAAGGCTGCTGCCTTGTGCAGAGCCCAGCGGCTGAAGATCTTCATTTAAATAGTACTGAGGCTGGTAAATATCACTGTAGCTGCCGTACAGATTCAAGCCGTCCGCCAGCTCCCAGGTAAAGCCTACATAAGGGCTGCTGCCATCTTCTGTGGTGGAGGTGGATGCGCCCCAGGATTCGCCTTCGTTTTCATAATCAACCAGGCTGGCACCCAATACCAGGTCAAAGTTTGACGTCAGCGCCAGTTGCAGCGAGCCATAAACCCGGTTCAGGCTGACGTCGGTAAAGCCCGCTTCATAAGGCGCCGCCCACTCTGGTCTTGCCACCTCTTTACCTGTCCAGGGCAACGCTGGCATCACATCAAAACCACTGAGCGCTCCATAATCCAGATCGCTGGTTTCTGCGTCAGCCAGACTAACGCCGAAGTTAAACTTATGCTCCAGATCCCAGGCCACAAAGGAGCCTTGCAGGGTGTTGTCCCAAATCAGCGTTTTATCATCGGCTGAGAATTTGCCTGGGTAACCCAACATACCTAAGCCTGTTTCCGGGTCCATGCCGGTATTGGAATAGGTGTAAAACAACTCAGATTGCTCTTCGTACTTGATATGGTTCAGTTTGCTGGTGAAATTCAGGTTTTCGTTGATGAACCAGCTCAGTTCCGCAAACGCTGTGTTATTTAACGTATCCCAATAAGACCAGTCCATCGCAGAGCTGACAGAGCGGGAAAAATCAACTTGGGTGCCGTCTGAGTAAATCAGTGGCACTGCGCCCCAGGTGACGCCATTGCTGTTGTTATCCTGATAGGTGTAACCAAAGGTCAGCGCTACAGAATCGCTCAGTTGACCGTCCACCACGCCATACAGCACAGTACGGTTGTTGCCGTACAAGTCTAACCAGCTTTCTTTGTCCTGATGTACCACGACCGCCCTGGCAGCCCAGCTGCCTGAGTCGGTTAATGGCGTCGAGACATCAGCCACAGCCCGCATATTCGACCAACGGCCATAACTCAGGTCCACACTGCCTTCGGTCTCGTTTTTCGGTCGTTTTCTGACGTAATTGACTGTGCCTGACGGGTTACCCAGACCCGTGATCAGGCCATTCGAGCCACGGATAAACTCAATTTTTTCGTAAATGGCCGTATCTAAATCGCCAACAAAAATATCACCAAAAGGAATGCCTGAACCGTCGATATGCATACTGCTGATATCAAAACCACGGGAGTTAAAGTAGGTCCGGTCGGTTTCGCTTTGATCCACATTGATACCAGTCACGTGTTTGAACAAGCTGTTGATATCACTCAGACCATAATCAGCAATAGTGTCCTGTTCAATAATCGACAGCGACTGCGGTGTATCAAAACTATCCAGACCTAAACCCGTAGCACCAGAACTAACACGCTGGATCCGGCTTTCGACAATACGGATCACTTCAACACTGTCTTCATTGGCCTGGTTGCCTTGCGCATCTGCCACTTCTGCGGCATGGGCATGCAACCCAAACGCCAGCATGACAGGAGAAAGAGCAAAGATGGGTTTACTGATCATGAAGTCCTCTGTTTATCTAAAATGTGGATAAAAGTTCTTATTTATCATACCAAACAAAAGACTGATAATGATAGTAATTATCATTCACCAAACAAATCTTTACCTCTCACAAATAAATACAATTTGGCCTTCACCACTGTTTCACACTGGCCGCTTTATCATAAAGCTGGCGTCTGCTTTCAAGCCCACTTCTGTTTGAAACAAGGCTCTGCAAAACACTTAACTGGCAGATCAGCACACTAAACAAGCACTGATACGTCTGTTTAACTCGATCACCAAAGGAGATGTTATGGACTCGCATACCAGAACCACAGGCCGCATCGCCAACTACTTAGGGGGGCAACCCCTGAGTAGGGGCTTGCTGGCCATCCTGCTGTTGTCTGCTGGCGCCGCATCAGCCGACGAGCAAAATCTGGCGCTTAACAAAAAAGTGACCGCCAGTACTGAACTAAGGCGGGCGAAACTGGCCGTTGATGGTGACAGCAACAGCCGCTGGGAGTCCGTCCACAAAGTTGCGCCAAGCTGGCTGGCGGTAGACCTGGGCAGCATCAGTCATATCAGCCAGGTGCAGATTGACTGGGAAGATGCCAACGCAGAAATCTACGAGCTACAGGGCTCGGATGACAACGAACACTGGACCACAGTCTCCACCCAAACTGGCGGCCAAAAGGGTAACAGAACTGACAGTATCGAGCTGGATGTCAAGCTGCGCTACCTGCGTATTTTTGCCACTAAACATGCAGCCCATAACGGCTATGGTTTTTCCATCTGGGAATTGCGGGTGCTCGGCACTGAGGGTGAAACGCAAGCCCCACCAGCAGACGTGCCACCGGCGGGTAGTATCAATCTGGCCAAGGGCAAAACCAGTTATGCCAGCAGCCACTTGCAGTCTTCAAGCAGAGCAGTCGACGGCAATGCCGACAGTCGCTGGGAATCTGAGCACAGTGAAACCTCAGCCTGGTTGTCAGTGGATCTCGGCTCCGTCAGCCCGATCCAGCAAGTGGCCATTCATTGGGAGGCTGCCAATGCCGCCGCTTATCAAATTCAGGGCTCGCTGGATAACAGTCAGTGGAGCACCCTCGCCAGCCCTTATATTGATGAGTTCGGTAACAGAACTGACCGCTTCGATTTAAGTGCAAGCTACCGCTACCTGCGAGTACTGGCACAAAGCCGCAGTTCAGGCAATGCCTGGGGCTATTCCATCCGGGAGCTGGAAGTGTTTGGGCCCGAAGCTGAACCTACAGATCCAACAGAGCCTCCTGAGCCAACAGACCCAGGCACTCCGACTGAACCCGAACCAGAGCCAGTGCCTTTACCTGAGGGCGCCCTGCCACTGTTTCCGGCCAACACCGAAGTGATTGAAAAAATTCAGTACAAAGAAGCTGACGGCACCCTGGTGACCCTGATGGGGGCCCGCCCGACAGAGCGCCATGCCCGTGAACGGGGAGAAGCCTGGGATGCGCCGGATCAAGGCCCCGGTCGTTACCTGACCTTCCCGCCTTTTTATTTCCAAAACCGCACCTTTGGTCTGGAAATTCGCGACAGTATTCCAGCCGGTGGCAACAGCATAGAAGTCTGGCTGCATGTGAACGAAGGCAGCTTCCGCGGCACCACCTTTAGCCTGTTCCGCAATATTGAAAACCCGGACGTACGTGATTTTGGCTGGTCATTGAATTATGGCTTCAATAATCCGAACGAAGACGGTCAGCCTTTGTGTCACGCTGGCAAACGCGAATGCATGATGAGCTTTAACTCCAACTGGCGCACCAGCCCCCATAGCCCGTTAAAAGTTGGCGACAAAATAGAGCTGGCGCCAGCGCCACGGCTGCTGACTCCGGTGATCGATGGTGGTGGTGAGCGTTATTACTCCTTCGAGCAGCTGTATATAGTTGGTGTTGGCTTACGCCCCTGGTATGGTGTGGTACCGAACCTGGATTCAGAGCCTCTGCCTGAGCATACCTTGCTCGGCGGCGAAACCAGTGTGTCGTACAACTACTCGGAAGAGCCGTTCCGTATGTTCCAGCAAATGGCCAATAACATCGGCATTGGCAATACCATGCGCTTTGTTAAAGGACGCCGCTTGTTCCACAGCTCATTTTTGTCCGGTATTCACTCCGAATCGCCGACCCAGAACCCGGTTTTTACCGAACACCAGAATCAACTGGGACCAAGGTACAACAATGAACGCTGTATTGGTTGTCACCTGAATAACGGCCGCAGCCTGACCTTGCAGCCTGGTAAAACGCTGGAGACCTATTCGGTCTTTACCGGAACCATGCAAAACAACCAGCTACTGCCAGACCCTGTCTATGGCCTGAATATTCAAAGCAAAAGCCGCGATCCTCAGGCAGCAGACTTTAATGTCTACCTGACGGGCTACCAGACGGAGCTGCGAACCTTAGCGGACGGCAGCCAGGTCGAGCTGCAAAAGCCACTGTACGAGTTTAAAGGTCCGGTGCCTGAGCTCTACTCGGTGCGTCAGGCCCCTCAGGTCATCGGCATGGGGCTGCTGGAAGCCATCCCTGAACAAGCCATTCTGGCCAACGTCGATATTAATGATGCCAATGGCGACGGTGTCAAAGGCGTGGCGCATTGGGTACAAAACCCGGAAACCGGTGCCCGTCAGCTGGGACGTTTTGGCTGGAAAGCGACCAAAATATCAGCCCGTCATCAGGCCGCTGAAGCTCTGCTGCAGGACATGGGGGTGACCAGCCCGGTGTATCCGCAGCGTTCTTGCCAGAAAGCCGCCAACGACTGCCAGCAGTCCACCGGCAGCAGCGCGGTTTCAGAAACTGAATTGCAGCAATTAAGCCAGTATCTGGGGTTGTTAGGGGTACCGGCCCAGCGCAGCTTACGCAGTGGCTATCCGGCTGGCATCCGTGTCTCACCAGAACACGATGTGAACCCTGAACTTATTCAGCAAGGCAAGCAGCTCTTTGTGCAAAGCCAGTGTGTCGCCTGCCATACCGCCAGTTTTACCACAGGCAATAACCATCCATTGGCTGAACTGCGCAATCAGAAGATCCAGCCGTACAGCGATTTATTGCTGCATGACATGGGGCCAGGTCTGGCGGATACCTTGCCACAAGGCGATGCCAGCGCCTCCATGTGGCGTACCGCGCCCTTGTGGGGCCTGGGCAGTCTGAGTTATGTGCAAGGCGGCGCAGACAACGTACGTTACCTGCATGATGGCCGTGCCCGTACTCTGGACGAAGCCATTTTGTGGCATGGCGGTGAAGCAACGCAAAGCCGTAGTCTGTATGAGCAGTTGACTGCTGAGCAGCGAGCAGCCGTCAAAACCTTCCTGAACTCACTTTGAGCGACAGTATGTGAAAAAGCCCGCTCGTTAGCGGGCTCAAAGCAAAAAACCGCCTTAGGGCGGTTTTTTATCAGACGTGATGGCCGTCACTGTCAGTGACGCGGCTCGTCGTCCTCTTCTTCGTCATCGAAGTCGTCATCGCCTTCTTCGCCACCTTCAAAGTAGGTGCCCCAGCCGTCATAATCGACACCAAACTTTTGTGCCAGCTGGTCCAGTTTGACTGCGTCTGCAGTAATAGTATCTGCATCCAGTGACTGTTCACGAATGGCATCAAATACCCAGGCACTGCCGCCTTCTTCAAATTCCACTTCTTCGGCGTCCGTTACTTCAAAACCCAGTTTGAATACTTCCACCGCCAGCTTTTCCAGCTTGGTAAAATCTTCATGGTAAAAATGGTGCTCAATCGTGTATTCCGCATCCGGATCGCTGCCATCTTCCATTAATGCGGCAATGGTGTCTTCAGCAAATTCTTTCCAGTTTTCCATGAGGTTATCCCGTAACAGTGACAGAACCGGCAGTGTAGTCGCTTGCCAGTTCGCTATCAAGCGCTGTCAGAGTGTCCTGCATTTGCTGACGCACAGTATCCATCAGCTCACGCACTGGTTGCTCTGCCGAGGCTGGCACCGGGGCTAACATTTGAATAATCACTTTGCCGTTATTCCATTTATTCAGCCGGACTTTATGGGTGCTGCTCATCACCACCGGCACCACAGGCACGCCAGCTTGCTGGGCAATATGGAAAGCACCGGTTTTAAATGGCAACAAGCCACGGCCATAACTGCGGGTGCCTTCAGGGAACACCCAGACCGAGACTTTATCCTGCTGAATATGGTCCACAGCACCCTGCATGGTGCCCACTGCTTTACTGCGGTTGGCGCGGTCAATCAGGATATTACCGGCCAGCCAGTACAGCTGCCCAAAAAATGGGATCCACTTCAGGCTCTTTTTGCCAATGGTCACTGTGCCAGGTAATAAAGAACCCGACAGGGTAAACAAGTCATAACTGTTTTGGTGATTCGCCACAAAGACACAAGGCATGGCATCGCGAATGCCTTCGGCACGACGAATTTCGACCTGCATGCCAAAAATCCGTGCAGCCCAGCCGTACCAATGAGCGAAGCGGGCGGTGTTGGGAGGATAAAAAGGTTTGATCAGGCAGATAGCTAAACCCACGACGGCGGTCAACACAATAAATACGGCGATCAATACTAAACGAATCACAGCTAACACAATAAAAAGGCCCTTGTCATTGCAAGGGCCCGAGTATAGCGGTTTCAACCGCTTAGTCTGGTTTGATCTGTCGCGATCAGGCAGTCAACTACTCCACTTCTCCAACTAACAACTCATCAATACGCTGCAGGCCACGTGGCAATTTGTTCCCACGACGGCCACGCTCGCCCAGATAATGCTGCAAATCATCGGCTTTGATGGTCATTTTGCGTTTGCCTGCCACCAGAGTCACCGCGCTTTGCTGTGGCACCACAGCCAGCAACTTGACATACTCTTCGCGGCTGGCTGCTCGGGCCGATGGGATCGAAATAATCTTATTGCCTTTGCCTTTAGACAGTTGCGGCAGCTCCGACAGCGGAAACACCAGCATACGGCCTTCGGTGCTAATCGCCACCACCAAATCGGTGTCAGCATTTTTAATGGCGACCGGCGGCAATACTTTAGCACCAGTAGGCAAGGTCAACACCGCTTTACCAGCTTTGTTACGGCTGACCAGGTCGACAAAGGTACCGACAAAACCATAACCGGCGTCACTGGCCAGCAGCAGTTTCTGCGCATCTTCGGCCATCAACACATGCTCAAAGCTCTCCCCTGCTACTATGGCAAACCGGCCAGACAAGGGTTCGCCCTGACCGCGGGCCGACGGTAAATCATGGGCTTCACAGGCAAAACTGCGGCCGGAAGAATCCAGAAAGGCCGCTTGCTGGTTACTGCGGCCTATTGCCGCCGCGCGGAAACCGTCACCGGCTTTGTACTGCAGGCTGTTGCCGTCCACATCATGACCTTTGGCACAACGCACCCAACCTTTTTCCGACAACACCACAGTCACCGGTTCGCTTGGCAGCAGCTCTTTTTCGCTCAAAGCCTTGGCTTCAGTACGCATCACAATAGGGCTACGACGCTCGTCGCCGTATTTTTCTGCATCGGCCATCAGCTCATCGCGAATAAGTTTGGTCAGCTTTTTCTCAGAGCCTAAAACACCTTCGAGGTACAGCCGCTCTTTTTCCAGCTCGGCCTGTTCACCGCGAATTTTCATCTCTTCCAGTTTGGCCAGATGACGCAGCTTCAACTCTAAAATCGCCTCAGCCTGACGTTCGGTAATGCCAAAATGGCTCATCAGTACCGGCTTGGGTTCATCGTTTTCGCGAATAATGCGGATCACTTCATCAATATTGAGGAAGGCAATCAACAAACCTTCCAACACATGCAGGCGGTCCAGCACTTTGTTTAACCGGTACTGCAGACGCTTGCGCACTGTATCGCGGCGGAAGGTCAGCCATTCGGTCAGAATTTCCACCAGGCCTTTTACCCGCGGCCGCAAATCCAAACCAAGAATATTCAGGTTCACCCGGTAGCTTTTCTCCAGATCGGTGGTGGCGAACAGATGCGCCATTAATGGCTCCACCTCGACCCGGTTCGACCGCGGCACAATGACAATTCGGGTTGGGTTTTCATGGTCCGATTCATCGCGCAGGTCCGACACCATAGGCAGCTTTTTCGCGTTCATCTGCGCGGCAATTTGCTCCAGCACTTTCGAACCAGAGGCCTGATGCGGCAACGCGGTGATCACGATGTCACCGTCTTCAATCTGGTAGACAGCCCGCATTTTGACGCTGCCACGGCCGGTTTCATACATCGCCTGAATTTCATGTGCCGGGCTGATGATCTCCGCGTCCGTCGGATAATCCGGGCCCTGAATGTACTGCATCAGATCCGGCACTGTCGCCTTGGGGTTGTCCAGCAACAGGGCCGCTGCATTGGCGACTTCACGCACATTATGAGGCGGAATATCGGTTGCCATCCCCACAGCAATACCGGTAATGCCGTTCAACAGAATATGCGGCAACCGCGAGGGTAAGACTTTGGGTTCATCCAGCGTGCCGTCAAAGTTCGGTACCCAGTCGGTGGTGCCCTGGCCCAGCTCGGACAGCAGCACTTCGCTGAAGCGGGATAACTTGGCTTCGGTGTAACGCATCGCAGCAAAGGATTTCGGATCGTCCGGCGCCCCCCAGTTACCCTGACCATCGACCAGCGGGTAACGGTAAGAAAACGGCTGCGCCATCAACACCATGGCTTCGTAGCAGGCGCTGTCGCCATGTGGGTGGAACTTACCCAATACGTCACCGACGGTACGGGCGGATTTTTTGTATTTCGCCAGATGCGATAAGCCCAGTTCAGACATCGCATAGACGATACGGCGCTGCACCGGTTTCAGGCCGTCACCAATATGAGGTAAGGCCCGGTCCATAATGACGTACATCGAATAATTCAGGTACGCCTCTTCGGTAAAACGGCGTAGCGGCAGCTGCTCGACGCCGTCGGCAGAAATCTGGATATCTGTCATTTGCTGTTTCCGTGCTCAGAGCGCTGAGCCGTCAGCTGCTGTTGCCGCCGGGTCAGTTGCCATAATAATAAAATAAGTAAAATCAGCGTGGTAAAGCCGAAAATGGTGATCCACAGCCATTGGATCTGGCGGTTACGTTCCACTTCCTGCAAACGCATGGCTTTGAGTTCATTGTCTTTGGCCAGCAATTCGTTGGCCGCCGCCTGACGCTCCACGTCAAACGCCAGCCGCAACCGTTCCACCGACAGTTCATGTTCTTTGTTACGCAGCTTACGGTAACCGGTGTAAAACTCGTCCAGATGCTGATAAGCCTGCTGATAACGACCTAAATCCGCTTCCAGCTTGGCTTTTAACCGCAGCATCCCCAGCCGGCTGGACTGGTTCTGGTTGTTCTCCCCTTGCGCTAATGCCTGTTCTGCCTGCTCAAGTTGCTGACTCGCCAGCGATATTTGCCCCAGGTCGCGTGAAATCATCGCTCGCTCCAAATGGTGCATCGCATTCTGATAGGTCGACTGCAAAGCCGGCAGATACTGTTCTGCTTTTTCGATGTAAGCCAGAGCGGCGTCAGTTTTGTCACTGCTGCGGCTGGTCGACGCCAGCCCCAGATACGCGAAGTACAGATTGACCTTGTCGTTTTGCGCTTTGGCCAGCTGCAGCAGTTCGTCGTAGTACTGCATCGACAAGGCATAATCTTCCGCCTGGCTGTAACTGGTCGCCAGATTAAACAACACATCCAATTGCTCTTTCTGAAAGCCCAGTTTTTTATAGCTGGCCAATGCCTGCTGCATAAACTGGCGCGCATCACGATCAAAACCCAAAGTCAGATACAGCAAACCCAGTTCTGAATTCACATAGGCTTGGGTTTCTTCATCCTTCAGCTGAGCAGCCTGTTCATAGCAGGCTTTCAGCAACTGCAAGGCGTCCTGGTATTTTTCGTCCGCTGAGTAAATAGCGGCAATATTGATGTCGGCTTCAATCGCCAGCTTTTGCAGCCCCAGTTGCCTGGCCAGTTCTGAGGCTTGCTGATACTGCTGCATGGCTTGCTGGTACTGGCCCTGCATTTCGCGGGCAAAGCCCAGATTATTCCAAAACTCCACCGTCAGCTCTGTACGCTCGTCAGCCAACAATTCCAGTGCCCGCTCAGCCACCTGTTGCTGCTGTTGGTATTTTTCCAGGCTTTCAAAAATGTCGGCCTGCTGCAGCAGGTACTGCAATTGCACAGCCCGGTCCCAGCTGGCAAATTCAGTCTGGTGTTGCTGTAACAAGTGCAGCATCGCGTCAGGTTGCTGCGCTTTTTGTTGCCGCACCTGGCTCAGCCAGTCTGGCTCCTGCGCGGCCAATGGCACACTTAGCAGCATTAAAAAGCTCAGCACAGCTCCCCATAACCTGGGGTATTGTTGTTGTGTCATCTCTTCTATGCTTCCTTTAAGCCAGAACTGCTCTGTCTCCTTTCAGTTCCAGCCAGTCTTTGCGATCGGTCGCACGCTTTTTCGCCAACAGCATATCCATGGTTTCCAGCGTCTGTGTCACGTCATCAATGGTCAGTTGCACCAGACGTCTGGTATTCGGGTCCATGGTGGTTTCCCGTAACTGCAGTGGGTTCATTTCACCCAAACCTTTAAAGCGTTGCACGT
Organism: Rheinheimera marina; assembly: GCF_042654345.1. Classification (NCBI taxonomy): domain Bacteria; kingdom Pseudomonadati; phylum Pseudomonadota; class Gammaproteobacteria; order Chromatiales; family Chromatiaceae; genus Rheinheimera; species Rheinheimera marina. Next base: position 103,682 of record NZ_JBHSGB010000013.1, read on the forward strand.
TGATTTTGCCGCGTTTTTTCTCCGCTTCCAGCCGCTCAAGAATGCCGTTTTTCTCGTCTTCATCCAGTGCGTAATACACCTCTTTGCCACAGTCGATACGGTACAAAGGCGGCATCGCCACATACACGTGGCCAGCCTGCACCAGCGGGCGGAAATGCTGCATAAAGAGCGCACACAGCAAGGTTGCAATGTGCAGACCGTCGGAGTCGGCGTCAGCCAGAATACAAATTTTTCCATAGCGCAGCTGGCTTAAATCTGCACTGTTTGGGTCCATGCCAATAGCGACAGAAATGTCATGCACTTCCTGCGAACCCAGAATTTGTTCGGATTCCACTTCCCAGGTGTTGAGGATTTTACCGCGCAGCGGCATCACGGCCTGAAACTCTCTGTCACGCGCTTGTTTGGCAGACCCCCCTGCAGAATCCCCTTCCACCAGGAAGAGTTCGGTACGGTTTAAATCCTGCGCACTGCAGTCAGCCAGTTTGCCGGGCAAGGCCGGGCCCGCCGTCACTTTCTTCCGCACCACCTTAGTGGCAGCTTTTAAGCGTTTCTGTGCGTTGCTGATACAAAAAGCCGCCAGCTGCTCAGCGATGTCAGTGTGCTCGTTCAGCCATAAGCTAAAGGCATCTTTGACCACGCCGGTCACAAAAGCGGCGCTTTGGCGCGACGACAGTTTTTCTTTGGTCTGGCCGGCAAACTGCGGCTCCTGCATTTTCAGCGAAAGAATATAAGCACAGCGATCCCAGACATCTTCCGGTGTCAGTTTGATACCACGCGGTAACAGGTTGCGGAATTCACAGAAATCGCGCAGTGCTTCCAGTAAGCCCTGGCGCAAGCCATTAACGTGAGTACCGCCCTGCGCGGTTGGGATCAGGTTGACATAGCTTTCGGTGACCAGCTCGCCACCTTCCGGCAACCACAGCACGGCCCATTCCACCGCTTCGGTTTTTGCATTGAAATTGCCGACAAAAGGGCTTTCCGGTAGCGCGACCATTTCTTTGACGGCATCGGCTAAATAATCTTTGATCCCAGCCTGATAACACCACTGGTAGCTTTGCTCATTGACCTTGTCATCAAACTTAATGGTGAGTCCGGGGCAGAGCACTGCTTTGGCTTTGAGCACATGCAGCAGCCGGCTGACCGAAAACTTTGCTGAATCAAAATACTGAGGTGCAGGCCAGAACCGTACCCGGGTGCCGGTATTGCGTTTACCTACAGTGCCGGTAATGGCGAGCTCTGACACTTTATTGCCATGTTCAAAGGCAATTTCATAAACATTGCCGTCGCGGCGCACCGCCACTTCGACCCGGCCAGATAAGGCGTTCACCACAGAAATACCGACGCCGTGCAGACCACCGGAGAATTGATAGTTTTTATTGGAGAACTTGCCACCAGCATGCAAACGGCAGAGGATTAGTTCAACACCGCTAACCCCTTCTTCCGGGTGAATATCGACCGGCATACCTCGACCATTGTCGATGACTTCCAATGATTGGTCAGCGTGCAAAATGACGTGCACTGTATCGGCATGGCCAGCCAGCGCTTCGTCGACGCTGTTGTCGATGACTTCCTGCCCCAGGTGATTGGGTCTGGTGGTGTCGGTGTACATCCCAGGACGGCGCTGCACCGGCTCAAGGCCCGTCAGCACCTCAATGGAATCGGCGTTGTATTGACTCTCAGTCATAACAGGCTTCAGCTCTCAAAATAACTGTATTAACAAACAGTGTTTTACGCGAATTGGCAAAACTTGACAATAGCAGGCAGATAATTGGCGTAACCGACAAAGCTATGGTCGCCGCCCTGCACGGTTTCAATCTGACAGCCCTGATACCAGTGCTCGGCCTTACGGTAATCCAGCACTTCATCACCGCTTTGCAGCAACACCAGGTAACGGTCAGGTTGGGTGGGTTGCCTTTCCAGCACACGCAATTTCGGCATTTGCTCTGCATTCACCAAAAAATCCTGCTGCAACACCGAGTGGCGATAGACACCAAAATGCTGGCTGAGTAACTGGTCAGGCTGCACCGCCGGGTTGACGAGCACAGCAAGGCAGCCATAACGCTCTGCCACCCAGGTTGCCAGAAAGCCCCCCAAAGAACTGCCAATCACCGCATCCGGCCGACGGCCGTCCAGCGCCAGTTCAATAGCCGCAATCGCTTCGTCTGGCGTATAAGGTAAGTCCGGGGTCAGCAGCTGCACTTGCGGCAATTGTGCGGCAAAATAGTCGCGGGTTTGCACCGCTTTTTCGGATAACGAAGAGCTGGCGAAGCCATGCAGGTATAAGGCAAGTTTCATCGATGTGTCCGGTTCTAAAGCGCGAAGTTTAATCAGGCCAGCAATTCGGTGGTCTGATAGCCGCGGCGCGCACACAGCTTCAACCAGTCACGCAGCAGCAGGTTAATTTGTACTTTTTCGTCGGGCAGCAGCATATCCACATTGGGATAGCTATAGACAGCCCGCAGCTGACGAACATGCTGGCAAGCCAGCACTTCGGCCATACGGGCGTCGTGATAGAGCCGCACCTCAAATTGAGGGTGGAACCAGGGTTTACTCTGCTCTTTGAGCAATTCAATCCGCACTGTCACTGTGTATTTGCAGCGCTCCAGCACTTCCACCCGGTAACTTTCGCTGGCACTGATATGGATAAGGTGTTGCTCACCTTGCCGCTCGGTACGTGGCAGGAAAAAACGCAGCTGCGCATAATTGCGCTCGCACAGACTGAGAAAGTCTGGCAAGTAAGGCACATATTTTTTGCGTGCAAGCTGCAATTGGTTCACTTTAGCTCCAGTTTTCAATCACCTGCCTGAGGTTCAGCGTCAACCATTGTAACGCAATCACCGTAGCGGCATTGTCTATTTTTCCGGCCTTCAGTAACAGCATAGCGTCTGAACGTTGCAGTAAATGGACTTTAATATCTTCATTTTCATCGGCCAGACCATAGACCCCAGCCACCTCCCGCTGCGCAAGGCGCGCCAGTAACAAATGAATGCGTTCGGTGCTGCCTCCCGGGCTGCTCTGATAGCTCAGCATAGGCAAGAACTGCTCCAGTACCAGACCGGCTTCTTCTTCGGCTTCGCGCTGGGCCACCTGCTCTGTGCTTTCACCGGCTTCAATCATGCCCGCTATGGCTTCCAGCAACCAGGGGCCATTCGGGTTATCCAAGGCCCCGACGCGGAATTGTTCGATCAGCACCAGCTCATCTGTTTGTGGGTTGTAGGGTAACACCACCACCGCATGGCCCCGTTCAAACAACTCACGCTGAAATACGCCACTGTGGCCGCCATTAAACAGCGCGTGGCGGATTTTGTACTGGTCAATCCGGAAAAAACCCTGAAAAACTGTCTGCCTGTCGACAACCTCAACATCGGCCCTGGAAAAGAATGGATAATTTTCCGGCTTGAAATCAGTCATTTGAGATCTCACATTCTGTTACACTTGAGCGTACATCTTTTACGCTTTATTTCGTTACCTGCTCCGTTTTCACAGAGTATGATGACATCACTTTCGCTAAATAATGGAATTTAGTTTATGAAAAAGACCCTGTTGAGCACTGTCATCGCGACCACTCTGGCGCTGTTGAGTGTGCAGGCGAACGCCGAAAATTTGCAAACCATTTATCAGCTGGCCACCAAAAAGGATCCGCAGGTACTGAAAGCGGCGGCAACCCGTGATGCAGCCAAAGCCGCCATTGATGTCAGCAAAGCCAGCCTGCTGCCTCAAATTGGTTTCAGCGCCAGTGCCAACAAGTCAATTGGTGATCAGTACAATTCTGAAACCGGCACCCAATACAAAGCAGAAAGCACCTCGACCAGCGCAGGCATTGCTTTGCGTCAGTCAGTGTTTGACTGGAGCAACTGGGAAAACCTAGAAATCTCTGAAAAAGTAGCACTGCAAAGCCAGACGGCTTACAACGCGACCGTCCAGGCGCTGATTGTGCGTGTGTCTCAGGCGTACTTTGATGTGTTGTCAGCCGACGACGATTTAAGTTTTGTCGTAGCCGAAAAACGCGCCATTGAGCGTCAGCTGGAACAAACCAAACAACGCTTCGCGGTCGGTTTAACGGCTATTACTGACGTGCACGAAGCACAAGCGCAGTTTGACAGCGCTGTGGCCAGCGAAATTGCCGCACAAAACTCACTGGAAATCGCCCGAGAATACCTGCGTGAAATTACCGGTGAATACCATTCCCAGCTGGATACACTGAATACCAGCCGCTTTGCCCCGTCTCAGCCTAACCCAGCCAGTCCACAGGATTGGGTGCAACTGGCGCAGGACAACAACCTGGAGCTGAAAGTCCGCAAACTGTCGGTGGAGATTGCTGAGCACAATATCAATGTAGCGGAATCAGGCCATTACCCGACGGTGGACTTCACCGCTCAAACCGGGTTTAGCGACAGCAAAAGCAAAAACCGGGACACCGACATCACTTTTAATTCACCAAAAGCCGACAGCAGCTCAGTAGGCCTGGAACTGTCCGTGCCAATCTACTCTGGCGGTGCCACCTCAGCCAATGAAGCGGTAAAACGTGCCAATTATGTGGAAGCCTCCGAAGATCTGGAACTGAGCTACCGCAGTGTGGTGCGTCAAGTTCGCAGCAACTACAACAATGTGGGTTCGTTAATCTCCAGCACCAAAGCATTGCAGCAAGCGGTGGTTTCAGCCGAATCAGCACTGAAAGCCACTGAAGCTGGTTTTGAAGTGGGTACCCGGACTATCGTCGACGTACTGCAAAGCACCCGTAACCTGTTCAACGCTCGCCGCAACCTGTCCAAAGCCCGTTATGACTATATTTTGTCGATCCTGGCGCTGAAGCAGGCCGCCGGCACTCTGACTGAAGAAGATTTGTTTACCGTCAACAAAGCGTTGGGTAACTAAATTTTATTAACAAGATCAAGGGGCTAGGCAGCCCCTTGATCTTGTTGCTAACCATGCATTTCAGCTTGTTTCTCCACCTTAATTTCATCTCCATTCTTTGCCTGTCAGATTGACAACATTACCTCCAACAGATACAAAGAATTGCACCCTAAATAACTGTTCCAATTAGTAGATCACTTGTAGGCGGGAACTCAATGCGGTTTGAGCGATCTGATCAGTCGCCAAACAACACAAACCATCAACCGCAT
>NZ_JBHSGB010000014.1:0-119484 GCF_042654345.1 Rheinheimera marina
TCACCACCAGAGTCGCTTTCGCTTCACCCCGTCGGCATGGCGCGCATTATAGGGGCCCCAGAACTTTACGCAAGCGCTAAAGTGACATTTTGATGATAATCACGCTCAACCGCTCAACAAACGAGCAAAGCGAAGAAATAAACTACGAAAAAGCAAAAAAGGCCGCCGGAGCGGCCTTCAGTTTGACGGAAATGCCGTTATTAGAAGGTATACATAGCGCTGAACTGCACGCGATTTAAGTCACCGTCAGCACCAGACACCACTTCACGGGTGGCATGACGCAGTTCGACACCATACATCAGCTTACTGGCAGCCTGATAAATCAGGTTCACAGCAATGCTGCTGGTCTTGTCGGTTACAGCGCCACCGGTCAAGGCGGAGTCGTTGTCGATACTTTGCGCCGAATAAATAAAGTTAGAGCGCCATTTGTCGTCCCACATATGACGGTAAGCGAGCGCATAGGCAGTCACAGGAATAGCATCCAGGGTGCCATCAGCAGCTACGACTGCATCATTACTGGTATTCAAGCCTATATAGCGGCCTATGCCCTCCCCAGTGTTCACCGTGAAACGAATGTCGTCTTTGGGCGACAGATTGTATTTACCAGAAATAGACACGCCATAGCCATTAGTCTGGTCGTCGATACCTGCGGCCATATTCTCATAGGCGATTTCACGGGCGATCACCGCGACAGCAACAGAGCCCCAGGTATCCGCAAAGTTATACTTCAATGTCAGGTCAGGAATGCTGTTGTCATCACTGACGACACGGGCGCCACCACCAAAAGGAGTAATAGTGCTTTCCGGGTTTTCTGCAGACACAGACCAGCTACCTGAGGTGTAGCGCACCTGCGCCTGGCGGTTAAACACTGAACCGTCTGTGTTACCGACAAAATCCAGACTATCGGGTAATGACGCTACGTCCATAAAGTTCGACCAGGTCTGGCCAAAAATAAATCCATCGTAACTAATAAAGGCGTGACGAATTTCCGGTGAGTAACCGTTGGTGATCCGCTCATCCCCTATTGGGGTTGCCATCATGTCAAACTCGATACGACCGGTAATGGATTTACCATTATCCAGCTTGGTTGCACTATTAAAGAAGAAACGCGATTGACGCGCGTGAGCGTCAAACTTGCCGGATTCACCTTCGCCTCCGACAGGCGTCAGGCTAGGCACATAGAAGTCACGGCCAATCCCTGTGGTCAACTCGCCGTCCGGCGTGTCTGTATATAAGAAGTCGAGTTTAATGTAGCCCCCGTAAGTGAACTCGGTATCGCCAAAAGTCACTGCAGCCTGAGCAGGCACGGATAAAGTGGCAAGGCCAAGCCCCACAGCTACTGCCAGAGTGTTTTTTGTAAGCATTGTTGTTGTCTCCTGGTCCTGATTGATTTGTTTTTGTAGATAAGTCGTTTCAACTCTGGTCACTAAAAACCGATCCAACAATTAGCCTTTAGTCGCAGATGCTTTTTTATCCACACTGCAAAGCTGCTGCAGCAGTTTTGGCTAGACTAATGTCTAATATGGCCTTCGCAGTGAAACAGGTAGAACGAAGTCCATGACTTATCAGAACGTGACTTATGCGATCACGTCACCACAACAGGGGAACTTATCTATGACGCAAGCCCAGCTTTATCCAGTCCCGCCACAAGCCAAGGCCAGCGCGTTGGTCAATAACGAGCAGTATCTGGCGATGTATCAGGAGTCAGTTGAACAACCGGAGCAGTTCTGGGCGAAACACGGTCAGCGCATTCATTGGTTTACACCTTTTACTCAAGTGAAAGACACCAGCTTTGAGTTGGGTAATGTGCATGTGAACTGGTTCAGTGATGGCAGTCTGAACGCCAGCTATAACTGTCTGGACCGCCATCTGCCAGCAAAAGCAAACCAGGTCGCTTATTACTGGGAAGGTGATGAACCCGGCGTACAGAAAGCGGTCACCTATCAGGAACTCTACGACGAGGTGTGTCAGCTTGCGAATGCGATGCGCAAGCTTGGCGTCGGCAAAGGTGACAGGGTTACAGTGTACCTGCCGATGATCCCACAAGCGGCAGTTGCGTTACTGGCCTGTGCCCGCATCGGCGCCGTGCATTCAGTGGTTTTCGCCGGTTTCTCACCAGACGCGCTTGGCAGCCGTATTGTTGATTGTGATTCCAAGCTGGTGATCACCTCGGATCAGGCCGCCCGCGGCAGCCGTTTAACCTATTTAAAAGACAACACCGATCAGGCGCTGACTCATTTGGGCGACGCCAACCCTGTGCAGCACGTGATTGTGGTGAAGCATGTGGGCGAAAACATCGACCTGCACCCGGGCCGTGACCTGTGGTATCACGAGCTGGTTGACGCAGAGCCTAAGCACTGTGAACCTGAAGTGATGAGCGCCGAAGATCCGCTGTTTATTCTGTATACCTCAGGTTCAACCGGTAAACCAAAAGGCGTGTTACACACCACTGGCGGTTACATGGTGTGGGCGTCGATGACCCATCAATACGTGTTTAATTACCAGGAAGGTGACATTTACTGGTGTGCGGCGGATGTTGGCTGGGTGACTGGCCACACTTATATTGTTTATGGCCCCTTGGCTAACGGCGCAACCAGTGTGTTATTTGAAGGTGTGCCCACTTACCCAAGCGTAAAACGTATTGCGCAGGTGATCGACAAATACAAAGTTAACATTCTTTATACTGCTCCTACCGCTATCCGCGCGTTAATGGCGCATGGTTCTGCTCCTGTTGAAGGCGCAGACTTGTCCTCACTTAAAGTGCTGGGCAGCGTCGGCGAGCCAATTAACCCGGAAGCCTGGACCTGGTACCACGATAAATATGGTAAGGGCCAGTGCCCCATCGTGGACACCTGGTGGCAGACCGAAACCGGCGGCATCCTTATTACCCCACTGCCAGGCGCCACTGATCTGAAGCCTGGTTCTGCGACACGACCATTTTTTGGCGTGAAGCCGGCTATTGTCAGCAATGAAGGCGACATCCTTGAAGGCGCGGCCGAAGGCAATCTGGTGCTGCTGGACAGCTGGCCAGGTCAGATGCGCACCGTGTTTGGTGATCATGAGCGTTTCGAGCAAACCTATTTCAGCACCTATAAAGGTATGTACTTTACCGGTGACGGTGCTAAACGGGACTCTGACGGCTATTACTGGCTGACCGGCCGGGTGGACGACGTACTGAATATTTCCGGCCACCGTCTGGGGACTGCTGAGATTGAAAGCTGCCTGGTGGCGCATGAAGCCATCGCTGAAGCCGCAGTCGTGGGCTATCCGCATGACATTAAAGGCCAGGGCATTTATGTGTTTGTTGCGCCTCGGGTTGGCGTCGAACCCAGCGACGATTTAACCAAAGCTGTGCGGGATTGGGTGCGTAAGGAGATCTCCCCTATCGCGTCGCCGGATCTGGTGCAGTGGACACCTGGTTTACCCAAAACCCGTTCCGGCAAAATTATGCGCCGTATTTTGCGCAAAATTGCAGCCAATGAATACGATCAGTTGGGTGATATCTCCACTCTGGCCGATCCGTCAGTGGTTGAACACTTGATCCAAAACCGGTTAAACCGTTAAGCTCCGTACACTAAGCTGCCACTTTTTTACGTGGCAGCAATATCTTAGCTAAACCCGGCTACGGCCGGGTTAGGAGTTTATATGGCAAAACTCATTGTCGCAGACGACCACCCGTTGTTTCGTAATGCCCTCATTCACGCCATCAGCAATACCTTTGTCACCAAAGCCACTATTGAAACCGATAGTTTTGAGGCCACCTGCACTGCACTGGAACAACACCCGGATGCGGATTTGTTGTTACTGGACCTGCATATGCCGGGCAATTGCGGTTTCTTGGGACTGATCCAGCTACGCAAACAATACCCGACCCTGCCTATAGTGGTGATTTCTGCCAGTGAAGACACCGACGTGATCCGTCGTGTGATGTCCTTTGGTGCGTCAGCTTTTATTCCGAAATCAGCGCATCCGGCCGAAATAGGCAAAGCGCTGAGCGCGGTGATGGAAGGTGAACTCTGGGTGCAACCGGCATTGCGGGATCAGGTGCTGGACCAACACAACCAGACCGATTTGGACCTGGCAGCCAAAGTGGCCGACCTGACCCCACAACAATACAAGGTATTGTTTTACTTAACCGAAGGCTGGCTGAATAAACAAATCGCGTATGACTTACATATTTCCGAAGCCACGGTGAAAGCGCATATCACTGCAATATTCCGCAAACTCGGAGTCACCAACAGAACACAAGTGGTGATCCAGGCGCAGCGCTTACAGCTGGAGCCGCCAGCCGATAAGCTGCTAAACGCCCAGTTCTGAGGCCTGAACAACAGGAGCTGTTCAGGCGTTAAACTCTTCCATAAAAATTTGCCAGAAGGCTAAGAACAGCGCGGCCACCATAGGGCCCAGCACAAAGCCGTTGATCCCCATCAGCGATAAGCCACCCAAGGTAGAGAACAACACCAGGTAATCCGGTAGCTTGGTATCACGCCCCACCAACAGCGGCCGCAGTATATTGTCAGCCAGACCAATCACCAGGGCGCCATAGGCCACCAGGATGCTGGCAATCAGCCATTCGCCTGTCCCATATAAATACAAAGAGACCGGCAGCCAGACCAAAGCCGCGCCAACCGCCGGCAGCAGCGATAAGAAAGCCATCACCACGCCCCAGAGCACGGGCGCGGGTAAATCCAGTAACCAGAAAATAAAACCGCCCAACGCACCTTGCACCACAGCCACCACCAGATTGCCTTTCACTGTAGCGCGGGTCACTTCAGCAAACTTGGCAAACAACAAACGTTCACGCTGATCCCCCAGCGGCAGTGCTTTGACCATCAGCTCAACCAGGTGATGACCTTCACGCAGCAGGAAAAACGCCAGATACAGCATCAGGCACAAATCCAGCACAAAGCCAAAGGTATTTTGACCAATAGACAAGGCTTCTTTAGCCAGTAACCGACTGGCTTCCACCGCGGCACCGGATACCCGCTCACGCAGATCATTGGTCTCGATGCCAAGTTTGTTTAACAGTTCGGTAATGGCAGGAAAGGCCTGTCGGATGGTTTCAACAAAGGCTGAAGGGCTGACTTCACCACGTTGGATTTTGTCGTAAAACAGAGCGCCTTCCTGAATAAAAGCAGCACTGATCGCCAGAACAGGTAATACCACCACCAGCATACAAATCAGCAAAGTTAACAGAGCAGCCAAGTTAGGCCTGCCCCCCATCCACCGCAGCAGCAAGCGCTGCACCGGGTAGAAAATGACCGTAATGGCACAGGCCCAAAAAATGCAGCCCCAGAAGGGTTCAAGCAACCAGCCGAATGCCAGGCTGACCAGCACCAGCATCAATAGAAAAAAACGTTGTTCCAGTTTGGCTTGCATAGTCGTCCTTGCAGGTTTTTTAACTGTTCAGTCCGTATTCTACGAGGCTGAACCTTTTGTTTTCAAATGATTAATGCCTGCGCGCAATGCCGCCGGCTTGATCGGCTTGGCCAGAAACAGCAAACCAGCCTCTTTGGCGCGCTGCGCTAAATCAGGTTCTGGTGCGGCAGACACCAGAATGCCAGGAACCTTACCCCAAATCTGCAGCAACTGCTGATACAGCTGCAGACCGGTGAAACTTTGCCCCAGCTGATAATCCAAAATCAGTAAATCAGGTTTAGCCAGTGTCGGCGCTTGCTCCAGCAATTGCTCTGCCCGCACATAACTGCGTACCTGCCCCAGCTGCCACTGTTCCAGCAACAGCTGCAATGCCGCCAGGTTTGAGCTGTCATCATCGACGCAGCATACAGTCCAATCCGGCAACTGCGTGGTGGCATCTGTACCCAGCTCCGCTTTGCCAGCTTCACGTCGCTGTGGGCTTAACGGTAACCACAAGCTAAACACAGTGCCTTTGCCTACGGTGGAGCGTACTTCTATTTTATGACCCAGCAGTCTGGCCATCCGCTGAACCACCCCCAGTCCCAATCCCACGCCTTGCTGACCCCGCGCCGTACTGTCGACCCGATAAAAATCGTCGAAAATATGCCGCAGCTCCTGTTCCGCAATACCTGGACCAGAATCCCAGATTTGCAACAGCAGCTGGCCTCCCCGGCGGCGGCAACTGATCAGCACTTTGCCTTTGGGGGTGTACTTCACTGCATTGGATAAAATGTTTTGCACAATGCGGCGCAAATAGGTGCTGTCACTCTCCACCTGCCAGTCAGAAAACTTGCCACGGATTTGCAGTGCTTTTTGTCGCGCCAGCAGCCGGAATTCGTCCAGCAGCGGGTCCAGTAAATGGCGGATTTGCACCGTTTGTTTCTTCGGCAACAAGCGGCCGTCGTCCAGCCGGGCTATATCCAGCAGCGTGCCTATCAGCTCCTCAGTGGCCTTTAACGAGTTATCCAACTGGCTGACGACCGTTTGCTGTTTGTCCGACAAACTGCCGTCCTGCAAAGCTGCAGTAAAGAGTCTGGCGGCATTCAAAGGTTGCAGAATATCGTGGCTGGCCAGCGCCAGGAACCGCGTTTTGGACGCATTGGCCGCTTCGGCTTCGGCTTTTGCCTGCAGCAGTTGCTGTTCGGTCTGGCCACGCCGGTTCACCTCCTGCACCAGTTCCTGGTTAATTTCGCTGACCCGTTGGGTGCGTTCCTGCACCCGCTGTTCCAGATGGTCTTTAGCTTCCGCCAATTGCTGCACAGCGCGGACATGGTCGGTCACGTCGGTAAAGCTGGTGACAAAACCACCGCCGGGAATTGGATTGCCACGCATCTCAATTACGCTGCCATCAGGCCGCACGCGCTGGAACACATGGGTGGTGCCTTTTTGCATATGGCCTATGCGCTTGGCCACATGCTCTTCGGGCGCGCCTTCACCAAACAGACCGCGTTCGGCATTAAACCGTACGATGTCGGCGACAGGCCGGCCGATGCGGATCATGCCTTCCGGGTAATCAAACAACTCCAGATAGGCCCGGTTCCAGGCCACCAGTTTTAACTCCCGGTCAACCACACTGATGCCCTGACTCAAGTGTTCCAGCGTGGAAAAAAGGATTTTGCGGGAAAACTGAATCGCCTGTGTGGTGTCGTCAAATAAAGTCACCACGTCTTCCAGTTCAAGCTGACGGCCTTCGGTGGCGGCACTGACGACGGCCAGTGCTGAGGCCGCACCAATGACCCCAGCCAGTTCACGTTCAACGAAGGCCACCAGTTCCGGGCTGGCCCAGGCCGGTTGGTCATCAGGTTCCGGGTACCGGCGACGGTAATCGGCAATGGCCTCGACGGTGCGCTGGGCACCGATAAAACGTTCCAATAGCATCACCACGTCGGTGCGGCGAATACGTAACTTTTTCACCGGGTTTTCGCGGTGTTCAAGCGGTAAGGTTGGCTTCACAAAAGCAGCAGCCTGCAACCTGTCTTTAAAATTGACTTTAAACAGCAGGGAGAACAGCAGGTAACAAAACAGATTCAGACCCAAAGACCAGAACACACCATGGCTCAGGGTATCCAGTTCCAGCCCAAATAAAGCGGTTGGTTTGAGCAGTGCCAGTCCGAACAAGCCCTGGCGTACGATGGAATCGCTGAGCACACCCACAGCGGATAACTGAGGCACCATCAGGCAATAAAACCAGAGGAAAAAGCCCACAGCGAGACCGGCATAAACGCCAAACGCATTGCCGTGACGCCAGTACAGGCCGCCAATCACTGCAGGCGCCAGCTGTATAGCCAGCGCAAAGGCCAGCAAGCCGGTTTCTGCCAGCTCGTAGTTGCGGGCGAATAAGGCGTAATAGCCATAAGACAGCATCATCACCGTAATGATCATGGCGCGGCGCACCAGTAAAATCAGGCCGCTGTAGTCTTTCTTAAGTTGCTGGTTGGACGGGCGGCGCAGGATGGTCGGCATCACCACGTCGTTACTGATCATGGTGGACAGGGCCAGGGTGGAGATAATAATCATCGAGGTCGCCGCGGAAAAACCGCCGATAAACACCAAAGCACTTAAGGTATGCCAGCCGGACTGCTCCGGGATCAATAAGACAAAACTGTCGGCCAGCTGACGATGATCCGGAAACATCAGCATGCCGGTCAGCGCTATGGGGATCACCACCAAGGTGACTATCAGCAAGTAACTGCTGTACCAGCACCTGGCATGGCGTAAATGCCGATGGTCAACGTTTTCAACAAAACCAACATGGAATTGACGGGGCAATAAAAAAATCGCCGCCATCGCCAACACCGTTTTTGTGAAAAATGCCAGCCAGCTTTGCTCTTGATGGTCTGCTTTTAACGCCGTGGCGTGTTCAACAAAGCTGGATAACTGTACCTGTTCCGGCAGCAGCAACCAATAGGTCATCAGGGCGAGGCAAGTTAAGGCAAACAGCTTTACCAGCGATTCAAAGGCGATAGCCACCATCACCCCACGATTTTGCTCGGTCAGTGTCACCTTGCGGGTGCCAAACAGAATGGAAAATATCATCATGGTGACAGCGCAAAACCAGGCGGTGTCCTGCCACCAGGGGGCATCATGGTCGGCCATGCCCGCACCAAGCAGCACCTGATACGAACTGGCCACCGCTTTGAGCTGCAAAGCGATATAAGGGATCACTACCACCAGGCATAACAACGCAGTGACCAGCGCGATGTTTTTCCGTTTGCCGTAACGGGCGCTGATAAAGTCGGTAATAGAGCCGATATTTTGTTTTTTCGCGACGTACAGCAGCTTAAACAGAAAAGGCTGGGCAAACACAAAAATCAGGATAGGGCCCAGGTAGATAGGAATATAGTCCCAGCCCTGAGTCACCGCAGTGCCAACCGCACCGTAATAGGTCCAGGAGGTGCAATACACCGCCAGCGCCAGACTGTAGAGCAAGCCCCCATACTTTCGTAGCAGATGATCGCCAGCGTGCCGCTCGCCCCAGTTCGCGATAAAAAACAACAAACCTACATACATCAAGGCCAATACAGCGACAATCCACGCAGACAAGGCGCTCTCCTTATTATTTTTCTGCCCCTACTGTTGTGCTCCGGCCAGCGAAAGTCAACCTGAAGCCGAATCACCTTCGACTAAAGTCGGGCTATCACTCCATTAAGCCCCTGCTATGGTAAGGAAGCAAGTCAACAGATTTTTATAACAACCACAATAAACAACAAGAGGAAGACAACATGGCTTTTCAAAGCTCTGAACAGGCGCAGGCCTATTGGCGGGAGAATATCTCGCTGATGCTGAAGCTGCTCGTCATCTGGTTTGCCGTATCTTTTGGTGCGGGCATCCTGCTGGTCGATGTGTTAAACCAAATCCCGCTGTTCGGTTTTAAATTGGGTTTCTGGTTTGCCCAGCAAGGCTCGATCTACACCTTCGTAGTGCTGATTTTCGTTTACGTGACGAAAATGAATGCACTGGACCGTAAATACAACGTGCACGAAGAATAAGAGGCCAGCCATGGATTTACAGACCCTAACCTATATCATCGTAGGCGCGACCTTTGCGCTCTACATCGGCATCGCCATCTGGGCCCGTGCCGGTTCTACTCAAGAATTTTATGTCGCTGGTGGCGGCATTTCGCCGTTGGCAAACGGGATGGCCACTGCGGCCGACTGGATGTCCGCAGCGTCTTTTATTTCAATGGCCGGTATTATCGCCTTTATGGGGTATGACGGTTCCGTCTACCTGATGGGCTGGACAGGTGGTTATGTGTTGCTGGCACTCTGCCTGGCTCCCTACCTGCGCAAGTTTGGTAAGTTTACCGTGCCTGACTTTATTGGCGACCGTTACTACTCTCAGACGGCCCGTACTGTCGCTGTCGTCTGCGCCATTCTGGTGTCCTTTACTTATGTGGCCGGCCAGATGCGTGGTGTGGGTGTGGTGTTCTCGCGTTTCCTCGAAGTCGACATTGACACAGGTGTAGTCATCGGGATGGCCGTGGTGTTTTTCTATGCGGTGCTCGGTGGCATGAAAGGCATTACCTACACTCAGGTTGCCCAGTACTGCGTGCTTATTTTTGCTTATATGGTTCCGGCCATTTTCATCTCGCTGATGATCACCGGCCACGTCTTACCACAACTGGGTCTGGGTGCAACCCTGACCGATGGTTCAGACACTTACCTGCTGGCAAAACTGGACGGCTTATCGGCTGAGCTTGGTTTTGCGGCCTACACTGAAGGCACTAAATCCACCGCAGACGTATTTGCGATTACTGCAGCTCTGATGGTCGGTACTGCCGGTCTGCCACACGTCATCGTCCGTTTCTTCACTGTACCGAAAGTGCGCGATGCCCGTATCTCTGCGGGTTGGGCCCTGGTGTTTATTATGATCCTGTACACCACAGCACCAGCCATTGGCGCCTTTGCCCGCTATAACATGATCAACACCATTAACGGCCCGGATGCTCAAGGCACCTTAGTGACTGAAGCGCCGCAGTGGGTGGAAAACTGGTCGAAAACAGGCTTGATCAAACACGAAGATAAAAACGGTGACGGCCGCATGTTCTATTCAGGCGACGAGCGTAACGAGATGACCATCGACCGTGACATCATGGTACTGGCCAATCCGGAAATCGCTCAGTTACCAGATTGGGTGATTGCGCTGGTCGCTGCTGGCGGGATCGCAGCTGCCCTGTCGACCGCGGCGGGCCTGTTACTGGTGATCTCGACCTCGATTTCGCATGACTTACTGAAACGAAACCTGATGCCGAAAATAAGCGACAAACAGGAGCTATTGGCAGCCCGACTTGCCGCTGCGGTCGCCATTATGGTGGCGGGGTATTTGGGGATCAACCCACCGGGCTTTGTCGCGGAGGTGGTGGCATTTGCCTTCGGCCTTGCCGCAGCCAGCTTCTTCCCGGCCATTATTATGGGGATCTTCTACAAGAAGATGAATAAAGAAGGCGCTATCGCCGGCATGGTGGCAGGTATTCTGTTTACCGTCGGTTATATTCTGTACTTCAAAGGCATCTTCATCACCCCACTGGCGGAAAACAAAGCTGAAAACTGGCTGTTTGGTATTTCCCCGGAAGGGATTGGTACTATCGGTATGCTGGTGAACTTTGTGGTGGCCTTTGCCGTCAGTAAAGTGACCAAAGAAGTACCGCAAGACGTGCAGGATATCGTTGAGCAAATCCGCTTTCCAAAAGGCGCTGGTGAAGCTTCAGCTCACTAACCCCTGAAAGCCCAGACAAGGCGTGGTAACACGCCTTGTCTATTTCAGAGCTTTGACCTTTGCCTGTTATCGCTGGCCAACCGCCAAAGGTGAAATTTCTTTGCTACTCACAGGACAGATGCAATGGCCGTTCAGGATGTTGTCCATTTTCTACAGAACATTCCGCCTTTTGACGATCTTGCCCCCCATGTGCTGGACGAATTGTGCCGCGATATTCAGGTGTATTACGCAAGCCATGGCGAAGTGTTGCAACCAAAAACTGAACTGATGCTGGTCCGTTCCGGGCTTTTTGCGCTGCATGCAGAACATCAGCGACTGACCCACCTGCAAAGCGGTGATTTTTATGGCTACCAGTTGTTGTTAACCGGACTGGCCGACCCAGACCGTCTGGTCTGTGAAGAAGATGGCTTGCTGTATTTCTTTAGCCAGCAGCGCTTTGACGCTTTACGCCATCAGTACAAGAATTTTGATTTATTCTTCCAGCGCTTATTTGGTCGTCGGCTGCATCTGTACCAAAGCAGCCGGGAACAAAGTACGTCGACCTTAAAAGTGGCCGATTTATTAACCCGCCGCGTGGTGGCCATAGCGCCAGAGCAAAGTATTCAGCAGGCCGCCTCTCTGATGACTGAACAGCGGGTGTCCTGTTTATTGGTGGAGCAGCAGGATGAGCTGGTCGGAATCCTGACCGACCGGGATTTACGCAGCCGGGTACTGGCGAAAAACCTGCCTGCCTCTACCCAGGTGCAGCAGGTCATGACCAAACACCCGCATAAAATAGAACTCGACCGTTATGCCTTTGAAGCCATGGAGCTGATGAGCCAGCACAATATCCATCATCTGGCGGTTGAGGATAAAAACAAAGCCGTCGGCGTGTTGACCACCACGGATCTGATCCGCAGCCAGCAGGAACATCCGGTGTTTCTCATTAGCCACATTCACCGCCAGCAAACACCGGACGGGCTGACGGATATTCAGCCACAGATCCGCCAGTTGATGCTCAGCCTCGGTCAGCAAAAGCTGCCAGCGTCCGAAGTCAGTGCCATTCTCACCAGCATTATGGATGCACTGACCCACAGCTGGTTGCGGTTGGCCGAAATGCAACTGGGCCCGCCCCCCTGCGTTTACAGTTGGTTATGTTTTGGCTCGCAGGCCCGGCGCGACATGTTGCCAAGTGCCGATCAGGACAATGCGCTGCTGCTGGAAAAAGAACCGACCGGCCCGGTCGCCGACTACTTTGCTGCGCTGTCTGAATTCGTCTGTCAGGGGCTGGCCCAATCCGGTCAGGCCTTGTGCTCTGGATTAATTATGGCCAATCAGCCCAAATTACGGCTCAGCCTGAAAGGCTGGTCGGCCCGCTTTGCCCATTTCCTGCAAAGCCCGGATCCGCAGGCGCTGCTCGACAGCAGCATCTTTTTCGACTTACGGCTGGTGCATGGCAGCAAAGGCTTGTTTAACGCCTTGCAGCAGGATGTGCTTGCGCGGGCTCAGGGCAATGAGTTGTTTTCGTTCCATCTGGCCAAAAATGCCACAGAACGCCATCCACCGCTGGGCTTTTTCAAACACTTTTTATTGGAGCAAGACGGTCGGCAACGCAAAGGGCTGGATATCAAAAAACGTGGGGTCAGCCTGGTGACCGACTTGGTGCGGGTTTATGCGCTGGCTCATGGCATCAGCACCGTCAGCACTAAAGAGCGGCTGGCAGAACTGGAACAACTGCAAGCGATCAGCCGCTCCCAGCAACAAAATCTGTCCGGTGCCTACGATGTACTCGCAAGCCTGCGCTGGCAGACACAATGGCAGGATTTGCAGCGAGGCCATCATTTAAGCAACTTGCTCGACCCGGCTCAGTTGAATTTGCTGCAACGGCACCAGCTAAAAGATGCCTTTGCAGTGATCAGTGACGAACAACAAATTTTGCGGCAGCGTTTTTGCCGGGAGTATTAAATGTGGTCCTGGTTTCGCAAGGCTGAACCTGTGCATCAGCAAATCCGCCAGTATGAGACCGGATTGCCAGACAAGAGAGCACGGGCGCGCGACTGCAGCTACCTGGTGCTGGATTTTGAGACCACCGGGCTGGACCCTGGCAAACACCATATTGTCAGCGCTGGCTGGGTCTGCATTGAACAACAGCGTATTTTGCTCAGCTCCGCCCAATACCATCTGGTGCGGGCGCCGGTATCGGTCGGACAAAGTGCGGTGATCCATGGCCTGCATAATCCACAACTGCAAAGCGGCACCGAGCTGCATGAGTTACTGGAGCTGTTACTACAACAAGCACAAGGCAAAGTGTTGGTCAGTCACCACAGTGGGCTGGAGCTGAATTTTCTGCGTCAGGCCTGCCTGTACTGTTATGGCCGCCCTGCCCGGTTTCGCATGCTGGATACCCTGAAACTGGAGTTATTCCGGCTGCAACTGCAAGGCCGTTTGGTTGCGCAGGATAAACTGACCTTAGCGGCTTGCCTGGAGCGGCATCAGCTTCCAGCTATTTCCGAGCACCAGGCCTTATCAGATGCGTTTGGTTGTGCGCAGTTATTTCTGACGCAGCTGCAACAACGAGACAGCGGCACATCACTGGCCGATTTACTCAGCCAAAGCCGCTAACAGCGCCAATGCAGGGGGCTCGACAAGGTCTTCGTCCTCTGAAAAAACGGAGGCCAGGATGTTTCAGGACTTGGCACGGCTCGCACCCCGCACCGGAATGAAAACTTCAGTTCCCAGCCTCCGTTGGCAACCGCGTCTGATTGTGCAGGTTCATTCAGGCATGAACCATCACAGAACACCAAACACAATGTTACTTTGTACCATCAAAATGAAAAAGTAAAGATTAACTCCTTAAGTTTTGGCCATTACTTACACTTTGCTGATGGACTTCTGCTGAAATTTCGAATATCAATATGTTACCAAGTAACTTTAGCTAATCTCTTATGCGTGTATCTCTTTGGTTGGGGCTGTTGTTGTCCTGTTCAGTGTGCGCGGCCGAAACTGCGCTGATCCCGGCGCCCAGTCAGCTCGACCTGCGAAGCGGTCATTTTCGCTTGCCTACCAGGTTACAGGTGTCGGCTCCTGCCGAGGCAACCCGGCTTAAACAGCAACTGGCCAGATTCATCCGAAGCAATCAGCTCGACATTGAGCTGCGCTGGGTTGACCCCTCCCAGGCGCAGCTGATCTTTGAATTCAGCCCAAATGCAGACAGTCAGCACAGCCAGTCCAGGCGAGGCGCTTATCAGCTCAACATCGGCTCCCAGCAAATCCGGGTAAGCGCAGCCGATCCGGATGGCTGGTTTTATGCGCTGCAAAGCATGCAGCAACTGCTGCTCCGCACCCCGCACGCACAGCTGCCCGCTCTGACACTGACCGATAGCCCGCGATTTGACTGGCGCGGCCTGTTGCTCGACCCGGCCCGGCACTTTTTGTCGATCCCACTGTTAAAACGGCAAATCGACCTGATGGCGGCAGTAAAATTAAATGTGCTGCATTTACACCTGACCGACGATCAGGGTTGGCGCTTTGAATCCAAACGTTTCCCCAAACTGCAACAACTGGGTGGTCAGGACGGCTATTACACTCAGGACGAGCTAAAAGAACTGGTGCAGTATGCCAAAGCACAGGCGGTGCGCATTGTGCCGGAAATCGATTTACCCGGCCATACTACCGCCTTAGGTTTGGCCTATCCGGAGCTGATGGCCGCACCAGCGCCCAGTCAGATAGAACAGCATTGGGGCGTGCATAAAGCCGTGCTCGACCCAAGCAACGAGCAAGTCTATCGTTTTTTGCACCAGCTGCTGGAAGAGCTCACCAGCATATTTCCGGACCAGTACCTGCACATAGGCGGTGATGAAGTGCTGCCTGACCACTGGCTGGCCAGCCCAGAGATCCGCCGCTTTATGCAACAGCAGCAGCTGCAGGATGCCCATGCACTGCAGGCTTATTTCAACCGACGCTTGCTCTCGATAGTGCAGCTACTGGGCAAAACTATGATCGGCTGGGATGAAGTCATCGATCACCCCTTACCGGCGAGCGTCACAGTGCAATCCTGGCGTGGCACCGAATCATTATTGCAAGCGACAGCGCTTGGCCATCCGGCTATTCTGTCGACCGGTTATTATCTGGACCAGCCACAAAGCGCCGCCTACCACTACCGCAACGACCCACTGCCGGCTCAGGTCCGGTTGCCGGACTCCGCCAGCCTGCGCGGCTGGTCACTCTATAGTCTGGAGTTTGCCCGCAAACGAGGCACCCCGGTGACAGGTCAGCTGCTGATCACTGACCTGCAGCAGTCACAACCCAGAGCCTTTTTATTATTCGCTGGCAAAGCTTTGATTGAAGCCAGACTAAGCCCTGCGACTCAGTCCAGCACCAGCTGGCAGCTGCACTTTGACAGCTGGATGGGACCGGTCAGCGCCGACCTCGAGTTGTCAGAGGCATTATCCGGAACCCTAGTGGTCGGGAACGCGCCCTACCCGGTTGCTGGCCAGGCGCTGACGCTGCAAAGTACCAGCGCGCTACCGTCCTCCTTTAGCGCCGCATCCAGCACCACAGCACGCCCTGAACTGGTGTTGGGTGGCGAAATTGCCTTATGGAGTGAGCTTATCAGTACTGAGCTTATCGATATTCGTTTGTGGCCCAACGCGCTGGCAGTTGCCGAACGCTTATGGTCCGACGCCCGAATTAAAGATGAGCAGAGTTTTTATCAGCGCCAAAGCCACTGGCTGCAGTGGGCCGAACAGTACAACAGCCTGCAGCTACAGCAGCAACAACGGGCAGGTTTGCAGCGACTGGTGAAACCGGCACAGCTCGGTGCGTTAATGACCTTAAGTGAAGTGATGGAACCGGCGCATTATTATCACCGCTTGCATGAGAAATCGGTGGCGGGCCGCTACTTCCGTCAGCCATTAACAGCCTGGGTCGACTTTTTACCGGCAGAGCACCAAGCCATGCGCCAGTTTGAACAACTGGTGCAGCGCTGGATCCAACAACCCAAGGCAGGACTGACACAAAAGTTAATCCAACAATTACAGCGCTGGCAGCAGGCTGCGCTGGTGTTCAGCCAACAACCACAACTGGAATTTGCACCCTTGGCGCAACAAACCCATGCCTTAAGCCAGATTGGCATGGCGCTAGTGCAACAGCGGCAGCTGAGCCCGGCTGAGCTCAACCAGGCCAGGGCAGCGCTGCAGCAGGCTGCAGGTATCCAACAGGAAATGATTATTGCGCTGCAGCGACCTTTACAGCAGCTGCTACAACAAGCCGAAGGAAACAGCGCCCGTTAACTGACGTCAAAGGGCGCTTCGACACGTGGCCAAATCGGACGCTGCAATTTTTGGTAGGCATTGGTTCTAGGGTTACTTGGGTAAGGCGCACCGGCATCCACATAAATAATGCGCTCGGCCAGGCCAACAAAGCCCTGGTAAAAATGATTGGTCGATTTAATCAGCAGCACCTGATAATCGGCCGGTTTCAGTCCCAATGCGCAAAACAGGCTGGGGTCAAACGACTGGCATCTGTTGCTGTTTAGAATCACATCAATGCCGTCAAAATGGATCAGCGCACAATCCCCCATCGGCACCCGGCTGCCGGCAAAGTTCTGCTCGGCGTTCGCTTGCAACCGTCGCACTGTCACTTTTTTATCAACAGGTGCACCGGCACTGGCACCGCTTTTGCCACCAAAACGCAATTCAATTTCAGCCCCTTCGCCTGCCGCCTGACAGAGCCGCACTGCCATCGGATCCCATAAGGTCCCCACCGCCACGCCACGTTGTTGCCGGCGGATCAGTTCATGCAAAATCAGCGTGCCATCACCGGCCACACCACCGCCAGGGTTGTCCCAGACATCGGCCAGCACCACGGGTGCCTGCGTCAGTTCCAACTGGTCCAGTGCCTGTGCAATGCTGTAAAACTGCGGTAAAGTGCGACCACGAAAGGAAAACAGTTCCTGCCCTAATTGCTCTGCCAGCTGTGCCCCCTGCGCGGCGGCATTGTCGGTAATCACCAGGATTTTGCTGCCCATATCGGCCACGTCACCGGCCATAAAGCCATGGATCACCGACACCGAAAGCACGGGCGCTTGCTGTTCCAGTTGTTTAAGTTTGCTGATAAACGACTTCATCGGCTCATTGCTGGTCGGAAACACATCAATCATACGGCAGTCAAAGCTACTCATCACAGGCTGGATTTCCCGCCGTGCCGCACGAAGCGAGAGCTGCAGTAATTCTTCCGCCCGCTGCATAAAGTCCAGATGAGGAAACTCCTTAAATGCAATCAACAGGTCAGCCTGCTGCTGCCGCAACGCGGTCAGGTGGCTATGCGGGTCCAGCGTGGCGCCAATGATGGCGTTCGGGCCAACCAACTGCCGCACCCGTTGCAACAAGTCACCTTCGCAATCATCGTAGCCCTGCGCCACCATAGCGCCGTGCAGGCCCAACATCACTAAGTCCACCGGCAGCGCCGCGCGAAGCTGAGTCAGAATTTCATCCCGCAGATGCTCGTACGCCGCACGGTTCAGCAAACCACCTGGTTCAGCCCAGGTGCAGGTGCCTTCAATCAGGCAGACCTCTGGGTGCGAAGCGGCATAGTTACGACAAGCAATCAAAGGCGCACTGCACAACGTTGGCGTGGCAGGATGCTCGCCAGGCGCCGCATAAAAACACTGATAAAACGACTGCAAGTCGGTGTACATCGGCGAAAAGGTATTGGTTTCGGTGGCCAGTGAAGCGGTAAAAATGCGCATAAATCCCCGTCAGGATAACTTTGGATCGGAACTGCCCGGCAGTACGTCGTCAGAATTCGTGTGGTTGCTGCATACAGGGCTTTGCTGATGCAGCTTGAGCAGCGCCTGCTGTCTGTTCAGGCCTGGTTTGGTCCACAAGCTCACCAGTACAGAAGCTGTACTTGCCAGAGCAAGCGCAGGCAGTACCGGGTTGCCCCAAAACGCCAACCAGTCTGCATGGCTTAAGATACTCAGCGAGCTGCTGACCGCCACCACCAGTGCCGCAACGCCTCCTTGCCAGGTTAAACGCAGCCAGAAGCGCCCCAACAACCCCACCACACATAGACCAGACATCAGCGTCGCAATCATGGACGTGATATAGCCCACCAGATTATTGGATAGCAGCGAAAGCGTAAAAGCCGACAGTGACACGAGCAGTACGGCTAACCGTGAAGCCCAGACGGCACGGCGACCAGTTAATGGAGGCCGTCCCAAGCCCTGCTGCAAGTCATGCATCACCACAGTAACGGCAGCGATAGAATCTGAACTGGCCGACGATAAAGTGGCAGATAAACCCGCCAGCAACACCAGCATGGCGGCCAGCGTCGGCAATACCAGCACCGCCAGTGAGGTAAAAGCAAATTGCGGATTGGCAAGCTCAGGCAACAAAAAACGGGCGCTGACGCCAATTAATGCAGGGATAAAGGCAAAGCAAAGATACAGGCCCCCGGCAAACAAAAAGGAGCGGCGCACGCTGCTGACCGAGCGGCCGGAATAAATACGCTGGCGAAAGGATGGCGTCGCCAACACGCCAACAGCCACCGCAACCGCCAGCGAAATGGCAGGCAAGGTATTCAGCGGATGAAACAGCTGTTGTGCACTGGCCTGTTGCCAGAACTGAGTCAGCGGCTGCCAGCCACCCACTGCCTGTACGGCACTGAAGCCCATCAATAAAAAACCACTGAATAAAATAATAGCCATCAGGCTGTCAGTCCAAACCACAGCTTTATAGCCGCCAATAGCCACATAAATAGTAAAGGCCAGGGTGATCAGCAATTTGGCGCTGAGCATATCCAGCCCGGTCATCCAGGACAGATACAAAGCGCCACCAATAATATGGGCGCCCAACCAGCCCAATGAGGCCAGAAAAATCAACAGCGCACTGCCTTGTTTCACCCAGCGGTTGGCACCCGTGTAATAACTGAGCTCTTCGCTCATGGTGGAGAATTTCAATTCGCGCACTGAGGCAAAACAGCTAGCAAGCAGCAAAATACCCACAGCACCGCCAACACCATACATCATGCCGGTCCAGCCATGGCCGTAGGCGTAGCCGACTGCGCCCATACTGGTGCCGGTGCCAATCATAGTGGCAATGGTGGTGCCAAAGGTCAGGCCGCCGCTGACTTTGCGGCCGGCCAACAAAAAATCATCCTGATTTCGCTGGCCACGCGACACCCAGAAGCTTAAGCCAATCATCAGCAGCAGATAACAGCCAAAGCCCACCAGGAAGTACAGGGGGTTCATCTCAGGTCCGGTCTGCGCGGTAACAGGTCAGGTCAACTTCCACTTTGCAGTCGACCACCAGATCGGCCACAGCACAAATGCGGGCCGGTGGGGCATC
This sequence comes from Rheinheimera marina, assembly GCF_042654345.1. Classification (NCBI taxonomy): domain Bacteria; kingdom Pseudomonadati; phylum Pseudomonadota; class Gammaproteobacteria; order Chromatiales; family Chromatiaceae; genus Rheinheimera; species Rheinheimera marina. The sequence goes on from NZ_JBHSGB010000014.1 coordinate 19,461, forward strand.
GGCAAAAAACTCGCGGAAGACCTGGTTAAAGCTGGAAAAATAACGGGCATCGGTCAGGTACACTTTGACATGCACCACGTCCTGTAAGCCATAACCAGCCAACTGCATAATGTCGACGCAGTTCTGAATAGCTAAACGGGATTGCTCCACAATACCCCCTTCCACCACTTCGCCGTCCCGCATCGGGGTTTGGCCCGACACGTACAACCAGCCGCCTGCTTCCACTGCCTTGGCAAAGGGCAACTGCTGCCCGCCTGTGCCTTTGCTTTCGTCTATTCCATAGCGCTTAATGGTCATTGGTCCTTAATCCCCTAATGGCTGGCGTTCATCACCACCGCGGCTGCTGTCGAGCGACAACTTCACCCGCCGTAATTTGTCGCGTGATTTGCGTTTGTTTTGTTTGGCTACTTCAGTCGCCAGTACATCAATTACCGCCAGCATGGCGTAGCGGGACGCTGAAGGTTTATAAATAAAATCAGTCTCAGGTGCCTGCAAACCCAGCACAATATCGGCATTGTTGGCGAGCGCCGACCCAGGTTTGGTAATGGCGATCACTTTGGCGCCATACTGCCGCGCCATCGCGGCTGAATCGATAATTTCGCCAGTGTTGCCGGTCAGAGAAATGGCCACCATCACGTCCTGTGGCTCAACAGAAGCCGCCACCATGCGGGTCAGCAAACCATCCTGATAACTGCAGACCGGCATGCCAAAACGAAACAGCCGGTACTGCAGCTCCTGCGAGCCGATCGACGAGCCGCCGCCCATGCCGATACAAAATATCATCCGCGCGCTAAGCAGGTGACTGACCGCCTGGCGGATATCGGCTTCCACCAGCAGTTTGCGGCTTAAATCCAGGGTATTTTTAATGGCTTCGTATACGCCCTGAATACCGTCCAGATCGGCCGGCTCTTCGACAAAACGCTGGCCAACCGCCAGCGATTGCGCCAGTTTCACTTTCAGCTGCCGCACATCTTTGCAATCGACAGTACGGGCAAAGCGGGTCACCGTCGCCTGACTGACGCCTGCCCGCTCCGCCAGCAGCGCAATGCTCATTTCAGTCGCCGCTTTTACATTGTCGAGGATCAACTGAGCCACCCGCTGCTCCGACTCACTCATTTCAACAAAACGCTCTGATATACGTGACAGTACATCAATTTCATAGGTCATAACGTCGCCAACCTCAGGTTAGAATGTCACATGAAAAAACTAACAAATTTTTTCAAATTTAAGATACTTTGTACCATAAAAACAGAAATGTAAATATCTACCAGGCCTGATTACAATGCTTTACACTGAAGCCACTAGTAAAACAGCCCGTTTCAAACTCAGGCGAAATGTTATGAAGTACCAACGAATAAACGAAAAATCGGGTTCTCCTTTTGCGCAGCAAGTTGCAGCTAACCTGCTGCAGGAGCATGTTTGTCTGCCGGCCGCCCTGCTGAAAAAACAGCAGCTGCAGCAGAATATTGACTGGATGAATGGCTTTGCCGCCGCTCACCAGGTGCAGTTAGCGCCGCATTGCAAAACAGCCATGATGCCAGCGCTGATGCAGCAATTGTTGCAATCCGGCGTCTGGGGTCTGACCGTTGCCACTGCCTATCAGGCCCAGATTGCCGCAGAGCAAGGCGCTAAAAAAATCCTGCTGGCCAACCAGTTAACGGGCCGGGCCACTATGGCAGTAATAGCACGCCTGCTGGCACAAGGCATCGAGGTCTTTGTTTGCCTGGACCACAGCTCGCAGCTTAGCCCGTTGAACCAATTCTTTGCTGCAGAAGGCCTGGTGCTGCCTGTCCTGATTGAACTTGGCGTACCCGGCGGCCGCTGCGGTTGTCGCAGCACTGAGCAGGCGCTGCAACTGGCGACTAAGTTGCAGCACTACCCCGCGTTGCAGCTGGCGGGCATCGAGTTTTATGAAGGGGTGCTCAAAGGCGAGGATGCAGAGCAACAGATCCGGCTGTTCTGTCAGTCGGCAGCAGCTTTACTGCAACAACTGCGGCACAATGGCACTCTTACCCGGCCCAGAGCCTTATTAAGCGGCGCAGGTTCGGTCTGGTATGACGTGGTGGCCGAAGAATTTCAGCAGAGCCAGTTGGCTGACAACACAGATTTATTGCTTCGCCCTGGCTGCTACATCAGCCTGGATGTGGGGATATACCAGCAAAGCCAGCAACAGATTGAACAACGCAGCAGCACCGCCTGCATGCAAAACGGCGCCTTGCAAAATGCGCTGGAAGTCGCCTGTTATGTGCAGTCGGTACCAGAGCCGGGTTTTGCCGTAGTAAACCTTGGAAAACGCGACGCCGCATTTGATGCCGGCTTGCCGTTGGTGCTAGCACAGTATCGGGATGGCCGCTTGCTAACACGGCCAGATAAAGCCAATCAACTGAGTAAAATGATGGACCAGCATGCGTTCTGGCACTTTGCTGAACTGGACGTACAAGTCGGCGATATGCTGCTGCTCGGTACTTCCCACCCCTGCCTGACTTTTGATAAATGGCGGCAAATCTGGTTAGTGGACGACGATTACAACCTATTGGAAGCACTGACGACCTGCTTTTAACCCTTTAAGCTGCAACAGAGCAGCCATAAAAAAGCCCGCCATCAGGCGGGCTTTGCTTTGAATTTAACAGTCAGGCGTTAGATAGCGTTGTCAGACAACACTCCTGGCTTAAAGCTGTCGACGCTGATGGATTCAAAACGCAGTTTGTTCATCACCCGTAACTGAGCCGCTTCATCGCTGCTGATCACAGTTGCTTCCAGCGCTTTTTCAATCAGAATATCCATCGGCAGTTTGCGGGCAATAGTGCCTTGCTTCTGTGCTGCGTATATTTTCTTCATCACTGGCTGGGCTTCATGCACCGCAATAAAGGCTGATTCCATTAAACCTGTCGGGTCATTTTCACCTTCACCGATAAAGCACAGGTGAGTCAGGCGGTCACGGATCACACCAGGTTTCAGCAGCGCATCACAGATATCCTGAGCCGTCTCATCGGCAGGCATTTTGTAGCCAATACCAAAAGGGAACACCAGCGTTTTCAGTACGCGGGCCACCACACGGCTTGGGAAGTTCTGTAAGAAACCATCCAGCGCTTTGCCAATTTCAAACAGGTTACGTTCTACGGCGTAACGCACGAAAGGCAAATCAGCGACCTGACGGCCATTGTCTTCATAGAACTTCAGCACAGCGGACGCGATATACAGGTGGCTTAATACGTCACCTAAACGGGCGGACAGCATTTCTTTGCGTTTTAAATCGCCACCCAGCATCAGCATGGAGAAGTCAGCACACAAAGCCAAAGCACGGCTCATCCGGCTTAACTGCTTGTAGTACTTAGCGGTTTCGCCAGCCACCGGACTCGAATTAAAGGCACCGGCAGTTAAGCCCTGGAACAGCGCGCCAAAGGTGTTGCCCATGGCAAAACCAATATGCTTCATCAGCAGGCTGTCGAATTGTTTTAAGCCTTCTTCCGCATTCGGATTAGCGGCGGCTTCCAGTTCCTGCAATACGTACGGATGGCAACGGGTAGCGCCCTGACCGAAGATCATCAGGTTACGGGTCAGAATGTTGGCACCTTCTACCGTGATGGAAATGGGCATGCCCATGTAACCGTGCGCCAGATAGTTTTTCGGGCCGACCTGAATAGCACGGCCTGAGTGAATATCAAAGGCGTCGTTCAGCAAGGTGCGCGACATTTCTGTCATATGAAACTTGGCAATAGCCGTCACCACAGACGGGCTCAGGTTCAGATCAATGGCACCTGCCGTCATCACCCGCATGGCTTCGAGGCTGTAGGTGTAAGCACCAATACGGCCCAGTGCTTCCTGCACGCCTTCAAATTTACCAATCGACATACCAAACTGCTGACGGACATAAGAATAAGCACCTGTCATCCGGGTGGCTAAATGGCCCGTGGCGGTCGCCAGTGCCGGCAGTGAAATACCACGGCCTGCGGACAGACATTCCACCAGCATACGCCAGCCACGACCCGCGTAATCCGGACCACCGATGATCCAATCCAGTGGAATAAACACGTCTTTACCGTAGGTGGTGCCGTTCATAAAAGCCATGTTCATTGGGAAGTGGCGGTCGCCAATTTCCACACCCTGGTGGCTGGTTGGGATCAGCGCACAGGTAATACCCAGCTCGGTTTTCTCGCCCAGCAGATTGTCCGGATCGTACAGCTTAAACGCCAGACCCAGTACAGTGGCCACAGGCGCCAGCGTAATGTAACGCTTGTCCCAGTTCAGGCGAATCCCGACCACTTCTTTGCCTTCGAATTCACCTTTACAGACCACACCAGTATCCGGGATACCGCCGGCGTCTGAACCCGCTTCCGGGCCGGTCAGCGCAAAACAAGGCACTTCTTTACCGGCAGCCAGACCTGGTAACCAGCGGTCTTTTTGCTCTTGGGTACCGTAGTGCATTAACAGCTCACCCGGGCCTAAGGAGTTAGGCACCATGATGGTCACCGCGGCCGTTAAGCTGCGGGTGGCAATACGGGAGACGATGGTCGAGTTGGCGATGGCAGAGAATTCACGGCCGCCGTAGCTCTTTGGAATAATCATCGCAAAGAAACCATTGCCTTTAATGTAGCTCCAGACTTCTGCTGGCAGGTCGCGTTGCTCCTGCACAATCTTGTAGTCGTCCAGCATCTTCAGCAGGGTTTCCACTTCATTGTCCATAAAGGCCTGCTCTTCGGCAGACAATTCGGCTTTTGGAATGGCGTGCAGTTTGTTCCAGTCTGGTTTGCCTTTAAACAGCTCACCGTCCCACCAGACATCGCCCGCTTCCATCGCTTCACGTTCGGTGTCCGACAGTGGCGGCAGGATCTTTTTAAATACAGCAAAAATAGGCTTGGTAATGAGGTTACGCCGGATATCGGCAACACCCAGCACCACAATCAGTGCGACCAGTAGCAGGATCACAATGGACATACGTTTTATCCTTCCGCGAGCTTAGTTAGGGTTTAAAGGTGAGGCGATACCGGCAGCGAGGTAAGGGATCAGCCGCTGGATCACGCCTTCTATTTCTACGTTTTCATTAAAATCTGCTGCAGCAATTTCCTGCAGCGCCTGGTTGGACGCCATGGTAAAAACAATGGTGCCCAACGAAAAATGCAGCCGCCAGAAGATTTCACTGGCCGGCAACTGCGGGCACGCCTGTTGCACCAGCAGCACAAATTTATCCAGTACCCGGCCATGGTGATGATTAAAAAACCAGCGCAAGTGGCCTTGTACGTCGGTGTAACCGCGTCCCAGCAACTGTAGGAAAATCCGCGTGCCTTGTGGCTTGACCGTATTGAGTTCCAGCAAAGGTTTGACAAATACCGTCAGCACCGTTGTCAGGTCGTGCGCTTTGGTCTGCGCCAATAAACGGCTGAACTCCTGGTCCAGCCGAGGCATAAGCACCGACAAATACCGCTGCAGCACCGACTGGATCAGCTCTTTTTTTGAACCAAAATGATAGTTCACTGCCGCCAGGTTCACTTCCGCCTCACTGGTGATCTGCCGCAATGAGGTATCGGCAAAACCACTGCCTGCAAACAGCTGCTCCGCCGCATCAAGAATTTTTTGTTGGGTATTGAGTTTCGCCGACATGCAAACACCAGATTAAAACACTTGTTTGAAATGTACGTTTGAAACCAGGCACTGTCAAGCCGCCAAAGCGCAAAAAAGCGCTTCTGGTCGGACTTGTTTTGATGTTGTGGAAAAATCAGCCAACAGCAGGCTGAAAATAGCGGCCGATACGAGGGAAACAAACGACAGAGGAGCCCATTGGCTCCTCCATTCATTCAAGCAATACGGCCCTTTTAGTGCGCTTCAGCCAGCAGCTGTTGAAGCAAGCGGCAGTCCTCGGCCTGCTGACGGGCATAAGCCTGGCAGCTTTCGACCAACTGTGCTGCCACCTCTGGCAGGCTATCGACCACCGCCTGCTCAAAGCGAAATGATCGTCTGTCTCCCCGGCTGTGGCACAGCGCCAGCGCCTGACCACAGGCCGTAGCGTAATCACGCAGTTGAGCTGCCACATCCACTTCGCCCAGGCAGACAGTTTCAGGGTCGACATCGACATTGGCATGGTGCAGCGAACGCACCAAAAAATGCGCGCCGTTAAAATAATGCTCATCCAGCACTAAATCTGGCCGGCGCTGCATCTGGCGCTGACAGTCGACCGTCAGATGCGCAGCATTCAGCCGGTTCACCGGACTTAGCTCTGGAAAATGATACAAAGGCGCCGCGTCCCGCTGCTGTTTCGCTTCGACCACATGGCACAAGCTAAAGTCGTCTTCACTTTCGATGGCCGCAGGGCCGACCAGAAAATAATAACGCTTCATATTCAGTGAGCCGGTACCCGCCCCCTGCCGGCTGACCAGGTCCAGAATATGGTCATTCAGATAAGGCCTGAAACTATGACTGACCGCCTGATACTCCTCTGCCGGCAAGCGGGTAAATTTACGGGCATCCTGTTTGAATTGCAGCGGTTGCACCGACAAATCGGCTAATTTCGCCAGCGTGCTTTTACGTAAAAAATCGTCCCCTTTGGCCGAGCGTTTGATGGCCTTTTTCAGCAATGGCTTTAACACATGAGATTTGGGGAAGTCATCCAGCGCGCTGTAGCGCAGCTCTGGCTCTGCCACTATGGCTTTGCACTGCTGGCGATACGCATTTAAGAACGCGTGCAGCGCAGCCGCCGCCTGAGCTTCAGTCGCTGCCTGTAGCCCATCCAGCACCAGCCCTTCCTCATTGGGGTAAGCGCCACTGAGCACGCCGCGGCAATAGTCCGCCGCGAGCAGCAAACTGACCATAAAACGACTTAAATCCCAGCTCGCCTGGCCAACACAGGCATCGTCAAAATCATTGGGCGCGAAGATCACCCGCTCGCCACTGGAGCCTTCCTCGGTAAAAAAACCGAAATTCGACAGATGGCAATCACCAACCACAGTAGTCAGCGGCCATTGCTGCAGCGCAGCCGGTATCGCCAGTACACCGGTTTTGATATCCAGATAAAATAAACCGGCGCTGCCCCGTAAAAAACGAAACGGCTGCTGCGCCATTTTCTGGTGTTTAGCCAGTGCAGGTAACTGTGCCGGATCGCAGTGATCGGTTCTTGCTAACTCAGCGCGGATCACTGCGCTACGCGATACTTGGGTTGCCATCCTCACCTCCTGTAAAAATACGGCCTTATCCTAACGCCAGAGCTGTTGCCAAACCATTAAACTTTGTAAGCAAAGGTAGGTTACACAGCTGCCAAACATTCCACTTCCACTCTGGCCCCTAAAGCAAGACCGCTGGCGGCAAAGGCACTGCGGGTTGGCAACGGCGCTTTAACATACTGCAGATACACTTTATTGGCCGCGCCCCAGTCCTTGATATCCGCCAGCATCAGCGTGCATTTAAACAAGCTGTCGTAGCCAAGCTCATGCTCCTGCAGCACAGCACCAATATTCTGCATGGTCTGATGCATCTGACTGTCAATGTCGGTGCCTTTCAGCGTCATGGTGCCGGGTAAATTGCCCAGCTGACCCGACAGATACAACACGCCATTGACCGCTTTAGCGCTGCTAAACGGCAGCTTCGGATCGTCGCCGCGGTAGACAAAACGGCCATTTTTCAGTACGTGACTAATTTGCGTGGTACGGTGAATATCCTCAGCCGGGTTGGCTGCAAGCACCAGCAGGTTGGCCTTTTTGCCAACCTCAATACTGCCCAGTTGCTGTTCCACACCAATGGCTTTGGCGCCATTGAGCGTGGCCGCCTGAATAGCCTGCAGCGGGGTCAGACCGGCCTGCTCCACCAACAGTTGCAATTCCTGATGCACCATGGGGTATGGCAAACCCGTCATTTCACTTTGGTAATCGGTTCCGGCCACGATAGGAATGCCTTGCTGATGCGCCAGTTTGGTCAGCAGAATGCCATGCTGATAAATGCGCGGCGCATTGTGATTGCGCTGCTGCAATTGATTGAAAATGGTCAGGGTCGCGTCCAGCATGGTGCCTTTGGCTTTCATCTGTTGCAATAAGCCCTGGTAACGCGCCGGGTCGAAGGACGCCTTTTCAAGCTCAGCACTCACCGGTTTGTCCTGGCGTCGCCATAACTCAAAAGGAGAAATCACTGTGGCGGCTAAATCAGGCGCATGGGAAATGACTTCGACACCCGCCTGCACAGCGTCTTCCGGTTTGGCCGGGCCTACATAAGCATGGGCCCAGACTTTAACCCCATGCCGTTTGGCGGCGTCCGCCAGTTTAGGCATCAGCTCAGGGGGAACTTTGGCGTAAACTTTAATGCCGGTGGCACCTGTACCTAAGGTACGCAGCACCAGTTCATCCATATTGGTCGAGCTGGTGACCGCCCGCATCCAGTCGGTGTTGCCTGGTTCACGGCCGCGGGCAGACGCGATGGTGCGTGGGTCGGCAAAAAACTCAGGCCCGCCAATAATCACCGAATAATAAATATCGGGAGCTTGGATCAGATCAAGCTCCGCCTGACGCTTCAAGCCTGCCAGCACCCGTACATCGCCGCCCATATCGCGCACTGTGGTCACGCCACCGCGCAGCAATAAGCGCATACGCTGCAGCACCAGCGCTGCATTATCGCCGCCTTCCGGCTCTGTGGCGTTATGCACATGGGCGTCAATCAGTCCAGGTAGCAAGTACTGGCCGGTTAAATCCACCACTGTGGCGTCTTTCGGCGGCTTACGGCTGTCACTCGGATAAATAGCCACAATTTGGCTGCCATCAATTTCCAGGGTCTGCGCCGGGATCACTTTCAGCGCTTTTACATCCACCAGATTGGCGTGGGTCAGTAGCAAAGGCTGCGCCGTCACATAAAAAGCTGCTGTCGTGAAAAGCAGCAGCGCTAATGAGTTTATCTTCATGATTAACCTGTTGTTATTGTGATTCTGTTGTTTTTATACCCAAGCTGACGCCAATACACCAGCCTAATGGCACAGCGGCGGGCCTTTTTGGCGGACCACCCAGCAGATCCTGCTGAAGGTGCGACAGTGCTGCGCATTTTTTGACCAGAAGGCACTGTACCTTTGCTATGGTTCAGGTATAATCGCGCGCACTTTTTTCGCCCCCTAACTTTGCAGGACATCCATGACAGTCGAAACCTTTGACCCGAAACAAACCACCACACTGGAGACCCCAGTGAAAAGCCTGGCGGAACAAGCAGCAGTGGCCAATGGCACAGGCGCGAAAATCGGGTTTGTCAGTCTGGGTTGTCCAAAGAATCTGGTGGATTCAGAACGTATTCTGACTCAGTTAAAAACTGAGGGTTACCAGATTGTGCCGACGTACAATGATGCCGAACTGGTGATTGTGAACACCTGCGGCTTTATCGACAGTGCTGTGCAGGAATCGCTGGACACCATTGGCGAAGCCCTGGTGGAAAACGGCAAAGTGATAGTGACCGGTTGTTTAGGTGCGCGCGAAGATGAAATTCGTGAAGTGCACCCCAATGTACTTGGCATCACAGGCCCACATGCCTATGAAAACGTGCTGAAACAAGTGCATGATTTTGTGCCAAAACCTAAGTACGACCCTTTTATTCAACTGGTGCCGGATCACGGCGTCAAACTGACCCCTAAGCACTACGCTTACCTGAAAATCTCCGAAGGCTGTAACCACCGTTGTACCTTCTGTATTATTCCGTCCATGCGTGGCGATTTAGTCAGCCGCCCTATCGGTGAAGTGCTGGACGAAGCGGCCCGCCTGCAAAAGGCCGGTGTCAAAGAGCTGCTGATCATCTCTCAGGACACCAGCGCTTATGGGGTGGACGTGAAACACCGCACCGGCTTCTGGAATGGCCAGCCAGTCAAAACCTCGATGCAGTCACTCTGTGAAGCGCTGGCTGATTTGGGCATTTGGGTGCGTTTGCATTATGTCTACCCATACCCGCATGTGGACGATGTGATCCCACTGATGGCGGCCGGTAAACTGTTGCCTTACCTGGATATCCCGTTCCAGCATGCCAGCCCGCGTATTCTGAAGTTAATGAAACGCCCTGGTCAGTCTGACCGTGTACTGGAGCGCATTAAAAAATGGCGTGAGATCTGCCCGGATTTAACCATCCGCTCGACCTTTATTGTTGGCTTCCCGGGTGAAACCGAAGAAGAATTCCAGGAATTGCTGGAATGGCTGGAAGAAGCGCAGCTTGACCGCGTCGGCTGCTTTAAATACAGCCCGGTTGAAGGCGCCAAAGCCAACGATTTGCCTGATCCGGTACCAGAAGAAGTAAAAGAAGACCGTTACCACCGCTTTATGCAGACCCAGCAACGCATCAGCGCTGAGCGTTTACAACGTAAAGTCGGCCGCACTATTGCCGTACTGATTGACGAAGTGGACGAAGAAGGCGCCATTGGCCGCAGCTTCGGTGATGCACCGGAAATTGACGGCGCTGTGTACCTGAATGGCGAAACCCAGTTAAAGCCAGGTGATTTAGTGCAGGCACTGGTCGAAGAAGCTGACGAATACGATTTATGGGCCAGTCTGGTCAGCTAAACGCAGCCGCCTTTTCAACCTCAAAGCCAGAGTTTCACTCTGGCTTTTTTGTTTAAGCTCAGCTGCACTTTATCCTGAGTTCGCGCCTGTACAACTCAAATCCCTTTGCTGCGCCTTGCAGCAGCTCCTCGGGCTTGTTCTGATGGGCGTTTTGTCGTATTAAAACTTAACAGCGCAGACAAGTTCGCCTTCTCAGGGCGCCTTGTGTTAAAACCAAGCAATACGCTGAAAACAAATTACAACAAACTACAGAAAACGATGGGGTCTTTTTGATGCAACGACGAATTCTCTCCACTCTTTTATTTTGCTCTGCACTGGCAGCGCCCGCCTTCGCCGCCGATAACCAGCTGAGCCCGCAGGAGCAGGCGGAAGGCTGGAGCCTGCTGTTTAACGGCAAGGATATGCAGCAATGGCGCAATTTTAAAAGCGACAGCTTAAGCCCGCTGTGGGTGATTGACCAGGACAGCATCAAGCTGACCGGCAAAGGTGGCGGCGATATTCTGACCAAAAAAACCTACACCGATTACGACCTGATGCTGGACTGGAAAATCTCCGAAGTCGGTAACAGCGGCGTGCTGATTATGGCCGATGAAAGCGGTCAGTATATTTATTCGCATGCGCCGGAAATTCAAATCCTCGATAACGAGCGTCATCCGGACAACAAACTGGCCACCCATTTATCAGGCTCCCTCTACGACATGGTCGCCTCCCCTGTTGCTTCCCAGAAAAAAGCCGGTGAGTGGAACACTGCGCGCATCCGGCTGGAAAAATCCCGCCTTCAAGTCTGGCAAAACGGCACCCTGGTGACCGATATTCAAATTGGCAGCGACGACTGGAAAAAACTGGTCGCTGCCAGCAAGTTTGCCGACTGGGCAGGTTTTGCCAGCAATAAAAGAGGTCATATTGGTCTGCAGGACCATGGCGACCCGGTTTGGTTTAAAAACATCAAAATCAAAGAGCTGAACTGATGAGCACAGAGCAACAAACTCTCCATGAAATTATTGTGGTCGGTTCTGGCGCTGGCGGCGCCATGGCGGCTTATGAACTAACCCGTCAGGGCCGCAAAGTCCTGCTGTTGGAAGCTGGCCGGGATTACGACCCAAAAACTGAAACTCCGATGTTTAAACCCAATCACGCAGCGCCGCTGATGGGGGCATCCACAGTCGACAAAGACTTTGGTTACTATGATTCCACCATCGACGGCGGTTGGACAGTGCCAAACGAGCCCTATAGCTCGGCCGAAGGGTCTGACTTTTTATGGTGGCGCGCCCGGATGCTGGGTGGTCGCACCAACCACTGGGGCCGCTATTCGCTGCGTTTCAGTGAGCATGACTTTAAGGGCAAAAGCCGTGACGGCCTGGGTGCCGACTGGCCCTTTAACTATGAAGATATTGCGCCCTGGTACGACAAAACCGAAGCCTTAGTGGGTGTCTGTGGCACCAATACAGGGCTGGATGATATGCCGCCTTCACCTGAAGGGGTATTGCAACCGCCGCCAAAACCGCGGGTGCCGGAACTGCTGGTTGCGGCGGCAGCGAAAAAACTCGGTATTGCGACAGTGCCTATGCACAGGGCGGTGCTGACCAAACCATTGGACAACCGCGCCGCCTGCTTTTATGCCACCCCGTGCGGCCACGGCTGCTCCATTGGCGCTGCGTTTCAGACCACCACGTCGTTAATTCCTATGGCCAAAGCCACAGGCTTATTGGAAGTACGCACCAATGCCATGGTACGGCGGGTGGACACCAATGCAGAAGGCCAGGTGACCGGCGTGACCTACGTCGACAAAACCACCGGGGCTGATGTGACCCTCAACGCCAAAGTGGTGATCCTGGCCGCCAGCGCCTGCGAAACCGCGCGCTTGTTGCTGAATTCCAAGGCAGAAAAGCACCCGAACGGCCTCGCTAACTCCAGCGGCCAGGTGGGTAAGAACCTGATGGACTCGACCGGAGCCAATATAGGCGCCATGATCCCTGCCCTGCAAGGACGGCCACGCTACAACGAAGACGGTCATACCGCCAACCACTTATTTATTCCCTGGTGGGGCCACAAGGCGCATGCAAACAAAGAACTGGATTTCCCGCGCGGTTACCATTTTGAAATTGGCGGACGTTTCTCTGAACCTGGTGCTTATGTCAGCGGTCAGTTCCAGGGCTATGGCAAAGACTTAAAACAGCAGGTTCGCCAGCAATACGGTGCCTCGGTCGGCTTTGCGCTGCGGGGTGAAATGCTGCCCAATGACGACTGTTACATGGATATCGACCCTGAGCTGAAAGACAAATGGGGCATTCCGGTAGCGCGTTTTCATTGGAAATGGTCCGAGCATGAACTGAAACAAGTGGAGCATGGTTTAAAAACCGCTAAAGCCATTTTCGAAACCATGGGCGCCACTGTAGGTGAATTGCCCAAAGCGGAAGACGCTATTCTCAAAGGCGGTCAGATCATTCACGAAGTGGGCACCACCCGAATGGGCGACTCGCCCAAAGACTCAGTCACCAACCAATGGGGCCAAAGCTGGGATTGCCCGAACCTGTTTGTGATGGACGCTGGCGTCTTTGCCTCGAACCCACACAAAAATTGCACCCTGACCATTATGACGCTGGCAATGCGTAATTCGTCCTGGCTGGCTGGACAACTTGCCAAAGGAGCGCTGTAAATGAGCAACGAAACTGAACAAAGCTACCGCTCCGGCCTGACCCGGCGTGAATCGCTGAAAATCATGCTGGCGCTGGCCACCACGGCGTTATTGCCAGGCCTGGCCGGTTGTGAAGACCGCAGCAAAACAGCAGCTGCCAGCCCGGCAGTGGCCAAAGCCACAGGCGAGCATTGGCCTGAACTGGATCTTGCGCCTGTCACCGCCAAGGGCTATGGCAAAGACCCGAATCTGATTATGCCCCCCGAATCGCCCTGGCCACTGACCATGACCGCCAGTCAATTGACCTTACTGGCGGTAGTGGCCGATATTCTGGTGCCCCGCGAAGGCTCGGTGCCTTCAGCTTCTGAAGTGCATGTACCAGCCGTGGTGGACGAATGGGTCAGCGCACCGTACGAGACGCAGCAACAGGACCGCGTCACCATTCTGAGCGCCTTGGCCTGGATAGATGATGAAGCAAGCCAGCGCTATGGCAAAAGCTTCACTGGCTTAAGCAAAACAGAGCAGCTGAGCATTATGGATGACATCGCCTACGACAATGCACAGACCAAACCGCAGTTTAAACGTATAGCCGGCGCCTTTAACCGCTTACGTGGTCTGGTGCTGGCCGCGTTCTTCTGCACACCGGAAGGCATGAAAGACATCGGCTATATGGGCAACACGCCTATCGCCGGTGAATACCCGGGCCCCAGTGCTGAGGCTTACAGCCATCTGAACTCGGTACTGAGCCAGCTTGGCCTGACCGAACACGCCTACCCGGTAAGCTAGCTCCAGCATAAAAAAGGCGGCTTGATAGCCGCCTTTCTCCTGCCTACTCATATTCTGCTACTGACAAGGGTACTGCGACTGCACTTCACAAGCCGCCTGCACTTGCTCTGGTGCTGCTTTTGCCATACAAAAATCAAGCCTGACTAACTGCTCTGCTGGCTGAGCTGTCTGTCCATCCGCAGCAGTCCAGCGCCAGCTTTTAATCTCTTTCACCGCCGGGCGAATTTGGTGATTGCCCGGGATGGCGCTCAGTACATTCACATCCCCGGTCTTGCCTTCGGCATCAATACTGACTTTGAATACACCACAACCGACCCAGCCATTTTTGGCCATCACAACAGGGTATTTAGGTGGACTGGCGTCTGCACGGGTCCAGTATTGACTGACACCTTCTGAGCTCACCGCGCTGTAAACCACAGTGCCACTGCCGCTGATTGCGGGTTTGGCCGACACAGCCAGACCACTGCACAATACCGGCAGTATCAGCAAGCTGCTGCTTAATTTCATCACATTCTCCTGGACGATCACTGATTTATCACTCTGCCTTCTTCACGGGCAGAACCTTTTTTATATCAGCAGATTACATGGGCCAAATTGGCGTCGTCCAGATGGGCGGAACCAAGCAAGCGGCAGATTCGACAGGAAGCAGCGCCAAGCCGACAGGCGGAGGGGGGTTCGCACTACAGTGCCTTACGCAGCAAGCAAATAAGCGTTTTTCCAGGCGTAGAGGCTCAGGTTTTGCTTCTTAACACCAGGCCAACACCGCCCAATACGGCGCAAGAAGCCAGCGCCAGACGCAGACTAATAGCCTCCTGTAAAAACAGCACGGCGGCAAAGGCGGCAATCACAGGCACACTCAACTGCACTGTGGCCGCCGTCGTAGCTTTGAGCGAGGGCAACACCGCATACCAAAGCGCATAACCCAGGCCCGAGGTCACAGCTCCCGATACCACCGCATAGACGACACCAACAGCCTCGAACGACTGAGCCTGCCAGTACCACAGGCTCAGCAGCAGACAAAGCGGTAAAGTGCGGATAAAGTTGCCAGCGGTCTGTAGCAGTGGGTCGCCGGCCCCTTTGCCACGTATCGAATACAAAGCCCAAGCCACACCAGCACCGAGCATCAGTACCGCCGCCAGCAAAGGCGGCGCTGAAGCCCCTGGCAGCAATAACGCCAGCAAGCCAGCTCCTGCCAGCAACAGGCCGGCCCACTGAGGCAAACTAAAACGCTCTCCCCGATAAAAGCCGTAGCCAATCATTGAAATTTGTACCGCACCAAACAGGATCAAAGCGCCAGTCGCGGTGGTCAGCTGCAGATAAGAAAACGAAAAACCGGCGGCATACACAAACAACGCCAGGGCAGAAAGCCAACTGCCGGACAGTTTTGCCCGAGCCACCAGCGGTGCCAGACCAGCGCGCAGTGCCACCAACAGGGCCAGTGTAACTGCGCCCGACAACAAACGCAGGCTGGTAAAACTGGCAGGGTCAATAGTGCCGTTCAGCAGGGCTGCGCGGCACAGCAGGGAATTACCGGCAAACGCCAGTAATGCAAGGCAGGTCAGACTAACAACTTTCCATACAGGCATCAGCTACAAAGCCAAAACACCAGACCAAACAGCATAAACTGCAGTGTGTGGTAGCCTCCGTCAATCAGCCACAACTTAAAAGAGCGTTGGGCAAACTGATAGTTGATGGCAAAACTGGCGCCGACCAGCCCTAACCCGACCAGCAAGCCCATATGCAGTGCATGATGCAGCTCAGGCGCCGGGCCAACCAGATGGGCAAAGCAAGTGGCCGCCAGTAGCGAAAATACCAAACTGACGCCAAACACCCTGGCCGGATGGCCGGGGTGCGGCACCCCACCGTTTTCATCATTCCATACCTTGCCAAACAGCAGCGGTGAGTACCACAAGCCACCCAGTACAAAACTGGACACCGCCGCCAGTACTATGACCCAAATTGCCATCTTG
This sequence comes from Rheinheimera marina, assembly GCF_042654345.1. Lineage (NCBI taxonomy): Bacteria > Pseudomonadati > Pseudomonadota > Gammaproteobacteria > Chromatiales > Chromatiaceae > Rheinheimera > Rheinheimera marina. Next base: position 35,351 of record NZ_JBHSGB010000014.1, read on the forward strand.
CCTCCTTGTTGCACTCTTGCTGCCGGTCAGGCACTGTGTGATTGACTGCCTTGATGGACTCAGCCCTCGTGTTTATCCACTTGCAGGCTCAGTTTGCGCCCTTCAATCTCAATGGTCGCAGGCTGGCCATAACGCACAATCAGTACAGGTTGTACCGTTTCGCCATTTAAGGTCAATGCAGTCACCAGTTTGGCGCTGTCGTTTTGCTCCGAAGTCATGGTCAGCTGGTAACTGAACTTGTCGTCTTCCCTCACAGTGGCCGTTTTACCGGCCTCAACCACCAGCACAGGTGAGGCAATAAGCTCGCCATTGTCATAAATGGACGTGGATACTTTGTACAGTTCGTCTGCAGCACAAGATAAAGTCGTTAACAGCGCCGTGCTGATTAACAAAGTGGTCAGTTTCATCTTTATTTCCTTATTGAATGTTAACTTAGGTTATTCACTATCCGATGTACTGAACGCTGGCGCGTTGCTTAGCACCGTCATTTCAATTGGTTTCATAGTAATAAAGGTCATCCGCCACCCTATCCAATATGGACAGCTGTTTAAGATCGGCCAGTGGCTGACTTAATTTGGGTCGGTTGGCACCAGCCTTCAGCAACAGAACACCGGACTCATTATCACCCACCCCAACCCCAACCAGGCGAATACCCTCTTTTTCCCGTCTAAGTGCACTCAGGCCAATATCACGCATTTCTGCAGTCAGCGTATCAATTTGCGCTTCGGTGACAGCAATACTATCCAGATACGCCGTCAGACTCGGCCATTTTTTCCAGACTCCAGACGGCACGAACCCCATCTCGGCGCTGGGAATGGCTTCTTTGGCTGTACCAGATAACACAAAGAGATCATTCACTCTCACCTCGTCTTTGGGTGCCCAGACAGACAGCAACTGCAGCCCGTCAATCTCCGTAAATCGCTGCGCCAGCGTGCGCAACCTTTCAGGCTGGCGGATCAAATGAGCTTTGCGACTGGGCGAGCAGAGCGGGCCACAAAAAAAGTAATCTGTGATCCTTTCCGCCTGAAGCCTGCATGCGTGAGCTGTTGCCCCCAGGTGCAGGTTTCTCAACTCGTTCGCTTCTTTAGCGTTGCTGGCTTTGCGAACTTCCAATCCAAGCGGACCAAAAGTAAAGGTGCGATAAGGAAAGATAGCTGGATTGGCCCGAACCACTTCACAAGTGTCCATCAGATCAGGGATCAGCAAACGGTACTCCGACTCACCACGAAAGTTATTGTCCGCGACTACCGGACAAACCACTAAAAATGTCAGCGCGACTAACGATATCCTTATCATTGATGATCCTTGTTTGAATGAGGCTGCGCTCTGCGGCTAAGCCTTAGGCGCTTGTGTCAGCACTTTGCTACAGAATTCGAATCTGAGTCAGCAGCAGAACCTTTCCATCATCAGGTATTTACAAAGAAAATCAATGGCTTTTATCGGCTTAAGCTGTATTTATTTTCGGGATGCCGATCATTGTCTGCTGATTATTTAGTGCCCGGCTTTGCCCGACTTGACCGGTTGACCCATACTGACAAGCCGCCAACACCCTTTGTGGAGAGGATACGAATGCCTTTGAGGCTACACCTTTTATCACTGCTCGTTATCCTGATCGCATCCTCCAGCCTGGCAGCTGAGCCCGCCAACAAACCCGGCAAAGTCCGGCTAGGCATCCATAATTTCCCGCCCGGTTTTGTGATGTCTGAAGATGGCAAAATCTGCGGTGGCCGCGCTGTGGCCATTCTGGACCGGATATTAAAACCTGTTGATTTACAAATAATGCCGGTCTGTGGCACCGCGGCCCGTATTTACCGCCAATTGGACAGCGGCGATATGGATATGGGGATCAGTACTGCCACCAACCCTTTAGTCAATCATGCACATACCTTTTTAACTCCGGCCTATACCGAACTGGTGCTGGTGTTGTACAGCCATCCGAAGCCTCTGACAGACGCAGATGCCAACTCAGTGGTCGCGATACGCGGTTTCGAATACCAGGGCCAACGACTACTGATGCAACAAAAAGGCTATGATTTTATTGAGATGCCGGATGCGGTCAGTGCCATAGGTTTTTTTCTGCACCAGCGCGCTCAACACCTGATCAGCTATCAGGACCCTTTTTTATATTATTTGCAGCAACATAAAGCGGACGTCTTGTCGCACATACAGCAGCGGCAACTGATGACTGTGGATGCACAGTTGGTGGTGTCTGCCCGTTCGGTTTATAAAGACCGCATCATTCAGGCGTTGGCCACCTTTGCCGCTGCACATCCTTGCCACTACCTGACCGAATGCGCTCAATGAGCGCCAGGTTCCGCCCCTGCGGCTTTATAATGAAACACTGGCAACTCAGCAGGCGCCGGACACTGTGCTCGCCGGCTTTCGGTATCCAGCATCACCCAATCGGCCCGGTGGGCAAAACCCAGATGGACCGCTTTATCCGGGTCATAGCACTGGCCATCCAGCAGACTGAAATTTAACAGCACCACCGCTTCCGGGTGGCTGCTTTGCCACTGATAAGCTGCCCACAGTTGCTGATCATTGGGCGTATTAAAGCCAAAATGGGTGATCGGGAAGGGTGAAAACAACACAAACTGTTCAGCAAAATCAACCAGCACCACCTCGGTTCCAGGCCTTACCTGCTGCGCCAGGCTGCTTAAAATATGTTTCGGCGTTTTCACCCCTTCCAACATCGGATAGCCCCAAAAGCTGTACAGAAGCCACAAGGTACTGACAAACAACGGCCAGCTTAACCAACGACGGCGACGGTAACTCAGCGCCAACAAAACCAGGCCGGCGCCACCCAGCACCGCCAGAAAACTCCAGGGAGCGACATCGAATTTATCTGCCAGCTTTTGCATGGCGTGCAGTCCGGCCAAGCCAGCAAGTCCACTTACAGCAAGCGCCAGTGCAATCAGGGCGGTCAAAGCAGCCAGCAACCCGGTAAATTTGCGTTTTGCCAGCACCTCTTTGGTATAAGGCGCCGCAATCAATGCCAGCATTGGCAGGGCCGGAAAAATATAAACGCCCCGCTTGCCCGGGCTCAGGCTAAAAAACAGCAGCAACAACAGTATCCAGCCCAGCGGCAATAACACCCGGCCGTCCCATTGTTTCAACGCCAGGGTCCAGCGCGGCACCAGCCAGGGTAACGCCAGGCTCAGCGGCAACCAAAACACTGGGATCACACTAACCAGGTAGTACCAAAACGGCTTGAGGTGATGCCAGGAATTGGCATAACGGGTGACCGTCTGATGCCAGAGAATATTGTCGCGATAAGCCAGCAACTGCGGGTCCTGACTGTGCTCGACGAACCACCACATAGGGACAAACCAACAGCAAATCGCCAGCAACATCACCACAGGACCAGCCAACCAACGCCATAGGTTCAGCCGCTGCGCCGAATGCACCGCAGCTTGTTGCCCGACGGTCCTGTACAACAGATAAGGCACTAACATCAGCGCAGGCAAAAAGCCAACCCCTTTGGTGATCACCCCAAACCCCATCGCTGCCCAGGCCAGGTAATACCAGCGCCAGTTGCCGTCAATCAGCATAAAACGCAATAAGCCGTAACAGCCAAGCGTGATCCAGCCACACACCAGCGCATCTATCTGTGCTGTTTTCGCCTGCAGCATAAATTGCAAACTAAACACTAACAGCAAGCCGGCAATCAGCCCGGTCTGGCTATTCCAGAGCTTGCGGCCTAAATCCACCACCAAATACAGGGTGAACATCGCAGCCAGGGCTGAAGGCAATAAAAAGGCCAGGTTTAAGCTGCCGGTAATTTGATACCAAAAGGCAATGCACCACAAAAAGATAGGGGGTTTGTCGGCATAGTATTCACCAGCCCTGCGAGGAAAAAACCAGTCCCCACTTTCGACCATTTCTTTGGCAATCAGTGCAAAACGCGGCTCATCGGCAGGCCATGGGTCGCGCAGGCCCAAGCCAGCACATATCAGCACCAAAGCCAGCAGCATCAAGAGCTGCAGTTGTTCAGTGTCAGTGCGGGCATTTAGCCAGTTTTTTGTCGCGGTAACGGCGCTTGACATCATCAGAGCAGGTCTCCATTGGTCTTGATGGCGGCTTCTGGCATCGTGGAAGCTGATTGACGCTGACGCTGGTACAAACGCCAGCTCAGCACACTGGACAGCACAAATAACATCAGGCTGAGTGCAATTTTCCAACCTGATTGCAGCAGCACACCTTTCCCCATCAAGGCAAACACCAGCATCTGAGGCAGATAACCTAAGGTGGAGCCAAGTAAAAACGGCAGTACAGCCACAGAGCAAACACCTGCGGCAAGGTTGGTCAGTAAGTTATTGCCGACCGGCAGCAACCGCAGCACCAGGGCCTTGCTAAACGGCTGTTGTTGCAAAAAAGGCGCTATCTGCTGCACCCGTCGCAGAAAAAAGTAATTCAGCAGCGGCCTGGCAAAAGCGCGAGACAGCAACAGCACCAGTAAACAACTCAGACTGGCCGCTAACGTAGACAACAGGACGCCCTCGACGAAACCAAAGGCATAACCGCCCAGAAAAGCCGCCAGTTGGCGCGGCAACCCGACGCTGATAAACAGTGTGGCTACCCAGAGGTAGTTCAGCATGCCCCACAAGCCGTTGTCTCTGGTATGACTGTCCATCCAGCTCTGGTCAAAAGCGCTGATTGACGGCAGTTGCTCAGCCACCACAGAACCCAGAACACACAGCAACGCCAGCAGGCAAACCCGGCCACCAAGCCGCAGCAGATAATCCTTATGGCTTGGGTTCAACATCAACCACCAATTCAGCTTTTTTGCTGCGACGTTGCAGCCACATCACGCCCGCCATATCCACCAGACCTACGCCGAGCCGCCCCAACATGGTGTAATTCGACTGGCCGTGCTGACGGTCACGATGATTCACCTCAACCACGACAATCTGCCCACCCAGACGACGCACCAGGGCAGGAAGAAATCTGTGCATATGGTCGAAATAAGGCAATTGGAGATAGGTGGTTCTGGGCAACAGTTTCAGACCACAACCTGTATCCGGCGTGTTGTCTTGCAGCAAGCGGCTACGAACTGCATTGGCAATACGGGACTGCAATCGTTTCCAGGCGGTGTCTTTGCGTTTTTTCCGGTAACCTGCAATGCAGAAATGCTGCCCTTCACTAAAGGCAGCGGCCTGCTGCAACAAAGCGGGAATATCAGCCGGATCATTCTGACCGTCTGCATCTAAAGTCACAATCCAGCGCCCTCTGGCCTGATTGACACCAGTCCAGACCGCGGTACTCTGGCCACAGGACTTTTTGTGGCGTATTACACGAAGCTGAGGGAACGGGCCTTTGGCGAGGGTTTGCAGGGTCGCCACTGTGCCATCCTCACTGCCGTCATCCACATAAATGATTTCGAAATTCTGCTGCTGCAGTGCCTGAACCAGTTCTTCAACCAGCGGCTGAATATTTCCCTGCTCATTTTTGGCCGGGATAACTACGGATATATCCATCAAAATTTCCTGAAACCTTGTCAGCTAATGCCTGTGATAGATTAGATTTTGCTGTATCAGTAAAACCTTCCAATATGGCAATCATATGACAGAATACTCAAGATTCCAGTCTAAGATCTTGAATTATACGCATTTCCACCTTCGCAGTAGTTAACCTCCCTGCTGATAGCGTTGCGGTGTTTCCCGGCTTTCACGCTCCAATTGGCGTTGCAATTCTTCGCGGCTTTGTTTGAGTAACTGCAGGTAGCTTTTTTCATCCTGCTGCTGGCGGATTAACTGCATCTTGTCGATCAGCTCATAGTTGGCCGCGCGGAACCGGTCGGCCAGCTCCTTCGCTTCGTAGTGGCCCAGCCCCAGCTGAGTCAGCACATCACGGCCTTGCCGTAACGAGGCTTCAAACAACTCACGTTCGATAAACTTCACCCCCAGCGAGCGCAGCTGGTACAAATGCGCCACATCTTTGGCGCGGGCCATCAGCGTCAGATGCGGAAAATGCTCACGGGCTGCAGTAACAATACGATTAATGGCATCCACATCGTCCACCGCCACCACCAGCACCTTGGCTTTGGCCGCTCCGGCCGCTTCCAGCACGTCCATCCGGCTGGCGTCACCGTAATACACATGAAAACCGAACTTGCGCATGTTCTGAATGGTGTCGGAATCGTGGTCCAGCACCGTCGGCACCACCCCGTTTGACAGCAGCATGCGGCCTAAAATCTGCCCGTAACGGCCAAAGCCGGCAATAATCACCGGGCTGTCATTGTCTTCCACGTCACTGGGGCCTGTGGGCTGCTGCGCCGCCTGGCACTGCCAGCGGTCGTATAATTTCATCAAGAGTGGCGACAAGGCCATCGACAAGGCAATCACCAGGTTCAGCATGGCGCCTTCAGTGGCGTTTAATAAGGCTCCTGCTGTGGCCAGTGCTGCCAGCACAAAGGCAAATTCGCTGCCTTGTCCCAATAACAGCGCATAGCCCAGCCGGTCGGGTTTTGACAGCTTGAGCAGCGCCGCCACCCCATAAAGCAGGACCAATTTGACCAGCAGAAACAGCGCCAGCAGGCTCAGGATCAGTGGCCACTCTTGCAGCAATAACGGCAGATTAATGGCGCTGCCGATGGTGATAAAAAACAAGCCTAAAAACAGCCCTTTGAATGGTTCTAAGTCGGCTTCCAGCTGATGGCGGAACTCCGAACTTGCTAGCAGCACCCCGGCAATAAAGGCGCCTAACCCGGCGGACACGCCAGCCATGGTCATCAGCTCCATGACACCTATCACCAGCAGCAGTGCCAGCCCAACAAAGAGCTCCCTTGAGCCGTAATGCGCCACCCAGTGCAGCAGGTAGCCAATCAGGTAACGCCCAGCGACTATTAATGCGGCCACCGCAGCCAGCGCCCATAAAGGTTCAAAGCTTTTGCTGTCAGGCGATGGTGCCAGCACCGAAATACCAATTAACAGCGGGATTGCCACCATGTCCTGCAGCAATAAAGCGCTGAACACCGTCTGCCCGGCCTGAGTGCCCATCAGGTTACGGTCCTTCATCAGCTGAACCGCCACCGCGGTCGATGACAAGGCCAGCGCCAGACCAATAAACACCGACAAGCCCCAGGATAACCCCAGCAGCAGACTGGCGACGGCAATACCAGCCGCACAGGTCAGCACCTGCAAGGAGCCAAATAAAAACACCCGGTGACGCATGGCCCACAATTTTTTCGCATCCAGCTCCAGACCAATGCTGAACAGCATCAGCACCACCCCAAGTTCCGCCAGCAGCGCAATATCATCGGTGTTTTGTGCCAATGCCAGCCCGGCAGGGCCAAGCGCGAGCCCGGCCAATAAATAGCCCAGCACCACGCCAAGCCCCAGCCGTTTAGCCAGCGGTACCACCAGCACCATAGCGGCCAGATACACCATCAAATACGTCAGGATCGTCAGATGCATATCAGCTCCGCTCGGTTTGGCTGGTCAAAGCCAGTTGTTGCAGCCCACTGCGGTACTGCTCAGCAGCTTGAGTGGCTGAGGTGGCATCGTTCAGCACCGGCAACAGCAGCGGCTGCTGCCAAACCATACCGCAAGCGTCGGCCAATTGGTGCAGAGGTTTATACAAACTCTTGGGATCACAGCAGTCCGGGTCCTTTTCTTTACCAACCGCCTGCGACACCAACCAAAACCCTTTCCCCTGCATGGCACCGGCGCTGGCCCCGGCAGTGTCGCCGGAAAATGCCCAGCCTTTGACAAACACCTTGTGCAGGTACTGCACCAACAGCGCTGGCGGTAAGCCCCATTGCAAAGGGTAATGCAGCACCACAGCGCTGCTGTGGCTCAGCATTTTTTGCTCTGTCGCCACATCAATGTAAAAGTCGGGATACAGCTGGTAGAGATCGCGCAGCTCAAGGCCTGGCCAGTTCTGCACTGCATTCAGTAACAGCTGGTCTTCCCTGGCATGCAAGGAATAGGGGTGTGCGTACAACAGACTAATCATTCTTCCTCCCTGCTATGCGCCTGCAGGCGCTCCGCCTGGCTCAGCCTTCAGGTGTTAACGCAGAAAAAATTTCATAAGCTTCGGGTGACTGCATATAGCCTGCAATTTTATGCGGATGCAGCACCACGCCCTTAAGAGCAGTTTTTAACAATAACTTATTGTACGGATTGGCTTTGTCGTCCTGCAGGTAGGCATCAATATCAAACCAGCGCACCTGCAATATCTCATTAGGATCCGCGACCGGTGTTTTTTCTTCCGCATACAGACGGCAAACAAAATAAATATTGGACGCACCAAATTGCCCCTGATGATGGTGGCGCAGGGCCAGCATGCTGTCAAAGCGCGCTTCAATGCCGGTTTCCTCCCGCACTTCGCGCACCACCGCCTCGGCCAAATGCTCCTTCGCATCCACCATGCCACCTGGCAATTTAAAATAACCCGCGGCTTTGCCCGGCAGCGGCTTTTCCTGCACCAGCAGCACCCGGCCAGCCGGAGACAGCACCACAGCGCCGACCCCAATACTGTGCGTGGCCGCCAGTGGCAGATAAGCGTCTGGCTGTAGTTTGATCACCAGCATCAGCAACTCTGGCTGGCAATGGTGAAACTCAAACCCCAGAGCAACGGCATAAGGCACCAAATCAGAGCGCTGAGCCGGTAACTCCAGCCAGCACAACCGGTAGAGCGCACGCCAGGCATCTATACTTTGCGCCAGCCGGTCACTAAACTCCGCTGCCGAAGCCGGTAACTGCTCCGGCGCTATATAACAACCGCCATAAGGGTTCACTACGGCGTCAAACATGCCCTGCTCCTGAAAAATGAAAAACAAACCCGGCATTGCCGGGTTTGTGCTACGCAACGACCGCTTAGCGGAATAATACCTTTTCTTTCTGGAACCAGCTGACACAAAACGCCAGCATGGCACCAGCTATGACCACAGTAGAGCCCAGGATCGCCACCAGCATGCCGGTGTCCATAGTGCCTTTAATCAGCTCTTTAATGGCCAGCGCCACATTGGTCACAGGCACCATCGCCATTCCCCAGTTCAACTCAACCCCTGGTAACAGCGCGACCACCAGTGGCATGAAGATCACCATACTCAATGGCCCGACATAGTTTTGCGCTTCTTTAAAGCTGCGGGCGTAAATCGACAGGCTCAGCAGCAAAGAGGCGAAAATGGCGGACAGCGGTATCAGCATCAATAAAATCAGCACCAAATCAGCCACGCCCAGCGTGCTCATGGTTTTTTCGACAATATCCACGCCCATAATGGAGCCAATCAGGAAACCCCAGCCACCAAAACTGCTGACCGTGATGAGCGCTGTCGCCAGGCCTGTGGTCAGTACCGTCAGGAATTTACCCAATACAATGGCGGTACGGCTGATTGGACAAATGAGCAAAGTTTCCAGCGTGCCACGTTCTTTTTCACCGGCGCCAATATCAATGGCCGGATAAGAGCAGCCAATCAGGCACAGAGGAATTAAGATATAAGCGATAAAACCACCAATCTTCTCGCCCAAATTCTCCCGGCTTTCCGCTGTATTAACTTTGTCCAGCTTGACCGGTTGCAGCAAGGCATCCACCTGCTCTTTTGCCACGCCCAGCTTGTCCATTTTGGCCAGCTGCAGCTTTTTACTGTAGTCCTTCAGCACGTCATTGAAGTATTTATCAATCATGTCCAGCTGCGAGGACATGTTGTACACCACAGTCCAGGTGCTTTGGTTCAGTTGACCCGCCGAGGCGTCAAAATCGGCCGGGATGATAATGGCCAAATCAAATTTGTTGTCACGAATGGCTTGTTTCAGGCCGTCGACATCGGTCAGGTCAGACTCCACCTGTTTAAAGTTTTTGTGATAGAACAAGGCGTCCGCCAGCTCTGGCGCCTGAGCGGCATTCACAATGACATAACGGTGTTCTTCTGATTCGGCTTTTTTTACCACATTGGCCATCACAGCGCCCATAATGCCAAACAGCACCGGGAACACCAGAATGGGCAGCAGGATCACAAAAAACATGGTTTTTTTGTCACGGACCAGTTCAGTCAGTTCCTTCAGATACACTTGCCACATTAGTTCTGCTCCTTCTGAATCACGGCCAAAAATGACTGACGCAAATCGCCGCCCGGGCTTAACGCTTTAAAAGCATCCAGGCTGTCGGCAAAGGCGCTGATGCCTTTATCAATCACCACCACCCGGTCACACAAGGACGACACTTCATCTAAGTGATGGGTCGAGAAAATCACCGGAGTGCCCTGTTGCTTCAGTGACTGAATAAAATCCAGCACCGTCTGGGTGGTCATAATATCCAGGCCTGTGGTGGGTTCATCCAGAATAACCACAGCTGGCGAGTGCACCACAGCGCGGGCGATGGCGGTTTTTTGTTTCATACCGGTCGACATGGCGTCAGCGCGGCGGTTGGCAAAATCATGCATATTCAGTAGGGTAAACAACTCATCGATCCGCTGCTTCAGCGCCACTTCACTCATGCCATGCAAACGGCCAAAATAGGCCACATTTTCCAGCGCAGTTAAGCGGCCATACAGCCCAGTATTGCTGGATAAAAAGCCAATTTTTTTGCGCGCCTGCACCGGTTTTTTCAGCACATCGGCACCGTCAATCATCACGGAGCCAGCGTCCGGCTGCAGCGCGGTAGATAAAATACGTAAGGTGGTAGTTTTCCCTGCACCATTGGGGCCAAGCAGGCCCAGCACTTCCCCTGCTCCGCAGTGAAAGCTGACATTACGTACCGAATGAAAGGCGTCTTTGCTGTAGCGCACGTCCTGCTTTTCACTGTCGGATACTTTCTGGCCGCGACTGATGGCAAAAGATTTTGCCAGTCCGCTGATTTCAATCATCAGGAAACTCCCTGTTCTGTCTGTTGCCGTTTTGGCCGGAAATAACTGGTGTTCTGATAAAACGCCAGGTCCTGGCCCGCAAACCACCCAGGTACACCTAACAAAGGCAATGGGCTAAGTTGCTGATGATTCAGCAGTTGATCAGGGTTGGCAAGTTGTTTCGCTAATAATTCATCAACAAAACTGTAACGCTCTGTATCAAAACGTTGCTGCTGCTCAGCTGTAATTTCCAGCACCCACAGCTTGGCGGTCAGGCCAATAAAGGGCCGGGTGGCCATTTCATAGTTGGCATGGCCAAAGATCAGCGGCTTTAACTGCGACCAGGCACCCCGGTGTTCATAAAACGCCTGTTGCCATTGATGTGCTCTGAGCGCGCTTGCCAACTGTGCCTGCTGCGGAGTCAGGCACAGCAGCACACCACATTCATCCAGCAAAGTCAGTTTATGACGGATTTTGCTGCGCACTTTCTGGCCATGGGCTTGCAGCTCAGCGCGGTGTAACGCATTGATCTGGCGCTTGGTCGCTGGAAATATGCACCAAATCAAGGCACCAAATAAATCGTGCCAGTTGCGCTCGCGCAGCGGAATTTGCCGGGTTTCATAAATAAAGTCTTCGTAGTAGCGGCCGTCCTGCTCCAGCAGGCTTTGCTCGACAAAACACCAGTCGCTCAAGCCTGTGTGCTGATGCAGCCACAGCGTGAGCTGCCGGCAATCCGGAAAGTCGGTCATTTCACAAAGAGGAAATTTCGAAGCAAGGTCGCTAAATAGCTGATTTGTCATAAAAATATCCGGCTCCCACTGCTGTGGTGCGACAAATCGAGCGGGTTTTGCTGCATCGGTCATAAGTTCATCCTGTCGCCCTGGCTGAAAACTTCAGCCCGGCCTTACCAGCGCTGTTGCTGAAAAAACCTCTTGCTTTTTCTGATGCAAATGGCAGAGTCGAAGGGTACGTATAGACGTACATACTGCCAAAACAAGTGAATTTTAAATCGGATTGAATTAAACAAGAGGTTATCATGTGTTCGATATTTGGGGTGCTTGACATCAAGACGGATGTTAAAGCCTTGCGCCAGCAGGCGCTACAGTTATCTAAGTTATTACGCCATCGTGGTCCGGACTGGTCCGGTGTATGGAACGACGACAATGCTATTTTAGTGCACGAGCGTCTGGCTATTGTAGATACTGAAAATGGCGCCCAGCCCCTGATTAATCCGAATCGAAATCACATTCTGGCAGTGAATGGTGAAATTTATAATCACAAGAATTTAGAGAAAAACCTGAACGTCGACTATCAGTTCCAGACCAAGTCAGACTGTGAGGTGATTCTGCCGTTATACCTGGAGCATGGCGCCGACTTTATCGACCAGCTGCAGGGCATGTTTGCCTTTATTCTGTATGACGCTGAGCAGCAACGCTACCTGGTGGCACGTGACCATATTGGTATTATCCCGCTGTACTACGGCTATGACGAACATGGCCAGTTGTATGTCGCTTCTGAGATGAAAGCGCTGGTGCCTGTGTGTAAGCAAATGCAGGAATTCCCGCCGGGCCATTACTTTGACAGCAAAGTCGGCAAACTGGTGAAGTACTACCAGCGAGACTGGATGAGCTATGACGCCGTCAAAGACAACCCGGCTGATTTAGGCGAGTTAAAAGCCGCACTGGAGCAAAGCGTAAAAAGCCACCTGATGTCCGACGTGCCCTATGGCGTGTTGCTGTCTGGTGGTCTGGATTCGAGCTTAATCTCTGCCATTACCCAGCAATTTGCCCGCACCCGGGTGGAAGACAATGATCAATCGGAAGCCTGGTGGCCGCGGCTGCACTCTTTTGCTGTGGGTCTGCAAGGTTCGCCGGATTTAGCCGCAGCCCGTAAAGTGGCCGATTCCATCGGTACAGTGCACCACGAAGTGCATTTTACCGTGCAGGAAGGCATCGACTCGTTGCGCGACGTGGTGTATTTCCTCGAAACCTACGACGTGACCACCATTCGTGCCTCTACACCTATGTACCTGATGGCGCGTAAAATCAAAGCCATGGGCATTAAAATGGTGTTGTCAGGCGAAGGCTCTGACGAAATCTTCGGTGGCTACCTGTACTTCCATAAAGCGCCAAACGCCAAAGAATTCCATGAGGAAACGCTGCGGAAACTGGACCGCCTGCATATGTTCGACTGCAACCGTGCCAACAAGGCGATGTCAGCCTGGGGCATCGAAGCACGGGTGCCGTTCCTTGATAAGCACTTTATGGACACTGCTATGCGGTTAAACCCGCAAGCGAAAATGTGTGGTGGCGGCAAAATGGAGAAACACATTCTGCGTGAAGCCTTTGAAGGCTCCTTGCCAAAAGAAATTTTATGGCGCCAGAAAGAGCAATTCTCCGACGGTGTCGGCTACAGCTGGATTGACAGCTTAAAAGCCTATGCAGAAAAAGAAGTGACGGACCAGCAAATGGCCACCGCCGCCTTCCGCTTCCCGGTCAATACACCGGACACCAAAGAAGGCTATCTGTACCGCACTATCTTTGAAGAGCATTTCCCGCATCCGGCCGCTATTGCCTGTGTGCCTGGCGGTAAATCTGTGGCCTGCTCCACACCGGAAGCCCTGGCCTGGGATGCCAAAATGGCGCAGCTGACTGACCCTTCAGGCCGTGCTGTGCGTGACGTGCACGAACAAGCCTACTGATCGCTTTAGGGATCCGGACCAACGGCCGCTTTTGCGGCCGTTGTTTTTTCCACCAGAAAGAGTGATTTGTGCGTTAAATTAGGTTTTTCATCGGGTTTGTACTGGCGAAATGTCAGCACAGATCGTATGTTAAGCGCCAAATGACCCCCTTGTTTCGGGCCTTTGAGTTTATGAGATCCATTCTTGTTGTACTGGCAGTCGTGATGACCTCTGGTCTGTGCCAGAGTGCTTTTGCTGAAACCGCGCTCACCGGGCGCTGGATTAAAGATTTGGCCCAGCAACCTTTGCTGGACCCACAAACCTCCGGACTGACCTTCCGTAAAGGTGAGCTGATTGCGGTTGGCGACCAGAGTGCGGATGAAAGCACCCGGATGAAACTGTTCCGGCTGAACCCACAAACCGGCCAGGCCATTACCGCCCCTATTCCGATCACCGTCTCAGACCAGCTGAAAACCAGCTGTTTTTACCAGTACCTCAGTGAAAAACCGGATTTGGAAGCACTGACCTGGGACAGGATTGATGACACCACGCTGATCACAGTCACCGAAGACGCCTCCAACTTCAGCTTAACGCCGGAGTGCGCACGTAAATTTGCCAAAACCAACTCCACGCTGTACCCAAGCTTACTGGTAAAAATTCAGGTCGATCCGGCGCTGACCCGCGCTGAAATTGTCGCGTTGCGCCCGGTGCAGTTTCCACTCGAAGCCAAACTGGGCAATTTCCCCAATGACGGCGTGGAAGGTCTGGCGGTGGACAGTCATCTGAACCTGTACCTGGCTGTTGAACAGGACATCGCCAATAAACCGCGTATTTTTAAAACCCGGCTTACCTCCGATTTCTGGGCCCGCGACAACCTGGTCAAAGTGATTGACGCCAATCTGACGATGCCGCCGCTGGATGATGCCGACCACCCAATTAATGGCATCGAGTTTATTCCAAGCCCACTGCAAGGCCACCCGGGTTATCTGGCGGCTGTGGCGCGCAATGACGATGAGTTATGGATTTTCGACCTGACCAACCGCGTGCCGCCTTATGTGCAGAAGCTGAGCTTTTATGTCAGCACCGACGACTCCGGCTTGTGCCAGCCTTATGACAAACTGGTGCAAACAGCGCTGGAGTCCATTACCTATCACGACGGTATGCTGTATCTGGTGAATGACCCGTGGAAACAGCACTACGGCGACAATATTCAGTGCGGTACTCATGCCGACAAATTTAAGTCGATGTCGCCTTTATTGTTTCAGCTGAACCTGGACCCACGTTGGTTCAGCCCGCTGCGCAGCAAGGTACAAAACGCACTGCCGGCCGTCAGCGGTCTGGCCAGCCATGATGGCGTCAGCTACCTGGCCGTACAGGATAAAAAAATTCAGCGCCCGGGCGATCGGCTGATCAGCATTCAGCTGGCACCAAATCAGCCACCTGTGCATCAGCCGCTTTATGTCACCAACTGGCCGGCCGGTCAGATGGCGAGCGATCTGGAAGCGCTCTGTGCCCTGCCCGGCCGGCCTGGTGAGTACCTGGCCGCCGAAAGCGGCACCTGGCAAGGTGCTTTTGGTCGTTTGTTCCATTTAAAAGTCTTTCCGTCCTATGCTCAGGTACTGGGCTCGTATGAACTGCCGGTGGAACGTGACAATACGCCGCAGAGCGACGGCGATAACTTCGAAGGCCTGGCCTGTGCCAGCCTGGCTGAGCAGAACTACCTGCTGATCCTGGGCGAACGCGGTGGCGCTGGCCAACCCGGCTTTCTGCAGTGGGGCCAGCTGAATTTAGCCAGCTCGACGCTCAGCTGGAACAGCCAGAAGCTGTTGGTGTCAGGCCCAACCGGCGTCGACAGTGCGGTGTATCCGCGAAAAATCGCCGACTTATATCTGCAAAACGATGTGCTCTGGGCCAGTGCTGTCGCCGACAATGGGGACAACGGCCCCTTCCATTCGGTGATTTATCCGCTGGCACTGGTCAACCCAAGCCAGCCACAACCTGTGAACCTGATGGCACAGCGCCCGGTATTCTGGCGCCTGGATGGCCTGAAAATCGAAGCCATTGCCATGCCAGCGCTGTCAGTCGAACAGGCGGCCTTAATGGTTGGCTCCGATGATGAGAATTATCAGGGCGTGATCCGGCCGCTGCAGAAAACCAGCCTGAGCCCTTATGGCACTGTGAAGTAACTATGCTGATCAGACCTTAAAAAACAGCCAGCATTATGCTGGCTGTTCTGTTTTAGCGGCGGCTAGTAGCGCTGCAAACTCAGCCGCAGGTACAGGTTTACTGCAGAAGTAGCCTTGGTAATAGTCGCAGCCCTGCTCCAGCAAAAACTCGACCTGGCTGGCTCGCTCCACCCCTTCGGCCAATGCTTTTAGTCCCATTATATGCGCCATCGAGATAATAGCGCTGACGATGGCACGGCTTTCCGGGTTGAACTCCACATCATCCATAAAGCTCTTGTCGATTTTCAGCACATCCAGACGGTAACGCTGCAAATAGGCAAACGACGAATAGCCGGTGCCAAAGTCATCAATGGCCAGGTTAACGCCCATCTGGTGCAGCCCGGTCAGCAAGACAGATGCTTCCAGTTCGCGCTCCATAATGGCACTTTCTGTCAGCTCCAGCTCCAGCAGCTCAGCCGGGAAACCGCTTTGCTGCAGGATCTCGGCGGTACGCTCACTGATATTGCCCTGGGTAAACTGATGCGAAGATAAATTGACCGCCAGCTTCACCGGCGCCAGCCCGGCATCCAGCCACTGCGCGCCCTGACGGCAGGTTTCTGCCAGCACCCAGTCGCCAATAGGACCAATCAGGCCTGTGTCTTCAGCAATAGGAATAAAGCGACCCGGCGGGATCAACCCTTCCACCGGGTCCTGCCAGCGGATTAACGCTTCAGCCCCGACAATCTGGCCTGTACTGAGCTCAACCTGCGGCTGGTAATAGACTCGGAACTGGCCTGCTTTAAGCGCCGCACGTAAACGCCCTTCCAGGTCAATCCGTTCACGGGCATAGCGGGTTAAATCATCCGAGTAGTAGGCAAAGCGGCCACGGCCCTGCTCTTTGGCCCGATACAAGGCAGCGTCGGCGTGGCTGATCAGCATAGCGCCGTCAGAACCGTGATCAGGGAACAGTGATATCCCGATGCTGGCACCGATACGCACTTCCACATCATTGCCCAGCACCCAGGGCTGGCTGAGTAACTGAATAAGCTCACTGGCAAAACGGGCGGCGTCTTCGGCCTGGTTCAGCCGTTCCAGCAGAATAATAAATTCGTCGCCACCAAAACGCGCCACAGTGTCGGTGCTGCGCAGGCGCTGGCTCAGCGTGCTGGACACCAGTTTCAGCAAGTCATCGCCACTGGTATGGCCAAAGCTGTCATTAATGTATTTAAAACGGTCCAGGTCCAGCATCAACACGGCAAATTGCTGTTGATCGCGGCTTGCTTGCTGTACCGCATTTTGCAGGCGGGAATTCATCAGCAAGCGGTTGGGTAGCCCTGTCAGCACATCATGGTGGGCCAGGTATTCCAGTTCCTGCTCCGACGCTTTGAGTTGGGTAATGTCAGCAAACACCGCCACATAGTGACTAAGCGCCTGCTGGGTGTCGCGAATAGTGCTGATACTCAGCAGCTCCGGGTACACTTCCCCATTTTTACGGCGGTTCCAGACTTCGCCTTGCCAATAGCCTTTGTCTTGCAGCTCCCGCCACATCTGCTGATAAAACTCTGCGTCATGCCGACCCGACGCAAACATCGCCGGACTTTGCCCCAACACTTCGTCTTCCTGATACCCCAGCATCCGCAGCAACGACTGGTTCACCTGAATAATTTTGTTGTTGGCATCGGTGATCATAATACCCTCGCGGGTACTCTCGAACACAGCGCCAGCCTGACGTAACGACGACTCAAAGCGCTGACGTTTAATGGCGGCTCCCAAGGCTGTGGCCAGCATTTTCAGCGCATCCATCTCAACGGTATTCCAGTGCCGGTCGGCCGCTCTGGATTCCACCCCTAAAACGCCCCACCAGCTGCCGTCCAGCATCACAGGTACCAGCGCAATCGCACTGACGCCCACTTTGGCCCATAAAGGCCGGATCAGCTCAGGCAGCAGCTCCACCTGACCGGCAATGGTCTGGCCCGCCGCAAAGTGCACGGTCAGATAACTTCTGGCCAGATTATCTTTTGCCCCCAATTGAAAACGGGGAAATCTGTAGGTTTGGTCCTGTTGCCACAGTGCCAGCTGCTCACTGAGTTCAGAGCTTTTGTTCTGGTACAGATAAATCGCATCGGCTTCAAGCGTCTGGCCCAGCTGTGGCAGGCTTTGCTGCAACAGACTCAGCCAGTCACTGTGCTGCAGCAGCGACGACGCCAGGTCCGCCTGCTGTGCCATTACCCGCGCCCGCTGCTGCAATTCTTTGCGGTGATGAATACTGAGGCTGATATCTTCAATGGTCACCAGCGCGCCTTTAAGCTCGCCATGCTCCAGCAGCGGTTCAGCATTGGAACTGAGCCAGCGCACCGAATCGCCGGTACTAAAACCCAACACCCGGTCGCGCACGGAAGCTCCGGTGGTTAGCACCAACCGGCTTGGCAATAAGCCCGTCGGTACTTCCATGCCCTCTTCGTCAATAAAACGCCATTGGTCGCCTTGCTGGTTTTCACTGATAAGCTGCTCTTTACCGCGTCCCAGAATACGCTCTGCGGCCGGATTGCAGTCCAGCAAACCTGCATGCTGGTCATACAAAATCAAACCTTCTGACATGGTATTAAACAAGGTTTGCAAGCGGTTTACTGTGATCTGTTGCTGCCGCTGGCTTTGCGCCAGTTCGGTCACATCCAGCATGGCGCCAAGCACCAACTGCTGGCCATCTCGGCCCGGCGGTAATAACCGCAAATCATCGCGGATGTATTTCAGGCTGCCATCGGCGGCAAAGAAGCGGTATTCATGGCTGTAATAACCATGCTCCAGTGTTTGTTGCAACGCCTGCGTAGCCAGCGGCAGATCGTCAGGGTGCACCTGCTGTTCCCACCAGCCGTCACTCAGACAGGCTTGCGGTTCAAACCCCAGTACCCGGCTGACGTTGGCACTGACCCAGGTGGTGGCACAGCCCAGGCCATCCAATTCGATACGGTGCAGCACAGCGGAGCTGGCATTGAGAATACTGTCCAGCTGCTGTGCGCTGTTTTGCAACTGCAGATTACTGCGGCTGAGATCAGCGTACAGCTGGCGCTTCTCGGTCACGTCATCAAAGCTGGCTAAGATCCAGTCGTGTTGCCCCGCCGCCTGCTGCTTCTGGATCATCAGCCGGATCACCCGCAACCGGCCGGAGCTGTGTTTAAGTGTCACATCCACATTCAATGGCTGGCCTTCGCGCAACTGGTCCATCGGCAATGCAGACCGCTGTTCTTCCGCCAGCAAATCCCATAACGACAGCGCCAGCAGTTCGTCCTGGCTGTACCCCAGAATATCGCCCAGCCGCTGGTTCACCTGCAAAAATGGCTGGTGAACCCGGTGCAACACGGCCATGCCGAGAAACGGCAAGTCAAAAAAGGCCCGTAACTGTTTATCCTGCTGCTGTTGGCGGCTTTGCAATTCAAGCTGGTGGTTCTGCATCAGTTCACGCCAGTAAAACAGCACCAACAGCACCAGCAGCAATAACAGGCTGCCCGCCACCAAAGCCAGCCAGAGCAATAAAGTGTCTATCGGCGCCAGTACTTCTGCGGTGTCCACTTTGGTCACCAGCATCCAGTCGGTGTTGGCCACAGGCGCATAAGCGCCCAGCACTGCAGCACCGCGATAATCCTGGGTTTCAACGGCGCCGGACTGACGCTGACGTAACGCTTTGGCGGTCAGGATGTCCTGATCCAAACTAAATTGCTCAGCCAGCCTGGCGCGGGAATGGCGCAGTGGATTCAAAAACTGCACTGCCGCCTCAGAGCTCTTCACCAATAAGACTTCGGCGGTCGGGCTGCTGACCGGCCAGGTCTGCAGCACAGGGAACAGAAACTGACTGGCGTCCGCCACCAACTCCAGCTTATACAGCTGCTGACCTGCCGCCAGCTGTAAACGCCAGTTTAAGCTGCAGAACTCCTGCTGGGACTGCGTAAAACAGGTCAGTGCTGGCAGTTGCCCCGACCAATCAGTCGCCTGCTGCGACACTGACAACTGGCCTATTTCCAGCAGCAATTGCTCTTGTTGGTTATACAGACGGATATAACTGAACGCGTGGCTGGCAATCAGGCCGGTCAGGCGTAAACGAATATTCTGGCTGGCGTCCTGATCCTGCGCCATTCGGCTGAGCTGCTCACGAAAGGCATTGTCTTTCGCCACACCGCTGATGTCATAACGCCGCTCGGCTAACCATTGTTCCAACTGCTGCTTTTTAATTTCATTGATGGTGTGTAAATCAGCGTAGGCCTGACTTTTCAGCTGGCTGGAATACATCATTTTGGTCATCACCGCGAGGCTTGGTAACGCCAGCAGAAATGCAATTACCAACCCGAGCAGCCGCCATTGTTTCATTCGGGTGCTGACCGGGTCGTCGTAAAACTGCTGTTTACGCCAGCTGGTCAGCATCAGGTACAGCAAGGTCGCGCTGAACAACACAAAGGCCGAACCTTTGAGTGTACTGAGCACAGACACCAGCCAGGGATCGGCCACCATCAGATGCAGCACGCGGTCTGAACCAAAAATCCACAGCAAGGAAAACAGGCTGTATAACACAACGATTCGAAGGGCGCTTAGCGGGAACGCAGCTTTACTCATCAGGGCTCACACTGGCTTGAATAACCAGCGCCTTTTGTTGCAGCCGTGGCAATTTCGCCACCACTTGTTGCCAGGAATGCTCAATCTGGCGCTGCAGTTCGTTGTCGGGCACAGAGCCGTCAAGAACCACGGTATTCCAGTGTTTTTTATTCATGTGATAGCCAGGTTTTACCGCGCTGAACAGGTCGCGCAGCGCCTGCGCCTGGTCCGGGTCACACTTCAGGTTGATACTGCTTTGCGTCGCGTCGCTAAACAAAATAGCAAACACCTTGCCTCTGACTTTGTAGACGTAGTAGTCGGGGCCAAAAGGGAAATCCAGTTCGGCTCCGGTTTGCAACTGACAATGTTGCTGTGCCTGAATAAAATCCATGCGGCTCCTGCTCGAAAGGCTGCGCATGGCAGCCTTTAAGGTTTTTTCGCCATCGCGGTATTATTTCGCGGTCTGTAACTTCATCCAGCTGAAGACCTCGTTGTACCAGCGCTCCGCGTTCTGCGGTTTGAGGATCCAGTGGTTTTCATCCGGGAAAATCACCAGTTTCGATTCAATGCCTTTGCGTTGCAGCGTGGTAAAGGCACCTAAGCCCTGCGCATAAGGCACACGGTAGTCTTTTAAGCCGTGGATCACCAGCATAGGTGTTTTCCAGTTATCGGTAAAAGCAGCCGGGTTAAATTTGCTGTAATCCGCTTCTTTGTTCCAGACCGGGCCGCCCATATCGTGTTCCGGGAACCACAGCTCTTCGGTGCTGCCGTAGAAGCTTGGCATATCAAACAAACCGGCATGGGT
This sequence comes from Rheinheimera marina, assembly GCF_042654345.1. Taxonomy (NCBI): domain Bacteria; kingdom Pseudomonadati; phylum Pseudomonadota; class Gammaproteobacteria; order Chromatiales; family Chromatiaceae; genus Rheinheimera; species Rheinheimera marina. The sequence continues at coordinate 56,368 of NZ_JBHSGB010000014.1, forward strand.
CACCAGACACTTAAAGCCATCCGGCCAGTTGCCTGCAATCCAGTTCATCATAAAGCCACCATAGGACGCACCTAAAGCACAGGCGTTGTTACGGTCCAGCCAGGTCTCTTTCTCCGTGATATAGGCCATACCTTTTTGCAAATCCTGCAATGGCGCGCCGCCCCAGTCACGGGCAATAGAGTCGGTAAAGGCCTGACCATAACCGGTTGAACCGTGGAAATCGATCATCACTACGCCATAACCCTGCGCCGCCCAAAGCTGGGCATTCCAGCGGTAGTTAAACATATTGCCAAAGCTGCCTTGTGGGCCGCCGTGCACAATAAAGGCGATCGGGTATTTCTGACCGGCTTTGAAATTCCAGGGTTTCATCCAGTAGCCATGCACGGTTTCGTCTTTAGCGCCCGGGAAACTGAACTGGTCAAACTCAGCCAGCTGAATGTCTTTCAGGTTGTCAGCGTTGACACTGGTCAGCGCTTTTGGCATGCCGGTTTCAGTGGTCAGCTCATAAATGTCGGTCGGTTTATTCAGGCTGTGATTGGTGAAAATCAGCTTGTTTTTCAGCACATTTAAATCGCCCGCTGTGCCGTCGGCATAGACTTTGGCGATATCACCAAACTGGGTGTTAATGGCAAAAATGCCGTGCTGCCCTGTGTCCTGCGCCGTCACGTAAATAGTGCGGCTGTCTGGCCCAAAGGCAAAATCACTGACCGAGCGGTCCCACTCAGAGGCCAGCTCTTTGCGCTCTCCGGTCACCATATCCAGCAGCATCAGGCCAAACCGGTCGGCTTCATACACCGGCTTTTTCATCGCCAGGTAAGCCATATAACGGCCATCACCAGAGAATTTCGGGCTGGCATCCCAGGCCGGGTTGTCGCGGGTCAGGTTGACCTTTTCACCGCCATTCACCGACACCTGGAAAATATCAAAGTTGGTGTGCCAGGCCTGGTCCACCCCAGGAATTTTGGCACTGAACACCAGGTTTTTGCCGTCTGGTGTAAACGCTACCTGCTCAATACCGGCAATGTCTGTGTTCCATTCCGGCATCAGGTTTTTCGCTTCCGTCACTTTATCCTGACCCAGACGGGCTACGTACAGCTGGCTGCGAAAGCCATCACCCCAGGTATCCCAGTGGCGCACCATCAGTTGGTCAAATACCATAGCGCTGTCTTTCTGACCCGCCGCCACCTGTTTGGCTTCCACTGTGCAGGCCACAGTTTCGCAGCCAGGCTTGCTGGCCAGTTGCAGTGCCAGGTAATTTTCATCGCCGGACAGCACAAAACCGTCCACGTCCAGTGGTAAGTCCGTCACTTGTCTGGCTTCACCACCGGTCAGCGGCAAACGCCAGATTTGCGATGAACCACTGCGTCCTGCGATAAAATACAGCGCGTCGGAATTTTTCGACCACTGCACGCCATGTTCGCGGTCGTCGCTAAAGGTCAGGCGGCTGACTTTATTGCCTTCCTGCAAGTCCATCAGGTACAAGTCAGCGCTGGTATCGGCCGGGTTTAAACCGCCATTTTTCTGGCCGTACACCAGGTATCGGCCGTCAGGTGAGACATGAACGTCGTATAACTTGTTGAATTTGTTTAAGTGTTCGATAGTCAGTGGCGACTTGGCGACAGCTGCAGTGCTCATCAGAGCAAGTGCAACCAAAGATAAGGCTTTCATAACGTCTCCTGAAAAAACGCCCTGAAAGTCAGGGCGTTTTAGCTATTTTTTATAAGATTCAGGCGCTTGGCTCGAGCTCAGCAATCTTCACTTTCCAGATTGCAGGTCCTTGTTTATGCACGTTATTCCCGTTGCTGTCAACCGCTACGGTCACTGGCATATCTTCCACGTCGAACTCATAAATGGCTTCCATTCCCAGGTCTTCAAAGGCCACCACGCGGGCCTTTTTAATGGCTTTCGACACCAGGTAGGCTGCACCGCCCACCGCCATCAGATACACAGCTTTGTGCTCTTTGATGCTGTCGACCGTTTTGTCGCCGCGCTCAGACTTACCAATCATGCCCAATAAGCCAGTCTGGCTCAGCATCATGTCAGTAAATTTGTCCATCCGTGTGGCTGTGGTCGGACCGGCCGGGCCCACCACTTCGTCACCGACGGCGTCGACAGGGCCAACGTAATAAATGAATTTGTTTTTGAAATCGACACCGGCTGGTAAGCCTTCGCCTTTGGCCAGCATATCGGCAATACGCTTGTGCGCCGCGTCACGGCCGGTCAGCATTTTGCCCGACAGCAACACAGTTTCACCGGCTTTCCAGTCCAGCACTTGCTCTGGGGTCACTGTGTCCAGGTTGACCCGGCGCACATTGGTGCCAAGCTCCCAGGTCACTTGTGGCCAGTCTTCCAGTTTTGGCGGCGTTAATACGGCCGGGCCAGAACCGTCCAGGTGGAAATGCACATGGCGGGTCGCGGCGCAGTTCGGGATCATCACCACAGGCTTAGACGCTGCGTGAGTGGCGACCGATTTAATTTTTACGTCGACCACTGTGGTTAAACCACCCAGGCCCTGAGCACCAATGCCCAGTTTGTTGACTTTGTCGTACAGCTCCAGACGCAGTTTTTCGTCCGCGGTTTCAGCGCCTTTTTCCAGCAGGTCCTGAATATCCACCGGCTCCATCAGCGCTTCTTTGGCCAGCACTGCGGCTTTTTCTGCGGTACCGCCGATACCAATGCCGAGCATGCCCGGTGGACACCAGCCAGCCCCCATTTTTGGCAGGGTTTCCAGCACCCACTCCACCACAGAGTCAGACGGGTTCAGCATCACCATTTTGGTTTTGTTCTCTGAACCACCGCCTTTGGCGGCAATCATCACTTCAACATGGTGGCCTGTTACCATGTCGATATGCACCACTGAAGGTGTGTTGTCTTTGGTGTTTTTACGGGCACCTGCCGGGTCGGCCACAATAGAAGCGCGCAGCGGGTTGTGCGGGTTCAGGTACGCACGGCGCGTTCCTTCGTCCACCATTTGCTGCACTGTCATGTCCGTTTTGTCCCACTTCACGTCCATACCAATTTTGACGAAGCAGGTGACAATACCAGTGTCCTGGCAAATAGGCCGGTTGCCTTCAGCGGACATCCGCGAGTTGATCAGGATTTGCGCAATGGCATCTTTAGCGGCCGGGTTCTGCTCTTTGTGGTAGGCCTTTTCCAGAGCCTGTACAAAATCCAGCGGGTGATAATACGAGATGTACTGCAGCGCATCTTCGATGCTGTCGATGAAGTCTTGCTGGCGAATTACCGTCATGTTGTGCCCTTTTATCTCTGGTTCAGACGAGGTTACAGCCCCTGCACAGGCTATAGCGTCAGGATTAACTAATGGTGGTCAGGCTGTTATGATACCGCGCAACCGATCCAGCGGCTAGTCGACCAAAGTCGTTTTGCTGGAAATTGACGATTGATCAAGATGAGTTTTGCATGGCCACTGCGCTGTTATTAGCTGACACCCCTTCGGATTTAACCCGGTATTTTGCCGCTGTGGCACATCAACCCTGGGCATTGTTGTTTGATTCTGCGGCCCCTTCGCATGTGAACAGCCGCTTTCATCTGCTGCTGGCACAGCCGGTGGCCACCCTGATCTGCCGTGACGGCGAGTTAACCCTGAATAAAAACGGCCAGCAAAGCCAGTTTCAGGCCGACCCTTTTGCCACATTGCAGCAATTGCATCAGGAATATTTCCCCAAGCCGGTGGCTCCAGCGCAGCAGCCGCATTTGCCTTTTGCCGGCGGTTTGGCCGGTTTTTTTGGTTATGAGCTGGGCCAGTTGCTGGAACCTGTGCCAGAGGTGGCGGCACCAGAGCGCGCCCTGCCCGATTTAGCGGTAGGCCTGTACCTGTGGGCATTGGTGCTGGACCAGCAGCGTGGCGAGCTGTGGTACCTGGATGCCAGCGGCGACGCCAAGCAAAGCTGGCCAGAGCGGAAAAAGTTGTTTGACGGCAGCGTGACAACCACTGAGTTTTCGCTAAGCAGCGACTGGACCGCCAATATGGACAAGGCAAGCTACAGCGATAAATTTAACCGGGTGCAGCAGTACCTGAAAAGCGGCGACTGTTATCAGATTAACCTGGCGCAGCGCTTTTCTGCCCGTTACCAGGGTGACGAGTGGCAGGCTTACCTGAAACTACGCGCCAAAAATGCCGCGCCGTTTTCTGCCTTTATGCGGGTGCCGCAAGGCGCGGTGCTGTCGCTCTCACCCGAGCGTTTTATTGAAGTGAAACAAGGCCGGGTGGAAACCAAACCAATTAAAGGCACTTTACCCAGAAGCGCCGACCCGGTGCAGGACGCCGCCAACGCACAAGAGCTGCAGCAGTCGGAGAAAAACCGCGCCGAAAACGTGATGATTGTCGACTTACTGCGCAATGACCTTGGTAAACACTGTGTGCCGGGGTCAGTCAAAGTGCCTTCCTTATTTGCCATTGAGTCTTTTCCGGCGGTGCACCATTTGGTCAGCACAGTGACAGGTGAGCTCAACCCAAGTGCCGACGCCTTTGACTTACTGCGCGGCGCGTTCCCGGGCGGCTCTATTACCGGCGCCCCCAAAGTGCGGGCCATGCAGATTATTGCTGAATTAGAACCGCACCCCCGTTCGGTGTACTGCGGCGCCATTGGTTACATTAACCAACACGGCGATATGGATACCAATATCGCGATACGCACCCTGGTGCTGGCCGGTGGCGAAGCGCTGTGCTGGGCTGGTGGCGGCCTGGTGGCAGACTCAGAAGCCGCCAGCGAATACCAGGAAACCTTTGATAAGGTGCAGCGGATCCTACCTGTCCTTTCGGAGCAGCCCTGATGCAGTGGCAGCAGTTTTACCCGCGTTTTTTGCTGCAGCAAGCAGAGCCGCATCAGCGGTTGCTGCCCGCGCAGGCGCGAGCGTCAGCGGTGCTGGTGCTGCTACGCGAAGGGACAGAAGGGCTGGAAGTACTGCTGACAGAACGAGCCGCCCATCTAAAGCACCACCCCGGGCAAATTAGTTTTCCGGGTGGCCGCCTTGAAGAGGGTGAAAGCAGCTGGCAGGCCGCCGTCAGAGAAAGCTTTGAAGAAGCCGGTGTGCTCGAGCGCAATATCAAAGCATTAGGCCAGTTGCCGGATTACGTGACAGGCACCGGCTTTTTTATCTCGCCGCACCTGGCGCTGCTCACCAACGACCAGCCACTGGTGCTGCAAGCCGACGAAGTTGCCTCGGCGTTTTGGCTGCCACTGGCAGCGCTGACGGCCCCTGGCGCGCTTTACTCCGAGCTACGCCAGTTTGGCCCTGTACTGCACCGGCTGTATTATTTCCCTTACCAACACAAACTGATTTGGGGTGCCACCGCCGCCGTGCTGGTGAACCTGCTGCAACACACCACCTTCCTCGCCACCCCCCCTAACGCTGTAATAAACACCGACCAGTTACAAAGCGGGTTACAGTGCTGGTGGCTTTGGTTAGAATAGCCGCCATTCCAAGTTCACAAGAAGTATAACTATGATCATCAGCGCATTTGATATGTTCAGCATTGGCATAGGCCCGTCCAGCTCTCACACGGTTGGCCCTATGCGTGCAGCCAAAAAATTCTGTGAAGAGCTGCGCTCACAAGGTTTATTCGACCAGGTTACCCAGGTAAAAGTGGAGCTGTTTGGCTCATTGGGCCAAACCGGCATAGGCCACGGTACCGGCAAAGCAGTGATTTTGGGCCTGTCAGGCTATTTACCTGAAACTATTGATCCAGACGCTGTACCCGGCTTGCTGAAGCAGGTAGAAAGCAATGAGAGCATTCAGCTGGACCAGCAACGTGCTGTGCAGTTTCCGCGCGAAGGCGCCATTATTTTTCACCGCCGTAAAACCTTAAAAGAACACTCCAACGGCATGGAACTGATTGCTTATGCCGGCAACGACGTGCTGCTGAGCGAAATTTACTTTTCAATTGGCGGCGGTTTTATTGTCAAAGCAGAAGACTTCGCCCAGGAAAAAGAAGCGGCCAGCCAGTTTGCCGCCAATAACCCGCCCCCCTTTCCGTTTGAAAGCGGCGCCGAGCTGCTGAAGCTGTGTAAAGACAACGGCTTGTCTATTGCCGGCCTGATGATGGAAAACGAAAAGGTGCTGCGCAGCGAAGAGCAAATTCGCGCGGAGCTGGGCGCCATCTGGCAAACCATGGTGAACTGCATTAACCGCGGTATGCGCACCGAAGGCATTTTGCCGGGCGGCTTAAAAGTAAAACGCCGCGCCCCTGCCCTGTACAAACGCCTTGCGGCTGAGAAAAGCGCCGACCCGCTGCAGGTGATGGACTGGGTGAACCTGTTTGCCCTGGCGGTGAACGAAGAAAACGCCGCCGGTGGCCGCGTGGTGACAGCCCCCACCAACGGCGCCGCCGGTATTATCCCGGCCGTGCTGATGTACTACGACAAGTTTATTCAGCCGGTGACGCCAGAGATTTACAGCCGTTACCTGCTGACCGCCGCCGCCATTGGCATTTTGTATAAGAAAAACGCTTCTATTTCCGGCGCGGAAGTGGGCTGCCAGGGTGAAGTGGGGGTGGCCTGTTCAATGGCTGCTGGCGCGCTGACGGAGATTTTAGGTGGCAGCGTGGACAACGTTGAAAACGCCGCCGAAATTGGCATGGAACACAACCTGGGCCTGACCTGCGACCCGGTCGGTGGCCTGGTGCAAGTGCCCTGCATTGAGCGCAACGCCATGGGTTCGGTCAAAGCCATTAACGCCTCCCGTCTCGCGCTGCGCGGCACAGGCGAGCACAAAGTGTCATTGGATAAAGTGATCAAAACCATGTGGGACACAGGCCGCGACATGCAAAGCAAATACAAAGAAACCTCACGCGGCGGTCTGGCGGTAAACATTATCGAGTGTTAAACCCAGCCAGGTTCTGGATAGTAAGGGTGCAGTTTACTGCGCCCTTTTTATTTGGCAGACATCAGTCGTTTTGCTGGGGCGTACCTTGGTGCGCCCTTTTTATTTCTTTATTCTTGCTGACAGATTGTTACAGCTTGAACACTGGTCACTCACCAGATGGTCAGGCGACCCGGACAGGGGTAACTACTGCGTTCGCCCGTTCGCGCCTCCCGCGCTCACTTTTATATCGCTAACTACGCAGTCCCCCTGCCCGATTTGGTGGCCATCTAAGGTGGTTCAATACTGCTAAATACTGCTATCAATACAGCAAACATCTAATTCTAACGTCCATTAAAAATGGGATGTTTACCGTACCAGGTGAGCCAGCGATTCACTGATGAACGCCCCGCCTGAAGCACACGGGCGACTTCAGATTTGGAGGTCCCTTTTAACACCAGCAGAACCGCATTGGCTCTGCGGCATAGGTCTTTATCTCTGGTTTTATGAATGACTTTCTTCAAACGACGGGTTTCAGCGCCATGGAAAAATGTTATTTTGTTCATACTCAATGCGGTTAGTGATTTGTGTGGTTTGGCGACTGATCAGATCGCTCAAACCGCATTGAGTTCCCGCCTGCAAGTGATCTACTAATTGGAACAGTTATTTAGTTGTCCGAAATCTAAGTCATGCTCTTTTACTGGATTTGCGCACAGTGGTTTTCCAACGAAGCCACCGGGCTAGTCGCCGACAAACCAGGCGGGGGTGACTGCGAAGCCGCAACGAAAAAGCTGTCGCCGTGATTGGCTTTGTTATAGCTCGGCTATGTGTGACAGCGTTTCTGGATAGCGCTGTACCAGTTTTAACAGTGCCACGGCTTGTCCATTAGGAGCACTTCGCCCTTGCTCCCAATTTTCTAATGTACGTGAAGATGTATGAAGTAAACGGGCAAATACGCCACGAGACATATTAAATTGCTCTCGAATACTTACAATTTCACTGGGCGAGATATTGAGTTCACCTACATCATTAACTTGATGCGTTTTCAGTGTCAGTTTGCCTTCTGAATGCTGTTTTGCCTCAACAAGAGCTGAGCTTAACTCTGCAAATAGATCACGATTGCTCATTGCGCCATACCTCCATAAAAGCCATTAGTTGTTTTCTTTGATCTGCCGTTAAGTCTGGCATTTCATTTTTGCTGTAAATCGTCAGCAAATAGAATCGTCGCTTTTCATCAAGGAAGTAATAGATAACACGCGAGCCACCACGCTTGCCTTTGCCTTTACTTGCTACTCGAATCTTCCGCAAACCACCAGTACCTTGAATTACATCGCCCTGCTTAGGGTTCGACATCAGCTCAGCTTGAAATAATCTAAACTCTTCATCACTGAGGTATTCATTACGATACTTTTCAAATATTGTTGATTCGACAAATACACTTTTCATGAACATAAGTGTACGCAACTAGCGTACGCTTGACAAGAGTGGAAATGAATAGAGCTATAACGCTTATTCATAGGCTAAACACTCGCAAGTCGGAAGTTTTTTTGCCCGCTTTCCTGATTTTTACTTATGCCAAATTAACGCTGAAGTGTCTCTAAATCAACGACATTTTCTGAAATGGAAAAACTATTGCGTGGCAAAATCCGTACTCGCTGCCCACTAGTTGTCCGAAATTTAACTCATGCTCTTTTACTGGATTTGCGCACAGTGGTTTTCTAACGAAGCCACCGGGCTAGTCGCCGACAAACCAGGCGGGGGTGTGACTGCGGAGTGAGTGATCAAAAGTGAGCCCCAAACCCATGAAACAGCGCGCGAACGGGCGAACGCAGTAGTTGCCCCAGTCTGGTTTACCTGCCCTGTTGCGGAGAAAAAGCAGTCGCTACCCCGCAGGGTTCACAGTCCCAGCGACAGAGAAAGTGTTAAGACAATCCGGGCGCAGTAAACTGCGCCCCTACGCCAATCTTCATAGTGAGTTATTGCATCTGACCACTGCGCTGTCAGGCCGCTAAGTTAGTCGGCTATCTGCGTTGCAGCCGGCGTGATCCGGCTGGGTTCGTAGCTGTCGTAGCGCGGCAGTTTTGCGTCTAAATCGTCCCAGTTGGCTTTGGACGACACAAAGTTATGCGAGATGGGACGTTCAGTTATGTCCGAATCCAGAATGCCCAAACGTAACCGCAACCTGGCCGGGTCGGCGGCATTGCTGCTGTACACAGGTGAGGCGCAAATACTGCAGAAATAACGCACTTTGCCCGGCGAAGTTTCGTAGCCGCCGAGTTTGTCCTGCCCGGTTTTAATCAGCAAAGCGCTGCTGGCCACAAAGCCATTAGTGGCATAGGCGGTGCCGCTGTTTTTACGGCATTTAGAACAGTGGCAATGAATAATCGAATCAATACCGCCCTGCACTTGCAGCGTCACAGCGCCACATAAACAACTGCCCTGGTACATGATAAAACTCCCTGGTGACAAATAAGGTTGACCTGAGCCGGGCCTTGCCGACCTTGTTTACAGCTCAGGGTAAAGACTGTTTGCCTTGTAGGCTTCTACCTCTAACGGTGAATCGTCATAACCATAACGGGCTAAGTCGGCAAAATGCTGGCTGACTACTGCGGTTAAATCCGACCGCTCTATTTGCAGCACGTGCACCAGCTCATGGGCCAGCTTGGGCCGGGTCAGCTGGTAATCTTTTCGCACATAAATGGAATAACCAAACACCTGCGCATTATTAATAATGCCATCACCAATAAAGCCAAGGGCTTCGCCAACGGTTTTTAACAACAGGTTATGGTAGGGAAACGGCACCTCGTCTACGTACACCAGCCGAACCTGCTCCGGCTGCAAAATACCAATGTCACGGGCCAGTTGCAGTTGCTGAGCATTTAAAGGTTCACCCGCTGCAACACCGGCACTCTCTGTCGCGGCCGCCCATTCGATATAAGGTGGCAACACCAGCCATGCAATAATGCGCTGGTGAAAAAACGCTGCCGCCGCACCAACAATCAACAAAGTCGCCACTACATACTTCACTTTAGCCATAGGTAAGCATTCCTTTTAGAGCTTTGGTAAACACCGTTCCACCCTCTAAACAAAAGGCGCAGTCAACTGCGCCTTTGAGGGTAAAGCAAAGCAGCCATTACTTCTGAGCTGTGAACTCTTCAGCCTTGTAGTCCGCTGCCGCCGCTTTTTTACTGGCTGATTTACCTGTAAAGTCAGCCAGGATCATATACAGGCTTGGGATCAAAATCAGCGTGATCAGGGTGGCAAACACAATGCCGTAGGCCAAAGACACCGCCATCGGCACCACAATTTGTGCCTGCAGGCTCTTTTCCAACACTATCGGCGCTAAACCTAAAAAGGTAGTTAACGACGTTAGCATAATAGGCCTGAAGCGACGGGTAGCCGCCTGAATGACCGCATCGCGGACTGGTACCCCTTCCTCACGCGATTCGTTGACAAAATCCACCATCACCAGCGAGTCGTTCACCACCACACCCGCCAGCGCAATCAGGCCAAACAGCGACATAATGCTGACACTTAACCCCAACAGCATATGGCCCAGCACAGCGCCGATAAAACCAAATGGGATCACCGACATAATAATCAAAGGCTGGGTATACGACTTCAGCGGTACCGCCAGCAGGGCGTAAATCACAAAAAACGCCAGCAAGAAGCCCAGTGCCAGGTCGCGCATCGCTTCCATTTCTTCCAGGCTGGCGCCTTCCAGCGCGGTTTCGACACCGTATTTTTGTGCCAGCTCTGGCAGCATGATGTCTTGCAACTCTTTGGTGATCTTCATCGGTTCCGCCAGTGCTTTGTCTACAGACGCACTGATGGTCACCGACCGTTCGCCATCCACCCGGTTAATTGCTGAATAGCTTGGTTGCATGCGATAGCTGGCTACCTGAGAAAACGGCACCTCAGCGCCTGAAGAAGTCCGAATTTTCATATTCTCCAGGTTGCCTACCGAGCGGCGTTCATCTTTCGGGTAACGCACCATCACCTTCACTTCTTCGCTGTCGCGCTGAATACGCTGTGCTTCAGCACCGTAGAAGCCATAACGCACCTGAGTGGCCAGGTTTTGCAGGGTAATGCCCATGGCTTCAGCTTCTGGTTTTACTTCCAGCACAATTTCGTCGTTACCGCCGCTGATGCTGTCCTGAATGTCGTACACGCCTTGGTATAGCTGCATGGCCGCTTTCAAGTCTTCGGTCGCCAGACGCAGTTTATCCAAGTCTTTACTGACCAATTGGAACGAAATATCACCACCGCCACCGCCGTTGGTAGACGAGAAAATTTGCAGGGTTTTTACGCCCGCAATTTCGGGCAGCTCTTCACGCCAGCGCCGCACAAATTCGTTAGCGTCGGTTTCGCGGCCTTCGCTTTTTGCCAGCTCAATGACAAACTGACCGGCCGTTTCCCCTTGAGTAAAGGTCAGACGGTGTTTCACCATCGGCTCTTCGCCTTCAGACTGCAGTTTCTGGTCGGTACGCACCAGCGCCTGCTCCAGTTGCTGCATGGCATTGATGGTGCTTTGGCCAGACGAGCCTTCCATCATGGTCAGGTTGGCGTTAATAAAGTCACTGGGAATGTTCGGGAAAAACACCCAGCGCACATGGCCGCCAGCCAACAAGCCAATCATCAGGATCATCATCGCCATAAAGCCACTGGCGGTGATGTATCTGTGTTCCAGTGCCCATTCAATGGCGTTTTTATAACGGCCATGCACGAAACGTTCGGTAGCGCCGCTCACTTTTTCCCGCACACCCCGCACAAAACGGCTGGTGCCACGGCCCATGGCATAGAACACACCTTTACGGTTTGGGTCCCAGGGCTTGGTGTCCATCGCAATTAAGTGCGCAGGCAGGATCAGCTTGGATTCCACCATCGAGAAAATCAGACACAGCACCACCACCCAGGCAATGGATTCCCAAATGGGGCCTTGCGGTCCGCCGACCATCAGCATCGGGATAAAGGCCGCCACTGTGGTTAATACACCAAAGGTGGCTGGCACCGCTACGCGCTGGGCGCCGCGGATCACCGTCTCTGGCGATTTGCCATATTTCTCAATTTCGCTGTAGGCGCTTTCCCCAATGATAATGGCATCGTCAACCAGTATGCCCAGCACCAATATAAAGCCGAATAAGCTGATCATATTGATCGACACGTCAAAGAATGACAGTGGCATCAAGGCAATAGTGCCAAGGAAACAGACCGGAATACCCACCATTACCCAAAAGGCAACGCGGAACTCCAGAAACAGCGTAAGGCTTATCAGTACCAGCAGCGCGCCCATCCACATATTGCTGGTCATCAGATCCAGCCGGCCTTGCAGGTAATAGCTGGAATCGCCCCATGAATCGATGTTCATGCTGGCTGGCAGTTCAGGTTTCTTTTTCGCGACGTAGTCTTTCACCACCTGAGCAATATGCAACGTATTGTCATCGCCCACCGCATCGACCCGGATAGACACCGAAGGTTTGCCGTTAAAGGTGGAATAGGCGTCAAACTCAACAAAACCGTCGCGCACAGTGGCAATGTCACCCAGCAGCAAACGGGTGCCGTCGGCTCTGTTAATCAGCACCAGGTCGGCAAAGTCCTGCTCGCGGTAGGCCTGGCCTTTGGCACGCAGCAGAATGTTGCCGTTGTCCGATTTAATAGAACCACCAGGCACGTCCACCGAACTGCCACGCACCGCACTGACCACCTGGTCGAAGGTGAGGCCGTATTTACGCAACTGGTATTCCGACACTTCAATCGACACTTCGTAATCAAGCGCGCCAACCACTTCCACCTTGCTGACGCCTGGTAGTTTTTTCAGGTCATCCCGCACATCTTTGGCAAATTCTTTCAGGCCACGTTCGTCCGTGTCGCCGTAGACCGACAACCACAACACGTTACTGGAGAATTTGGTGTGATAAATCACCGGCCGCTCAGTCTGCGCCGGGAAGGATGAGATCGAATCCACCTGCATTTTGATCTCATTCATCACTTCCTGAATGTCATAGTCAGACTGAATTTCCACCTGCACCGTGGCCAGTCCTTCCACCGCTTTGGAGCGGATTTTCTTAATGCCGTTGATGCTTTGCAGTGATTCTTCAATTTTGTCGATAATGCCCTCTTCCACTTCCTGTGGCGCGGCGCCAAGGTAAGGCACGCGGATGGACACTTGTTCCAGCTGAATTTCCGGGAAGGTCTGCTTTTTAATCGTGAAAATGCCCACAATGCCGGCAAACAGCAGTATCACCATCAGAAGGTTGGCTGCCACGCTATTGCGGGCAAACCAGGCGAGCACGCCTTTATGAGTTTGATCCAAATGCTGCATCACTGAGCTTCCTGTTTCGCTACGGCGGCCACGGCAGTTTCTGCTTTGGCGTCGTCGGCGGCTTTATCCTTGTCTGCTGCGGTGCGCAGTGCCATGCCGGATAACGGGTTGGCAATGGCGGTCAGCACCAGTTGGTCTTTGTCCGCTAAACCTGCGCTGATGTAGGCATAACGCTCGTCCATCCGCTGAACTGTGACAGCACGGATTTCCAGCTTATTGTCGGCCGCAATCAGCACTTTATGGTCAGGCAGCAGCAAGGAACGGTCCAGCAACACCAGGTTAGACTCGGCGCGGCCCTGAATACGGGCTTTGACGAAACGGCCAAAACGCAGCACGTCGCCGCCCTGGCCTTGCAGCTGGTAAGGGTCCTGAATTTGGGCAACCGCATAAATCACCCGGTTTTGTTCGTCCAGCATGCCTTCGGTACGCACCAGCTTGGCATTCCAGCTGCGCTGCACACCACCCACTTCAGCAGTAAGTTCCACGTCCGGCAAACTGGCCTGGTCAGCGCCTTGGGCCGGAATATTCAGGTAGGCCACATCGTTATCGGTCAAGGGTAAACGCACTTCGGCAATCTGAGTACCGTAAATCTGCCCCAGCTGGGTACCACGGCTGATAAACTGGCCGATATTCGCCGCTTTGCTTTTCACGATACCGCTGTAAGGCGCACGAATTTCAGTACGAATAAGGTTACGACGGGCGTTCTCCAGCTCTGCTTCGGCAGAACGGACATTGGCCAGTTCCTGCGCCAGTTGCGGCCGGCGTAAACCCAGCTCTGGCGCTTTGCCTTCGCTGAACATGCTCCATTCACGCTCTGCCACTTTGCCGCGGGCTTTTTCTTCTTCCAGTGCAGCAGTAGCACGAGCCAGGCTGGCTTCTGCCAGTTTCACTGCCGTCTGGTAGTCATAGGGCTCTACCTGCACCAGCAGATCCCCTTTGTGAAAAAAGCCGCCTTCAATAAACTGGTCCGCTACATAGGTGATAACCCCGTTCACTTCGGAAGTCAGCGTCGTCATCACCCGCGGCTGCACCGATCCTTGCGACCACACCTGGTAGGTTAAGTCCTGTTGCACTACAGGCTTCACCTCAACCAGCATATCCTTGCGCTGTTCTGTTTTTTGCTCTGGCGGCTTTTTGGTGGAGGTCAGTACGACCGCCAATCCTATAGCTCCGGCAATAATCAGCACAGGTGCCACCTTTTTCAGCGTGCTTTTTTTCATGTTCTGTTCCCTGTTTGCATTCGAATTCAATCTGTTACCTATAGTACAGTGGTCATACGGCCGGTTATAGCAGTCAGATCTTAAGGGTTTACAACAGCCCTTGCCGGTCATAGCAACAACAGCTGCAGACACCATCCTAAAAATCACTTTAAAAACATAACATTACATCTTTATTATGACTGCAAATTGGTTAAATTTCTGCGAAGTTGTTTTGCACTGGGACATATTTAGTTACAACTTCCCGGCCTTTTGTGGTTATTTTATAGCCATCAGTGCTAACCTCAGATCGGAAAGTTATTTTGGGGTACAGCCTGGTTCTGGCTAAGGTGTAGACGCTTAGTGTCATTAAAGCGTCAGATGGCCAGACTAAGCTCGGACGAAAAGACCAGTGTGATTGAGAAGAGGGAAAGCAATGAGCATTCAGAAACAGTACTTAAAGACCAAGCCCGTATGCAAAGTGACTTTTACTGTTGCCGCCGATCAGCAGGTCGAATCTGTGGCGTTAGCAGGTGATTTTAACGAATGGGACCCAAAGGCCCTGTTGTTGAAAAAAAGTAAAACTGGCACCTTCAGCACCAGCTTAAACCTGGAGCCGAATAAAGATTACCAGTTCCGCTATGTGATTAATGGCGAACAGTGGGTGAACGACGACGAAGCCGATGCCTATCTGCCGACAGACGTCAGTTACGATCAGAACAGTGTGCTGCATCTGTAACAGTCAGGGCTCACGTCAGATCAGAATTAAAAAAGGCCGGTTTATCCGGCCTTTTTCATCGGGCTGCCTGTCAGCACTTTTCCAATACCAGACAACCGACCGAATAACCGGCACCGAATGAGCACAGAATGGCTTTTTCGCCGGCAGCTATGCCCGTTTTGTTCTGGTGAAAGGCAATAATGGAGCCAGCTGACGCCGTATTGGCGTAAGTGTCCAGCACCAGCGGTGCTTCACCCTCTTCGGGATCACGACCTAAAATTTTCTTCGCCGCAAACAGGTTCATATTGATATTGGCCTGGTGCAGCCACAGCCGTTTTAACTGCTCAGGCGCCACCTGACAGGCATCCATTTCGGCAAGGATCACGTCGGCGACAATAGGCAGCAATTCTTTAAACACCTTACGGCCCTGCTGCTTGAAGAATGGCGCTTCCGGATCCTGGTCGGCATAACAATGGTCCACATAGCTGACGTCGCAGCGGATATTGTTGGAAAACTCGGTTTTTAACCGCATGCCCAGAATACGGTAGGCCGACTCTGAGCTGGCGGTTTCTTCGGCTTCGATAATGGTAGCGGTACAGACATCACCGAAAATAAAGTGGCTGTCACGGCTGGTGTAATTCACCTGCGGCGAGGCAAATTCCGGGTTCACGATCAGCACGACTTTGGCGGTCCCCCCACGAATGGCATTGACCGCATTGCTGATAGCAAAGGTGGCAGAAGAACAGGCCACATTCATATCAAAGGCATAACCTGTACAACCCAGTGCCTGTTGCAGCTCGATAGACAACGCCGGGTACGGCCGCTGCATATTGGAGGCCGCACAGATAATCAGGTCAATGTCGGCAGCCGTTTTACCCGCCTGCGCCATGGCTTCGTGGGCAGCAGCAATGGCCATTTCCACCATTTCCGGGTGTTCATCTTCACCACGACGGGCAAACACCGGCTGCATCACGGCCGTGTCCAGAATGCCTTCTTTGTACATCACATGGCGGGATTTAATGCCTGAGGCTTTTTCAATAAATTCGCAGCTGGAATACTCCAACGCGGCGAGCTCGCCCGCGTCAATCTGGGCTTTAAACTCTTGGTTGTGTAAATCGACATACTGGTTATAGCTGGCGACCAATTCTTCATTGGTGACCACCTCTTTCGGGGTAAAACAGCCTGAACCGCTGATCACGACTTGTTTCATCGTTCTATCCTTCTGTTGCTGTCTCTGGTCTGGACAGCTTAAAAATTGCGGCTATTGTAGCTTAACTCTCGCAAAAGTTGAGCTAACTTTCGCTGTGACCCGCCGCTTTTCGCTTAACAATAACTAAGGTGCTGGCCACTTTGTCCTGAATCGCCTGCCGGTTGGGGTCCCATAAAATTTGCAAAAAACCAATTAAGCCAGTGGCTAAACCCGCACCATAACCGCCTTGCCGGCTAAAGGAATTCCATAAACTCAGTGGCTGGTCATCCAACTGCACCACCTGAATGCCCATCAGCAGTTTGCCGATAGTCTGGCCATGATTCCAGCTAATGTAAAACGTGAAATAGAACATAGCCCAGCCAAAACCCACACCAAAATCCGCCAGGATCCCTGTCACCCATTGCAGCAAACTGTGGTTGGACTGCTCCAGCTTTTGCCAGAGGTTTGGCTCCACATCATCGGCTTTGGGCTGTATTTTGCTGTGGTTTTGATTAGTACCCATCACAGGTTGTGTTAACTGCTGCAGCTGACTGGCCTTCAGCTGTTTTTGTTGTGATTCGTTCAGATGGCTGGCTTCGATGAGCTCTTCCAGGGTGAGCTTTTTGTCCTCCAGACTCATCTCACTGGCATTTAACTGCTGGCGAAATTCAGCGAGTTGCTCACTGACACAGTCATAATCACAGTTATCGTTGGCCACTTTGAGCGCCACCCCCGCCATTGGAAGTGCCAGGTCCGTCGGCAGGTTAAGTTTTTTTACGTCGCCGGAGTCCGGTTTTTGCGGTGAAAAATCAAGGGTAAACGCCAGAGTCAGGGCGACAATACCCACCAGTACCGCCTGTTGAATGCGCTGTTGCCGCACCCGGTTCCACAGCAAATAGCCCAACAATGGCAACACAAACACCAGGCTGCCTGAACTCAGGGCGCTGATCAGCAAGCCGTCTATGCCGATGGCGATACCCCGACGCATAGGTTTGGCAAGTGGTTGACCAATCAGACTGTCCGCCACTTTAAAGGCGTGCGGCGTGACTATTTGGCGAATTTCTTTTTTGCTGAGCTGATGACCGGTTTCATCAACAAAGGTATCAGGCGCGACCTGGGTAATATCATGGGAAGCATCGGGCGACGTCATGGCGATTCCTTGCACTTGGAGAGAAAAATTACTTTAAAGTCAAAAGCCGGTGCGGGCAATAGCGCGGTTGTTTTGTAGGCGCAACCGCCAGCATGCGGCCATTCAGACGTTCGTTTTGCTCAGCCAGCCCATCACTTGCTGTAAGCCTTGCAACGAAAAATCGGCCATGCGCTGCTGCACTAACTGGCGGATGATGTCAATCGAATGGTAATGACGCCACCAGGGCAATGGCTGTGGGTTCAGCCAGGCGTTATGGCTGAAATGCGCCAGCACACGTTTTAACCAAACCTCACCGCTTTCCTGGTTAAAGTGCTCAACACTGCCCCCTGGATAAGTGATTTCATAAGGACCCATAGTGGCGTCGCCTACCAACAGCAATTTGTAGTCGCTGCCATAACGATGCAGCAAGTCCATGGTGGACAGTTGGTCCTGAGCGCGGCGCTTGGCTGAGCGCCAGACGGTCTCGTACACACAGTTGTGGAAGTAGAAAAACTCCAGATGTTTAAATTCGGTGCGGGCCGCCAGAAACAGCTGCTCGCATTCATGGATGTAATCATCCATCGAACCACCGATATCAAACAGGATCAACACTTTGACGGCATTGTGCCGCTCGGGCTGAAACTTCAGATCCAGCCAACCGGCTTGCTGCGCCGTGGCTTCAATGGTGCCGGCTAAATCCAGTTCGCTGGCGGCGCCGGTACGGGCAAAACGGCGCAGTTGCCGCAGCGCCAGCTGCAAAGCCCGGTGGTTCAGCTCAGCCTTGTCGTCGAAATCTTTAAACTCGCGTTGGTCCCAGACTTTTACCGCCCGGCGAGCTCCACTGCCCTGCTGGCCAAGCCGGATCCCTTCCGGGTGAAAACCATAAGCACCATAGGGCGAGCTGCCACCTGTGCCTATCCATTTATTACCACCGGCATGGCGTTCGTGCTGCTCCTGCAAACGCTGACGGAATTGTTCCAGCAGTTGCTCCAGCCCGCCCAGGCTTTGCAGCCTCGCTTTGTCTTCAGCCGACAACTGCCGTAGCAAACCGGGTACCAGCCAGTCATCCGGAATAAGGCTGAGCGGGTCCAGACTGACCAGGCCCTGAAAATAATCAGCAAAAGCCCGGTCAAATTTGTCGTAGTGGCGCTCATCTTTCACCAGGCAAAGCCGTGACAGACTGTAAAAATCGTCCAGACTGGCGAACACCAGCCCTTGCTGCAATGCCTGCAGCAGGTCCAGCAACTCGGTCAGGCTGCAGGGCACACCGTAGTGGCGCAGCCGCAGAAAAAACTGCACCAGCATCAGCGCTGTTGCCTTTTGGCTAAAAAGGCCAGCTTTTCCACCAGTTCAACATCCTGCTCGTTTTTCAGCAAGGCGCCATACAAGGGCATCAGGCCGCCCTGATGCTGGCGGTCTTGCAGCACTTCGGCGCCGATATCTTCGGCCAGCAACAACTTCAGCCAGTCCAGCAGTTCGGAGGTGGACGGCTTTTTCTTCAGTTGCGACAGCTGGCGCAGTTCAAAGAACACCTCAAGAGCCGTGGTCAGCAGTTGCTGCTGCAACGAAGGGAAATGCGCCCGCACTATTTGCGTTAAGGTATCGGCGTCCGGAAAACGGATGTAATGGAAAAAGCAGCGCCGCAAAAAAGCGTCCGGCAGCTCTTTTTCGTTATTAGAGGTAATAATCACCACAGGGCGCTGGCTGGCTTCAATGCGCTGGCCGGTTTCGTACACATCAAAGGACATCCGGTCCAGCTCGTGCAATAAATCGTTTGGAAATTCAATGTCCGCTTTGTCGATTTCATCAATCAACAGCACAGGCCGGCTTGGCGCGGTAAAGGCCGTCCAGAGTTTACCTGGTTTAATGTAGTTGCCGATGTCGGCCACCCGCTCACTGCCAAGCTGACCATCCCGCAGCCGCGACACCGCATCGTACTCGTATAAGCCTTGTTGTGCCTTGCTGGTGGACTTGATTTGCCAACGGATAAGCTCAGTGCCCAATGACAGCGCCAGCTCTTCCGCCAAGCGGGTTTTACCTGTACCGGGTTCCCCTTTGAGCAATAAAGGTTTTTCCAGTTTAACTGCGGCATTCACAGCCAGTGCCAGTTCATCAGAAAGAATATAATGTTCAGTGCCTTGGAATTTCATTTGTCAGGGTCCGGCCTTTAAAAAGATGGCTATATCTTATAGCAAAACTATTCTTTCGTTTTTAGAAGGCACTAGTATTCTTATAACCAATTTGATGCAACAGGAGCTTTTTTAGCATGGCAACTATTTATGAAGACAACTCGTTGTCACTGGGCCGTACCCCACTGGTGAAACTGAAACGAGTGACTGGCGGCAATGTCTACGCCAAAATTGAAGCCCGTAACCCGAGTTTTTCGGTGAAATGCCGCTTAGGTGCCGCGCTGATTTGGGACGCCGAGAAAAAAGGCCTGTTGGGCCCAGGCAAAGAGCTGATTGAGCCCACCTCTGGCAATACAGGTATTGCCCTGGCTTTTGTCGCTGCCAGCCGTGGTTACCCGTTAACCCTGACCATGCCAGCCACCATGAGCCTGGAGCGTCGCAAGTTGCTCAAAGCCCTGGGTGCCAATCTGGTACTGACCGAAGGGCCAAAAGGCATGAAAGGCGCCATTGAAAAAGCCAAAGAAATTCAGGCGTCCAACCCGGACAAATACATCCTGTTGCAACAGTTTGAAAACCCGGCCAACCCACAAATTCACTTTGATACCACAGGCCCAGAGATCTGGAATGACACAGACGGTCAGGTCGATATTTTCGTTGCTGGTGTCGGTACCGGCGGCACCATTACCGGCGTCAGCCGTTATATCAAACAGGAAAAAAACCACCCGCTGCTGTCAGTCGCGGTAGAACCTGCCGACTCACCGGTGATTAGCCAGGCGCTGGCCGGTGAAGAAATCAAGCCAGGCCCACATAAAATTCAGGGCATTGGCGCTGGTTTTATTCCGGGCAACCTGGATTTAAGCCTGATTGATGCGGTGGAAAAAGTCAGTAATGACGACGCCATTGCGATGGCGCACCGTCTGATGAAAGAAGAAGGCATTCTGGCTGGTATTTCGTCTGGCGCCGCCGTGGTCGCCGCCAAACGCCTGGCCGAAAAACCAGAAAACGCCGGTAAAAACATAGTGGTGATCCTGCCAAGTTCGGCAGAACGTTACTTATCCAGCCCACTGTTTGCCGACGTATTTACTGAGCAGGAACTACAGGCTTAATCAGTTGAAAGCACTCGGAAAAAGGCCGGAACTCCGGCCTTTTTCTTTACTTTACCGGCAAAAAAAACCACACTAGGCTGTCTTTAAAGCTCAGTGGGTGTGCAGATGTTCAGATGGATCCTTTTATTCGCAGCCTTGGTGCTGGCAGGCTGTCAGGAAGACAAGCCTAAAGTTAACGCCGACGTCGCCTCCCCCGAATATGCCGCTGGTGAATTCTTCCACGCGCTGTACACCAGCAAAAACCTGAGCCGGGCCACCAAACTTGCCACCGAAAGCTATGCACGGGTATTAAGCTCGTACGGCAGCACCCGCAGCATTACCAACACCCTGTACAACATGAGCTTTGATGAAGTGACCATCAGCATTGACCGCACAGGTAAAAACCTGCGTGAGCAGTATGGCGACGAAGCCGAAGTCACCCTGTTGTTTGAAGGCAAAGCCAATGGCGGTAAAAAAATAGAGCTGCGGATCGCCCGGATGATTAAGGTAGACGGTAAATGGAAGGTGGCAGGGGTTAAACCTAACCCCTTCTCCCGCACTGATGTCTGAGATGGGCAGTTAGCCCTACTTTTTCTGCAAAAATGAACGCACGGCCTGCTGGCAATCAGGTCCTGCCAGCAAACGTTCAAATTGCTGCAGTTCCGCCTGGATAGCACCAGCCACAGCCGCAGGCTGACGCATTAAAGCCCTGGATGTTTGCACCGCATCGGCTGGCAAGGCCGCCAGCTTCAGCGCTTTGCCAAGCGCATAGTCCAGCAGTTTTGGCGCGTCCACCAACTCATTGACCATGCCCATTTGCAGCGCCTGCTCTGCAGTCACAGCTTCCGATAACAACAGCATGGCACTGGCCCGCTGTAACCCCACCAGCTTGGGCAATAACAAACTGGACGCAGCTTCCGGGCACAAGCCTAACTGCGTAAAAGGCAGCTGAAAGCGGCATGGACTGCTGGCGTACACCAGATCGCAATGCAGCAACATGGTGGTACCGATGCCAATCGCAAGACCGGACACCGCAGCCACCATCGGCTTGGTAAAACTGGCCAGCTTTTGCAAAAACTGCACGGTCGGGTGCTCCGCATTCAGCGCGCCGCCACCGAGAAAATCAACCAGATCATTGCCGGCACTAAAGCAGTCGGCGCTGCCCTGGAACAGCACCACCCGCACCTCTGGATCCGCCTGCGCCTGTTCCAGCGCCGACACCAGATCACGATACATTTGCTGGCTGAGCGCGTTTTTTTTATCCAGTCTGGCCAGCGTCAGCACCAGCACACCTTGCTGTTGTGTTAGTTCAATCGCCATTGCTTACTCCCCCGCCACAGCGCCTTCACGGCGCGGATCGGCTGCACCTTGCAGCACGGCGCCCTGACGCTCGATGGCATGAATGCCACTGTTTAAGTCACCCAGTTTTGGCTGATAGCCGAGTTCTTTCAGGGCAGGCACTAACTGTTCCAGCACCGTACCCTGCTCCAACACCAGGCCGTCATTGCGATGGCTGAAGCGGGGTAAAGCCGCAGCTTGCGCCGGGTCCATGCCCCAATCCAGCACCGCAATCAGGTTCTGCGCGACGTAGTTAATAATACGGCTGCCCCCCGGAGAACCGGTCACATATTTCAGCTGACCACTCTGGTCAAACACCATCACAGGGGCCATTGACGAGCGCGGCCTTTTGCCACCCTCCACCCGGTTGGCCACCCAAAAACCATTCAGGCGGGCGTCGAGCGAGAAATCGGTCAGCTGGTTGTTCAACAGATACCCATTCACCATCAGGCCGGAGCCAAAGGCATTTTCAATGCTGGTGGTCATACTGACTGCATTGCCCTGGCTGTCGACCACTGACAAATGGCTGGTATTGGCAAACTCAATGGCTTTGCTTGGCACCATAGGCTCAGCACCGACAGGCTGACCGGCTTCGGCTGGCGCACCTTCAGGCTGCGCCAACAGCGCGGCGCGTTGTTTCAGATAGCCGGCGTCCAGTAAACCAGCAACCGGGACTTTGACAAAATCCGGATCGCCTGCAAAACGCTCCCTATCAGCAAAAGCCAGCTTGGCCGCCTGGCTGATCAAATGCACAGCGTCTACCGAATTGGGTTTGAGTTTGTCGACCGGCGTCGCTGCTAACAAACCTAAGATTTGCAGAACGGCCAGACCACCTGAACTTGGAGGTGCCATAGAGCAGACTTTGTACAACCGATAAGGAATACAAATGGCGTCACGCTGCACCGGCTGATACGCAAGTAAGTCCTGTTCGGTCAGTTTGCCCGGATTCACCGACGCCTGTTGCACTGTATTGACAATCGCTTTGGCGTTGTCTCCCTGATAAAAAGCAGCGCTGCCTTCTTTAGCAATGCGGCGCAGCAAGGCCGCATAAGCGGGGTTTTTTAAGGTTTGGCCAGCCTGCAACCACTGACCAGTCGGTTGAAAATACGCTTTGGTCGGCGCAAAGCCGGTCAGGCCTGGATTCCAGCCAGATGCCAATAAGCCGGCCAGACGCGGGCTGACCACAAAACCCTGCTCTGCGGTCTTTATCGCCGCATCAAATAAACTGGCCCAGGGCAATTTGCCGTGCAGCTGATGCGCCAGCTCCAAGGACTTCACTACACCAGGCACGCCAACGGATTTGCCGCCGACAAAGGCTTCGCGCCAGGGCAACAGCTTGCCATTCACGCGGAACAAGTCAGGCCCGGCCTGTTGTGGTGCCGTTTCACGGCCGTCAATGCTGGTCAGTTGTTTGTTGGCGGCATCAAAGTGCAGCATAAATAAACCGCCACCAATACCTGAGCTCTGTGGCTCCACCAGGCCCAACATCAGCTGCATCGCAATAGCGGCATCCACCGCACTGCCGCCTTTGGCCAGCACCTGACGGCCCGCTTCCACCGCCAGCGGGTTAGCCGCCGTCGCCATATAATGCGAGCTGGTTACCAGCGCTTTGTGTTCAATTGAGGTGGTGGCTTCAGGGTCTTGTTGTGTGGCCAGCACTGGCAATGTCAGCACTGAGCTCAGGCACAGCACCTGAGCCAAATAAGAAATTCTTAACTTCATGGGTACGACTTCGTTGTGGTTAGACCATTACCTTACCCTGTCACCCAGGTGGTTTCAACGCAGAAAACCGCACTCTGCCACACCACAGCATGAAATCACCGCAGACAAAAGGCGTCTGCATGGCATAATGCAGCATCTGAATCGTGCTGGGCCCCTTATGTCTTTGTTTCGTCAACCTTTAATTTGTCTGTTTGCGCTAGCGCTGTTGTGCCTTTTATTACACCTGTTGTCAAGCGCGGCCACTGACTGGCTGAATTATCAACGCGCCGAACCGCTGCAGCTGTGGCGTTTCTGGACCGCGCATTTGCTGCACAGTAATTTCTGGCATCTGGCGATGAATCTGGCCGGTCTGGCGGTGATTTTTTACCTGCACCAGATGCACTACAGGCCAAAACAGCTGCTGCAGTTTTTTCTGCTGTCAGCCGCCCTGCTAAGCGCTGCACTCTATGTATTCAGTCCGGATATTCATAGTTATGTCGGCTTGTCCGGCCTGCTGCATGCACTGCTGGCGTTTGGCGCCGTACGCGACCTGCAGCAGCGCTGGTACTCTGGTGGCTTAATACTGCTGGGCCTTGCCGCAAAAGTGGCTTACGAACAACTGGTTGGCGCCGACCCTGCGCTGGCGGCGCTGATTGACGCCAGGGTTGCGGTGGACGCGCACGCGTATGGGTCAGTCATTGGGGTGCTGCTGGCGTTTTTACTGCCCAATTATGGGGCGCAGGGCGATTCAGCCAAAGCGGAGAAAAAATCCGGTTCGGCCTGAAAGCTCAGCACCTTTCCAGTCAGTGGATGGGTGAAACTTAACGACCAGGCGTGCAGCATTAAACGGCTGGCCTGCTGCTTGGACTCTGGGTCGGCATAAAACGGGTCGCCCAGGATCGCATGCCCCAGCGCCTTCATATGCAAACGCAGCTGATGTGAGCGACCAGTGACCGGCTCCAGTTCCACTAAGCTCGCCTGATGCTCTGGTAAGGTTTGCAGCAGGCGGTAATTGGTCTGACTCGCCTTGCCGTTTGGGTCGACTTTATACAGCGGTCGGTGCTCTGGGTCAGGTGCCAGGGCGGCATTCACCTGGCCCGAGCTCTGGCTTAGCTCGCCAGCAACAACCGCCTGATACAGCTTTTTGGTCTGGCGCTGCTGAAACTGAATACTGATTGCCGACAAGGCCTTTTTGGTCAGCGGCAGGACCAGCAAACCAGAGGTATCGTAATCCAGCCGGTGCACTATGCTGGCGGTTGGAAACTCTTGTTGCACCCGGGACAACAGACAATCGCGGTTAGCAGGATGGCGGCCAGGTACCGTCAGCAGACGCGCCGGCTTATTCACTACCAACAGCTGTTCATCCTGATACAGCAGCTGCCAGGCGTCTGTGGTTGGGGTCAGTACGGCTAATTCATCAAACGAGTCTGTCATATCAATTAGTTGCATCAGGCTGCATACAAAAGGCTGGCTATTATGCCAGAATTGGCAACTAAACCAACCAGCCCAAAGCGACCCATGCACAGGCCCTTTATTTATCAGCCGCCAAACGACCCGCTGGATATTCTGTACCAGGACAAAGATATTGTGGTGTTGAATAAACCCAGTGGTCTGTTAACCAACCCAGGACGTGGCCCCGACTACCAGGATTCGCTGCTAAGCCGTGTCTTGCTGCAGTTTCCAACCGCGCAGCTGGTGCACCGGCTGGATTGTGCCACTTCTGGCCTGGTGGTCTTTGCGCTGCGACGTAAAGCCGAAGCGGCCTTGAAACAACAATTTGCCACCCGCTCGGTGCGCAAGACTTACCGCGCCAGGGTGTGGGGCCAGATAGCCGAACATGGCAAAGTGGACGCCCCGCTGATTGCCGACAGCACTCAACCGCCGCTGCAAAAGATTTGTCACAGCACAGGCAAAAGTGCACTGACCTTTTTTCAGCGCTTAAGTCAGGATGAGCACAGCAGTCTGGTGGAATTGCGTCCGGTAACCGGCCGCTCGCATCAGCTGCGGGTGCATATGCTGAGCCTGGGCCATCCCATTCTGGGCGATGCCTTTTACGCTCATGATGACGCCTTTGCGGCCGCGCCACGTTTATTACTGCAGGCACAATGCCTGGAGCTGTACCAGCCCTACTCGTCCCAGTTACTGCGCTTCGAACTGGAACCGGACTTCGACTGACAAAAAGAAAAGGGCCTTGCGGCCCTTTTTGCTTTACGACGTCTCTTTTACAAGGTCTCTTCGAACAACTTCAGAATACGTTTGTATTCGTCCAGCCAGCTGGACGGTTGACGGAAACCATGCGGCTCCACCGGGTAAATCGCCGTTTCAAAGTTGGCATTTTCATGCTCGATCAGACGTTGCACCACGCGCACCACGTCCTGGAAGAACACGTTGTCATCCACCATTGGCGCGTTGATCAACAGCTTCGACTTCAGGCCTTCGGTAAAGTAAATCGGTGAACTGCGACGGTACGCAATAGGATCCACATCCGGCGTGTTCAGAATATTGGAGGTGTAGGGGTGGTTATAGTTCGCCCAGTCACTGACCGGGCGCAGCGCGGCACCGGCTTTAAACAGATCTGGCTGAGTAAAGAGTGCCATAAAGGTCATAAAACCGCCGTACGAACCGCCATAGGTGCCGACACGGGCGCGATCTACGTTGGCATTTTTCACCAGATAATCCACACCATCCATCAAATCCTGCGTTTCCGGCGTGCCCATTTGACGGTAAATGGCGGTACGCCAGTCACGGCCGTAACCTTTTGATGCCCGGTAATCCATATCCAGCACCACGTAGCCTTTTTGCAGCAACAGGTTATGGAAGAAGTATTCGCGGAAATAACCTGACCAGCCCAAATCGCTATTCTGCAGGTAGCCGGCACCATGGTTAAAGATCACCGCGCGGCGTTTTTCGCCCTGCTGATAATCTTTTGGCAGATAAAGTTTGGCGAATACCGGCTGTTTGCCATGGCTGGATGGCACAGCAACCACCTGAGGCGCCGCCCAGTTCACCGCTTTAAACGCAGCTGTGGTGGTGTTAGTTAACCGACTGGCGGCCGCTTTTGGCTTGTTGTCCATCAGGTACAACTCTGGCGGCGTCACCGAGTTTGACCAGGTCAGCAGTAGTTTGCTTTCATCCGGTGATAACTGGAAATCAGCCGAACCTTTTAGTGCCGTCATCTGCTCCAGTTGACCCGATTTCAAACCAACCCGGTACACTTCGTAAATACCAGGGTGACTGACATTGCCTTTGAAATACACGTACTGATCGTTTTTGCTCAGTACGGGGCTGCTGACCTCAAAGGTACCAGCCGTCAGTTTCTTCGCTTTGCCATCCACAGGCTTCAGGTACAAATGGGCATAGCCTGACTCTTCAGACAAGAAATACAGGCTACTGTCATTGTGTAACCAGCCGAAGTCGTTGAAGCTGTAATTGACCCAGGCGTCGTCATGCAAGCGGTGCTGGTTGACCAGACGTTTGTTGGCAAAGTCCACAGTAGCCAGCCAACGGTCTTTGTTGTCCCAGGCTTTGAGCATCACAGCAACCTGCTTGCCACTCTGATGCCATTGAATAGCGCCGTTAGCCCAGCTCCAGTCGTTCATCAGCGCGATAGCACGTGGTGCCTTTTTCGATTCGTACTTTTTACCTTCGGCTTTGGCGTTTTCCGCTTTGACGCTGGCCAGTACGTCTTCATCAAAACCTGGCAGGCTGTCGTATTTCAGCTCTGTCACTTCGCCCGAGATCAGGTCTACCAGCATTAACTGCTGCGATTGCGGTTTTTGATCCGCTACTCGGCGGCGAGCTGGCTGAGCGGCAATACCACCAGATGCGGTGATGTAGTTTGGCATAATGTCTTTATCGTCACGCCAGGACGATTTATCGGCCAGTGCCACCAGTAGTTTGTCAGCGCTCGGTGACAGCACGGCGCTGGCAATACGTTTGTCTTTGTCCAGGTAAATAGCTTGCGGCGCCAGCGTTGCATTTTGCTTGGCCAGCAATTGCTGCTGATCGAACTTGTCTTTGGCGTTCTGGTGTTCAAGCGCGATAAATTGGATCAGCTTGTGCTGCTCCTGCGCCATATAGTTTTTGGCAACTTCCGGCGCTTTAGGCGCATCGGCGTTTTTCAGGCTGACGAGCTCAGTTAAAGCGCCGCTGGTTAAATCCAGCGCCTGAAAGGTCCAGCCCTGACGGAACACCAGCCGGTTGTCAGCCAGGAACATCACGTCTTCTGCCGCTGTGGAGCTACGAGTCACCTGGCTGAGCTGGCCTTGTTTCAGCACAAAGACGTTGCCTTCAAAGATCCAGGCTTTGCTGGTCCCGTCCGGGCTGGTGATCAGGTTGTTCGATCCCAACTGATGCCAGTTAGCCATCGGTACCAGCTCTGCCGCAGTACCTGCAGCGGCTTGCTGGGAATACCAATCGCGAATTTCTGAGCCTTCACGTTTTTGTTGGTAATACAGACGACTGCCATCTGCGCTGAAAAATACGTTCTCGACAGCACGCTGAACCCAATCCGGATGCGCCATCGCCTGCTCAATGGTCAGGCCGGTTGGGCCGGGTTGCGGTTGCTGCGCCACAGACACAGGCGCCAGTTGGTAGGTCTGAGGTTCGCCGGCCTGGACCGGGCTTTGTAGTGCGGCAGCCAGTAAGGCAGCCAATAACCAAGGTTTTGTTTTCATTCTGTTGTTCTTATCTGTTGTAACCAGCGTCTTTTATACAAAGAAAATGACGGTGGGCCAAGTGCTGCGGTGTAGCCATGGGATTAACAGGAGCCAATGGGCGACAAGCGGAAGCTGCAAACAAAAAAAGCCACCCGAAGGTGGCTTACAAGGAGTGCTGCATCAATGCAGACAGGAACAAGAAGGGTAAAGCTCAGTGCAGCTTATGCCGCCACTGATGGCGCTAACTCAGCCAGACGGGCTTTGGCCGCAGCCAGTGCTTTTTCTGCGCTTTCCGGCCCCATATTCAGGCCTTCAGCGTAGACAAAGTGAACATCTTTCAGACCAATGAAGTTCAGGAAACTTTGTACAAATGGCGTCTGAGAGTCAGCAGAAGTACCTTGGTACAGACCACCACGGGTCGCCAGTACAATCACTGGTTTATCATCCAATAAACCGACCGGGCCGGTTTCGGTGTATTTGAAAGTGATACCCGCACGGGCCAGGCGGTCAAAATAAGCTTTTAACTGGCTTGGAATGCCAAAGTTGTACATGGGTACGCCAATCACAATGGCGTCCGCCTTTTTCACTTGAGCAATGGCGTTGTCAGACAAGGCAGCCAGAGCTTTTTGCTCCGGGGTGCGGTCTGACTCAGGTGTCATCCATGCACCGATTTCGGCCATCGCCAGGTGTGGGTAGCTGTCTTGTGCCACGTCCAGCGTCTCCAGACTGAAACCAGCAGGTAATTGCTGCAGGAACTGCTGAGACAGTTGGGTGGATTGACCTTTGTCGCCGCTGATTGAACTATTGATTACCAGAATGTGTGCCATGTTTTACGCTCCTCTGAGTTGATAGGCACAGATTAACTCGTATTTTTTAGATAAAAAATCAGAATAAAACGCTAAATTAGTTCGATTTATTCGAATGAAAAACAGCCAGTGCAAGCACTGCCTGTTTTCTCTGTTAAGACATACGACGCTAAGAAGAGGGTCAGGCTAACAACGCTACGCCGCCTTTGAGGTTATAGACCTGCTGATAGCCAGCCCGGGCCAACACTCTGGCCGCCAGCAAGCTGCGGTTGCCGGAGCGGCAGACCAGTAAAATAGCCTGTTGGGTAGTCAACTGACCTTCACTTAAACGCTGCACCAGACCTGATAAAGGCACGTGTTCAATCCTATGGTCAGGAATATAGTTCTCCAGCGCACCGGCCACTTGCTCGTAGGTTTCCCGCACATCCCAGATCTGCAGTGTTTTTTGCTGCTGCAGCAGCGCCTGCAATTCGTGATGGCTAATAAGCGCCTTGGCGTCTGACGCACTGACCTCGACCACACCGCAAAAGTGTTTTTGCTGCTGTTTCAGCCACTCATGTTGTGCCAACAACTGCTCTGTCCAGCTGTTACAACAATCCGGTTGCTGCAACAGACTTTGCAACACAGGTTGTTCCTGCAGTACCAAGTCCCAGCGGGTAAAAAAGCGCTGGGCATAATCATGGCTGGACAACACCAGGCTGTGCGGCGCTAAGCGTTGCTGCAAACGTTGCAGGCTCTGCACAAAAGCCTGGCTGTCGGCTCCGGGTAAATCCAGCCGGCCTGTGCCACCGGGTAAAATAAAATCACCGGTAAAGGCAAATTTCTGCACGTCGTCTTCGGTCACCAGCACTGTCACTGCTTCCGGGCTGTGGCCCGGTGTTGGCACACGGCTGAGCTGATAACGCCCGCACTGCACCTGCGCTTGTTGTTCCGGCCAGCCCAGCACATCCACACTGTCAGCACTGCAGAAATTGGCAAGCAAGGCGCACAATTCTGGCCTGGCTGAATGGTGGTCTTTGTGTAAATGGGTGTCCAGAATAGCGATCACCTTCAGCTGATGGCCCTGCACCAGCTGTGCAATGCGGCTGGCCAGGCTCTGCACCGGGTCAATCACCACCAGACATTTGGCTTTGGCGTCCACCAACAGGTAACTGCATAAGTCTTCGTGTTTTAACTGGATTAAACCGTCAATAGGTTGCAAGTCAGTGCTTTGGGCATCGCTGAGCACCAGGCAGCAGCTGTCCACTACAGCTTTTAGCGAACGGATCCGCTCACAGGCGGCGGTGCATTCCTCTGCCGTCATCGCTGGACCAAAAGACAAACGCACCGCACCTTGGGAGCGCCAGAGTTCCAGTCCCATAGCATTGAGGACAAAACTGCTGGGGATCTTTGAACTGCAGGCAGAACCGGCACTGACACGAATGGCTGCTGCGTCAAATAGATCCAGAATGTCTTTACTGGCAAAACCTGGTACGGAAAAATTCAGCGTGGTGGGCACCACATAAGGCGCATCGCTGTTCAGCACCAGCTGTGGAAATACCGTTTTTAACGCCGCCAATAACTCACTGCGGTACTGCCACAAGCTGTCACTGCCTACAAAGTCAGAGTGTTCTTTGGCCAGCAGCTGGCGAAACACCGCATTTAATGCCGCAATACCCGGCAGGTTCTCGGTGCCAGAGCGCAAACCCGCTTCCTGACCACCACCGGCCATCAGGGGCACATAAGGAGCGCCACTGCGCGTATACAAAAAACCAATACCTTTGGGCGCATACAGCTTGTGACCACTAAAAGGCGCGTAATCCACCCGCAATGACTCCAGTTGCAACGCAGTTTTACCAAGCGCCTGCACACAGTCCACCAGCCATAAAGGCTGATGCGAGCCGCCCTTTATCAACGCCGACAATGCGACCAGGTCTTGTGCAACGCCAGTTTCGTTATTGACCGCCATGGTACAGACCAGTGCACAACGCGGCAGATGCTCGCGGATAAAGGCCTGATCCAGCAGACCATGCTGGTCAACCGGGATGGCTTTGATTTCTGCATTGAGCCCCAACAACTGGTTCCAGTGCTCCAGGCTTTGCGGCACCGCTTTGTGTTCTGTGGCGCCATATAGCAACAACACCGGCTGATCAGCAGCTGCAGCCCGCGCAGCGGTCAGTGCCGATAACACCGCTACCTGAATACCTTCAGTGGCACCTGACGTAAAAATAATATCGCCCTGCCCGGCTCCAATCAGTTCACGCGCCAGTTGCCGGGTTTGTTCCAGCTGTACTTTGGCTTTGATGCCTGTGGCATGGCTGGAACTTGGATTGCCGAAACTTTGCTGCATCGCATATTGAGCTGCAGTAGCGGCGCAAGCTAATACGGGGGTGGTGGCATTGTGATCCAGATAAATTTCCGGATTAGGTAGAGCGGACATTCTCGGCACCTTATTTTATAACTGATATAACTTAGTGTTATATGGATATAACAAGAATAATAAACCAGAGCCAAAACGAAGGACAAGCGAAAAAAACAGCATGGTTCAGCTAAAAAAAAACCGCCAGTACGGCGGTTTGTTGTTTTGTGGTGTTATTCCACCAAATCTTTTGGAATTTGTGAGCGCAGTCCAGACCAGATAATGCCACTCTCTTTGCCGTATTTACGCACAGCAAACACCACTTCATCGTGTTTACCTGCTTCTGCGTACAGTTTTAATTGCTTGTAATACTGACGAGCCAGCTCACGGGCTTCCGGATTGGAAAAGTAAAAACGGGCAATCTTGTTGTACAGACCACGGAAGCCGTTCAGGATCAGCACATAAATGCGGTTGGACGAATGCAGCGCCAGCTCGTGGTTCAGGTTGTAATCGAACTCAGCGAAGGCTTCGGGTGTATCTTCCAGCTGCTCTGCTGCAGATAACGCAGCGATAACCTGGTCTTTGTGGGTTTTCACCGCGCCACGGATATAAATGGCGCTGATGTTAGTGCGGGCCGACAGCAACTCGTTGACCAGATCAGGCATCTGATCTTCGTCCAGCCGGGCCAGCGTTTCCAGAATATTCAGACCTGAAGTTTCCCAGAAATTATTTACTTTGGTTGGTTTGCCATGCTGGATAGTCAGCCAGCCGTCACGGGCAAGACGTTGCAGCACTTCACGTAAGGTGGTGCGGGTGACGCCTATCAATTCAGACAATTCACGCTCTGCCGGCAAAATTGAACCAGGGGCGAACTTTCCGTTCCAGATCGACTCCACGATATATTCTTCGGCAAAACCCGCCGGGCTTTGAGCTTTAATCAGATTCATAGTCATGCAATATGGCCCGCAATCATTGTTATTATGGGAAAACGGCACTGATTGTACCAGAGGTGCGGCAGTTAACAAGCCGGGCGTTTAAAATTGAGTTTCAGCAAGCTGAACCGCTGGCAAATGCTGCGAAAGAACGCATTCAAACAGGCTTTTGGCTGATCCATAGAGACATTGGTTGTGTTTGCTATTGATTTGCTCTAGATTGAGCCCATAAAAAAAATTTTGTTCGAACAAACAAAGGGATCCGAATGTTGGTGATTCTGGCCAAATGGTCAAAACAACGCTGGGCTTGGGGCCTGTTGGCGTTCTCCGCGCTGGTGCTTTTACTGGCCGCTTTGTATTTCCAATACCAAATGAATTTGGAGCCTTGCATGCTGTGTGTGTATGCAAGGGCTGCCCTCACAGGTGTGATGCTGGCCGGTGTTATCGGCATGACAGCGCCGAAAAGTGGCACGGTTCGCGGGATCGCCTGGCTGCTGCTGGCGGCTGCTGTCAGCTGGGGCCTGTTCAATAGCCATGATCATGTCCAGGTCGAGCAACTGGTGCAATCCGGTGGATTATATACCTGCAGTCTGTTCCCTGAGTTTCCTTTAGGTTTACCGCTGGACCGCTGGTTCCCTGACGTATTTAACCCAACAGGCATGTGCGGTGAAATCGGCTGGTCATTCCTTGGGTTGTCGATGCCGGAATGGACCCGGATCATCTTTGTGATCTACAGCCTGTTTACCTTATGCCTGCTGTTCAGTCAGTTTAAGAAAGTGAAATACAACCCCTACGATTAGCAGCAATAAAAAAGGGCCTGACGGCCCTTTTTTATTATCGGTTCACCGGCAATTAGCCAATGATATCCAGCAGCTCGACGTCGAAAATCAGCGCGCTGAACGGGCCAATTTTGCCACCGGCACCGCGCTCGCCATAAGCCAGTTGGTGTGGGATGTACAGACGTAACTTGGTGCCAACTGGCATCAGTTGCAGCGCTTCAGTCCAGCCAGCGATCACGCCAGACACCGGGAACTCAGCAGGCTGACCACGGTTGTAAGAACTGTCAAACACAGTGCCATCAATCAGGGTACCGTGGTAGTGCGTGCGAACCGTGGAAGCACGGGTTGGCTTCTCGCCATCGCCCTGTACCAGCACTTCATACTGCAGACCGGAGTCAGTCACAGTGATGCCTGGCTTCTTAGCGTTTTCCGCTAAGAAGGCTTCGCCGGCAGCGGCCAGTTCTTTGGCTTGCTCAGCTTGCTGAGCTTCCATCCGCTGGGTGATCACAGCAAAAGCTTCACGGATTTGCTGTTCAGTCACTTCAGGCTCGTCGCCCTGGAAAGCTGCGGCCAGACCTGCAGCTACCGCCAGGATATCCAGACCATCAAAAGGATTGTCAGCCAGTTGCTGACCCATTTGCAGACCAATGCCGTAGCTGGCATGCTGCTCAAGCGTTGTAAATTTAGTCATGAGACCTGCTTTAATAAAAGGCGATACCGCCTGGTTGTGACTATACCCGTTTTTCAGGTACATCCGTCACGCTTCAACCCGGGAACACCGGATCACGAAAGTTGTTGTACCTGAGCCCACAGCCCCAGCACCAGCTGCTGATCCTGCTCATTCAACTCGCCGTTGGCAATAGCCTGCTGCAGGCTTTGGTCAATATCTGCTGTAAGTTCAGCCACGGCGAACTCTTGCTCCAGCACCTGACGTTGGCCAATAGCCAAATCGACATGACCACGTAAGTAGCCACTGGCAAATAACTCATCATCACTGGCTTTGGGCACCAGCGCATCAAAAAAATCAGCCACCTGACTGATAAACAACTGAACCTGCACTACACGTCCTCCAGTCCCAGACGATACATCACATAATCGTTATAGCCCACCAGCACGGGGATCAGCCCCTGCAGCTCCCGGTCGAGTTCTGCATCGCCGGTATCTGCCAACAGAGGTCGCCCTGCCAGCTGTTTTAATTTGGTTTTGGTGGCAATCAGCAGGATATTGTCCCGCCCTATCGCCCGGATCACCGCCGGGCTGAGTTGCTGGTTGCCGCGGCCAAATACATGACCCTGGCCACCAATTAAGGTGATCACCAGTTTACAGGCGTGCCCTTGCACCAGTTCAAGCAGCTGGCTGGCCGTGACGTCGCTGGCAATCAGTTCGCCGTTTTCCACCACGTCCACGCCCAACAAGGTATTGTCCAGCCCAAGCTCAGCCATCACAGCGGCCACTGTAGAGCCAGAGCCCATCACATACCGGACATCGTCATCCATTTGCGTCGCGACGTAAGCCGCCAGGTCGTCAAGCACCAGCTCTTCGACTTCTTTACCGCCACTTTTTACATTCTGCACATAACGAAGCTCGGCTGGAATGCGCATCTCGCCGTAGCGTCTGGCTTTGACCACCCCCTGACGAAAAGCCGCTTCATCAATATCCATCACAGCGGCTTCGGTCAAGCTAACCAGTTCACCGGCCACCAGTTGGGCTATCACTTTGCCGGCGGCAGCCGGGCTAATGGCGTAGACGCCTGAGTGAATTTTACAGCCGGCCGGAATGCCCAATACCGTGGTTTTATCCTGCACCACAGTGCAGATATTGCGTGCCGTGCCATCGCCACCGGCAAACAGCAACAGGTCCACCCCGGCTTCGGCCAGTGCCAGCGCCGCCGCTTCGGTATCGGCTGCACTGGTATCAAGCTGTGCGGGCTGATAACAAATGCGGACCTGAAACCCCATCTCAGCCGCCAGCTCTGCGCCCATAGCACCAGCCACGCTGTAGATCTCCAGCTGATCGGCCAATGGCAATAACGGCTCCAGCGCTTTACGGGTTTTCTCCCCGGCCATCGGCACAGCGCCAAGCGCCAGCGCCTGCTCCACCACACCGTCACTGCCTTTGAGGGCTACAGCGCCGCCAACCCCGGCAACGGGGTTAATGATGAGCCCTAAACGAAACCGACTTGCCACAATGACCTCTGGCTTGTATTCAACTTTCAGCTGGCGCGCATTGTACTCAAGTTGGCTTTTGTTGCCCAGCAACAGCACTGGCCGGCGCATTCTGCCGTGGCAATGACCAGGCCAGATAACAGGCCCCGGCTGCCGCGACAGCGCTCGCACAAAAGGTCCAGGTGGAACCCGCACCATCAGCCCAAATCAGACCGGCAAAATAGGCCCCAATAGCACCACCGCCACCATACACCACACCTGCGTACAGCGCCTGACCCCGGCTACGTTGTTGTGGCGGGAAGAAGTTCTGCACAAATTGCATGGCCGCACTGTGCGCCAGAGCAAAACTGGCGGCGTGGAAACTCATACTAAACGCCAGCCAGTACCAGTCGGCCGCCAGAAACGCCACGATCAGCCAACGCACCACAGTGACGCCATAACAAAACATTAAGAGTTTGCGGTAATGCACCCGTTGCAAAATGCTGCCGGCAAAAAAGAACGCGACAATTTCTGCCAGCACCGCAATGGCGATCATCAGGCCTGAGAAGCTGCCGCTGTAACCCAAATCGCGGCAGTACAGCATAAAAAAGCCATAAAAAGGCGCAAAGCCCAACTGCATCAAAAAGGTGGCGCCCATAAAGGTTAAAAAGGTTTTATGCCGGAATAAGCTGCGAAAACGAATGCTGGCGGCTTCAGGCTGACTTTTAATGGAAAAAGAGGGTAACAGCCATAAAGTCCAGAGCAATAAGGCCAAAAAGACGCTGGCCGACCAGGGCAGAAACTCACTGCCCAGGTGCTGCAACAACCAGCCGCCCAGCATCACCACCAAAATGTAACCCACACTGCCAAAGCTGCGGATGCGGCCATAAATTTTGTTGTCGTTTTTCAAAAAATGAAATGCGCTCACTTCAAGCTGCGGCAATATAGCGGTCCAGAACAGGCTGTACAGTGCCATCGCGGCAACCAAAGGCCAGTAGCCCACATCGAAATAACTGACAGCCCAGCCCATTGCGGCCAGTATAGCGCCCAACCGCATCACAGACACCGGGTCGCCGCACCGCTCCACCACCATAGCCCAGGCGCTCGGCCCAACAATACGAGCTGCGGTAACGATAGCCAACAACACCCCTATCTGGTAGGAATTAAAACCACGTCCATCAAGAAACATCGGCAGATAAGGCACAAAAATACCCAGCACGGCGAAGTACGCAAAGTACGCCAGGCCAAGTTTGGAGCTGTTGGTCAGTTGCATGATAAGGATTCAGAAAAGAAAAGCGCGCTATTGTAGCGCGCCATCACATTGACAGCCAACCAAAGGCTGGCGGTTATTTGTCAGAAATTGTGCCGCCCGCCAATAGCTGGCGTATCCACCCGAACATCAGCATTTTGCGCACGATGACGTAAAAAGTGGTCCATCAGCACTATGGCCAGCATGGCTTCGGCAATGGGCACAGCGCGGATCCCCACACAAGGGTCGTGCCGGCCTTTGGTGATCATTTCCGTTTCTTCGCCACTGGTGGTGATGGTTTTACCGGCAATACTGATACTGGACGTTGGCTTAAGCGCAATGCTGACATTGATGTCCTGACCGCTGGAAATGCCCCCTAACACGCCACCGGCGTGATTGGCTGTAAAACCATTAAGACGCAGCTCGTCACGGTGGGTGGACCCTCGCTGCTCAACCACAGCAAAGCCATCCCCCACTTCCACAGCTTTCACCGCATTGATGCTCATCATGGCATGGGCAATATCTGCGTCTAACCGGTCGAACACAGGTTCGCCCCAGCCAACAGGCACACCGGATGCCACCACATTAACGCGGGCTCCAACAGAGTCGCCATCTTTCTTCAGCTGGCGCATGTACTCATCCAGCGCCTCCAGCTTGGCCGGGTCAGCACAGAAAAACGGATTGTTATCTACTTCAGACCAATCCACCAGGTCCAGCTTCACTGGCCCTAACTGCGCCAGATAACCACGAATTTCGACACCAAATTTGGCTTTCAGATACTGCTTGGCAATAGCGCCTGCGGCCACCCGAATGGCGGTTTCGCGCGCCGAAGAACGGCCGCCGCCGCGGTAATCGCGCAGGCCATATTTGTGCCAGTAGGTGTAATCGGCGTGCCCTGGGCGAAACACGTCTTTAATCGCCGAATAGTCCTGCGAGCGCTGGTCGGTATTTTCAATCAAAAGGCCTATCGAAGTACCTGTGGTAACACCTTCAAACAGGCCAGACAGAATTTTCACCACGTCGTCTTCACGGCGGGCCGTGGTGTAGCGCGATGTACCAGGCTTGCGTCTGTCCAGTTCGAGCTGCAGTGCGTCCAGGTCCAGTTCAAAACCCGGTGGCATGCCATCCACAATACCGCCCAGTGCCGGCCCGTGGCTTTCACCAAAAGTCGTCACCTTAAACAACTGGCCAATCGAGTTACCTGACATCCCATCGATCCTCTTATCCGAAAAGTTCTGATTTTAGAGCACCGATTAGTTTAAGAAGTGAGCAGCAGAGCAGCCTGAAAAAGACTCAATCAAGGCGTAACAGCGAAGGAATAGTGGGGCTATTTCGAGCTGTTACAACACGGAGTGAGGGTTTTTCAGGCGCTCCCGTACGGGCGAAATCAGAATGGCCGCATGCGGCTTTAGATTTTCTCAATTTAGGCCCACTAAACCTTCAAAAATCTGCCTTGCCTGCGGCCATTCTGACTTTCGCTGCTGTCGCTTTTTTAAACTATTCGGTGCTCTAGTTCTGATTAATTAAACAGGGCCTGGTGCGCCACCAGATCCGCTTTACTGATAGCAAAAACACCATGACCGCCTTGGGCAAACTCCAGCCATTGCAGCGGCAACTCCGGATACAGCTGGTCCAGTGCAGCCATACTGTTGCCCACTTCACAAATCAGCCAGCCGCCCTCATTCAACTGCGCGGCAGCACCGGCCAGAATACGGCGGGTCAGCTCCAGGCCATCGGCGCCAGAGGCCAGCCCCAGCTCAGGCTCATGATGAAACTCAGCGGGCAAATCCGCCATGTCTTCTTCATCCACATAAGGCGGGTTGGTAACGATTAAATCGTAGGTCATGCCGGCCAGCGCTTCGTAGCCGTCCGACAGAATAGGCACCACCTGATGCTCCAGACCATGCATCTCAATATTGTGAATGGCCACATCCAGCGCATCTTCGCTGATATCCACAGCATCCACTTCCGCTTCAGGGAACTGCTTGGCGCAGGCAATAGCGATGCAGCCAGAGCCGGTGCATAAATCCAGAATACGCTGTGGCGCCTGGTCGGCAAACCAGCTGACAAAACGGCCCTGGATCAGCTCACCAATTGGTGAACGCGGCACAAGCACGCGCTCGTCGACATAAAAACTCAGGCCGCAAAAATAGGCATGGTGTGTCAGGTAAGCCGCCGGAACTCGCCGTTCAATGCGGGCTTCGAGCAGTTCGCAATAGGCGCGGGCTTCGGAGCTGGTCATCCGGGTTGGCAGAATATTGTCAGTCACCCGGTTCAGATGCAGGCAGGATGCTAATAAAATACCGGCTTCGTCCCAGGAGTTGTCGGTGCCGTGGCCAAAATAAATGTCGGCATTGTTCAGCTGGCTGACGCCCCAGCGTAACCAGTCATGAATGGTCTGCAGTTCGTTTAACGCTTCATCAACAAGGGCTGGTGTTAAGGCTGAATTCAGAGCTTCGGTCATTGTATTTTACTCAGTGCTTTAGGTAGACTGCCGCGATGAAAAAGACGCCCCCTATAACCGATGAGGATATCCAGCTGTTCCGTGACGCGGTCAGCGGAGCCAAGCCTCTGCCTCAGGACAGTCATCTGCCAGAGCGGCCAAAGCGGCGGCCGAAGAAGGCTGTCACTTTAGCAAATAGCAGTCCGGATAGCCATTTGTTTTATTTTTCAGACCTGTATGAAGGTGTGTTCCCAGACAGTGGCGCTTTATCTTTTGCTCAGCCTGGTGAAGATCCCCACTTGCCGAAACGACTGAAACGCGGTGAGTTTCAACCTGCTGTGGTGTTGGACCTGCATGGACTGACGCAGGAAAAAGCCAAAGAGGAACTGGCCGGATTACTGGCCTACTGCCAGCAGGAACATCTGAACTGCGCCTGTATTGTCCATGGCAAAGGCCTGGGTATTCTGGCACGACGGGTGCCGAACTGGCTGGTACAACACCCGAATGTCCGGGCTTTTCATACAGCCCCAACCGAATGGGGCCGTGATGGCGCTTTGCTGGTATTACTGAAAACGCCGCAATAACGGCTTAGACCGAATGCTGGACCAATTGCAGCAGTGGCGGACTGGCATACTCCAACAACACACCTTGGTCAGGTTTGTAATGCAGGCAAGCCACACCTGCGGTATCGAAGATCGGCGTTTGGCCCTGACGGGTAAAAGCTTCAACCAGAAAGCTGACCAATGGCATATGCGACACCAGCAGGATGCGTTGTTCAGGCTGTTCGGTCAGTTGCAGGTTAATAAAATCCAACACCAGCTGTGCATTGCCTTCAGGCACCAGATCCGTGTTGGTTTGTATGGGCGTCAACGCCAGACCTGCTTCGGCAATTAATGCCGCGGTTTGTTGAGTTCGGCGATAAGGGCTGGCGTAAATACAATCAAAAGCACTATAGTGGTGCTGTAGCCACCCGGCCATTTGTTGTACTTCGCGGATCCCCGCCTGGGTTAATTGTCGTTCGCTGTCGCTACTGTACTGCGGCTGTGCTTCACCATGCCGCATAATAACCAGATTCACCATTGCTGCTACCAGTTACAACTTCGCGCTCGCCGCGAAAAGAGTGCGCTATGATAATGAAACTTGGCTGACTCGGTAACTGCCAATAAAGCATAAAATAACGTTATTATATTCCTATTAGCTATGATGAACCGTCGCCTTCAGTTTTTACGGTTCCGGACAAGAGGCCTGTTTTGAACGCACAGTCATTACTGCAAAGCCCCAATGATAGCCGCCAGTTTCTGGCGCTGACCCTGAGCAACCATTTAGCCGTTTTACTGGTGCATCAACAAGATGCAGAGAAAAGCGCAGCTGCGTTGACGGTCAATGTTGGCCATTTTGATGACCCTTTTGAACGCCAGGGTCTGGCACATTTTCTCGAACATATGCTGTTTCTTGGCACCGAAAAGTATCAGGGTGCCGGCGATTACGCCCATTTTATCAGCCACCATGGCGGCAGCCACAATGCATGGACTGGCACAGAACACAGCAGTTTCTTTTTTGATATAGACCCGGATTATTACAACGAAGCGCTGGACCGTTTTGCCGATATGTTCAAAGCGCCGTTATTTCACGCCGATTACATTGAGAAAGAACGTCAGGCCATTGAAGCCGAATTTTCGTTAAAACTAAAAGACGACGGCCGGCGTATTTATCAGGTGCATAAAGAAACGGTCAACCCGGCCCACCCCTTTGCCAAATTTTCAGTCGGCAATTTATCCACACTGGCCGACACCTCAGAGCAAAGCCTGCAGCAAGCGGTGCAACAATTTTTCCACCAACATTATGGTGCACGCCGGATGACCTTGTGCCTGGTGTCCTCCTTGCCACTTGAGCAGATGCAGCAACTGGCAGAGCAGCATTTTGCTGCGATCCCGGACCATGTGGCGCCGAAAGCCCCGCTGACCGAACCTCTGTATCTGGACGAACAACAAAGTATTCAGCTGTCGATTGAACCGCACAAACACAGCCAACGCCTGGTGGCCAGTTTTGCCCTGCCTGACATTCAGCCACTTTATAAATACAAGCTGATCTCTTTTTTGGCACATTTATTAGGCGACGAAGGACCAGGTTCATTATTAGCCATGCTGAAACAGCGCGGCCTGGTCAACCAACTCAGCGCTGGCGGCGGCATAGACGGCAGTAATTACAAAGACTTCAGTGTGTCTTTTGAGCTAACGCAGGCCGGCTTAAGCACTTGTGCGCAAATCCTTGAATTGTTGTTTGGCCAGATTGCGCTGCTACGTCAGTCGGCGTTTCCGTTAAACCTGTTTTTGGAGCGCCAGCGCCTGGTCCAGTGGAGCTTTTTGTATCAGGAACCCAATACGGCTCAGCAAACTGCCTGCGATCTGTCGGTCAATATGCAGCATTATCCGGTGCAGGATTACCTCTACGGGGATTACCGGATGGATTTGCCGTCCGAAACCCTGTACCGCCAGTTGCTGGAGTATTTCCGGCCGGACAATTTGCGGGTGATGCTGGTAGCGCCAGAACTCAGCACGGACAAACAGGCGCGTTGGTATCACACGCCATATAAAGTAGAAAAGCTAAGCCAGGCACAGCTGGATCAGCTGGCCAACGCACAGCCTGCACTGGATGCAGCGCTGCCCAAGCCAAACCCCTATCTGGTGGAAACACTGGAATTATTACCAGACAGCCAGCACCAGAACAGTCCTGAACTGCTGGTGGATGAAGCCTCATTGCGGCTTTGGTTTAAAGCAGATACCGAATTCCATACCCCCAAAGGCCATGTATTCGTTCAGCTGAATTTACCGAACAGTATTCAGTCGGTGGCAGCCATGGCACAAACCCGACTGTGGCTGGAACTGTTTCAGGATTTAATTAATGAAAACCTGTATGCCGCCACCACAGCGGGCCTGACCTACCATTTGCATGTACAGAATAACGGCCTGAGTGTGCACTGCGCCGGCCTTGCCGGCCATCAGATCCGCCTGATGCAGGATATTCTGCAGCAACTGCATCAATGCAGTTTCAGCGAAGACCGCTTTGAAGAAATACGCCGTCAATTAGTCCGGCACTGGCAGAACCACAGTAAAAGCAAGCCGGTCTCCAAACTATTCAGTCAGCTGTCGTCGTTATTGCAACCGCTGAACCCTGATATTGAGCAACTGGCAGCCGAACTGAGTGCTGTTGATTTTGACCAGTTTAATCAGTTCCATCAGCAGTTGCTGCAGCAGGTATCGCTAGACGCCTTTATGATTGGTAACTGGCCACGGCCTCAGGCGCAGGCCTTAACCACTGTGCTGAGCCAGTTCTTAAAAACTCAGCCCAATGGTGGTTTTTTACCACGCCAGCGCTACAGCACGGCCAATATAGGGCCGGTCTGGCTGGAGCAACAGGTTGAACACAATGACCATGCGCTGGTGATCTATTTACCTGCCCTGCAGAAAACGCCACAGCAAATGGCGCTGTTTATGCTGGCGAATCATTTATTGGCACCTGAGTATTTTCACGAGCTGCGTACCGAACAGCAACTGGGGTATCTGGTCGGCACAGGTTATGTGCCGATGAATCTGCTGCCGGGCATTGCCTTTTATATTCAAAGCCCGTCCACCGAATGCAGGGTGTTGTATCAGGCCACCCTGGATTTTTATAAAAACTTTCTGTCGGAACTGGAGCAGCTGGCCGCAGAAGATTTTGACCAGATGAAACAAGGCCTGCTGACGCAAATTCGCGAGCGCGATGCCAGCCTGGCTGCGCGGGCTAAACGGTTCTGGTTGGCGATTGCTCAGGGTGACCATCAATTCCACCTGCAGCAACAAATCGAGACGGCGTTAATTGAGTTGCCGCTAGATAAATTTATTGGCTTTTTCTACCAGTTATTGGCGCCAGACTACGATGCAATCTTTCTGGCCACCGGGCCTGCACCAGAGCACAGCCATCTGAAAGTGCAAAATGCCAGCGATTGGCGCCAGCAGCTGCAGTTACAAAAGGAATAGTTTTGACAGTCCATTAGACTTTGGTTACTTTGGATTGTGATAACAATAAGAACGAGCAGTGCTGCAGGTGAAGTTTCCCAGTCTTGTTTTGCTTTTGCTAAGCCCTCTTCCGGTGCTGGCCTCTGGTT
This sequence comes from Rheinheimera marina, assembly GCF_042654345.1. Lineage (NCBI taxonomy): Bacteria > Pseudomonadati > Pseudomonadota > Gammaproteobacteria > Chromatiales > Chromatiaceae > Rheinheimera > Rheinheimera marina. Next base: position 99,490 of record NZ_JBHSGB010000014.1, read on the forward strand.
GGGTGCTGATTCAGCCCTATTTATTACCTGTCGTCTCAGTCCTGTCTATTATGGCCCTGGTGCTGGCGCACCTTAGCCTGCTGCGAATGCGCCGCTACCAGCTTCGTCTGGAGCAAAGTGAAGAGCGGCTGCGCTTATCCTTGTGGGGCAGCGGCGACGAACTGTGGGACTGGGACATTGAACAAGGCCAGTTGTACCGCTCCAGCTCCTGGCATCAGCCACTGGAACAACCAGGCGATGCACAGCAGTTTCCGCCCAACCGCTCTGAAATTCACCCGCAAGACCTGGACAGGGTCACCCGGGCGCTTGAACAGCATATCCATGGCATTACGCCCATCTTTGAAGCCAGTTACCGCATCAAAGCCGCCGACGGCCAATGGCTCTGGGTGCTGGACCGCGGCAAAGTGGTGCATCTGGATGAAGAAGGCAAAGCAGCCCGGATGACCGGCACGCTTAAAAATATCCAGCAGTTAAAAGAAACCGAAGAACGACTGGGGTTGTTTGCCCGCTGTCTGGAAAACATTTCAGATGCAGTGCTGGTCTGTGACACCAATTTTGTGGTGATGGAAGTGAACCCGGCCTACCAGAGCATCACGGGCAAAAACCGTGAGCAGGTGCTGCATCATTTGTTTGAGTTGCCTCTGTACCCGGCCCGCTTTTTACATGAAATTCGCCAGACATTATTTGAACAAGGCTATTGGTCAGGCGAAATTGAAGAAAAACGCCTCAATGGTGAAATCTTTCAGGCGGAGCTCAGCTTTGACCTTATTCGCGATGAAGAAGGTATGGTGCAGCAGTTTGTTGCCGTCATATCCGATATCAGCGAACGCAAACGTCGTGAAGCCGAACTGAACCGGTTGGCTGACACCGACACACTGACCGGCCTGCCCAACCGTTCACGTTTCTCCAACCATTTGACACAACTGGTCAAAGAACAAGTCCCACATGCGCTGCTGGTGTTTGACCTGGACAACTTTAAAAAGATCAACGACTCGCTGGGCCATGAACTTGGCGACACCCTGCTCTGCCGCCTGGCCGAGCGTTTAAGCCACTTTATCCGCTTTAAAGCCAAACTGTACCGGCTAGGCGGTGACGAATTTGCGGTGGTGCTGGAAAACACCAATGACATTCACAGCATCACCAGCCTGGCAAAAGAGCTGTTAAAACAAATTAACCAGCCATTTTTTATCGAACAGCACGAACTGGCCATCACCAGCAGTATTGGCATTGTGATGTACCCGGAAGATGGCTTAGATCCGCAGGCGCTGCTGCGAAACGCCGATACCGCGATGTACCATGCCAAAAATGAAGGTGCCAACCGTTACCTGTTTTTCAACGATTCGATGAACAAGCTGGCAGTAAAACGCCTGCAGGTGGAAAACCTGATCCGTCATGGCCTGAAAGAAGATTATTTCTCCGTGTTCTACCAGCCGAAGATGGATATAGTCACGGGGCAACTGGTTGGTATGGAAGCTCTGGTTCGTTTTATTACACCGAAAAAAGGCGTAATAAGCCCGGCTTCCTTTATCCCTGTCGCAGAAGAAACAGGCCAAATTCTCGAAATTGGTGAGGTAGTACTGCAGAAAACCTGTGAAGACGTAAAACGCTGGATAGATCAGGGCTTGTTCCATGGCCGGGTGGCAGTGAACCTGTCGGCCAAGCAGTTTATGTTGCCGTTTTTGTGTGAACAGATTGACGATATCCTGCAGCGCTCTGAGCTGCCCTCGTACCATCTGGAACTGGAAATTACGGAAGGCACTGTTATGCAGTCGCCGAAGCTGGCCATCGACACCATGAAGAAGCTGCGTGCCCGTGGCATTCATCTGGCCATGGATGACTTTGGTACCGGCTATTCGTCTTTAGCTTACCTGAAGCAGTTCCCGCTCAATACGCTGAAAATCGACAAAGCCTTTGTCGACGATATGACGTCGGCCCGCGGCCGCAATATGGTGGACACCATAGTGACAATCGCGCACAACCTGAACCTGACAGTCGTGGCGGAAGGAGTGGAAACCGCAGAGCAGTTGCAACAGCTGAAACAGCTGCGCTGTGAAATCCTGCAAGGCTACTACTACAGCAAGCCTTTATCTGCCGCCGAGTTTGCCGCCTTCCTGAAGCAGCAGAAGCAGCTTAAACCTAAACTGACTGCAGTGCAGGCCTAAAGGCCAAAGAAAGGTTCACGACAAATTTCAGCCACAAAAAAAGCCCTGACGGGCTTTTTTCTTAATCTGAATCGCTGCTGTCAGCGAAGGAAAAGTCGTCACTGCCATCGGCAATACGCTTTTTGCCAAATACGGTGTGGAATTTACGTTTTTCTCCAACACGCTGCTTGTATTTAACCCAGACTTTTTCATATTGACTGCTGGCTTCCACTTCACCTTTGCAGACGTCCAGAAAACGTTTTTCTTCGTCGTTAACTGGCTGGCGGCTGCCTTGTTCTAACTCTTGCATGGCAATGCCATGTTTCTCCAGCAAATTACCTTCTGCCAGAGTAAAGCGCCCGGACCTGGTAAATCCCTTTGGGAAGTTACGGTCATCGAAAAAGCGACGGGTAGCGACAAAACTTTGCTGCATCACTTTTTACCTCTAATGTCGTTAATTTACAGCTGTCCCAGTGAAACTGTGCGCAGTATGGTAAACAAAATCAGACTCGTCAAACAAAAAATTGGCTTTGTCAAAAGATTTCAAAAAGGCAGGAACAAGCATGCAGAAGAAGTTGAAAAAACAAGCGCAACTGACTGACTTTTGGTCAGTTTTAGCGAGTTACCTTGCGTGGCGAAAACAGCCTCAACACAAAAAACGGCTGCAACTGGCGTAAGCCCGCTTCAAGGTTAGTCGTTTATGGCTATGAAAAAATGGCAGGATCAGCGGGCCAAAACACAAGGCCGCCAGCGCCCAACGACGAGCGGCCATGCCAGAACGTAACGCAGCAATATAACAGGCTACAGCACTGCCCAGACAGGCAAACAACAGCACCAACACAGACACCTCCAGCAAAAATCGCGCGCAGTATACCAACATCCCTCTGCAGGTGCGGTTGTTTTTCGCCCTGAGGTTGCTGTTATTTTATCCAGCACCACACAAAACCTGGTTCGGTCAGTTGCAAATAAAACAAAGCCAGCAGACGCTGGCTTTGTTGACTGTGAAAGACGGTACATCCACCTTTAATAGAAGGTTTCTGCCCGTTCCGCTTTATCCAGTAACAACTGGCAAGGGGCAAAACGGCTGCCATGCTTCTGTTCAAAGCTACGCAGGTGCGCTACCAGGGTCGCCGCGCCCATCTGGTCGATGTAACGGAACGGACCGCCGTGGAATGGTGGGAAGCCAATACCAAAGATGGCGCCGACGTCACCGTCACGCGCGCTGCTGATAATGCCCTCTTCCAGACAACGCACCGCTTCGTTCAGCATCTGCACTGTGCAGCGCAGGGCGATTTGATCCAGGCTTAAGCGTTCCTGCGGGTTCAAGCCCAGCAACAGGTAAACCGACGGGTCCACCTGCTTTTTGCCTTTTTTCGCTTTGCTGCCATACAGGTAAAAGCCTTTTTCACTCTTACGGCCTTTACGTCCATCGGCCATCAGCTTGTCAAAGGCAGCCGGAGCGACAAAACGCTCGCCCAGTTCTTTGGCCAGAATAGGGCTGATTTTCGCGCCTACATCAATACCTACTTCGTCCAGCAAGGTAATAGGGCCGACCGGGAAACCAAATTTCACCAGCGCTTTATCCAGCTGCTCAACCGGCTCGCCTTCCAGCAGGATATTGGCCGCTTCGTTCATATAGAGCGCCAGAATACGGTTGACATAAAAACCTGCACCGTCTTTGACGACGATAGGCGTTTTACCTTGTTTACGGGCAAAGGCCACTGTGGTTGCGATGGTTTCTGGCGAGGTTTTGTCATGGGCAATCACTTCCACCAACGGCATTTTGTCGACCGGAGAGAAGTAATGCAGGCCAATCACATTTTCCGGCCGTGCCGCTTCTGCGGCAATCTGACCAATTGGCAAGGAGCTGGTGTTGCTGGCAAATACTGTATGTTCGCTGCAGTGCTGCTCAATGTCTTTGACCATCTGACGTTTCAAATTCAGATCTTCAAATACCGCTTCTACCACCAGGTCGACATCGTGAAAACCACTGTAATCTGTGGTGCCGGTCAGCAATGACATCTGCTTTTGCAATTCAGTTTTGCTGATAAAACGGCGGCGGAATTTTTTCTCCAGCAGACTGTAGCTGTATTTGAGCGCATTTCCGATGCCGGTCTGGTTAATGTCTTTAATCCGCACCGGAATACCCGCTTTGGTGGCTGTGACGTTGGCAATACCACCGCCCATCAGGCCGCCGCCTAAAATGGCTGCTTTTTGCACTTTACGTGGCTGCACATCGCCGGCGCCTGTTTCTTTTTTCATCGCGGTGGTGGCGAAGAAAATAGAACGCAGCGCTTTGGATTCGGCCGTCATGCAAAGCTCACCAAAAGCTTTGGCTTCGACATCCAGGCCTTTATTAATGCCACCACTGATCCCCGCCTCAATGGCGTCGAGGATTTTCAGCGGTGCCGGGTAATTGCCATGGGTTTTGGCCAGCGTCTGTTTTTTTGCCTGAGAGAATAAAATAGAACGGCCAAAAGGCGTTTTCTCCAATACTTTGCCAACCAGGTTCAGCTTCACTTCACGGGCTTTGGCTTTGCCTTCCAGCGCCAGTTTCACCGCCGCGTCCAGCAGAATGCTTTTGGGTACCACCGCATCCACCAGGCCAGCCTTTTTCGCTTGTGCCGCACGTAACTGCTTGCCAGTTAAAATCATGTCCAGCGCTTTTTGGATACCGACTAAGCGTGGCAGACGCTGAGTACCGCCAGAACCTGGCAATAAACCCAGCTGCACTTCAGGTAACCCCAGTACGGTTTTGTTGTCTGTGGTCGCTACCCGTTTGTGACAGGCCATCGCCAGCTCCAGACCACCGCCCAGACAAGGGCCGTGAATAGCGGCAACCAAAGGGACAGGCAAGGCTTCTAACTGGTTAAACACCTGCTGACCCATGCGGCCAATCTCTTCGGCCTGCTGGGCTGTGCTGCAGCCGTCCAGCATGCTGATGTCGGCACCGGCAATAAAGGAGTCAGCTTTACCGGAGATAATCACCAGGCCCTTAATGTCTTTATTGCCTTTGATGTCACTCAGCAGCTGTTTAATTTCATCAGCAAAAGCGGCTTTAAGCACATTCATGCTCTCGCCTTGCACATCCATAGTAATAACGCCCACGCCGTCTGGACGGACGCTCAGGCTAAAGGTCGAAGCAGTCATTAATCTGTCTCCAGGATCATGGCGGCGCCTAAACCACCGGCGGCGCAGGCTGTGGTTAACGCTGTACCACCACCGCGACGTTGCAGTTCATTTAAGGTTTGCGTGATTAAACGAGTACCGGTGGCGGCAAAGGGGTGGCCATAGGCCAGCGAACCACCAATGACGTTAAATTTGTCCATATCAATGTCGCCGATGGCTTCAGAGCGACCCAACTTTTCTTCGGCAAACTTTTTGCTGCCGAACATCTTCACGTTGGCCAGCGCCTGAGCAGCAAAGGCTTCGTGCATTTCAATCAGGGTTAAATCGGACAGCTTCATACCAGCACGTTCCAGCGCGATTGGCGTTGCATAGGATGGACCCATCAGCATGTCGTCCCACACATCAATAGCGGCGAATGCATAACTGCGGATATAACCCAGAGGTTTATAACCCAGCGCTTTGGCACGGCTTTCAGTCATCATCAGGACTGCAGAGGCGCCGTCAGTTAAAGGCGTGCTGGTTGCGGCAGTGACAGAACCAAACTGGCGGTCAAACACCGGCTTCAGTTTGGCGTAGGACTCCAGCTTGGAATCCATCCGGATATTGTTATCCATCTCGAGGAAGGTTTTGTACGGTTCAATATGTGCCGCCATCACTTCGTCTTTCAGCTTGCCGTCTTTCCAGGCCTGAGCCGCCAGGCTATGCGAACGGTGCGCCAACGCATCCTGATCCGCACGGCTGATGCCGTGAGTTTTCGCCATTTGCTCGGCGGTATCGCCCATCGACAAGCCCGTGGTGTATTCGGCGACAGCAGGCGGCACCGGCAACAAGTCTTTCAGGCCCAGACGACGGAATATCGCAAGTTTTTGTCCGAAGGTCTTGGCTTTATTTAAATCCACCAGCGCACGCGCTAATTTCTTGCTGACGCCAATAGGCAACACTGAACTGGAATCGGCTCCACCGGCAATGGCAATGTCATGGATACCGGCCATCATGCCTTCTGCGACGCTGACCACGGACTGGAAACTGGTGGCACAGGCACGGGTCACGCTGAAAGCGTCGGTATGAATATTCATGCCAGTACCCAAGACGATTTCACGGGCAATGTTCGGCGCTTCAGGCATTTGCACGACTTGACCATAGACCAGCTGATCTATTAGCTTGGGCGACAATTCGCTGCGGATCAGCAGTTCGTTGACAACCAGCTTGCCTAATTCCAACGCGGAAACGCCATGGAATTCAGTAGCTTGTTTGGCAAAAGGGGTTCTCAGACCACGCACTATCGCGATGCGGTCTCCCTGACGGGTCTTAAGTTCAATAGGCGCGGCCATAACTGTCCTCGTGTTGCTGATGTGGCTGAGTCTGAACAGGTCAGACCTCTAATTTGAATCGATTGTAACCACAGATCGGTGAAATTAAAACACTTGTTTTAAAACCTGCAGAACCTTATATAAAACTTCAGGTCAGAGCCTAGCTGCTTTTGCAGTTAACTGCATAGAAAACAACAACTAACTGGACCAGTATTTATGGTACAAGCCTTTTCTGCATTAAAAGAGTATTTGGACAGTCAGGTGCTTGGTCAAAGCGCCCTGACCGAAGGAATTTTGCTGGCCTTGCTGGCCAATGGGCACTTGCTGGTGGAAGGCCCGCCAGGCCTGGCCAAGACCCGCGCGGTCAATGCCTTGGCCAAGGGTGTCGAAGCCCGCTTTCACCGCATTCAGTTTACGCCGGACTTATTGCCCGCCGATTTAACTGGCACCGATATCTACCGCCCGGATACTGGCCAGTTTGAGTTTCAGGCCGGTCCACTGTTCCACCATATTATTCTGGCCGATGAAATTAACCGCGCTCCCGCCAAAGTGCAATCCGCACTGCTCGAAGCTATGGCGGAAAAACAAATCACTGTGGGGCGTAAAACCTACGCCTTGCCTGAGCTGTTTCTGGTGATGGCGACGCAAAACCCGTTGGAGCAGGAAGGCACTTACCCGTTACCGGAAGCCCAGCTGGACCGTTTTTTATTGCATTTAAAAGTGGATTATCCGGACGCAGCCACTGAACTGGAGATCCTGCGCTTAACCCGTGGTGAAGCCTTATCGCAACCAAAAGCCGAGTTGTCGCCAATAAGCCAGGCCGATATCTTCGCCGCCCGCAAAGCCATTTTGCAGCTGCATATGGCGCCAAGCCTGGAGCAGTACATAGTGCAGCTGATTATGGCCACCCGTAACGCAGCCGCCTACAGTGATGAGCTGGCCAGCTGGATTGCTTATGGCGCTTCACCGCGCGCTTCTATTGCGCTGGAGCGTTGTGCCCGTGCCAAAGCCTGGTTGTCTGGCCGCGATTTTGTCACACCAGACGATGTACAGGATGTGTTTTTGAATGTACTGCGTCATCGCCTGATCCTGACCTATGATGCAGAAGCTCAGGGCCTGAGCACCGACCATGTCCTGAAACAAATTCTGAAACTGGTGCCTGTGGCCTGATGCAAAACGCCTCTTCTGTTTATGAGCAACTACAGGCGCTGAAAACCAACGGCATCGATTTGGATTTGCCGCAGCTGTTGGCGTACCAGCGCTTTCACAGCCTGCTCGATTTAAGCCCGAAAATGGCCATACAGAGTAAGCTGGCCGGTAGCTATCTGGCGAAAACCAAAGGCCGTGGTATGGAGTTTGATGAAGTACGGCATTACCAGACCGGTGATGACGTACGGACCATCGACTGGCGGGTGACTGCCCGCACCGGCAAAATGCACACCAAGCTGTTTCGGGAAGAAAAAGAGCGGCCGGTATTTATTCTGACCGACTTGTCCGACAGTATGCAGTTTGGCTCCAGCCTGTTGTTTAAATCGGTGCAGGCGGCGCATTTAGCCGCACTGCTTGCCTGGCATGTGAAGGAACGCGGTGACAAGCTCGGTGGTCTGGTATTCAGCCAGGATCAGCTGCTCGAATTGAAACCAGCGGCCCGCAGCCAGGGGGTATTGCGTTATTTAAATGCGATGCTGCGGGTGCAACAAGGCAAAGCACTGCCGTCCAGCGTTCAACTGGACCAGGCGTTGGCGCTGCTGCGCCGGTTGGTGCATCCGGGCGCTTTGGTGTATTTGCTGTCCGATCTCAGCAACCTGACGGCACAAGGCTGGCGCCATATTCAGGCCATTCGCCAGCACAATGAAGTCTGCGCCGTGCAAATTCTTGACCCATTGGACAGCAGCTGGCCTGCCCATGCCAGTGGTGGCGCCCGTATCAGCGATGGCCAGCAGGAAGCACTGCTGGACTTGGGTTCAGCCTTTAAACGTCAGCAGTACCAAAGCGTACAACAGTCTGAACAGCAACAATTACAACTGAGTTTTTCGCAGCTTGGCTGCCGTTTTATGCAGCTGTCCAGCGGTGAATCTTTATTACAACAACTCAACAGGAGCTGGGGCAATGGCCGCTGAACCTGCCTTACAACTGGCCGACATCAGTGAACCGGCCCTGGCCACCTTTTGGCCACCTGCCCCACTGTGGTGGGGACTTGCGTTTTTCCTGCTGCTGGCAGTGGGCTGGTTGGTCAGACGCCAGATGCGACAACGGCAAAAGCAACTGGCGTTGCGACAAGCCAGAGCGGAATGGGCCGCACTGAGTGCCAGCCAGAGTGCAGAACTGAACCAGCTGTTAAAGCGACTGGTGAAACATTATCAGCCAACGCACCCAGCTCTTTTTGCATCAGTTTCACAGTGGCAACAGCTGCTGCAGTCGCTAACGGCACAGCCACTGCCCGATTTACAACACCTGTTGTACCAGCCCCAGCCTGCTGCAGAACTTCAGCAGCAGTTTTATCACTGGGCAGGTGAGCTGCTGCGTCAGCTGAAGGTGCAGCAACTGGAGTCTCTATGTTCGAATTAGGTTATCCCTGGCTCGCCCTGTTGCTGCCTCTGCCGCTGTTGTTCCGGCAAAAAAGCAGCGCTCATGGCGCAGCGCTGCGCCATCTGGCCTTGTACAGGTTCAGTCAGCAGCAACAAAGTCAGGTGCAGGCGCCAAAAGACTGGAGCCGCTGGTTACGGGCCTTGTGCTGGAGTTTATTGGTGCTGGCAGCCACCCAGCCGCGCTGGCTGGGTGACACTATTACCCTGCCCCAACAAGGACGGGACCTGATGCTGGCTGTCGACTTGTCTGGCTCGATGGACATTACCGACATGCAGAACCAGAACCAGGCCATCAACCGGCTGGATGCCGTCAAGCTGGTGCTGAACGACTTTATTCAGAAACGCCAGGGCGACCGGCTCGGCCTGATTCTGTTTGGTGACGCCGCCTATCAGCAAACCCCGTTAACCTACGACCTGACCACAGTCCGCACTATGCTGGATGAATCTGTGCGGGGTTTGGCCGGAGAGCGCACGGCCATAGGTGAAGCCATTGGCCTGGCCGTGAAGCGGTTGAACAGTTACGAAACGTCCAACAAAGTGCTGATCCTGCTAAGCGACGGTGCCAACACCGCTGGAGTGATCCAGCCGCTGGAAGCCTTGCAACTGGCCAAAGCCGCCGGCGTAAAAATTTACACCGTGGGCGTCGGTGCTGAGCAAATGGTGCAAGAGAGCATTTTTGGCCGCCAGCTGGTGAACCCGTCACAGGATTTAGACGAAGCCTTGCTGACGCAACTGGCGAGTGAAACCGGCGGCCGCTATTTCCGAGCCCGGGATTTAAAAGAACTAGCCGGCATTTACCAGCTGCTCGATCAACTGGAGCCAGTGGAACGCGATCAGGTGAGTTACCGGCCGCAGCAAAGCCTGTTGCATTACCCGCTGCTGGCCGCACTGCTGCTGATGGCGGTGCTGGCACTGCGGCAAATTCAGCTTCGGAGGCAAAGTGATGTGGCCTGAACTGCATTGGTTACGGCCTGAAATGGCCTGGTTGTTGCTACCCGCTTTGTTGTTGTGGCTGCTGTTCTGGCGTTTTCGCCGTTTGCCAAGCGCCTGGCAACAATGGATAGCACCGCATCTGCAGCAGCGTTTACTCTCAGGCGACTCAGCACAAGGCCAACAAAAATCAACCTGGTTATTGCTGTTTTGGGCGCTGCTGGTGCTGGCGCTTTGTGGGCCCAGCCTGCAAAAAATTCCGCAGCCGGTGTATCAGCTAAAAAAAGCCACTGTGCTGGTGATGGATATGTCGTTGTCGATGCACGCCACCGATCTGAGCCCGGATCGGGTGACTCAGGCCCGCTTTAAAGCGATGGATTTTCTTGAAGGTGTGCAGGAAGGCGAAATGGCCCTGATCAGTTTTGCCGGCGATGCCTTTGTGATTTCGCCACTGACCCAGGACAAAAACAACCTGAAACTGCTGTTACCCACTTTGAGCCCGGACATTATGCCGGTGCAGGGCTCCAATCTGTCTGCCGCTTTGCATTTAGCTGGTCAGCTGCTGCAGCAAGGTGGCTATAGCCTGGGCGATGTAGTGGTATTTACCGACGGTTTTTCCAGCAGGGATTACAGCGCCTTACGTGACCAACTGGACAGCTATCCGCATCGCGTTTCGGTGATTGCCTTTGGCTCTGCCGATGGGGCGCCGGTGCGGCTCAGTAACGGTGAACTACTGAAGGACAATCAGGGCGCCATTGTATTGCCGAAAGTACCCTTGGGACAGCTGCAGCAACTGGCATTGCAAAAAGGTGGCGCCTTTTCCGTGGTGCAACCGGATGACAGTGACATTCGTCAGCTCTGGCAATTGCCTGAACTGAACAGCCTGCAGGATGAACAAAAACCCAGTCAGCTGCGCGGTGAACAGTGGCAGGACAACGCCGTCTTTATCGTCTGGCTGCTGCTGGCCTTTTGGTTATGGCAAAAGAAACAAGGTCAGTTGCTTGCGTTACTGCTGTGCGCTTACCTGCCGTCCAGCCATGCCATGGAGTGGCAGGATTTGTGGCTGAACCAACAGCAGCAGGCCAAGCAGGCGTATCAGCAGCAAGACTACAGCAGTGCCTGGCAACAATTCGACGACCCGCTATGGAAAGGCAATGCGGCTTACCGTGCGGGTGACTACAGCGCCGCCGAAAACGCCTATCGTGCCGCCAGCGGGCCAGACGCCAGCTACAACCTTGGCAATAGCCTGGCTCAACAACAGAAGTTTGCTGAGGCGATCAACGCCTATGAAGAGGCTCTGGCTCAGCAGCCCGATAACGCCAACGCGGCGCATAATCTGGAGCAGGTAAAAAAGGCGCTTGAGCAACAAAAACAGGAGTCGCAGGACAACAAACAAAAAGGGGACTCCAAAGACCAGCAATCGCAAGGAGATCCATCGTCCGATCAAGATTCAAAGGATCAGTCGGAGCAAGGCGACAATGCGCAGCAGTCTGCTGACCCAAATCAATCTTCCGGCCAAGGCGATAAAGACCCGGAACCACAAGCCGGCCAACAAAATGAACAGCAACAACAAGCTGAACCACAAGCTCAAGAGCAGCAGCAACAAAAAACACAAGCTCAGCAACAAAATGCTCAGGAGAAGCAGCAGGCCATTTCCGAAGCCTGGCCCAATGCTTCCGCCGAGCAAAGCCAGCAACTGGACAACTTGCTGCGAAAAGTACAGGACGACCCGTCGCTGTTGCTGAAACGAAAAATGGCCCTCGAATATCAGAAGCGGCGCTTTGAGCAGGCACCGCAGGGAGTACTGGAAGAATGGTAAGACACGCTGCGTTGGCTTTGGGGCTGACCCTGCTTTTATTCAGTCAGCCGTTGCTGGCTATCACTCAACTCAAAGCCAGCCTGGACAAAAACCCGATGTTGCTTGGGGAAACGGCGGTGCTGGAGTTGGTTGCCGACGGCGATGTCAGCAGGCAACCGGATTTTTCTGTACTGGAGCCTTATTTTGAAGTTCAGGGCCCTTCGATTGGCCAGCAAATGCAGGTGTTTAATGGTCAGGCAAGCCGCACCACCAGTTGGCGCCTGCTGTTAAAAGCCCGTGATGCCGGTCGTTTTGTGATCCCCGCCTTTACTCTGGAAGGCGTCAGCTCATCCCCTATTAATGTGGAAGTGCAAAAGGCGCCGGAGCGCAGCAGCCAGAACAAAGAACTGCTGTTTGTTGAAAGCTCGCTGGATCAGGAACAGCTCTATGTGCAGCAGCTTAGTTACCTGACTGTCAAAATTTACTTTAAAGGGGACTTGCAGCGCGGCAGCCTGAACGAACCCAAAGTAGACGGACTGAGCATTGAGCAGCAAGGCAAGGATCAGGAAGGCTCCGACCTGGTGAACGGCGAACGTTACCGCACATTTACCCGGCGTTACCGGCTGATCCCGGAGCAAAGTGGTGAATTCACGATTCCGCCAGCCATTCTGAGCGGTGAAATGCTGGACCGCAGTTCAGGCCGCTATGATTATTTTGCACAAACCCAAAGCATTACCGCCACATCCAATAGCCTGACGCTGCATGTGGCCCCACAACCGGCTGATTTTCCTGGAGACTGGCTGGTGGCAGGCCTGGTCGAACTGACCGAAGAATGGAGCCCGGCAGGGACCAAAGTTCGCCAGGGCGAGCCCGTGACCCGCACTATCACATTAACTGCTTTGGATGTGGCATCAAACCAGCTACCCGATTTACCGCAAACCACACCAGAAGGCGTCAAACTGTACCGTGAACAACCGCAGAGCAAGCAGGCTGAGCGTAACGGTCGGGTGGTAGCGCAAAAAGTATTTAGCATGGCGGTCGTGGCCACCAAAAGTGGTGAGTTGACCTTACCCAAAGTACGGCTGCCCTGGTGGAATGCCAAAACCAACCAACTGGATTACGCCGAACTGCCTGAAGTAACTTTGCAAGTAGAACCCGGTGAAAGTCAAAGCACCGAAACCGTGACTACAGCCGCCGTTCCTTCGTCAGCGTCTGTCGCGGAAGCAAGCCCATGGGCTTGGACCTACAGCAGTTCTGTGCTGCTGTTGCTCTGGCTCTGTACTCTGGCTCTCTGGGTATGGAAAGAACAGAAAAACAGAAAACACAGTCAGGCCCCGGTCAAAGCGGCAACCACCGACAAAGCTAGAATGAACCCGAAAAAACTGCAACAAGCAGCGCATGGCAACGACGCCGTTTTATGCCGCAGCTGGTTGCTGGACTGGGCAGAGCAGTATTTTGGCGAACGGCCACAGTCACTCAGTCAATTAGGACTTTGGTGCAAGCACCCCGACTTTGCCCATGAACTGAATGAGCTGAATCAGGCTTTGTATCAGGCCGGTTCAGTCTCCTGGCAAGGTAAAGCTTTATGGCAGGCCTGGTCGGGTTTGCAGCTAAAAAAGCAGCAGACCGCCTCGCCGCTCGCCTCTTTGTACCCGGAGAGCCAGTAAAACTGATGCTGCCCGAGTAGTGAAGGCTGGCGACGTTACCGCAGCCCGAAGCCGTTTTGCCGAAAGCACTGGCTTCACTGCGGCGCTGTTGTTAGCATGCAGCCGATTTTATTAAAACTATAACTACAGAGGTATTATGGCTACGGGAACCATTTTGGCACTTGCCATTTATTTTTTACTGATGCTCGGTATCGGCGTGGTGGCGTACCGCCAGTCCAGCAGTAATTTGTCTGAATATATGCTGGGTGGACGTAAGTTAAGCCCAAGCGTCACCGCGCTTTCAGCAGGAGCCTCAGATATGAGCGGCTGGCTGCTGATGGGCGTACCAGGTGCCATGTATGCGCTGGGGTTATCACAAATCTGGATCGGTGTGGGTCTGGTGATTGGCGCCTACCTGAATTACCGATTATTGGCTCCGCGGTTTCGGGTTTATACCGAGCTGGCAAAAGATTCGATTACCCTGCCCGACTACCTGGAAAACCGTTTTGCTGACCCAAGCCGTATGCTGCGCTTAGTATCAGCACTGGTGATTGTGATCTTTTTCACCTTGTATACGTCGTCCGGCATGGTCGCTGGCGGCAAACTGTTCGAAACCGTGTTTCAGCTTGACTACCGCTTTGGTCTGTTATTAACGGCTAGCGTGGTCATTGCCTACACCTTGCTGGGCGGCTTCCTGGCGGTCAGTATGACCGACTTTGTGCAAGGCATGATTATGTTTGTCGCGCTGGTTATGGTGCCGGTGGTAGCCTTTGGCGCGTTGGAACAACCGGCCACATTGTTTGACACCATAGCGCAGTTACACCCGACGCACCTCGACTTGTTTACCGGCACTTCGGTGCTCGGCATCATTTCCTTGCTGGCATGGGGTTTGGGCTATTTTGGTCAGCCACATATCATTGTGCGCTTTATGGCCATTCGCTCTGTCGACGATTTTAAAGCGGCCCGCCGTATCGGTATGTCCTGGATGATTGTGTCACTGCTGGGCGCTATGGCCATAGGTTTTGTCGGTGTCGCTTATGTACAGCAGTCTGGCGATACGTTGAACGATCCGGAAACCATTTTCATCTATTTCTCGCAAATTCTATTCCATCCCTTTGTCGGTGGTTTGCTGCTGGCCGCCATCCTGGCTGCGATTATGAGCACAGTTTCATCACAGTTACTGGTCACCTCCAGCGCCCTGACTCAGGATTTCTACAAAACCTTTTTACACAAAACCGCCACAGATAAGCAGCAGGTGTTGATTGGTCGCGTCTCGGTGTTGCTGGTGGCTCTGGTGGCGATTGCCCTGGCACTGGACAGCAACAACAGCATCCTGTCATTGGTGTCCGACGCCTGGGCAGGTTTTGGTGCAGCTTTTGGTCCAGTGGTTCTCTTAAGCCTGTACTGGTCACGGATGAATCATTGGGGCGCCCTGGCTGGCATCGTCGCAGGTGCGGCCACTGTGCTGTTCTGGGTCTATGCGCCGCTGCAGATAGACGGCAAACAACTGGATGATTTTATCTATGCAATGATCCCGGGTGTGTTTGTGTCAGCGCTGGCAACGCTGGTGGTCAGCCGGCTGACAGCGGCTCCTCAGACAGCAGTGCAGGATCTGTTTGCTGCCGTACTGCATAAGTTAGAAAAAAGTGAACACAATTAAATAGATAGACGGCAAATAGCGCCTTCGCTTTTTAATAAGATAAAACTAAAAAAACTCTGTCCGACGCGTAGTCGGATGGAGTTTTTTTTTGCTACAGTGAGATCGTGATCCCTAAGGAACAGGAATTTCGCTTATATGTACTTTTACACTGCACGCCAGCCAATTCTGGACAAAGCAAAGAATCTGTTTGCCTATGAGTTGCTATTCAGGGACGGTGTGGAAAATGTGTTCCCGAACATAGACAGCGACGAAGCAACCTCACGCATGATTGAAGGCGGTCACTTAAATCTGGGGTTGGATGAGTTTTTGGATGATAAGCCCGGCTTTATCAACTTTACTCTGGATGCTCTGCTTAAACGCTACCCAGCCTTACTCCCAGCTGAGCAGGTGGTGATTGAAATACTGGAAACAGTGCAGCCTGGCAAACGACTGCTGGCAGAATGCAAAATGCTGAAGGAACAGGGCTATATTCTGGCGTTGGATGACTATATTCACCAGCCGGTCTGGCGCCATTTCTATCCGCTGATCGACATCATCAAAGTCGACCTGCGCAGCACCTCCGAAGAACAAATCCTGCAAATTAAACACTCCATTAGTGAGTTTCCTCATCTGAAGCTGTTGGCGGAAAAAGTTGAAACCAATGAAGAGTTTGAACATGCCATCGAACTGGGCTTTGACTACTTTCAGGGTTATTTTTTCTATAAACCAGAAATGATGCAAAGCCGCGCACTATCTCCGGCGCAGATGACATTGGCAGAACTGCTTTATGAAACGGCAAAAAAAGACACCGATCTGAACAGCATCACTGGCATTTTCGAGCGTGATGTTAACTTGTCCTACAAGCTGCTGCGTTATGCAAACTCAGCGGTGTTTAAGCGGCGCACCGAAATCTCCACCATCAAACAAGCGCTGGTCTTGCTCGGCCAAAAGGAATTAAAACGTTTCCTGTCCGTGTTGTTTACTGCTCAGGTCGGTTCTGAAAAGCCAGCAGAGCTAATGCGATTGGCAATGACCCGCGCCCGCTTTGCCGAACACATTTCCGTACTGGCAGGATTCTCAGCACCTGCTGAAGCTTTTCTGACCGGTATGATGTCTCTGATTGACGCTATTCTGGACGAACCTATGGCTTCAGTTATGACCAAACTGCCGTTGTCCGCAGGCATTAAAGCTGCGTTAGTGGAGAGTGAAGGCCCGATGGCCAGTTACCTGCAGCTGGTCAAACTTTACGAACAGGCCCATTGGGATGCTGCAGAGCAATGGATCCAGCGGCTGCAACTCGACAAGAAAGCGGTGCCGGACGCTTACCACAGCGCAGTGCAATGGGCCAATGATCAAATGAAAGCCTTAGGTGAGTAACAGCCATTCAGCTAAAAGCTGATGTGCTCGGCCACTTTGGCCGCCAGCTTGTCACCAATACCTTTGACTTCGGTCAACTGCTGCTGGTCTTTAATTGGACCGTTGGCTGCAATATAGTCTTTGATCGCCTGAGCTTTTTTTTCACCAATACCAGGAATGGCCACCAGCTGCTCGACGCTGGCTTTATTGATATTCAATTTGGATTTTACCGCCGTTTTAGCGTCTGCACTGACGGTGACTGGCGCTTTGGCTAATTCCTGTGCCAGGCTCAGATTTATGCCTGCAGTCAGGCTGGCAAATACAGCAGCAATAAGGATGTGTTTCATTATGGATCCCTCCGGTGTAGCGCGCGCAGCAGACTCAGCCGCCGGGGTTGCGTCCGGTTTTCACTTCTTCGCAGTCCTTGCGAGCAGCTCATTGGCAACCTGAGGTTAAGCATAGCGCCAGCAAGCTTGATGGCAACTATTTATAAACAATTTTATTACATAACAAATCACGCATTCAGGGGCAATTCAGGCCACAGACACCATAGTACGATGATTGAAGCCAAGCCAAGACTGTTTTAGCATAGCGGGGTTAACCCAGCGATATCCCAAAGGAAAGAGAGATGCGTTTACTGGTAGTTGAAGACGAAACCCTGTTAGCAGAGCAGATCCGCGAGCATTTGGTGCAACAGCAATTCAGCGTCGACCTTGCGTTCGATGGTGCTGAAGGCTGGTATAAACTAAGCGAATACCCGTACGACCTGGCCGTGATTGACATCGGCCTGCCGAAAATGGACGGCCTGGCGCTTATCCGCAAAGCCAGACAGAACGAGCTGAAAACCCCAGTGATCGTGTTGACGGCCCGGGGCAGCTGGCAGGAAAAAGTCGAAGGCCTGGATGCAGGTGCCGACGATTACCTGACCAAACCTTTTCACACTGAAGAGCTGCTTGCCCGCATCAATGCACTGATCCGCCGGGCTGCCGGTCAACCGGATCCACTACTGCATGCGGGGCCAATCCGCCTGAACAGCAGAACCCAGCAAGTCTGGCATGAACAGGAGGAAATCAGCCTGACAGCCTACGAATACAAGGTGCTTGAATACTTCATGCACAACCCGAATAAAGTTATTTCTAAAACTGAACTGACTGAACATATTTATGATCAGGACTTTGACCTCGACAGTAACGTGATTGAAGTCTTTGTACTGCGGCTGCGGAAAAAGCTGGACCCAACAGGTGAATTAAAGCCCATCGAAACTTTAAGGGGCCGTGGTTACCGCTTTACTTTGGCAGTCAGCTAAATGCAGTTATCTCTGAAGCTCCGCCAAGGTGTGATCAGCCTGGTGTTACTGCTGTTTTTATTGCCGGGTTCTTTTTTTGCAATAGAGCAGGCGTTCTACACCCAGTTACTGAGCAGTACTGAACAGAAACTCGAAGTTCATATGTATTCGATTCTGGCGGAGGTTCAGCCACAAGGCGAAGAAGTCGCGTTGAGCAATAATTTGCTGCCGCCCGACTTTTATCGGCCAGATTCTGGTTTAACAGCCTTTATCACCAGTGAAAACAAACTGCTGTGGCAATCGGATTCGTCGATCAACCTGCAGTTCGAACCCCCTATGCATCAAATTTTGCCAGCCTCGCACGAGTTTGTGCTGATGGAGCAACACCAGAAGAAATTCTGGGTGCTGTCCTTTGCGGTATTATTTGATTCGGGCGAAAGTACCCTGCCTATTACTATCCATGTGGTGCAGGACGACGAACTGCTGCAGGAACCCTTACAGAGCTTTCGTTCAACGTTGCGTCAATGGTTTGTCGGTATCGCGGCTGTACTGCTGCTACTCACCTTGTTAGCTTATTATTGGACGACCAGGCCGCTGTGGCTGCTGGATAAAGAAATCAATAAACTGGAACAAGGCGAGCAGCAACAGCTGGTGGGTGACTATCCCACTGAACTGCAAAAAATTAAAGAAGACCTGAACCTGTTGCTGTCCAGCCAAAACCGGCAAAAACAGCGCTATCGCCACCATTTAAGTGACTTGGCGCATGCGTTAAAAACCCCTATTGCGGTGCTCAGAACTTCCAAGCTGTCTGAACAACCGGAGTTGGCTGAACAGTTAGATCGGATCACCGCCATGATTGAACACCAATTAAAGCGAGCGGCCAGTTCAGGCCAGGACGTATGGCAAAAGCAAATTGCGGTGCTGCCTTTGATAGAAAAGCTGGAAGCTGCTCTTAGCAAAATTTATCGGGATAAAGGCATTCAGCTGGACATTGACTGTCAGCCCAGCGTCAGTTTCCGGGGAGACGAAACTGACTTTATGGAAATTCTTGGCAACCTGATGGATAACGCCTGTAAAGCCTGCCATCACAAAGTCAAAGTCACCGCCTTTGGCCAGCCTTTGCAGCTGGATGTGGAAGACGACGGTCCAGGAATTCCGGAACATAAAATGCAAGGCATGTTTGAACGAGGCACCCGCCTGGATACCTACCAGGAAGGTCATGGCGTTGGTTTATCCATAGTGGCTGAGCTGGTCAACTCCTACTCCGGAGCCTTACAAGTATCGCGTAGCCCACTGGGTGGAGCCCGTTTTGTGGTTCGTTTCAGTGAAAATAAAACACGGGAAAATGCATGAAAAGCTTAGTTCTGATCCTGCCACTTTTGGCCTTTAAGGTGGTTGCCAACTGTGACGAGGGCCAATCGACGCCCAAAGCCAGGCTAAGCTGCCTGGATCAACAACTGGAACAGAGCCAACGGGAACTGACCAGTTGGGAAAACAATCTGCAATTTAAGCTGGAACAGCATGTCAAAACGACAGGTCGTAAAGACTCGTTGCAAGGTTTTACCAAAAGCCGTCAGTTATTCCAAAACTTTCAGGAACAGGATTGCCGCTGGCAGTACCAACTGCGATTACCAGAATCGCAGCAAGCAGCCATTGCATATAAGACTTGTCAGTTAAGACACGTGCAACAACGCATTGATCAACTGAAACAATCTGACTTCCAGCCTGAAAAAAGTTAGCCAGCTATACTAGTCAGACTAGCCACTCCTTAAGGTTTTTTGATGAAGATCCTGCTGACAGGTGCCACTGGATTAATAGGCCGGGCATTGGTTGCCCACTGGCAATACTCGCATCAATTGGTGCTGCTTAGCAGAAACCCCAGGCAGGCTGAGAAGAAACTGACGACCGTGCATCCCTGCATTCGGACTTTGCAGGAAGTGGACTTTAATCAGTTGGATGCGGTGGTGAACCTGGCTGGTGAACCTATCGCAGAAAAACGTTGGACTGAGGCGCAAAAACAAAGGATCTGCCAGAGCCGCTGGCTATTAACCGAGCAAATTGCCGAAGCCATCCAGCTGCGTATTTCGGTGAATCCGATCAGCGATTCCGGAGTTATCCGATCACCTGCTAACCGTTCTTTTTCTTGATTCTATTTTTACGCTAAGTGATCGGA
>NZ_JBHSGB010000015.1:0-101057 GCF_042654345.1 Rheinheimera marina
TTAGGCGGGAGCATCGTTCCTACCCAAGGCAAGTCAAACGGAAACCAAGCAAATATGCGCACAAAAAATAATGCCAGTCAGCTTAACTGACTGGCATTACGGCTAAAGAGCCGCTTTTTTTGGTCTAAAACTGTCAGAGTTCGGTGCCAGCTAAGCGGTTTTCGCTGAAGGCCAGCAAATTGTCACTGGTGGTCTGGCAAATTTGTTGCAGTGCTTCCTGGGTAAAAAATGCCTGATGGCCAGTAATGAGCACATTCGGGAAGGTCAGCAAACGTTTGAAGACCTCATCATCAATCAACTGCTCAGACAAATCCCGGAAGAATAAATCAGCTTCCTGCTCATACACGTCCAGCCCCAGGTAGCCAATTTTCCGACTCTTCAGGCCTTTAATCACCGCCTTGGTATCCACCAATCCACCGCGGCTGGTGTTAATTAACATCACACCATCTTTCATCAACAGCAAACTGGATTCATTCACCAGGTGAGCTGTTTGGGGCGTGAGCGGGCAGTGCAGGCTGATCACATCGGCTTGCACAAACAAATCTTCTAAATTCATATAACTGGCACCCAGTTGAACTAACTCCGGGTCTTGGCTCAGATCGTGACAGACCAGACGGCAGCCAAAGCCGAGCAGAATGCGGGCTGTCGCTTTGCCTATTTTGCCGGTGCCCACCAGGCCAATGGTTTTGCCGTGCAGATTAAAACCAAGCAAGCCGTCCAGTGCAAAATTATCATCCCGCACTCGGTTGTAGGCTTTATGCAGTTTACGGTTCAGGCAGAGGATCATGGCGACTGTGTGTTCAGCAACCGCCTCTGGAGAGTAGGCTGGTACCCGGGCGACCCGTATGCCAAGTGTTTTGGCTTTGTCCAGGTCAACATTATTAAAACCGGCGCAGCGCAGCGCGACCATGCGGATGCCTTGTTGGTAGAGCGCATCCAGCACTGGGGCCGATAAATCATCGTTAACAAAACAGCAGACGGCGTCAAAACCCTGAGCTAAACCGACGCTGTTGGCATCGAGCTTAGTGTCAAAATAACTGAATTCCAGCCGGGCAGAAGCCCATTGCTGGAAGCTTTGCTGATCGTATTTTTTAGCACTGAACAAGGCAACTTTCATTCTGCGGCTCCTTTGCATAAAACACCAGCCTACCGGAAAACAGCCACAAAATCCCGATGTCAGATCAAGATTTCAGCACTTCTTCCACCGATTGGCACAAACTCATCGGCTTGGTTCTTGGCGCATAGCGTTTGACCACATCACCCTGGCGGTTGACCAGAAACTTGGTGAAGTTCCATTTAATGGCGCGGGTTTTCATCAGGCCTCTGGCCTGGTCTTTTAAGTATTCGAACAGAGGGTCGGCATCAAGGCCGTTCACCTGCACCTTGCCAAAAACCGGGAAGTTAACGCCATAATTAAGCTGACAAAACTGCTGGATTTCCTGATCTGTGCCAGGCTCCTGAGTACCAAACTGGTTGCATGGAAAGGCCAGCACGACAAAACCGTCGGCTTTGTATTTTTGATACAGCTGCTCTAATTCCTGATACTGAGGGGTAAAACCGCATTGACTGGCTGTGTTGACGATAAGTAAAACCTTGTCGCGGTAACTGGCCAGGTCGACCGTCTGGCCCTGATGATCATTGACTTTAAAATGGTGAACTTTCGGCATAACAGTCCTTTTTGGCAATTGGTCGCCTGTTTTTGCAATCATTGCAGCGACTCAGTAAGCTTGGCCTCAGTCTGTCACAGAAATAAGTCAAAAATATGTCAGTTTTATCTCAACAAAAGGTTGCGTTTATAGGGCTCGGTGTTATGGGCTACCCTATGGCCGGGCATTTGCAGCGCAACGGGTATCAGGTCACCGTGTTTAACCGCACTCAGGCAAAAGCTGAACAATGGGCCAGCGAATTTGGTGGCAACTGGGCGGCAAGCCCGGCCTTGGCAGCGCAAGACGCTGCGCTGGTGATGCTCTGTGTTGGCAATGACGACGACGTGCGATCGGTGGTTTACGGTGAGCAGGGGGTGTTGGCGTCCATGGCAGCCGGCGCCGTGCTGATTGATCATACCACGGCGTCAGCGGAGCTGGCGCGGGAGCTTAATGCGGCCTGCGCAGCCAAACAGTTTGGCTTTCTGGATGCGCCGGTCTCAGGCGGTCAGGCGGGGGCGCAAAATGGCGCTTTAACCATTATGCTCGGTGGTGAGCCAGAGCATTTTGCCAAAGCCGAGCCTTGTTTACAGTCTTATGCACGTTCCGCCAAGCTGCTGGGACCCGCTGGCTCAGGTCAGCTGGCAAAAATGGTGAACCAGATTTGTATTGCCGGTGTGGTCCAGGGCCTGGCGGAAGCCATGCATTTTGCTCAGCAAGCAGGTCTGGATGGTCATGCTGTACTGGATGTGATCAGCAAAGGTGCCGCACAGTCCTGGCAGATGGAAAACCGCGGTCACACTATGCTGGACGGTCAGTATAACTTTGGCTTTGCGGTCGATTGGATGCGCAAGGACTTGTCGATTACCCTGAACGAAGCCCGCCGCAATGGTGCGACCTTGCCTATAACCGGCTTGGTTGACCAATTCTACGCGCAGGTTCAGGCGCAGGGGGGCGGCCGCTGGGATACCTCCAGTCTGCTCACCGTGCTGCAGCGTCACCCAGCCAACAAAGGCTGAGGTCTGTTAATCCAGGCTGGTGCTGGCCAAACCTAAGGTCAGCACCAGCAACAGTGGGATCTGTACCAGATGCAACCAGAACCCGGGTTGGGTCTGCCAGCTTAACGACAACAACAAACCCCAGGTCAACACCAACAATATCCAGACGAACGTGCGTTTTGTAATCAGTGCCATGATGAGCTCCTTGGTAACTGTGCTTACTTTATCTGCCGGGGTATTTCGGCTAAAGTGTCATTATTGACCATTTAGGTGTTAAAAATGACAAATGAAAACCATCGCCGTTTGGGTATCGGATCAGGTGGCCTTAGGGGCTGTGGCATCCATTCAGGACTTTTTTACCTTTTGTAATCAGTATTGGTATTTCCTGAAGCGTCAGGAACCGCTGTTTCAGGTCAGACTAATGGGGCCTTCGCCTTTAGTTCGCTCCGGTGCTGTGCTTGTGGAAGTTGAACCTGTGGATTTGAACGCAGTAGATGCACTGATCATTCCCGGCTTTCACGACACCAAGCCTGCGGACCTGCTGCAGGCCAGCCAGGTACTCAGTCCTTATCAAAGTCAGATCACTGATTTTTACCAGCGGGACAAATGGCTGACGGCTTTTTGTAGTGGCGCTTTTGCGTTGGCTGGCATCGGCTTGCTGGACCACAAACAAGCGACGTCCGTCTGGTTTTTTAAAGATTACTTCCGGCAGATGTTTCCAAAGGTGCAGCTGAATCTGCAACAGCTGGTGGTGCAGCAGCAGAACATTCTGACGGCAGGCGCCACCACCTCGTATCTGAATTTATGTTTACGCCTGCTGGAGCTGATGATGGATACCGCCTTTGCCCAGCAGATGGCAAAAATCATGCTGACCGATCCGAACCGAAATTCGCAGTTGCCGTATTTATCCTTGCAGTTGCCTTTAGTGCATGCCGACCCGAAACTGGCCGAAATTCAGCACTATATGCAGCAACACCTGCGTTCGCCCTTGTCACTGGATTCGATCGCCGAGACCTTTGCGATGACCAGCCGCACCCTCATCCGTCGTTTTAAACAGCATCTGGACGAAACGCCAATGGCGTATTTACAGCGTTTGCGGATTGAGCGCGCCAAAGCGCTGTTGGAAAACACCACTATGGCGGTGGAGCAGGTGATGACGGAGGTGGGGTATGAGGATTTGTCGTCGTTTCGGAAGTTGTTCATACACTACACCAGCCTGACGCCCAAGGCCTACCGGCACAAATTTATGGTTGAACCTGCGCTACTTTGTTGCTCTGGTGATGATTAAATAGCCGTTCAGTTACAATGTTTAATTATTTTTAACAATATAGCGTCCACTGATGCCGACACTGCTATTATCATGTAGCCAATTAGCTGGTTAATGTGAATTGTATGTATATTTTTGACTTGGGGTGGCAGCTGTATCTTTGTTTGATCTCTGCGTTACTGCTGGTGCCGGCATTAGTCTTGTTTTTACTCTATTGGGTGTTTCCACAAAGCTTAAGGGCCTGTTTATGGGGCATGGCACTTTGCTGTCTGCTGTTCTTAGGCCTTTGTCTGAAGCTGAATGACAACAGAGTGGCGATGTCGGTGGATGCGCTGGAAATTACCGCAGGCTTGTTTCAAACCCGTGTTGAACATATTCACGCCGCCAACAGCAAAATTGACCTGCGTTTTTGTGATGAACTGGCCGAGTTTGAACCTGTGGAATTGGTGTCAGGACTGAATTTGCCCGGATACAAAGTGGGCTGGTACAAGCTGGCCAATCAGCAGCAGGCGTTCGTGATGCTGATAGGGGAGATAGACAGGGTCTCTGTGGTACGCACCGATGCCGAGATTGCCTTAATTGGCGGTGATATTAATCAGCAGGGAATAAACGCCAGGGCACAAATTCGTGCTTTTTTACTGTAAAAAAGCCGGCACTAAGGCCGGCTTGTTGTGCTGAAGCTGCTGTTAAAACTGCATTTCTGCAATATCGCCATTCACCACCAGCTTACCAGCCGTCTTTTGCTGAATTTCTTCCACACTGACGCCAGGTGCCCGTTCTAATAAGTGGAAAGCGCCGTCTTTCACTTCCAGTACCGCGAGATCCGTCACAATCTTTTTCACACAGCCCACACCGGTCAATGGCAGGGTGCAACTGGTCAGCAGTTTTGATTCGCCGTATTTATCGGCATGGGTCATGGTGACAATAATGTTTTGTGCACCAGCGACTAAATCCATTGCGCCACCCATGCCTTTGACCAGTTTGCCTGGGATCATCCAGCTTGCGATATTGCCGTTTTGGTCCACTTCAAAAGCACCCAATACGGTTAAATCCACATGACCGCCACGGATCATGGCAAAACTCTCGGCCGAGCTGAATATGGCTGCGCCTTTAATGGCAGTCACCGTTTCTTTACCGGCGTTGATCATATCGGCGTCAATTTCCGCTTCAGTCGGGTAAGGGCCCATACCCAATAAACCGTTTTCTGACTGCAGCATTACTTCAATGCCCGCTGGCACATAGTTCGCCACTAAGGTTGGAATGCCAATGCCCAGATTGACATAGAAGCCGTCCTGTAATTCTTGTGCGACCCGCATCGCTACCTGTTCGCGTGATAAAGCCATGCTTGTCTCCTTAACCCTGACGGACCATACGGCGTTCAATACGTTTTTCGAAATTGCCCTTGATCACCCGGTGCACGTAAATGCCTGGGGTATGGATTTGGCTTGGTTCCAGTTCACCCGGTTCGACAATTTCTTCCACTTCAGCGACAGTAATTTTGCCGGCAGTGGCGGCCATAGGATTGAAGTTCATCGAGGTATGGCGGAACACCAGATTGCCATAACGGTCGGCTTTCCAGGCGCGCACAATAGCGAAATCGCCGGTGATGCTGTGCTCCAGCACATAATTGCGGCCATTGATTTCACGGGTTTCTTTGCCATCAGCCACAGGCGTACCATAACCTGTCGCGGTAAAAAAGGCTGGAATGCCCGCGCCGCCAGAGCGCATTTTTTCCGCCAGTGTGCCTTGAGGTGTCAGTTCCACTTCCAGCTCCCCCGACAACAGCTGTTTTTCAAACAGCGCATTTTCACCCACATAAGAAGCGATCATTTTTCTGATTTGTTTGTCTTCCAGCAGAATGCCTAAACCAAAGCCATCAACACCGCAATTATTGGAGACTACGGTTAAATCCCGTGTGCCCATTTTTTTAATCTGGGCAATCAGGCCTTCCGGAATACCACATAAACCAAAACCGCCGGCGATCACTGTCATGCCGTTGGTCAGGCCCGCCAGCGCTTGTTCGTAGCTGGTCACGACTTTATTAAACCCTGCCATTACTTATCCTTTAGTTCGAGTGCGAATAGTACTGTTATTAAGCCTTGCCGTTATTGTCGTTGCAGCGTGCACGCAGCGCCAGTCCTACTTTAGAACTAGATGTTTTGCCCAGTACGTCGCTGATGGCCCAGCCGGCCTGAGCTATTTTCTGCAGATCCACGCCAGACTCTATACCCAGGCCGTTCAGCAAATACACCACTTCTTCGGTGGCGACATTGCCGGACGCGCCAGCAGCATAAGGGCAACCGCCCAGCCCTGCAACTGAGCTGTCGATGACGTTGATGCCCATGTGCAGTGCCTGGTAAATATTGGCCAGGGCCTGACCGTAGGTATCATGAAAATGCACAGCCAGTTTGGCTTTAGGCACCACCTCCAGCACAGCGTCCAGCATGCGCCGGACTTTTTCCGGTGTGCCCACCCCAATGGTGTCGCCCAGGGAGATTTCATAGCAGCCCATTTGATACAAGGCTTTGGCCACCCGGGCTACGTCTGCCGGGTCGACCTCGCCCTGATAAGGGCAGCCGACCACACAAGAGACATAACCGCGGACCCGGATGCCATCAGCATGTGCTTGCGCCAGCACAGGCGCGAAACGCTCAAGGCTCTCTGCAATGCTGCAATTGATGTTCTTTTGCGTAAAGGCTTCGGATGCTGCACCAAACACCGCGACCTCGCTGGCACCAGCGGCCAGCGCTGCCTGATAGCCCTGCAAATTCGGCGTCAGTGCTGAATAGGTCAGCTGCGGGTTACGGCTGATACCGGCAAAAACGGCGGCGGAGTCGGCCATCTGTGGTACCCATTTGGGCGAGACAAAAGCGCCGGTTTCAATCACTTGCAAACCTGACGCTGACAGCGCATTGACCAAAGCGATTTTGGCTTCAAGCGACACCGCTTGTTCATTTTGCAGTCCGTCCCGAGGGCCCACTTCGACAATACGGACCTGATCTGGCAAAGCTGCGTTGGTTTTCATCTGTAAGGTCAGGGCCATGCTTTACTCCGCTTGATCTGCGTCAAAGGCCACCAGTTCAGCGCCATCTTTGACCAAATCACCGGCGCTATAATAGAGCTGGCTGACGGTTCCGGCCGCAGGCGCTTTAATGGCGTATTCCATTTTCATCGCTTCCATCACCAATAAGGTCTGACCGGCACTGACTTGTGCACCGGCTTCGACCATCACCGCGACCACAGTCCCATTCATCGGCGCGGTCAGGCCGTGGCCGGCCTGGTCGTCGTCCAGCCGGCTTTGGCGTTCGGTCTGGTAGACAAAGTCATAACGTTGTTGCTTAAAGAACACCGACAACTGCTCGTTACTTTGACTTATCCGTACTTTCAGGCGATGACCCGCCAGGTTGGCTTGCAGCTCATCTCCGTTCAGGCGGGCTGAAACCTCCGTCTGTTCACCGTCATAATGCGCCAGCATCGGGCTTTGGTCTGTGGTCAGGCTGACCAGGTGTGTCTCTTCGCCAGACTTCAGCGCAAACTGCACAGTGGCGGCTTCATTTAAACGCCAGCCAGAGACCTGCTGCCATGGGTCTAACCCTGGCTGCTTATCGCCTTGCTGCAGCTGTAAATACAGGGCGGCCAGCAGGGCGGCCTGATGGGTTTCCTGCTGATGCGGCGCAAATAACGCTTCTTTATGGCGCTCGATAAAATGGGTATCCAGCTCAGCCTTGGCAAAGGCCGGTTGTTCCAGCAAACGGGTTAAAAAGCTCAGGTTGGTTTTGACGCCGGCAATACGGTAATCATCCAGCGCGCGCAGCATGCGGCTGATGGCACGGTCGCGGTTTTCATCCCAGACAATCAGCTTGGCAATCATCGGGTCATAAAAAGGTGACACCTCATCGTTTTGCACCACGCCGGTGTCGACCCGCACGTGACGGCTCTGCTCTGGCTGGCGTAAATATGTCAGTTTGCCGGTGGCAGGCAGGAAATCATGGTCCGGATCTTCGGCATAAACCCGCACTTCAATGGCGTGGCCATCAATAGTGATTTCATCCTGACTCAGTGGTAACGGCAAACCTGCGGCGACCAGCAACTGCCATTTCACCAAGTCTTGTCCTGTGATCATCTCGGTGACCGGGTGTTCTACCTGCAGACGGGTGTTCATCTCCATAAAGTAGAAGGAACCATCTTCATCGAACAGGAATTCCACGGTGCCAGCGCCCTGGTAGGCGATGGCCTGAGCAGCCTTGACTGCCGCTTCACCCATGGCCTGACGCTGGGCTGGGCTGAAATGAGGGGCTGGTGCTTCTTCAATCACTTTCTGGTGACGGCGCTGAATAGAGCAGTCACGTTCGGCCAGATACACCGCATTGCCATGGCCGTCGGCAAACACCTGAATTTCAACATGACGGGGCTTGGTCAGGTAGCGTTCCATCAGGATCTTGTCGTTGCCAAAGCCATTTTGCGCTTCGCGTTTGGCGCTTTGCAGTTGTTCGCTGAATTCGCTGGATTGCCAGACCACCTTCATGCCTTTGCCACCACCGCCGTAAGCGGCTTTCAGTAACAGCGGGTAGCCAATAGCGTCCGCTTGTTGTTGCAAAAAGGCCGGGTCCTGATTGTCGCCATGATAACCCGGCACCAGCGGCACACCGGCATCGGTCATAATGGCTTTGGCTGCACTTTTACTGCCCATAGCGGCAATGGCGTCGACCGGAGGGCCGATAAAAACGACGCCGACCTCAGCGCAGGCTTTGGCAAATTCTTCGTTTTCGGACAAAAAGCCGTAGCCAGGGTGAATGGCTTGAGCGCCACTTTGTTTGGCAATCGCCAGAATTTTATCGGCGCGTAAGTAGCTGTCTTTGCTCGGAGCTGGGCCCAATAAATAGGCTTCGTCAGCCAGCTGCACATGGCGGGCGTTGGCGTCAGCTTCCGAGTACACAGCCACACAGCGAATACCCATCTGGTGCGCCGTTTGAATCACCCGGCACGCAATTTCGCCGCGGTTGGCAATCAGTATTTTGCGGAACATCTTAGAGGTTCTCCGTGCTGGCTAACCAGGCTGGTGGGCGTTTTTCCAAAAATGCAGTTAAGCCTTCCTGTCCTTCGGCCGACACACGAATAGCGGCAATGCGTGCTGAGGTGCTGTCGATCAGACTGGGATCTATGGGCTGCTGGTAAACCGCTGCCATCAACTCCTTGGCGCAGCGCAGCGCTGCCGGGCTGTTTTGCAGTAACTGCTGCAGCATGGCATCGGCCGCGCTTTGCAGCTGACCTGCATCGACCAGCTGGTGTACCAGACCTAGCTGCGACGCAGCGCTGGCATCAAAACGCTCAGCAGTCAGGAAGTAGCGGCGGCAGGCGCGTTCGCCAATGGCACGCATCACATAGGGGCTAATCACCGCTGGGATCAAACCGATTTTTACTTCACTTAAACAAAAGCTGGCGCTTTGTTCGGCCAGGGCGATGTCGCAACAGGCGACCAAACCCAAAGCACCACCAAAAGCGGCCCCTTGTACCAACGCCAGGGTAGGCGCCGGAAAGTTGTCCAGCAGACGCATCAGCTCGGCCAGTTCGCCGGCATCATCCAGGTTTTGCTGGTAGTTTTTCTGCGCCATCGACCGCATCCAGTTGAGGTCAGCCCCGGCACTGAAGTTTTTGCCGTTGGATTTAAGCACCAATACCCGTACGGCCGGGTTGGCGGCAAAGTCACGCAGTGCCTGCTGCATTTCAGCAATAGTGACATCGCCAAAGGCGTTGTGAACCTCTGGGCGGTTTAACACCAGTTCGGCGACGCCCTTGGTGCTTAGAGACGTCTGAATAGTCTGATAAGTCATCGGCTTTTCCTTACATTCGGAACACGCCGAATTTTGATTCGGCAATAGGCGCATTCAGGGCGGCAGACAACGCCAGACCCACCACCATCCGGGTTTGCGCCGGGTCGATAATACCGTCATCCCATAACCGGGCTGACGCGTAGTAGGGGTGCCCCTGCTGTTCATACTGTTTGACGATCGGCTCTCGAATAGCTTGTTCGGCGTCAGCCGACAGTTGCTCGCCTTTGCGGGCCAGAGCATCTTTGGTGACTGTGGCCATCACGCCTGCGGCCTGCTCGCCACCCATCACTGAAATGCGGGCATTTGGCCACATCCACATCATGGTCGGGTCGTAAGCCCGGCCGCACATACCGTAGTTACCGGCGCCATAAGAGCCGCCAATCAACACGGTGAATTTCGGTACATTGGCGCAGGACACGGCCATCACCATTTTTGCGCCGTGTTTGGCAATGCCTTCCGCCTCGTATTTTTTACCGACCATAAAACCGGTGATGTTCTGCAAAAACAGCAGCGGGATTTTGCGCTGGGCACAGAGCTCAATAAAGTGAGCACCTTTTTGCGCGCTTTCTGAGAACAGAATGCCGTTGTTAGCAACGATGCCAATAGGGTTGCCAAAAATACGGGCAAAACCACAGACCAGTGTCGGGCCATAGAACTGTTTAAATTCGTCAAAGTCAGAACCGTCAACAATACGGGCAATGACTTCACGTACTTCAAACGGCTTCTTCAGATCCGTGCCGACAATGCCATACAGCTCTTTGGCGTCAAATAAAGGTGCTTCGACCGGTTTCACATCGCCTTGCACTGGTTTTTGGTGATTAAAACGCGACACGGCATTGCGGGCCAGTTGCAGCGCATGTTCGTCATTGACGGCGTAATGGTCGGCCACGCCAGAGATTTTACAGTGCACATCGGCACCGCCCAGCTCTTCAGCGGACACTTCTTCGCCAGTGGCAGCTTTGACCAGTGGTGGGCCCGCTAAAAAGATGGTGCCCTGATCTTTAACAATAATGGACTCATCCGCCATCGCCGGCACATAAGCGCCACCTGCAGTACAAAGGCCCATCACAACGGCAATTTGTGGAATGCCTTTGGCTGACATGCGCGCCTGATTAAAGAAAATGCGGCCAAAATGCAATTTGTCCGGAAAGACTTCATCCTGGCGGGGCAGGTTGGCGCCCCCTGAATCAACCAGATAAATACAAGGTAGTTGGCAGTTCTCGGCAATTTCCTGGGCGCGCAGATGTTTTTTCACCGTCAATGGGTAGTAAGTGCCACCTTTGACTGTGGCGTCGTTGGCGACAATCATGCATTCAACCCCATTGACGCGACCAATACCGGCCACAACACCGGCGGCCGGCACATAGTCGTCATAGCAGTCCCAGCCGGCAAACTGGCCAACTTCCAGAAAAGGTGAACCCGGGTCCAGCAATTTCATGATGCGGTCACGCACAAAGAGTTTGCCGCGGCTGGTATGGCGGGCAATCAGGCTTTCGCCACCGCCCAGTTTTATTTGCTGTACTTTGGCATTCAGGTCGTCGACCAGCTGCTGCATCGCAGTCTGATTACGCAGGAAGTCGTCTTGACGAGAGTTTATTTTGCTGCTGAGTTTGGCCACTGTTGTTCACCTTTGGCTGACAGAGTTGGGGCGACGGCCGCACAGGTTCGGATACGGGGACAATGTCGAAGCAGAACGCCAACACGCCCGTGAACCCATCCTTAGGGGGGCAGGGGATTTATCCCCGTGTTTTCGCGCCATCCCTGGCGCTCAACGGTCGGCTTATCTGCTTCGCATTGTCCAGTCCTGATTCGGAGCTGGCGGCATGCGAACGCCGCAAAAATTAATTGGACTCGTTAAATAACTCGCGGCCAATTAGCATCCGGCGAATTTCGGAGGTGCCGGCGCCAATTTCATAAAGCTTGGCGTCACGTAATAACCGGCCTGTCGGGTATTCATTGATGTAACCGTTACCGCCCAGCAACTGAATGGCATCCAGTGCTAATTGGGTGGCCAGCTCTGCGCTGTATAAAATGGCGCCAGCCGCGTCTTTACGAGTGGTTTCTCTGCGGTCGCAGGATTTCGCTACGGTGTAGACATAAGCACGCGCCGCGTTCATCCGGGTGTACATGTCGGCCACTTTGCCTTGCACCAGCTGGAATTCACCAATGGACTGGCCGAATTGTTTACGGTCGTGCAAGTAAGGCACTACGACATCCATGCAGGCTTGCATAATGCCCAGCGGCCCGCCGGATAACACCACACGTTCGTAATCGAGGCCTGACATCAACACTTTGACGCCGGCACCAATATCACCTAATACGTTTTCTTCTGGTACTTCACAGTCTTCAAACACCAGTTCACAGGTGTTGGAGCCGCGCATGCCCAGTTTGTCGAGTTTTTGCGCCTGACTAAAGCCTTTGAAGCCACGTTCGACAATAAAGGCTGTAATGCCTTTGCTGCCGGCGTTGATATCTGTTTTGGCGTAGATCACATAAGTGTGGGCATCCGGACCATTGGTGATCCACATTTTGTTGCCGTTTAAAATGTAACGGTCGCCTTTCTTTTCGGCACGCAGCTTCATCGACACCACGTCAGAACCGGCATTGGGCTCCGACATCGCCAAAGCGCCAATATGCTCGCCTGAGCAGAGTTTGGGCAGATACTTTTGTTTTTGTGCTTCGTTACCGTTACGGAAAATCTGGTTGACGCACAGATTCGAGTGGGCACCATAGGACAAACCAACAGAGGCAGAGGCCCGGCTGATTTCTTCCATCGCCACTACATGCTCCAGGTAACCTAAGCCTGAACCGCCATACTCTTCGCTGACGGTCATGCCTAACAGGCCTAAGTCGCCAAACTGGCGCCATAATTCGTTAGGAAAGGTGTTGTTGTGGTCAATTTCGGCGGCGCGTGGTGCTATGACTTCGCGGGCGAAGCTGTTGACTTGTTCACGGATCATATCGACCGTTTCACCCAAGCCGAAATTTAAGGTCTTATAGCTACTGAACATCAGTTTCCCCGTTTGCTATAACGTTTTTACGTGGACTTGGTTATTTGCCCGGTATGCCGAGTCTTTTGTGTAGCCCCATCATCCTTTAGACAGCAAGGATGACGGGGTAGAGATGCCCGGCTTTGCCGGTGCGTTCTTATTGCGGCGCAAGCGCCGTTCCCCTGTTGTAGCCTTTTCAGGCTTGAGTCTTTTGCTTTAATTCGTCGAGCGTTTCGCGACAGCGTTTTTCCACTGTGACCAGTTCCATCAGCACCACCTTGATGTCATCCATCTGCTGGTGCAGCTCGGCTTTTTTCTGCTCAATCAGTTTCAGCATGGTCATCAGCTGTTTGGCGCTGCTTTTATCAGCGTCATAGAGTTCAAACAACTGACCGGTTTCAGACAGGCTGAAACCTAAACGTTTGCCGCGCAGGATAAGTTTGAGCCGCACTCTGTCTCTTTTACTGTAGATACGGGTTTGTCCCTGACGCTCAGGTGTTAACAAGCCCTGATCTTCGTAAAAACGAATACTGCGGGTAGTGATATCAAACTCTTTGGCCAACTCACTGATACTGTATGTTTTTTCTTCTTTATCTAGCATATGGGCCTTCCTGCAAACTGGTTGCCACTATAAGTGAAGTTTACGTAAAGGTAAAGCAGTTGGCCGATAAAATAAGTCAGTTCACCGGCAATGCATTGGCGCTGTAAAGCAAAGGTGCCATCGGGCTGTGGGGCAACCGATACAGCGCTGAACCTTTGCAGCAGACTAGGACCATAGTGTTACAAGGTTGACGTTGGCGTAAACGTAAATTTGGTGTAGGCTCAGGGCCAATTTTATTCACTAGCGCGATAAAGCGGAGCATTTCAACATGACACAGCAGCAGAAGATTGCCATTGTAGCGGCCAAACGTACGGCCATGGGTGGGTTTTTGGGTGGCTTATCAGATGTGGCCGCGACTGAGCTTGGCGCTTCGGTGATCCAGGCTGCACTGCAACAGTCCGGTCTTGCTGGCGCAGAGGTCAGTGAAGTCATTATGGGCTGTGTACTGCCCGCAGGTCTAGGCCAGGCGCCTGCGCGTCAGGCCACCTTAAAAGCAGGTTTACCTTTATCGGCAGGGGCCACCACTATTAATAAAGTCTGTGGTTCTGGCTTAAAAGCAGTGATGCTGGCCAGCGACCTGATTAAAGCCGGTTCTGCACAAGTGGTGGTGGCCGGTGGTATGGAATCCATGACCAATTCGCCTTATTTGCTGCCCAAAGCGCGCGCCGGTATGCGGATGGGCCACGGCGACGTGAAAGACCATATGATGCTGGATGGCCTGGAAAACGCCTATGACGGTAAAGCTATGGGCTGCTTTGCACAAAAAACGGCCGATGAACACAGCTTCAGCCGTGAGCAAATGGATGAATACGCGGTGATGTCATTGACCCGCGCCCAGCAAGCCATTCAGGCTGGTGCTTTTGTTAAAGAAATTTGCCCTGTACTGGTAAAAAGCCGCAAAGGCGATGTCGAATTTGCCATCGATGAGCAACCAGGCAACGCCAAAATCGACAAAATTCCTTCGCTGCGGCCCGCCTTTGCCAAAGACGGCACTATTACCGCAGCCAACTCCAGTTCCATTTCGGACGGTGCCGCCGCGCTGGTGCTGATGAGCGCTGAAGCGGCGCAAGCGCAGGGCAAAACCGTATTAGCCCATGTAGTCGGGCATGCTACCCATTCGCAGGAACCTGAACTCTTTACTGTTGCCCCGGTGGGCGCGGTGCAGAAACTGCTGGGCCAATTAGGCTGGAGCACGGCTGATGTGGATTTATGGGAAATCAACGAAGCCTTTGCCATGGTGACCATGCTGGCAATCAAAGAGCTGAAGCTGGACGTCAACAAAGTCAACGTCAATGGCGGCGCTTGTGCGCTGGGCCATCCTATTGGTGCTTCAGGGGCCCGTATTCTGGTGACCTTAATTCATGCCTTACAAGCCCGCGGCCTGAAGCGCGGCATTGCCACCTTATGTATTGGTGGCGGCGAAGCCGT
Organism: Rheinheimera marina; assembly: GCF_042654345.1. Taxonomy (NCBI): domain Bacteria; kingdom Pseudomonadati; phylum Pseudomonadota; class Gammaproteobacteria; order Chromatiales; family Chromatiaceae; genus Rheinheimera; species Rheinheimera marina. Next base: position 14,759 of record NZ_JBHSGB010000015.1, read on the forward strand.
GGCGTTGGCGGTCGAACTGCCTTAACGGCGAAAAACACGCATTAAAACTACAGGCCACAGGCCAGTCGAATCAACAGACAATGATAACGAACCGGGTGACGCAAGCCGCCCAACCAAGGGGAGAAGTAGAATGAGCACCCAGGTACAACTTTTTATTGGCGGTGAATTTGTCAATTCACGCACCGAGCAGTGGATCCCGGTCACCAATCCGGCCACCCAGGACGTGATCGCCCAGGCACCTTGCGCGACGATGGACGAAATGGAGCAGGCCATTGCCTCCGCCAAGCTGGCGTTTAAAAGCTGGAAAGAAACGCCCGTATCGGAGCGTGCCCGTTTAATGATGCGGTTTGCTCAGTTGCTGAAAGACCATCAGGCCGACATTGCTGAGATTATCTGTCAGGAACTCGGTAAAACTGTCGAAGACGCTAAAGGTGATGTCTGGCGTGGTATTGAAGTGGTGGAGCAGGCGGCCAATATTCCGTCACTGATGATGGGCGAAACGGTCGAAAACGTGGCCCGCAGCATCGACACCTACAGCTACATTCAGCCTCTGGGCGTCTGTGCCGGTATTACGCCATTTAACTTCCCGGCGATGATCCCACTGTGGATGTTCCCGATGGCCATTGCCTGTGGTAACACTTTTGTGCTGAAGCCTTCAGAGCAAGACCCGATGACGGTCAATAAAATTGCTGAGCTGTTTGTGCAGGCCGGCGCGCCAAAAGGCGTGCTGCAGGTGGTGCACGGCGGCAAAGCACAGGTGGACGTGTTATTACGTCACCCGGACATCAAAGCCGTTTCTTTTGTCGGTTCGGTTAATGTCGGTCAATACATTTACAAAACCGGCACCGAGCATTTAAAGCGGGTACAAGCCTTTGCCGGTGCGAAAAACCATATGGTGGTGATGCCGGATGCCAATAAACAACAAGTGATCAACGCCTTAGTCGGCGCCTCTGTCGGCGCGGCTGGCCAGCGTTGTATGGCCATTTCGGTGGCGGTCTTTGTTGGTGAAGCACAGAACTGGATCCCGGAAGTGGCCGAAGCCATCAGCAAGGTTCGTCCTGGTGTCTACACAGACCCACAAGCTGCCTACGGCCCACAAATCAGCCCGCAGGCCAAGGCACGTATTTTGTCCTTGATTGAGCAAGGCAAAAAAGAAGGTGCCACTTGTCTGGTGGACGGCTCTGGTATTGAAGTGGAGGGTTACCCGAACGGTAACTGGGTTGGCCCAACCGTATTTAGCAATGTGACCCGCGACATGACGGTATACAAAGATGAAATCTTTGGCCCGGTGCTGGCGACTATGGCGGTGGATTCATTAGAACAAGCCATTGAGCTGGTCAACGCCAGTCCGTATGGCAATGGCACCTCCATTTTTACGGCCAGCGGCGCGGCAGCCCGCAAATACCAGCATGAAATTGAAGTGGGTCAGGTAGGCATTAATATTCCAATCCCGGTGCCACTGCCGTTTTTCTCCTTCACTGGCTGGAAGGGCTCGTTCTACGGCGACCAACATGCCTATGGTAAACAAGCGGTACGTTTCTACACTGAGACCAAAACCATTACCGCCCGCTGGTTTGACGACGATATTCAGGTGTCAGGGCCGAATATGTCGATTAACCTGCGTTAAGAGGATAATCATAAATAAACCCAGACTTCATACCACGTATACCCAAGTCACTTGAAGTTGCGGGGAGGCGACAAGCCAGTGAGACCCCAGGAGCATAGTCAACCTATGTGACTGGGGCGAAATGGCGCAGTCAACAAAGCCGCAGCTTCAAGTACGACGGGTATAAACCAAGCGGTGCCAAGACACCGCCTTTAAATCAACAGGTGCTGTGATGGATTTTTCTCTGAACGACGACCAAAAAGCTTTTATTGAAACCGCAAAACAATTTGCTGAGCAGGAGCTGGCGCCTTTTGCTGCCCAGTGGGACCGCGAGCATCATTTCCCAAAAGAGGTGATCCAACGGGCTGGTGAGCTGGGTTTCTGTTCACTCTATACACCGGAAGATGCCGGTGGTCTTGGCTTATCCCGTCTGGATTCCAGCCTGATATTCGAACAGCTGTCGATGGGTTGTACCGCCACCACGGCCATGCTGACTATCCATAATATGGCCACCTGGATGATTGCCAGTTGGGCCACAGAACAGGCCAAAGCCGAGTGGTGTGAAGTGTTAACCACAGGCCAGAAACTGGCGTCTTATTGTTTAACCGAACCGGGTTCAGGTTCAGATGCAGCGTCACTGCGCACCAGCGCCAAAAAAGACGGCGACAGTTATGTGCTGAACGGCTCAAAAATGTTTATCTCCGGCGCGGGCTCCACCGAAGTGCTGGTGGTGATGGCGCGCACTGGGGAAGCCGGGCCTAAAGGTATTTCGGCCTTTATTGTGCCGGCCGATGCCGCTGGTGTGATCTATGGCAAAGCCGAAGAGAAGATGGGTTGGAACGCCCAACCGACCCGACTGGTCACCTTTGACAATGTGCGTATTCCTGCCCACTACCTGCTGGGGCAGGAAGGCGAAGGTTTTGCCTTTGCGATGAAAGGATTGGACGGTGGCCGCATCAACATTGCCACCTGTTCCATTGGCACTGCCCAGCAGGCGCTGAATACAGCGCGCAATTACATGCTGGAGCGTCAGCAGTTTGGCAAACCATTGGCGGCCTTTCAGGCGCTGCAGTTTAAACTGGCCGATATGGCCACCGAACTGGTGGCAGCCCGTCAGATGGTGCGGTTAGCGGCCTTTAAACTGGACCAGAAAGATCCGGAAGCCACGGCCTATTGTGCCATGGCGAAACGTTTCGCCACTGATGTCGGTTTTGCCGTCTGCGATCAGGCGCTGCAGCTGCACGGTGGTTATGGCTATATCAAAGAATACCCGCTGGAACGCCATTTCCGTGACGTGCGGGTGCATCAGATTCTGGAAGGCACCAACGAAATCATGCGGCTGATCATTGGCCGTCGTTTGCTCGATGAAGCGGCTGGCGACATTCTGTAAGGAGGCGACTATGGCTGAACTGAAACTGGAAAAACGCGGTCATACCGCGCTTATTACTATCAGAAATCCACCCGCGAACACCTGGACGGCACAAACGCTGATCGCACTGCGCGACCTGGTGTTGCAGCTGAATGCTGACAAAGATGTCTATGCGTTGGTGCTGATCGGCGAAGGCGAAAAGTTTTTCTCGGCTGGTGCCGATTTAAACCTGTTTGCTGCCGGTGATAAGGCGGTTGCATCCGATATGGCGCGGGTCTTTGGTCAGACCTTTGAGACCCTGTCCAATTTCCGCGGTGTGTCTATTGCGGCCATTAACGGCTACGCGATGGGTGGCGGCCTGGAAGTCGCGCTGGCCTGTGATATCCGTATTGCGGAATCTCAGGCGGTGCTGGCGTTGCCGGAAGCCAAAGTTGGTTTGTTGCCTTGTGCCGGCGGCACCCAGAATCTGGCCTGGCTGGTGGGTGAAGGTTGGGCCAAACGCATGATCCTCTGCGGTGAGCGGGTCGACGCGCAAAAAGCGCTGCAAATTGGCTTGGTTGAAGAAGTGGTTGGCAAGGGCGAAGCGCTGGAAAAAGCACTGGCGTTGGCAGCAAAAGTGGCTGAACAAAGCCCGACCTCTGTCACTGCCTGCAAACATCTGATCCAGCAAGGCCGTTACGGCAGCATGGCCAAAGCACTGCCGCTGGAGCGGGAGTTGTTTGTTGCCTTATTTGACACTCAGGATCAAAAAGAAGGCGTGAATGCCTTTTTAGAAAAACGCCAGGCCCACTGGGCCAACGGCTAAGGAGTAAGGATGTCTGAACAGGACGTGGTGCTGTTTCAGGAGCTGGAGACAGCCAGTGGTAAGAAAATAGCGGTGGCGACACTGAATTCAGAAAAATCACTGAATGCTCTGAGCTTATCAATGGTGGAACTGTTGCTGCCGAAAATGCAGCAATGGAAAGCAGATCCGGCGATTGCCATGGTGTGGCTGCAGGGCGCTGGTGACAAAGCCTTTTGCGCCGGCGGTGATATTCGCGATCTGTATCAGGCGATGAAAGCAGAGCCTGGGCAATTCCAGCCTTATGTCAGTGAGTTCTTCACCAAAGAATACAGCCTGGATTACCTGATCCATACTTTTGACAAACCCGTACTGGTTTGGGGTAACGGCATTGTGATGGGCGGCGGCCTTGGCTTAATGGCCGGAGCTTCACACCGAATCGTCACCGTGACCAGCCGCATTGCGATGCCGGAAATGGCGATTGGCCTGTATCCGGACGTCGGCGGCAGCTGGTTCCTGAACCGCATGCCACAAGGTTGCGGCCTGTTTTTAGGCTTGACCGGTGCTTCGATAAATTCCGCTGACGCCAAGTTTATCGACCTGGCGGATCATTTTCTGCCACACGAGAAAAAAGCTGAGTTGCTGGATAAATTGCTGGCGGTGAAATGGGGCAACACGGTAGCGCTGAATCACCAGAAACTGACTGACATTCTGCTGGATTTGGAAGAACGCAACCGGCATTTGATGCCGGCCAGCCTGATCCGGCCGCATCAGGACGAGATAGCGGCACTGGGCCGCGTCAGCACGTTACAGCAAGCCGTCGAGCAAATTCAGGCGATGCCGGGAGAGGACAGCTGGCTGAGCAAAGCCAAAGCCTCGTTGCAGTACGGTAGCCCGATCACGGCGCATATTGTGTTCCGTTTGCTGCAGTTGGGGCAGAGCAAAATACTGGCAGACAGCTTCCGGCTGGAGCTTGGTTTAAGTGTGCAGTGCGGCAAACTTGGCGAATTCACCGAAGGGGTGAGGGCTTTGTTGATAGATAAAGACCAGCAACCGAAGTGGCGTTATCAGACGGTCAGCGATGTGCCGGCAGACCTTATCAATGAATTATTCAGTTCGCCCTGGTGTGCCGACACACATCCGTTGAGTGAACTCGGAAAAGTGGAGAATTAACATGACCACAGTAGCCTTTATTGGTTTAGGCAATATGGGCGGCCCAATGGCGGCCAACCTGGTGAAAGCTGGCTTCAGCGTGCAAGCCTTCGATTTATCGCAGGCGGCACTGGCACAGCTGGCTGAGGTCGGTGGTACCGTGATGTCTACGGCCCGTGAGGCGGCGCAAGGCGCCGACTTTGTCGTTTCCATGCTGCCAGCGGGCAAGCATGTGGCGGCCACTTATCTGGGTGAGCAGGGCATCGCTTCGGTGATTTCGCCGGACGCACTGGTGATTGACTGTTCCACCATTGATGCGGCAACAGCCCGTAAAGTGGGTGCTGAGCTGGCCGCCCAGGGCATCGCTTTTATTGATGCGCCAGTGTCTGGTGGGGTGGCTGGGGCCAAAGCAGGCACCCTGACCTTTATTGTGGGCGGCGATGAGGCGCATTTTGAGCGAGCCAGGCTGGTGCTGTCGGCGATGGGCAAAAACCTGTTCCATGCCGGCGACATTGGTGCGGGTCAGGTTGCCAAGATTTGCAACAATATGCTGCTGTCCATTTTGATGGCGGGCACCAGTGAGGCCTTGCAGCTGGGTATTGATAATGGCCTGGATCCGAAAGTTTTATCCGAAATTATGCTGAAAAGTTCGGGCCGCAACTGGACGCTGGAGCTGTATAATCCGTGCCCTGGTGTGATGGACAATGTGCCGTCCAGTAATGGCTATCAAGGCGGCTTTATGGTCGACTTAATGGCGAAGGATTTAAGTCTGGCGACGGAAACGGCGCTTGGCAGCGGTTCCAGTACGCCGATGGGATCGCTTGCGCGTAGTCTCTATGTGCAGCATCAGCGTCAGGGCCATGGCAAAGAAGATTTTTCCGGCATTTTTCAGGCGTTTGCCAAAAAGAATTAACAGCCTCCAAAGAGAACAGATGTTATGCAATTAAAAGATAAAGTCATAGTGGTGACTGGTGGGGCTCAGGGCCTGGGGCTGGAAATGGCCCGTATGCTGGCGCAGCAAGGGGCGCAATTAGCGCTGCTAGATATGAACGCAGAGCAATTGGCTGCGGCAAAACACGAATTGTCGGGCCAAACCACGGTGCGTACTTATGTCACCAATGTCGCCGATGAAGCGAGTGTCGAAACCACCTTCGCCGCCTTAGAGGCCGATTTTGGCGGTATTGATGGTCTGATCAACAACGCCGGTATTTTGCGAGATGGCCTGTTGCTGAAGTTTAAAGACGGTGAAATTACCGCAAAAATGTCACTGCAGCAATTCCAGTCGGTGATAGACGTCAACCTGACTGGTGTGTTCCTCTGTGGCCGTGAAGCGGCGGCCCTGATGGTAAAAACCGGCCGTAAGGGCGTGATTATCAATATGTCGAGTGTGGCCCGAGCCGGCAATATGGGGCAAACCAACTATGCCGCTTCTAAAGCCGGTGTGGTGGCGATGACAGTCACCTGGGCGCGTGAACTGGGTCGGTACGGCATTCGGGTAGGCGCTATTGCGCCAGGGGTGATCCGCACCGCCATGACCGACGCGATGAAACCGGAAGCGCGGGACCGCCTGGTGGCCATGAAACCTGTTGGCCGTTTGGGTGAAGCCAGCGAAATTGCCCATACTGCACGCTACATTTTTGAGAACGACTTTTTCACTGGTCGGGTGGTGGAAGTGGACGGTGGGATCAGCATGTAAGCTGCTGATAAATCTACACTGCGACTGTAAATAAACTGTGATAAGGTTGGCGCATGCCAACCTTTTCTTTTTGTCTCATGCGTTTATTGTTGCTGTCTATGCTGCTGAGCCTGCCCCTTTGCGCTCAGCAATGGCTGGAAACTGAGTCTTATTGGATCCGGTTGGACGCACAATGCGCAACAATACAGGGCTGTGATGACATTCAGTATCAGGGGCACTCCAAAACCACCGGAGCCACCCTCGCTTTGCAGGGACGTAGCTGGTGGGTAGGTAATAAAACGGCCCCTTTGTGGTGGGGCTACCGGTTTTACAATGGTCGTTTGTATTATCTGCTGCACCGCAACGGCTTGTTGCAGGTGACCAATCGCAAAGGCCATGTGCTGGTGGAAGAACAGGGGCAATGGTTGCAGCAGGCGCCATACTTGCCAATCCAGACGCTACCCTTGGGGAACAAGTGAGCTAGCGCTTCGGGCGCAAGCTGGAAATGATTAAGACACAACAGGAGAGAAGCTATGCAGTATCATGGTAGTTGTCATTGCGGAGCCGTCGAGTATCAACTGGAAGGTCAACTGGATGCAGTGGTCAGTTGCAACTGTTCCATCTGCAGCCGCAAAGGCTATTTATTGTGGTTTGTGCCGGCCAGTGCGCTGACCTTTACCAAGCAGGGTGCGCTGTCCAGTTACACCTTTAACAGCCACAAAATTAAACACCAGTTTTGTCCGGTCTGTGGTTGTGCGCCTTTTGGCTTAGGAGCAGATCCACAAGGGAATCAAACCGTAGCGGTGAATGTGCGTTGCCTGACTGATGTCGATGTCTCGGCGCTGCAGGTGCATCATTACAACGGTAAAGACGCCTGAGTCTGAACTCAGGCGTGCGCTGTGCCGGCTCAGACTTTGCGGACAAACTCTGATTTAAGTTTCATGGCGCCAAAGCCGTCAATTTTGCAGTCGATGTCGTGATCGCCGTCGACCAGACGGATGTTTTTCACTTTGGTGCCAATTTTGACAACCAGTGAAGAGCCTTTGACTTTTAAGTCCTTAATCACGGTCACGGTATCGCCGTCCTGTAACAGAGTGCCTGCACTGTCTTTGATTTGACGGCTGTCGTCTGAGTTGGCAGCGGCTTCTGCGCTCCATTCATGGCCGCAGGAAGGGCAAATAAATAAGCCCTGATCGGCATAGGTGTAGTCGGATTGACAGCTGGGGCAGGCGGGTAAGGATGACATAACAAGCTCCGTCATTTAAAAGCGGTTAGTGTACCCTAAAATGGCCGCTGCGCGGGAGCAGGAACAAACGATGACAAGGGTAATCAGTCACGCTGATGGAGTAGTCGATGAAACACGTCTTTTTGGGAATTGCGGGTTTGGCCTTTACTGCGGCCGCTCAGGCGCAGGATGTATCCGCCTGCCAGAATACGGCCGACAATACGGAACGCCTGGCCTGCTATGACCGCATTTTTGGCCTGAAGAGCGGTCTGGACAACGCAGCAGAAGACCAGCTGATCGTGAAACCCGGTAAGCCGGTCAAAGTTGCAACAGTGCTGGAAAAATACTGGGAGCTGACGGAAGACGAGAAGCGTGACCGTTTTGTATTCCGCACTTATCTGCCTAATTTCTTTTTGCCAGTGCATTACACCTCCAGTATTAACCGCACCCCTTACAGCCCAACGAAGGGCATGGCGCCGAATAACAGCAATTACAAACCGGTCGAAAGTAAATTGCAGTTGTCGCTGCGGGCCAAACTGATGACCAATCTGTTACTAGAAAACGCAGACTTGTGGTTTGCCTATACCCAGGTCTCGATGTGGCAGCTGTGGAATCAGCAAGACTCCGCGCCATTTCGTAATACCGATTACCAGCCGGAGCTGATTTATGTGCTGCCAGTGAAAGATGAATGGGGTGATTTACCGGGCGACTGGGAGCTGCAGATGCTGCAGTTTGGTATTGCCCACCAGTCCAATGGCCAGAGCGACCCATTGTCGCGCAGCTGGAACCGTATTTACGCTGGGCTGGCGGTAGACCATGGTGAGTTCGGCTTGCGCTGGCGTTACCATCAGCGACTGTCGGAAAAGCTGAAAGATGACGATAACCCGGATCTGATCGACCATATTGGTAGCCATGAGGTCAGCGCGACCTGGTTGCCTGGTCATGCGACAGCACAGCTGACCTGGCGTAATGATTTGGGTTACCTGACTCGTGGTTCCTGGATGTTGGATTTAACCTACCCGGTCGATAAAACCAAGCTGGATGGTTTGCGTTGGCACTTGCAGTTGTTCTCTGGTTATGGCGAAACTTTGTTGGATTACAACCACAGACAAAATAGTATCGGCCTTGGCGTGATGTTGTTTAATTTCTGACGTTGCGGTTATACGTCACTTGTTTGTTTTCGAGAGCGCTGCGGTTGTGTCAAGGCCCGCAGCGCGTCGCGAGTTAATCAGCGCTGGCTGTTGTTGGCTGCAACTGGTAAAGACCAGTCGCCGGTGCATTGGTTTTACTGTACCAAAGTCCGTCCTGGCCGACAGACCAGGGGCCACTGAAACCTTGGGGTAAGGCTGACGACCAGAGCGCATTTTGCTGATCCAAAGCCTGCCGGTGCATGATCCCATCCTGATCAAACCACAGCTGCCCCTGTTGCAGTTGCCATGCTGATGCCTGCACTGGTAAGTCAGCGAACGCCAGTCGTAGCCCGGCAGCCTCAGACCAGCGCCATAAGCCAGCCTGCTCGCTGAGTTGCAGCAGCACCGAGTTGTCTTCAGCCTGTATGCGTTGTACGCCAGGGGTGTTGAGCGCTGTCAGCTGCCCCTGTTGCCACTGCAGTTGGCTGAGTTGCTGTTCAGACAGTAGCAATACCTTGTCGTCGCCGAGCAAGGCAAATTGCTGGATGGCCTGATGGCCCGACCAGACCGCCTGCAATTGCTGGGTTTGCACAGAAAGACGGTACAGCGTGTTGTCGTGTACTAACCAAAGCCATTGATGGTCGGAGGACCAGGCCAGTTGTGCCGGTTGCACAGTGGCTGGTAAGGCAGTCAGACGGTAGGGGTTTTGTTCTTTAGGTCGCAACCAGATTTCATCGGCACCACTGCCACGGCTCAGATAGGCCAGGGTGCCTTGGCTATTTTGCACTGGAAGCAGCTCAGCGCGCGCAGTGCCCAGTTTTAACTGCGGTTTGTCAGCGGTGGCTGGCCAAAGCCAGATATCTGCCTGAGCCAGCTGGTCCTGATAAAACAACGCGCTGTCGCTGGCGAGCAGACGTTGGATCCGTCCTTCGCTTTGCCACAGCGGTTGCCATTGCTTCTGTTCCAGCTGGAGGATCATATCCTTTTGCGCCAGCACGGGCTGGTGCTGCCACAGAGCCAACAACGTCGCTGAGGCTGGCGTAGGGATCTGCTGAAGCAAGATTAATTCTGGCCATTGGTATTGCTGCAGTTGGCTTGAGCTGAGCAGCCAGAGCTTGTCAGCATCCAGTTGCAGATCGATGACCTTGATTGTTGGCAGCAGAGCTGAAAAGCGCTGCTCAGCCAGCTCAAACTGCATCAGTGCACCAGAGGTGCAACGTAGCAGTAACCTGGTTGTGGCAAACTGCAGCCGGTCGGTTGGGCATGGCAGTGGGGCGGAGTGCTGCGCTGATGAATTAAGCGGCTGCCAGTATAAGGTGGTCGGACTGGCCCAGGCGATTTGCTGACTGACAAGGTCCTGCGTCAGCGCTGTCACGTCAGTGCCGGTTTGCAGCAACAGAGTCTGGTCAGGCAGGCGGCGTTCAAGTTGCCCCTGGTGTGCGATCAGTAACTGACCCTTGCTGACAGCCAGAGCGTCAATGGGGTCGTTGCTCAGCAGGCTTGCGCTGAATTCGGTGCTTTGCTGGCTTTGCGGGGCTGGGCTGGTGATATAAAACCACCACAACAAAAAGAGCAGCGGGCTAAGCCACAGCAGCGCCAAACCCCAGGAAAAACGGCGCGGAACAGGGGTGTTGGACATAACATCACCTCGGGTCAGTTGAACTGGTGCGCTATTTACCATACTTTGGGCACAACAGCGACAGAATTTCCGCCAGCTGCCCATTTTACGGATTAACAGATTATTCTATCGAGAACACAGAGAACCACGATGAAGAAATTACGGATAGCCAGTTTGCTCAGTGCTTGTGTCATGGCCTGCTCATTCTCTGCAGCTTTGTGTGCTGCAGAAGCCGATAGTGCGGTGCCCACTGAAATTCAATTGCCCTGGCCGGCAGAAAGTGTGCAGTACCTGCCATTGGCGGATGGCCACCAAATCCCCTACTTGTGGCTGCAACAACAGCAGGCGCAGGCCACTCTGGTATTGGTCAATGGCCGCACAGAAAGCCTGCTGCGTTATCAGGAACTGGCGCAGCATTTTCTGGCGCAGGGATACAATGTTCTGATGTTTGATCACCGTGGACAGGGCCTGAGCGCCCGCTACACCGACAATCCCTTTAAAGGGCATATCGACAGTTTCCAGACCTATGTCGATGATATGCATCAGTTGTTACAACGGGTATTACCAGAACCCCGGCAGGGTAAATTGCTGCTGTTAGGTCATTCAATGGGCGGCGCCATTTCCACCCGCTATCTGGAGCTGCACCCTCAAGTCTTTACTGCGGCCGCGTTGTCTGCACCCATGCATGGCATCCAGGGGAAATTAGTGTTCAGTGACAATGACGCTTGTGCCTTGAGCAACTTGGTCTCGCTGTTTTCGACGCAAGGCTTTGCTGGTTTTGCCGATGCGCCTTATAAAACAAGGGATTTTGACGGCAATGATTTAACCGGCTCAGAGCAACGTCTGAAGTGGTGGGACAAGCTCAACGCGCAGTACCCGCAAATTCAGTTGGGCGGACCCACCTGGGGCTGGCTGGCGCAAAGCTGCGCTGTATTTGAGCCAATCCGCACAGAGGTGAGCGCGTTGCAAATTCCGATATTGCTGCTGCAGGCTGGCGACGAAGCTATTGTCTCGAATCAAGCCCAGAATGCATTTTGCCAGGCGCTGCAAAGCAACAGCAAATCAGGTTGTGTCGGCGGTGCGCCAATGGTGATTAAGGGGGCAAAACACGAATTACTGTTTGAGCAGGACGCCCTTCGTCAGCAAAGTCTGACGGCGATCGATCAGTGGTTTAGCCAGGCGATATCACGTTAATCAGGCGTGATGCACAGCAATAAAAAACCACCGCAAGCGGTGGTTTTTTGTATCCCAGCGCGATCAGCTCCGGGTTTGTCAAGGCTCAGCTTATTCAGCTGAACCAGGTTTAGTCATAGGCGCGACACTGATTTGACGTGCCGACGCAGAACCGCCTGGACGTTCTGAGCTGACAACGATAGGGCGTTCACTCAGTTCCATCGCTACAGGTGCGTCTTGCTGGGCGGATTCAGAGACCGACTCAGGTTTCTTCATATCTGCCACTACCATCGCGGCATAACGGTTTGCACGTGGCGCTTTGGCCGGCGTAGCTTTGACTGCTTTGGCAACCACCGGCTCGGCAGCAACCACTGGGGCTTCGGCCTGCGTCACAGGAGCTTCAGCTGCTGCAATGACCACTTCCTCAGTCACTGCTGCGCTTGCAACTTCGACCTCAGCGGTCACAGCTTCAGCCACTGTCGCTTCAACTACAGCTTCGTGCGCTGGTTGAACTGGGGCAAACGCCACCTCAGCCTGCACAGCTTCTGGTTGGGCAGGTGCAGTGACGACAGGCTCTTGCGCAGTCGCAGTTTCGATTGGTGCTTCTGCTGGTACTGCAGTTTCAGTCACTGCAACAGGGGCTGTTATTTCAGCCGCCACAGGTTCAACTTTGGCTTGCACTGGCGCTGCCGTTTCTTCAGCGATAGGCAGGTCCAGTTGCTGTTCCGTGACGACCGGCTGAGCATCATCTTCCGGGTAACGAGCTGCAGTCGCATCGTCCGCTGCTTCACCTTGTTGCTCTTTTTTCCGTTTCTGACCAGCTGCACGTAAGTGGCGTGGTGAACGACGGCTGCGGCTACGGCTTTCAGAAGCATCTTTGTCTTCTTCTGTCGTTTCAGCTGCGTCAGCAACCACCACGGCCTCTGCTTCAGCTGGAACTTCGGCAGTTTCAGCGGCTACAGCCACAGTTTCTTGCACCTGAACAGGCTCGGCTGGGCTGGTGGTTGCGGAGTCGACAACAACAGTAACTGCTTCTGCAATGACAACCTGGCTGGTGACTTCGGCCAATTCTGCCTGTGCAACCTGACCTTCTTTTTCAACCCGCACCGATTTGCGCTGCTGACGACGCTGACGACGTTCAGCCACTTTGGTCGGTGCATCGTCATCCTGCTCGTGCGCTTTTGGTGCTACGGCTTTCTCAGCAGGCTTTTTGTCCTGACGTTCTGCTCGGTCCTGGCGCTCTGTACGATCCTGACGCTCCCCACGCTCCGGACGCTCGGCTTTGTCCTGACGTGGACGGTCCTGGCGTTCGGTACGTTCCTGACGTTCACCACGTTCAGCCCTGTTACTTTTTTGCTCAGAGCGTTCAGCCTTGGCTGGTGCGTTTTCGTCTTTGCCTGACTTTTCATCGTCACGACGGCGGTTTTTGTTACCACGGCGTCTGTTGTCACGGCGTTCACGACGAGCTGGTTTTTCGTCATTTTTCTCTGGCTCAGTTGGTGTGCCGGCAAACAAGCCTTTAAACCAGCCAATTAAACCGTCAATCAGGCTTGGGCCCTGTACTGCAGGTTCTGCAACCACTGGTTTTGCCACAGGTGCTGGTGCTTCTGCCATGCTGATGGCGGAAACGGCAGGTTTTTCACGTACAGCCGCTTCTGCAACAGGGTGGTACACGTTGCTGCTGACCGCTGGTGCTTTCACCATGTTGTAGCTGGATTCTTCAATTTCCTCGTCGATACGGATACGAGTCACTTCGTAGTGTGGCGTCTCCATATGCTCGTTTGGAATGACATAAATTTGAATGCCATGGCGGCTTTCAATACGGCGCACTGCATCACGTTTTTCGTTCATCAGATAAGTCGCAACAGAAATAGGCACCTGCGCATGAATTTGGCTGGTGTTGTCTTTGATTGCTTCTTCTTCGATCAGACGCAGAATAGACAATGCTGAGGACTCAGTGCTGCGGATAGTGCCGCGGCCATGACAGCGAGGGCAGACGTGCGTGGCTGATTCGCCTAACGACGGACGCAGACGCTGACGGGACATTTCCAGCAGACCAAAACGGGAGATGCGGCCAATCTGCACGCGGGCACGGTCTTGTTTCACCGCTTCTTTTAAGCGGTTTTCCACTTCGCGCTGGTGGCGTACTGGCGTCATATCGATAAAGTCGATCACAATCAGACCACCCAGATCTCGCAGACGTAATTGACGGGCAATTTCGTCGGCTGCTTCTAAGTTGGTGTTAAAGGCCGTCTCTTCGATGTCACCGCCTTTGGTCGCTTTGGACGAGTTGATATCAATCGCCGTTAACGCTTCGGTGCTGTCGATCACAATAGAGCCGCCTGATGGCAGGCGAACTTCACGACGGAACGCCGATTCAATCTGGCTTTCAATCTGGAAGTGCATAAACAGCGGCACTTCGCCCTGGTACATTTTGACGCGATGGGCAAAATCCGGGCGGAACTGTTGAATATAAACTTTGGCTTCTTCGAAAATGCGTGGGTTGTCGATCAGAATTTCACCGACATCACGACGAAGGTAATCACGAATAGCACGGAACACCACGTTGCTTTCCTGGTGGATCAGGAATGGAGCAGGGCGGTTTTCTGATTCATGCGTAATAGCAGCCCAGTGCTTGAGCAGGGCTTTTAAGTCGTATTCCAGCTCTTCGTGTGATTTACCCACACCGGCGGTACGAACAATCAGGCCCATGCCATCTGGCAGTTGCAACTGGTCCAGCGAGTCTTTTAATTCCTGACGCTCGTCACCTTCGATACGGCGGGAAATACCACCAGCACGTGGGTTGTTTGGCATCAGTACCAGGTAAGAACCAGCCAGCGAGATAAAGGTGGTCAGCGCGGCGCCTTTTTGGCCACGTTCTTCTTTATCAATCTGGATAATGACTTCCTGGCCTTCTTTGACAACTTCTTTGATATTCGGACGACCGTCGAAGGTGTAACCAGAAGGGAAGTATTCGCGGGAAATTTCTTTTAAAGGTAAAAAGCCGTGGCGTTCAGCACCGTAGTCGACAAAAGCTGCTTCTAAGCTTGGTTCAACGCGGGTAATTTTGCCTTTGTAAATATTGGCTTTTTTCTGTTCGTGACCTGGGCTTTCAATATCCAAGTCGTATAATTTTTGTCCATCCACTAGCGCTACGCGGATTTCTTCTTCCTGCGTAGCATTGATCAACATTCTTTTCATTGTTTGTGACTCAGTAAAGGCCACAACGCAACGACATCCTGCGTCCGCGTTTCAGATGTCAAACGTAACTCAAACATCACTGTGGCGCAGTCTCACGACTGGACGGTTTGGGCTAACTCATTTTAATTCGTGCCGCCAAGACTGGCCGCACTGAAATGTATTTGGCTGTGATCTGACACAGATCGCGCTAACGTCTTGCGTTGTCGCAATTGTTTTTTGCTCCACTAACCGGACTTTGTGTTTTGTCTCTGTTGGTAACAAATTACGCAGCATTACCTCAGACAAACAGCATTCATCGCATTCGGGGCTTTAGGAAAGCCTTGGTTTTCACAAGGAATCCGGTATGATCTGCCATCCCGAATGGTGCCTCACAATATCTCTTACGTCACATGGAGCGCCCTAATCGCCAAAAAAGGCAAAATTAGCGGGCCGATTATCCCACTGAATAAGTGTAAATAGCAACTGAATTTAAGTTTGAACAGAGTAAGTAAAGCGCATGACAGATGAAATCAAAACTCCAGTCCAATTTATTGATGTAGAAGAAGATTTTTCAGGTCAGCGCATCGATAACTTTCTGCTGGCCCGGCTTAAAGGCATTCCGAAAAGTGTGATTTATCGGGTTTTGCGCAAAGGAGAGGTGCGGGTCAATAAAAAACGAATTAAACCTGAGTACAAACTGCAGCCTGGCGATCAGGTGCGGGTGCCTCCTTTTACTCTGAGCCCGGAACCGGAAAAAGAGCCGGTATCGACTTCGCTGTCAATCGTGAAAAACCTCGAACAGCATATTCTGTACGAAGACAATGAACTGATTGTGTTGAACAAGCCAAGCGGCATGGCTGTGCATGGTGGCAGCGGTTTGTCTTTTGGGGTCATTGAAGCATTGCGGGCCTTGCGTCCGACAGCCCGTCACCTGGAGCTGGTGCATCGTCTGGACCGCGATACCTCGGGTTGTCTGCTGATTGCTAAAAAGCGTTCAGTGCTGACCCATTTGCATGAACAGTTGCGCAATAAAACCGTAGAGAAAAAATACTGGGCATTGGTCGCAGGCCAGTGGGACAGCAAAATCAAAAAGGTGACAGAACCACTGCGTAAAAACACCCTGCAAAGCGGTGAGCGGGTGGTGAAAGTGGACGAAGTGCAGGGCAAGCCGAGCGAAACCCGCTTTAAAATTTTACAACGTTATGTGGAAGGCACCTTAGTAGAAGCTTTCCCTGTCACAGGCCGGACCCACCAAATCCGCGTGCATACCGCCTGTAAAGGTCATGCCATTGCCTGTGATGATAAATATGGTGACAACGAATTTACCAGTCAGATGCAAAGTCTTGGTTTAAACCGCTTGTATCTGCACGCTAAAACCTTAAGTTTTACCCATCCAGGCACCGGCAAAGAGATCCGCTGTGACGCCCCTTTGGACAAGCCACTCAGTGCGGTGCTGGAAAAACTGACGAGAAAATAATATGAGTCAAGCTGTAGATCTGGTGATCTTTGACTGGGACGGCACGTTGATGGATTCTGTCGGCCGTATTGTGTCTGCGATGCGCAGTGCTGCGCAGTTAGCTGGACTGATGGTCCCGACTGAACATCAAGTGAAACAAATTATTGGCCTTAGCCTGGACCCGGTGTTTGATATTTTATTTCCGGGCATCACAACTGCTCAGCGTCAAAGCGTGTTCGAACATTACCGTGACCAGTATGTGTTGCATGACCATACGCCTACACCCTTATTTAGCGGCGCAGAGCAGGTGATTCAGCAACTGCACCGTGATGGGGTGTTATTGGCGGTCGCAACCGGCAAGGCCCGCAAAGGGCTGGAGCGGATGTTTGATGAAACCGGCTTAAGGTCGTATTTTCATACCAGCCGCTGTGCTGATGAAGCCCAGTCGAAGCCAAGCCCGGATATGCTTCAGCAGATTATTGCCGAACTTGGCATCGACACTGAACGTGCCGTGATGGTGGGCGATACCATTCATGATATGAAGATGGCGCAGGCTATTGCCATGCCGCGAGTAGGCGTGACGCATGGCGTGCATGGCGTGGCTGAACTGAGCGCCTATCAACCTAAAGCCGTGATAGATTCCTTACCTGAATTACTGACTGTGCTGGGGCGTTAAGGCTCCAGCAATAGATCAAGACCTGTGTTTTTCAGCAACTGATGCAGTTTAATCAGAGGCAGGCCAATCAGGCTGTTTGGGTCTTCGCCGTCCAGTTTGCTGAATAAGGTAATGCCCAACCCTTCACTCTTAAAGCTGCCAGCGCAGTTCAGTGGCATTTCACGTTCGACATAACGCTGGATTTCTTGCAGCGTCAGTTCGCGAAAGCTGACGTGAAAAGCATCGGTCAGCACCTGAGTTTGTCCTGTGCTGCTATTCACCACTGCCAGACCGGTCAGAAAGGTCACGGTATGGCCGCTGAAACGGCTGAGCTGAGCAATGGCTTTATCAACCGTATGGGGTTTACCCAGAATATCGTTCTGAAACACCGCAACCTGGTCAGAGCCAATCACCACCGCATTCGGCTGTTGTGCGGCTATGGCCTTTGCTTTTAGCACAGCCAAACGCTCGACTAATTGTTGTGGCGTCTCACCGGCCAACGGGGTTTCATCTACATCTGGTTTTGCGGTTTGAAAGTGAGGGGTGAGTTTCTCCAGTAAGGCTTTACGGTAGACCGATGTTGAGGCCAGAATTAGCGAAGGTTTTGACATCATAAGGCTCCATTGAGGATAATGCGCCGCACTATAGCGCCAGCCGTCGGTTTGACGCGAGAAAAATTAACAAAAACAGTGCAGAACCCTTTGACAGTGCCAGACCTGATCTATATGATGCGCGCCTTATGCAAAAGGTAAAAATTCCCATTGTTATAGATCCGGTGCGGGCCGCGCAGAAACGTTCGAGTTTCGACGGCATAGTTCCACTGGCTAACCTTGACCGGTTATCCGAATCCTTACTGGATCCGAATGGTGATGTCGAAGTAACAGTTCATTGCGGAACTGATGAACAGGGTCTGACCTACATTGAAGGTGAAGCCCGTTGCCAGATCCAGGTGCGTTGCGAACGCTGTGGCGATGCAATGCCGATGGAGCTGGACGCCAGTTTTGCATACACTCCAATCCGGAGTGACATTGATTCGGCTCACGATGATATTCCTGAGCGCTACGACGTGATCGAGAAAAACGAGCACGGCGAGGTGAACTTGAGGCAATTGGTTGAGGACGAATTAATTCTGGCTTTACCTTTGTTCCCAACGCACGATGAAGGGCAATGCGACCCGGCCAAAGTGCAAATGAGTTGGGGCGAGATAGAACCGGAACCAGAAAAACCGAATCCATTTGCAATATTGCAAGAATTGAAGAAGAAATAGTTTTAGGAGAAAGGCAATGGCTGTACAGCAAAACAAAAAATCTCGTGCAAGACGTGACATGCGTCGTTCTCACGATGCTCTGACTGGGCCTACCCTGTCTGTAGACGCGACTTCAGGTGAAACTCACCGCCGTCACCACATCACTGAAGACGGTTACTACAAAGGTCGTAAAGTAAAATAAGCCCCGGTGCACTCAGTGCAACCAATTCGGCTTAAAATTGCTTTAGATATGATGGGGGGCGATCATGGCCCCCTTTCAACTATTCCTGCAGCTCTGGCTGCCATTTCTGAATTCCCGCATCTTGATCTTACGCTGGTCGGCGACGCAGAAACTCTGCAGCAGCAACTGGCTGAACACGGCATTTCCGAGCATCCGCAGTTAGCGGTTCAACATGCACCCCAGCAAGTATTAATGACCGATAAACCTTCGGTTGCCCTTCGCAGCAAACGCCAGTCATCCATGCGCATCGCATTGGATTTGGTAGAGCAGGGCAAAGTGGGTGCTTGTGTCAGTGCTGGTAATACCGGCGCTCTGATGGCAATGGCGCATTTTGTGCTGAAAATGCTCAACGGCGTCGAACGTCCGGCCCTGATAGGCTCTTTACCTTCGACCACAGACAAACCTGTTTACATGCTGGATTTGGGCGCAACGGTGAATTGCGACTCGGATACCTTATTCCAGTTTGCAGTAATGGGCGCGGTGATGGTGGAAGAAGTCGAAGGAATTCACCGGCCTAAAGTCGCTTTGCTCAATATGGGCGAAGAAGAAATCAAAGGCTCGGATCAAATTAAACGCACTTCGTTGCTGCTGTCCGAATGCAGTGACATTAATTACATTGGTTACATCGAAGGCAACGATATTTTTTCAGGCAAAGCGGACGTCATTGTTTGTGACGGCTTCGTCGGCAATGTTGCACTGAAAACCTGCGAAGGTGTAGCGAAACTTATCTTGAGACGACTGGAAACTGCGCTGAAAAACTCGATGTCTGCGCAACTTTTCGGCTGGTTGATTAAACCTTTTCTAAAAAGTATGGCCTTAGGCGTGAACCCCGACCAGTATAACGGGGCAAGTCTGATAGGATTGCGCGGAATTGTTGTGAAAAGTCATGGAAATGCAACGAAAGAGGCATTTCTGAGCGCCATCCGACAAGCCGTGCGCGAGGTTGAACGCCAGGTGCCGGTTAAAATAAAGGACAGGCTGGAACACGTACTCATAGACAAAGCGTAGGACCCAATGTATTCACGCATTATTGGCACGGGCAGTTATTTCCCGTCACAGATCAGAACCAACGCTGATCTCGAAACCATGGTAGAAACCACGGACGAATGGATTATAGAACGGACAGGTATCAAAGAACGTCGCATTATTGGCGACAACGAAACTGTCTCCTCAATGGGCACTCAGGCGGCGTTAAAAGCCATTGAAGCGGCCGGCATTGATAAAAACTCTATTGATATGATTGTACTGGCAACGACCAGTGCATCCCGCGCTTTACCCAGCGCCGCCTGTGAAGTGCAGCGCGAGCTGGACATCCCTGGCATTCCTGCTTTTGACATTGCCGCGGCTTGTGCCGGATTTTGTTATGCATTAAGCATCGCCGACCAGTATATAAAAGGTGGTCTGGCGAAACGGGTGCTGGTGATTGGTTCAGACTGCCTGTCGCGGCTGATTAGCCCGGAAGACCGCAGCATGGTGATCCTGTTTGGTGATGCCGCCGGCGCTGTGATTCTGGAAGCGTCCGAACAACCAGGCATTTTATCGACCCATATTCATGCAGACGGCAAGTATTCAGAACTGCTGTATGTCGACAACCCAATCCGTGGCGAAGAAAGCTCTGTCCACAACAGCTGGGGTGTGATGAAAGGCAATGAAGTCTTTAAAGTGGCCGTCACCCGTTTATCGGAAGTGGTTGAACAAACCCTGGCCGCCAACAATCTGGACAAGTCGCAGATTGACTGGCTGGTTCCTCACCAGGCGAACTTACGTATTATTTCTGCGGTTGCCCGTAAGTTGGATATGTCGATGGATCAGGTGGTGATCAACCTGGACAAATACGGCAACACTTCTGCGGCCACAGTGCCAACTGCGCTGGATGAAGCCATTCGGGATGGCCGTATTCAGCGGGGGCAAACCTTATTATTGGAAGCCTTTGGTGGTGGTTTCGCCTGGGCCTCTGCATTAGTCCGTTATTAACTGGCAGACCTTCTTATGACAACTAAACTTGCACTTGTTTTTCCAGGACAGGGCTCACAGAGCGTGGGCATGCTGAGCGATTTATATGCTGAATTTGCCACAGTACGTCAAACCTTTACTGAAGCCAGCGATGCCTTGGGTTATGACTTATGGCAACTGGTCTCCAATGGACCAGATACCGATCTGAACGAAACCCACCGTACCCAACCCGCCTTATTAACAGCCTCTGTGGCTGTATACCGGGTATGGCTGGAGCAGGGCGGTGCCAAGCCAGACTATCTGGCAGGTCACTCTTTAGGGGAATACTCTGCGCTGGTGTGCGCCGGTGTACTGAGCCTGAGTGATGCGGTGAAGCTGGTTGAAAAACGCGGTCAGTATATGCAACAAGCCGTACCGGCAGGCACTGGCGCTATGTCAGCAATTATTGGTCTGGATGATGCCGCTATTGCCAAAGCTTGCGAAGAAGCGGCACAAGGCGAAGTGGTATCGCCGGTCAATTTCAACAGCCCGGGTCAGGTGGTAATCGCAGGCAACAAAGCTGCGGTTGAACGGGCCAATGAACTCTGTAAAGCTGCTGGCGCCAAACGTGCTTTGCCTCTGCCTGTTTCCGTGCCTTCACACTGCGCTTTAATGCTGCCAGCTGCGGAAAAACTGGCGGCGGATCTGTCGAACTTAGAATTTCATACAGCTGTCATACCGGTACTGAATAATGTCGACGTTTCGGTCGCTGCAGACCCGGCCGCGATGAAAGATGCCTTAGTGCGTCAGCTGCATAGTCCGGTACGCTGGACAGAGAGCATTGAGTGGTTGGCCGCCCAAGGCGTCGATACGGTGATTGAGCTGGGTGCAGGCAAAGTGCTGAGTGGCCTGATTAAACGTATTAATAAAGATCTGAATACAGCCTCTGTGCCTGATTTGGTCGCATTAAAAGCAGCGCTGGCTGCAGAATAAGGATAACCATGAAGCCATTTATTTCTTTAGAAGGTCAGGTTGCACTGGTCACTGGTGCCAGCCGTGGTATTGGCCGTGCTATTGCTGAACAGCTGGCCGATTTAGGCGCCAAAGTCATTGGTACTGCAACGTCTGAATCAGGTGCTGCTGCTATTTCTGCTTATTTAGGTGAGCGTGGCCAGGGCCTGGTGTTGAATGTTGCCGACACCGACTCCATTGAACAGTGCCTGGAACAGATTAAAACTCAGTTTGGCGATATCGATATTCTGGTGAATAATGCCGGCATTACCCGCGACAACCTGTTGATGCGGATGAAAGATGATGAATGGTTTGACATCATGCAAACCAATTTGACATCGGTATACCGTTTAAGTAAAGCTGTGATGCGCAGTATGATGAAAAAGCGTTTCGGTCGTATCATCAGCATTGGTTCAGTGGTTGGCTCTATGGGCAACGCCGGTCAAACTAACTACGCGGCGGCCAAAGCCGGTGTGTTGGGTTTCACCAAATCACTGGCACGCGAAGTGGCATCCCGTGGTATTACGGTCAATGCCGTTGCGCCAGGTTTTATCGACACCGATATGACCAAAGAGCTGAACGACGAGCAAAAAGAAGCTATTTTCGGTCAGGTTCCGGCGAATCGTCTGGGCCAGCCAGAAGAAATTGCGGCCACTGTGGCGTTTTTAGCGTCCCGCCAGGCGGCTTATATTACCGGTGAAACTATTCACGTTAACGGTGGTATGTATATGGTGTAAGGCATCAGGTTTGACCAGCAGTAAAAGCATTTGCCTTTGCTTGCATCAGACCGGCCTTACGCATACACTAGCCGCCACACAAAATTGCACTATTTGTTGCGATTTATATGAGAAAAAGGAAGAAAAGATGAGCAACATCGAAGAACGCGTTAAAAAAATCATCATTGAACAATTAGGCGTTAAAGAAGAAGAAGTGAAACACGAATCTTCTTTCGTTGACGACCTGGGTGCAGATTCTCTGGACACAGTAGAACTGGTGATGGCTCTGGAAGAAGAATTCGACACTGAAATTCCAGACGAAGAAGCTGAAAAAATCACCACAGTACAGTCAGCTATCGACTACATCAAAGCTCACGCTGAGTAAGATTTTTGATATAGAAACGGGTAGCTATGCTACCCGTTTTTATTTGCGCGCCAATAGGGCTGAATTTTCTCTGATTGCGATGCAGATCGGAGTTTTCTGGCAACTGCTTTTAAGCTGTGCCGGTTAGATGCTCAATGACTGAGCAAATGGGGAAACCCTGAAACATTCTTTACGGACTGCGGAGGATTCTGTGGCAAAACGTCGTGTAGTAGTGACAGGTATGGGCATGTTGACCCCAATGGGGAACGATGTTCAATCCAGCTGGCAACAGTTGTTGTCAGGACAAAGTGGTATCAGTCTGATTGATCATTTTGATACGGAAGCCTACAGCACTAAATTCGCTGGTCTGGTGCGGAACTTTGATGTCGAACAGTTCTTCCCGGCCAAAGAAGCAAAGAAGATGGACTTGTTTATTCAGTACGGTGTGGCTGCGGGTTTACAGGCAGTCAAAGACTCCGGGCTGGAAATTAATGAGCAAAACGCCGAACGTATCGGTGTGGCTGTGGGGTCGGGGATCGGTGGTTTAGGCCTGATTGAAGAAAACCACAGCAAGTTAATCGGCTCAGGCCCACGTCGTCTGTCACCGTTTTTTGTGCCTTCAACCATCATTAATATGATCTCCGGTCACCTGTCCATTATGTTGGGTCTGCAAGGACCAAATATCAGTATTGTGACGGCCTGTACCACAGGTGTGCATAACATTGGTCAGGCTGCACGGATGATTGCTTACGGTGATGCTGATGCGATGATTGCCGGCGGCGCAGAAAAAGCGTCGACTTGCCTGGGCATGGGCGGCTTTGGCGCAGCCCGCGCTTTATCGACCCGCAATGACGCGCCGCAGCAGGCCAGTCGTCCCTGGGACAAAGACCGTGATGGCTTTGTGTTGGGTGACGGTGCTGGTGTGGTGGTACTGGAAGAGTACGAACATGCCAAAGCCCGTGGAGCGAAAATTTACGCCGAATTGGTTGGTTTTGGTATGAGCGGAGACGCTTACCATATGACGTCACCACCGGAAAATGGCCGTGGTGCCGCATTGGCGATGAAAAACGCGCTGAAAGACGCGGGCATTAATGCGGAGCAAGTGCAATACATCAATGCACATGGCACCTCAACACCAGCCGGTGATATTGCCGAAACTATGGCTATTAAGTCGATCTTCGGTGATAAAACCAAAGTGATGGTCAGTTCCAGCAAGTCGATGATGGGCCACTTATTAGGTGCTGCCGGTGCTGTCGAGTCCATTATCACTGTGCTGTCATTGCAACAGCAAAAAGTCACGCCAACCATTAACCTGGATAACCCGGATGAAGGTTGTGATCTGGACTATGTGCCGCACACGGCCCGTGATGCCAAAATGGAATACGCCTTGTGTAACTCCTTTGGCTTTGGTGGCACCAACGGTTCCATCCTGTTCAAGAAAATCTGAGTTATATTTTGCACCCTAAAGGCAGCTTCGGCTGCCTTTGTTGTTTTTGTGCGCCAAAGCGACAGAAGTTTTAGGCCAATGCTGATTGAGTCTGAACGCAAAGCATCTTACTCTGTTGGTTTCTCGAAGCGGATGCAGTGATGAATAACTATAAGAAAACAATTTTACTCAGCGCCGTGCTGAGTTGTGGTCTGGTGGTGCAGGCCGATACGATTCAGCAAACCAAAGGCCATTTTGTTGATAAATTCCGTCAGTTGGATGAAGCGTTGCCAACACCAAATAGCTACCGCAATGCGGCGGGTGAGCCGGCCACCGGCTACTGGCAACAACAGGTCGACTACAAAATTAAAGCCAAACTGGATGAAGCCAAACGTCGTTTAACAGCCAGTCAGCACATTCGTTACCAGAACAATTCACCAGACAGCCTGAAATACCTCTGGTTTCAACTGGACCAGAACATTTTCCAAGCCGACTCCATGGCCGAGCTGAGCCGCACTTTTGAGGGCGTTAACCCAAACCAGGACGAAGCCGGCAAACTGAGTTTCAATGAGCTGCGTCGCCAGCAATTTATGGCCGACAACCTATTGGGCTATCAGCTGGGCGACATTAAAACCCTGGACGGGCAGATGCTGAAAGCCACAGTGGTCGGCACCAATATGAGGGTAGATTTAGCCAAGCCGCTAAAACCTGGTGAGCAGGTTGAGCTGACGATGGATTTCGCCTTTAACATCGTTGAAGAAGATGCAGTCAATGCGCGCTCCGGTTATGAGCATTTTCCGAAAGACGCCCGTAAAGGCGGCAACGATATTTTCCTGCTGGCACAGTGGTTCCCACGCTTGCATGCCTACACAGATTACGAAGCCTGGACCAACAAAGAATTCTTAGGTCAGGGCGAATTCACGCTGGAATTTGGCGATTATGACGTTGAACTGACGGTACCTGCGGATCACATTGTCTCTGCCACGGGGTCATTGCAGAACCCGACTGAAGTGCTGAGCAAAACTCAGCAGCAACGGTTGGAACAAGCCCGCACGGCGAAACGCCCGGTATTTGTGGTCACCGAAGCCGAAGCGCTGGAAAACGAAAAAGCAGCAACCACTGAACTGAAAACCTGGCACTTCAGCGCGAAAAACGTGCGGGATTTCGCCTGGGGTTCATCGCGTAAATTTATCTGGGACGCCAAAGGCTATGCCCAAGGCGGTGATGACCAGCCATTGGTGATGGCGATGTCGTTTTACCCGAAAGAGGGCGGTGAGCTGTGGAAAAAGTATTCCACTGAATCTGTGGTGCACACTTTAGAAGTGTATTCACGTTTCTCCTTTGATTATCCGTACCCAACGGCGCAATCGGTCAATGGTCCTGTTGGTGGCATGGAATACCCGATGATCACCTTCAACGGCCCGCGCACTGAGCTGCAAAAAGACGGCAGCCGTACCTATTCCTTGTCTGAAAAACGTTTTCTGGTCGGCGTGGTGATCCATGAAATTGGTCATAACTACTTCCCGATGATTGTGAACTCTGACGAGCGGCAATGGACCTGGATGGATGAAGGCTTAAACAGCTTCCTGGATGGTATTGCCGGTCGGGAGTGGGACCCACAAATTCCATGGGGGGTTGAAGCCCGTGACGTGGTCGACTTTATGAAGTCGGACTTGCAGGAACCTGTGATGACGCAGTCCGACAGCGTTAGCCGCCTCGGTCCAAATGCGTACACCAAACCTGCGGTAGCGCTGAATATTCTGCGTGACGTGATTCTAGGCCGTGAGTTGTTTGATTTCGCTTTTAAAGAGTACGCCAATCGCTGGAAGTTTAAACGACCGACGCCATCTGATTTCTTCCGTAGCATGGAAGAAGCCAGTGGGGTAGATTTGGACTGGTTCTGGCGGGGCTGGTTCTATAGCACCGACCATGTCGATATTTCGCTGGATCAGATTTACCAGCTGAGTTTAGACAGCAAAAA
This sequence comes from Rheinheimera marina, assembly GCF_042654345.1. Lineage (NCBI taxonomy): Bacteria > Pseudomonadati > Pseudomonadota > Gammaproteobacteria > Chromatiales > Chromatiaceae > Rheinheimera > Rheinheimera marina. Next base: position 40,696 of record NZ_JBHSGB010000015.1, read on the forward strand.
TCCGGACATTGACCTGAAGAAACGCCGAAAGGAAGAGCAGAACAAACCGGTATCGCGTTTTGTCGAACTGAACAAAGCCGAAGGCCGTGACACCTGGGTGGAGAAGAACCCAGATGTGCGCGATTTCTACGACAGCAATGATCAGTTCACCGTCACCAATAAAGACCGCAACAAATACCAGGAATGGTACAAAGAACTGGAATATTGGGAGCGTGTTGCGCTGGACCGTGCCCTGGATGAAGGCAAGAACTACTATGTGCTGAATTTCAGTAATCAGGGCGGTCTGGTGATGCCTATTCTGCTGCAACTGAAATTTGCCGACGGCTCAGTACAGGATTTACAACTTCCGGCCGAGATCTGGCGTAAATCGCCACAACAGGTCAGCAAGCTGATTGTCACCGACAAGGAGCTGGTCGAAGCCGTGCTGGATCCGAAATGGCTGACGGCCGATGTCAATGTGGAAAATAACCACTATCCGCGCCGCATTATCCCGTCACGGGTGGAAGCCTTTAAACGTGAAAAAGGCAAAAGCCGGGTGGATATGGACCTGATGCAGGACAGCAAAACCAAACTGAAAGGGAAAGAAGACTGATGCGTTGGTTTGTTGCCTTAGCTTTTAGCCTGTTGTCGCTGTCAAGCCAGGCCCACCAATTGAATGCTGCGGTCACCACTGTGCTGTTTAATCCGCGTTCGGGTCAGCTTGAAATCATGCACAAGTTTTTTGTGCATGACGCCGAGCATGCGCTGCGTCACCTGCACAAAGAAGCCGGCGCTGCGCAGCAGCATGGGTCTGTCGATTTGCTGCAAAATGAGCAGAACCGGGCTGAATTTGCCGACTATGTGGCGACCGAGTTTGAGCTGCAGTGGCTGTACGCGGACGGCAGCAAAGCCGTCAGCCTGACACTGGTTGGGGCTGAGGTGGATGGCAATAACCTTTGGGTGTATCAGGAAGCCAGCCCGGACAACACGGCTATTGGCCTGAAGGTACGGCAAAATAGCCTGCAGCAGTTTTGGGCCAAGCAGGTGAATCTGGTCAATATTGAACGGGATGGACAGGTGCGCAGCCTGCAGTTCCGTAAAGGCCAAAGCTGGCAGCAGCTATTGTTCTGAGCGGTCTCTGACTCCAACACAGGAAAAGGGGGCGTGCTGCCCCCTTTGATATTCAAAACGGCCAAATTCAGGCATACTTGCGGCATTTCAATAAGTTCTTCATCGCGTTATGCAGATCAATCCAGAGCTCACTACCTCAGATCGCAGCTTTAACTATGGTGACGGCCTGTTCAGTACGGTACGGGTCAGCCGTGGTCAGCTGCAGCTCTGGCCCTTGCATTTAAACCGATTGCGCCAGGGCGTCGAACGGCTGCGGATGCCTGCCATTGATGAACAGCAATTGACCGCCGCCGCTGAGCAGGCCATTACAGCGCCGGAACAAGTACTGAAACTGCTGCTGAGCCGTGGCGCTGGCGGCCGTGGATATGCAGCTGGCGGTATTTCCGAAAGCCATCTGCATCTGTCTGTCGCAGCCATGCCGGATTACCAAGGCTGGCAACAGCAGGGGATCCGGGTTGGCGTTGCAGAGCTGAAGCTAGGCTGCCAGCCTGTGCTTGCCGGGCTGAAACACAATAACCGGCTGGAGCAGGTGATGTTGAAAGCCGAGCTGGCGACCACCGATTGGGACGACCTGCTGGTGCTCGACAGTCAGGGCAGGGTGACTGAAGCTACTGCGGCCAACCTGTTTTTTTATGCCAACGGCGTCTGGCATACCCCTCAACTGGATCAGGCAGGGGTTGCCGGGGTGATGCGTGAACACTTGCTGGCGCAGTTGCAGCCAGAGCAAGGCTACTATTCGTTGGCGCAGCTGCAGGATGCCGAAGCGCTGTTTCTCTGTAATGCGTTAATGCAGGTCGTGCCGGTGCGGCAATTGGCAGGCAAAGTGTTTGACCTCGGGCCCGTCCGGGCCGTGCAGACTGGAGTGATGGATTGATACGTGCAGTAGTAGTTGCCCTGTTAGTGGGCCTGGTCAGTGCCTTCGGCGCCTGGAACAGCTGGCAGGCTGCGTTAAAAACTCAGGTTCAGTTCAATGACCCTTACGTCGAAGTGAAAGCCGGGGATACCGCACTGAAATTATGCCGGAATTGGCTGACTGCCGGGCAGTTGGCTGGCAGCAGCTGCCGCTGGCTCAGTATTTACCTGCGGTTTCACCCTGAGCTGAGTAAATTGCATCAGGGCGTGTACAAAGTGCAGCCACGCCAGTCGGTGCTGTCGGTATTGCAATTGTTTGCCAGTGGCAAGGTGGCGCAGTTCAGTGTGGCGCTCAAAGAAGGGGAAACGCTGAAACAAAACCTGCAACGGCTGGCGCAAAGCCCTTATCTGAACTACGACCTGGCTGAGCAACCGGATCTGTCGACCTTGTTAAGCTGGCCGGACGATTGGGGCCCTGCGCCGGAATTGGCGGAAGCCATGGTATTTGCCGAAACCTACCATTACACCGCCAACAGTAAAGCCAGCGATTTGCTGAAACGGGCGCACCAGTTACTGCTGGAAAGGCTGAAGTTAGCCTGGGAGCAACGCCTGACTGATTTGCCGTACCAGACGCCCTATCAGTTGCTGATCATGGCGTCCATTGTGGAAAAAGAAAGTGGCCATGAACCGGAGAAACCGCTGGTCAGCTCGGTGTTTGTGAACCGGCTGAAGTTAAAGATGAAACTGCAGACAGACCCGACCGTGATCTATGGCTTGGGCGACAGCTTTAATGGCGATATTACCCGGGCCGATTTAAAGAACCCGCACCCTTACAACACCTATCAGCATTTTGGCCTGCCGCCTGGGCCTATCGCGTTGCCGAGCTATAGCTCGATGTTGGCGGCTGCCAGACCCGCTGCTTCTGATTGGTTGTATTTTGTTGCCAAAGGCGATGGCACACACCAGTTTTCACGGACGCTGGCCGAACATAATGCGGCCGTACAGAAATATATTTTTGGGAAAAACTAATGCAAAAAGGCCGTTTTATTGTGGTGGAAGGTCTGGAAGGTGCTGGAAAAACCAGCGCTATCCAGACGGTGCAGCACTGGCTGGAACAGCACCAGATTGACTTTATCAGCACCCGAGAACCGGGCGGCACGCCGTTGGCCGAACAAATCCGTACCTTGGTCAAGCAGGTACAGGATGAACAGGTCGCGCCTGAAACAGAGCTGTTGCTGATGTATGCGGCCCGGATGCAACTGGTGAAAAGCCGGATTGAACCTGCGTTGGCACAAGGCCAGTGGGTGCTGGGTGACCGCCATGATCTGTCGTCCCGCGCTTACCAAGGCGGTGGCAGGCAATTGTCCGAATCGCTGATTAACCAAATTCGCACTGCAGTGCTTGGCTCGTTGCGGCCTGATTTAACCTTGTATCTGGATATTGATCCGGCCATTGGCCTGGCCCGTGCCAGGGCGCGTGGCGAACTGGATCGGATTGAGCAAGAGCAACTGGCTTTTTTTCAGCGCACCCGCGCTAAATATCAGCAAATTGCCAATGAAGAAACGGGCATAGTGCAACTAGACGCCAGCCAGCCAATGGCAGCAGTGCAGCAACATATTGTCGGCGCACTGGACCAATGGTTTGCCGGATTACAGGAGTAACGGGTGAACGACCAACCCTGGCTGAACCCTCTGTCTTCACAACTTCGTCTGCTGGCCGCTCAGCAGCAGTTGCCGCATGCCTTGTTGCTCAGCGGTGCTCGGGGTACAGGCAAACAGCCATTGGCGTCGGAGCTGGCTGGTTATTTGCTTTGCCGTCAGCCGGCTGCTGATCAGGCCTGTGGTCAATGCAAAAGTTGCTTGTTGTTTAAAGCCGGCCATCACCCGGATCTCTGGACCTCACCTGCCGAGCAACACACTGGGGTCGATGCGATACGACAGCTCACCCAATTTATGCAAGGCGCGGCGCAGCAGGGCGGTCAAAAGATTGCCATTTTGCGTGACGTGGAACTGATGTCGGAAGCGGCGGCCAATGCGTTATTGAAAACGCTGGAAGAGCCACCTCAGAATAGTTTTTTGCTGCTGCTCTGTGCGCATCCGGCGCAGTTGTTACCGACTATCCGCAGCCGCTGCCAGCAGTGGTCAGTGGCACCGGCCTTTGGTGATGAAGTCCGGTTGTGGCTGGAACGGCATAGTAGCCGCCCGGTACCGGATTTTTTACTGGACTACACTGGAGGAGCGCCGTTATTAGCGCTGGAGCTGTTGGAAACCGATAAAGCCGCGGCTATTTCTGCTCAGTTGCTGATGCTGGAACAGTACGTGGCGCAGAAGCTCGATCTCTACCATCTGTTGCAGGCGTTGCCTGATGATGAGCAGTTACCGATGACGCTGAACTGGTTTATCAAACAGCAACTTTGGCAGCGAGCTTCGTCATTACAGGCGAAACAGTTGCAACTGGTCAGTAAATTACAGCAATGGCAGAAAGACAGGGCGCTGGTGGCGGGCCAGAACAGCCAGCTTAATCTGGCCGCGTTACTGTTGTCGATCCGGGCTGCCCTGGTCTAGCGGAGGACCTATGGAAGAGCTGCATCTTGATTTTGCCGATTTAAAAGAGCTGTACCGCTGTTATATGCCGGCGATGAAAAATGGGGCTTTGTTTGTCCGTACAGCCCGGCCTTACAAAATGGGGCATTCGCTGGCATTGCGGGTGACTTTGCCTGATGCGCTGGATGCGTTGCCTGTCAGTGGCAAGGTGGTGTGGATCACACCGCAAAATGCACACAGTGCGCAACCTGCAGGCATAGGAGTTGTGTTTATTGACGATAAATACCAGCTGCAGGATAAAATTGAGAAGTTGTTAAGCGGTATGCTGGAGTCACATGAGTCCACATACAGCCTTTAAGAGTGGAGAGACTGTTTGTTTGTAGATTCACATTGCCATTTAGACCGTCTGGAATGGGATAAACTGGCGCTTAGTTTAGATGACGTCGTGGCCCAGGCAACAGCGGCAAAAGTGGAACATATGCTGTGCGTTTCGGTGTCGTTGGCTGAATTCCCGGCCATGAAACAACTGGTCGCGAAGTACCCCAATGTATCGGTGTCCTGTGGTGAGCATCCGCTGCATCAGACTGATGCGGTCGACCCGGCGTTATTGCTGCGGTTATGCCAGGACCCCGCAGTGGTGGCTGTGGGGGAGACGGGGCTGGATTACTTCTACAATCCGGATTCCAAACTGGCGCAACAACAAGCCTTCGTCAGTCATATCGATGTTGCCCGTCAGCTGGCTAAGCCTCTGATTGTGCACACCCGCGATGCCAGAGCCGATACCCTGAACTTGCTGCGCAGTCACCATGCCGAGCAATGCGGCGGTGTGCTGCATTGCTTTACAGAAGACTGGGACACCGCAAAAGCGGCGTTGGATTTAGGTTTTTATATTTCGTTGTCCGGCATTGTCACCTTCCGTAATGCCGACCCACTGCGTGACGTGGCGAAAAAAGTACCGGCCGATCGCTTACTGATAGAAACTGATTCGCCTTATTTAGCACCTGTGCCTTATCGTGGTAAAACCAACCAGCCTGCTTATGTCAGTGCGGTGGCGGCCTGTATTGCTGAGCAGCGTGGCGTCAACATAGAAACTCTGGCTGCTCAGACCTCTGAAAACTTCTACCGGCTTTTCTCTCAGGTGAAAGCTCAGGCTTAACTCGCTGAAATTTGAGGAAAAGGAGCCCAGAATCAAGGGATTCATTCTGGGCTTAGGGGAATGGCTCATCTAAATGAGCCGTGCGCTATAGGGGACAACAATGAGGTGGAACTTCGTAACGCTCACTTGATTTTCAGTGTAGCCAACGAATATTAAATTTTCCTGTCAGGGCCAAAAGCGCCATTTCGTTGTTTTCATTGCAATAGCACTCTTTATGCATAATTTATCCCTGTGTTACCCCCAGCTTATCCACACCCAAGCGCAGAGCCTGCCTGAGTTGTACGGAGTTTTTCTGCTTCAGTGACAACAGTTTGATAGACGTATCAGTTTTAACGAATCTATTGTTTTAGATAAAAATAATCTAATAAAAACTGTAAAACCTTAACTCATCCCATTCTTTCTTCACTAAAACACCTTGTTCTGTACTGCAAACTGGACAATGTATAAATTGATTTATGTCGACATAACGATCTAAATCAGGCTTGACTAAGCCATTTAATTGGCGAAAAATGCATTCAATATAAATATTATGTCGACAATCTGATGTTAAACCCTTATCTGAAAGATGCCGTGACTGCCGCCGACCGGGTGCTGCTGGAGATCCAGCGGGCCATTGTCGAAGGTGAAATTCCGGCTGGCGCCAAAATCAGTGAACCTGAACTGGCGAAACGCTTTGATTTAAGCCGGGCGCCGCTGCGTGAGGCCCTGGCCCGCTTAGAGCGCTGTCATTTAATCGAGCGCACGCCTAACGCTGGTGCCCGGGTGGTCAAGCTATCTGTCGACGGATTGCGCTCCTTGTACCAACTGCGTGAAGAGCTGGAAGGGCTGGCTTGTCGTCTGGCGGCTGAGCATATGACAGAACTGGAAATTCAGCAGGTACGTGAGCTGCTGGATCAGCATTTGTCGACACAACGGGTGCGTGAAGGCGAAAGCTATTATCAGGAAGCTGGTGATGTCGACTTTCATTACCGTGTCATCCTCGGCAGTAAAAATTCCTACCTGATCAATATTCTGTGTGACGAGCTGTATTACCTGGTGCGGATGTACCGGGTGCAGATGGGGATGAACGGGCCGCGGGTATCGCGGGCTTTTGACGAACACAAGGCTATTCTCAATGCCATTGCCTGCCGTGACGGCGAGCTGGCGGACTTACTGATGCGGCGCCATATCGCGGCGTCAAGACGAAATATAGAACATCACTTACTTCAACGGGGAAACACAAATGGCTAATTTAACCAGCCCAGGCGCCAAGCTGCGCCAGGCGATAGCGCAGCATGCGCCACTGCAACTGGTCGGCACTATTAACGCTTACACTGCCATGATGGCCGAACGTGTTGGCCACAAAGCCTTGTATTTGTCAGGTGCTGGCGTGGCGAACGCTTCCTTCGGTTTACCGGATTTAGGCATGACCTCGTTAAATGACGTCTGTGAAGACATTCGCCGCATTACTGGGGCCACCGACTTGCCGTTATTGGTCGACGCCGACACCGGCTGGGGCGGGGCTTTTAACATTGCCCGTACTGTCAAAGAAATGACCCGTGCTGGTGCCGCTGGTTTTCATATTGAAGATCAGGTAATGCAAAAACGCTGCGGCCACAGACCGAACAAAGAAATTGTGTCGCAGGACGAAATGGTGGACCGCGTCAAAGCAGCGGTGGACGCCCGTACCGACGAGCAGTTTTTTATTATGGCGCGCACCGATGCGCTGCAACAGCAAGGTTTAGAGGCCGCCATTGAACGTGCTCAAGCCTGTGTGACAGCTGGTGCTGACGCCATTTTCGCCGAAGCTGTGCATACGCTGGAACAGTACCAGGCCTTTACCAAAGCCCTGTCGGTACCTGTGCTGGCCAATATCACCGAATTTGGCCAGACCCCTTTGTACAACAAAGATGAGCTGGCCGCAGTGGGTGTGAAGATGGTGCTGTACCCGCTGTCCGCCTTCCGTGCCATGAACAAAGCCGCCCTGAATGTGTACGAGTCAATTCTGGCCAATGGCGACCAAAAAGCTGTGGTCGACAGCATGCAAACCCGCGTTGAGCTTTACGATTTCCTCAATTACCACAGCTATGAGCAGAAGCTGGATTCATTGTTCGCTCAGGGCAAAAACAAATAATAAAACCAATTTCAAATCAACTGGATGGAGAAGACAAATGGCAGCAGCAAAAGAATTAACAGGCGCAGGCCTGCGGGGCCAAATCGCGGGTAAAACCGCGTTATCCACAGTAGGCAAAACGGGTTCAGGCCTGACGTATCGTGGTTACGATGTGAAAGACTTAGCGGCTAATTGCAGTTTTGAAGAAGTGGCACACCTGATTTTAAAAGGTGAATTACCAACCGATGCAGAATTAACGGCCTATAAAGCGCGCTTAAAAGCGATGCGCAGCTTACCGACTGCATTAAAAGAAGTGCTGGAGCGTATTCCTGCGACCGCGCACCCGATGGACGTGATGCGCACTGGCTGCTCTATGTTGGGCAACCTGGAAACTGAGCAGAGTTTTGCCCAGCAGCAAGATGCCACAGACCGCTTGCTGGCGATTTTCCCAGGCCTGATTAACTACTGGTACAACTACAGCCACCATGGCAAACGCATTGAGGTGGAAACTGCAGCAGATTCTATTGCCGAGCAGTTTCTCTGGACCTTACACGACAAAAAACCAGAAGCGCTGCATGTAGAAGTGATGCAAGCCTCGTTAATTCTGTACGCAGAGCATGAATTTAACGCTTCCACCTTTACCGCCCGGGTCTGCGCATCGACGTTGTCGGATATGCATTCCTGCATCACAGGTGCCATTGGCTCGTTGCGTGGTCCACTGCACGGTGGTGCCAACGAAGCGGCGATGGAGCTGATTGAAAAGATGGACAACCCGGACCATGCCGAAGCGACCTTATTGGGCATGCTGGAGCGCAAAGAAAAAATTATGGGTTTTGGTCATGCCATCTATTCAGAATCAGACCCACGTAACGCCGTGATTAAAGCCTGGTCAGAAAAACTGGCGCAGGCCAATGGCGATACCAATTTGTATGACATCTCGGTGCGCTGTGAAGCTGTGATGTGGCGTGAGAAAAAGCTGTTCTGTAACGCCGATTTCTTCCACGCATCGGCGTACAACTACATGGGGATCCCAACGAAGTTGTTTACACCAATTTTTGTCTGTTCACGTTTAACCGGCTGGGCCGCCCATGTGATGGAGCAGCGTGCCGACAACCGCATTATCCGGCCAAGTGCAGATTATGTTGGGGTAGAACCAAGAACAGTCAAACCTCTGGCTGAACGTGGCTGAGTGGCTGCACCCTAAAGACTATTAAAGCAGCAGCGGCCCCGGCCGCTGTTTTTGGATGGACAAGATGAACACTAATTTTCGTAAAACTCTGGCCGACACTGGCCTGGAGTATTTTGATGCCGCCCAAGCGGTGAACCAACTCAAAGCCGGTGCTTGGGCGACTTTACCGTACACCTCACGCGTACATGCGGAAAACCTGGTGCGCCGCGCCGACCCAGCCCAGCTGAATGATTACTTATGGCAGCTGATTGACCGCAAGCAAGAGCTGGATTTTCCCTGGTTTCCGGCTCGGGTGGTTTGCCACGATATTTTAGGCCAGACCGCTTTGGTGGATTTAGCTGGTTTACGTGACGCCATTGCCAGCAAAGGTGGCGACCCGGCGTTGGTGAACCCAGTGGTGCCGACTCAGCTGATTGTTGACCACTCGTTAGCTGTAGAGCACGCCGGTTTTGAAAAAGATGCCTTTGAGAAAAACCGCGCCATTGAAGACAGACGCAACGATGACCGCTTTCACTTTATTAACTGGACCAAAACCGCGTTTAAAAACGTCGATGTGATCCCGCCGGGCAACGGCATTATGCACCAGATCAACCTCGAGCGGATGTCACCTGTGATCCATGCCATCGACGGAGTCGCTTATCCGGACACCCTGGTCGGCACCGACAGCCACACCCCGCATGTCGATGCACTGGGGGTCATTGCTATTGGTGTTGGTGGCCTGGAAGCAGAAAACGTCATGCTGGGCCGCGCCAGCTGGATGCGTCTGCCGGATATTATTGGTGTGGAGCTGACCGGTAAACTGCAGCCGGGCATTATGGCCACCGATTTAGTGCTGGCGCTGACCGAATTTTTACGTAAAGAGAAAGTGGTGTCGGCTTATCTGGAGTTCTTCGGCTCTGGGGTCGCTCACTTATCTTTGGGCGATCGCGCTACCATCTCCAATATGACGCCAGAATACGGCGCCACCGCTGCGATGTTCTCGATTGACCAGCAAACACTGGACTACCTGACGCTGACCGGCCGCGACGCCAGGCAAGTGAAGCTGGTGGAAACCTACGCCAAAACGCTGGGGTTATGGGCGGACGATTTAGCCACTGCAGAGTACGAGCGGGTACTGAAGTTTGACCTGTCGACTGTGGTACGTAATATGGCGGGCCCGTCGAACCCGCACAAACGCGTGGCGACAGCTGACTTGAATAAAGCTGGTATTGCCACTGGTTTTACCGCACCTGCAGATGGTCAGATGCCGGATGGCGCTGTAATTATTGCTGCCATTACCAGCTGCACCAACACCAGTAACCCGCGCAATGTGATTGCGGCTGGCTTATTGGCACGAAACGCCAACAAGCTGGGTTTAAACCGCAAGCCATGGGTGAAAACCTCGTTAGCCCCTGGCTCCAAAGCCGTTCAATTGTATCTGGAAGAAGCGGCACTGCTGAGCGAACTGGAGCAACTTGGTTTTGGTATTGTGGCTTTTGCCTGTACCACCTGTAATGGCATGAGCGGTGCGCTCGACCCAGTTATTCAGCAGGAAATTATCGACCGTGATTTGTATGCTACGGCTGTTCTGTCGGGTAACCGTAACTTTGACGGCCGTATTCACCCTTATGCCAAGCAGGCGTTTTTAGCGTCCCCTGCGTTGGTGGTGGCTTATGCCATTGCCGGCACAGTACGTTTTGATATCGAAAAAGACGTGCTGGGTTACCACAATGGTGCGCCGGTCACGTTAAAAGATATCTGGCCAACGGACGCTGAAATTGACGCCGTGGTGGCGCAAAGTGTGAAACCTGAACAGTTCCGCAAAGTGTACGAGCCGATGTTCAGCCTGAATGTGGATTACGGCACCAATGTCGACCCACTGTACGACTGGCGGCCACAAAGTACCTATATTCGCCGCCCTCCTTATTGGGAAGGTGCATTGGCGGGTGAGCGCAGTTTAAGCGGTCTGCGGCCATTGGCGGTGCTGGGTGACAACATTACTACCGACCACTTATCGCCTTCCAACGCCATTTTGCTCGACAGCGCGGCGGGTGAATACCTGGCGAAAATGGGTTTACCAGAAGAAGACTTTAACTCTTACGCCACGCATCGCGGTGACCACTTAACAGCGCAGCGCGCAACCTTCGCTAACCCGAAGCTGCTGAACGAAATGGTGGTGGTCGACGGCAAAGTACAACAGGGCTCGTTAGCCCGGGTAGAGCCGGAAGGCAAAGTCACGCGGATGTGGGAAGCCATTGAAACCTACATGGAACGCAAACAGCCGCTAATCATCATTGCTGGTGCCGACTATGGCCAGGGCTCTAGCCGCGACTGGGCCGCCAAAGGTGTGCGCCTGGCCGGCGTGGAAGTGATTGTGGCTGAAGGTTTTGAGCGTATTCACCGCACTAACCTGATTGGTATGGGGGTGATGCCGCTGGAGTTTAAAGCTGGCGTCAACCGTCTGACTCTCGGCATTGATGGCACTGAAACCTTTGATGTCAAAGGCGAGCCACTGCCACGCTGCACCCTGACACTGGTGATCAACCGTGCCAATGGTGAACAGCTTGAAGTGCCGGTGACCTGCCGTTTAGACACGGCCGAAGAAGTGTCGATTTACGCCGCCGGTGGTGTGTTACAGCGTTTTGCCAAAGACTTTTTAGGCGAAGCCTGACAGGGAAATGAAGGGGGCAGGCTTGATCTTGCCCCGTTGTATTGATGGTAGGGGCGCTGCTTGCTGCGCCCGCGTCTGCATCATGAATTCGCGGCGAAAAAATGTGATTTTTTCTTGCTCGCAGGCATTTTCATGCCTGGCGTTAGTTTGAACTAACGCAGAGGTTCCGCTTTGTTCTTTTGGGAGGTTCTATGTTTAAACCACAACTTAAAATCCCTGCCACCTATATGCGTGGCGGAACCTCGAAAGGGGTGTTTTTTCGGCTGCAGGATTTACCTGAAGCGGCACAGCAGCCCGGTCAGGCGCGTGACCAGTTGTTATTGCGGGTGATTGGTAGCCCTGACCCTTACGCCAAACAAATTGACGGTATGGGCGGCGCCACCTCCAGCACCAGCAAAACGGTGATTGTCAGCAAAAGCACTCAGCCCGGCCATCAGGTGGATTATCTGTTTGGTCAGGTCTCTATTGATAAAGCCTTTGTTGATTGGTCCGGCAACTGTGGCAATTTGTCGGCCGCCGTTGGCTCCTTTGCCATTCAGTCTGGTCTGATTGATGTCACCACTTTGCCCGCCAATGGGTTGGCGACTGTGCATATTTGGCAGGTTAATATTCAAAAGACCATAGTGGCTCATATTCCAATGCGGGATGGTCAGGTGCAGGAAATGGGCGATTTTGAGCTGGATGGCGTCACCTTCCCGGCCGCTGAAGTCCAGCTGGAGTTTGTCGACCCGGCAGACGATGACTGCGAAGGCGGCGGTTCCATGTTTCCAACCGGGAATCTGGTCGATATGCTAGCCGTGCCGGACCTTGGCACTTTCCCGGCAACCTTTATTAACGCTGGTATTCCGACCATTTTCGTGAATGCGGCGGATATTGGCTACACAGGCACTGAACTGCAGGATGACATCAATAGTGATGCGGCCGCGTTAGCGCGCTTTGAAAAAATCCGTGCTTATGGCGCTTTGCAAATGGGCCTGATCAACGACCTGAGCGAAGCGCAAAGCCGCCAGCACACACCAAAAATTGCTTTTGTGGCCCCAGCGCAAAGTTACACGGCTTCCAGTGGCAAAGCGGTCGACAGCGCCGACGTGGATTTACTGGTGCGGGCTTTGTCTATGGGTAAACTGCACCACGCCATGATGGGTACCTGTGCAGTGGCTATTGGTACCGCAGCGGCTATTCCCGGTACGCTGGTTAATCTGGCGGCCGGTGGCGGTGCGCGTACTGCAGTGCGCTTTGGCCATCCATCCGGCACCTTACGCGTCGGCGCGCAAGCACAGTTGCACGACGGCAGCTGGACTGTGACCAAAGCCATCATGAGCCGCAGTGCCAGAGTGTTGATGGAAGGATGGGTGAGGGTGCCAGCCGAAACCTGCTGAGTCGGCTGGTATGGCACCAAAAGCTGTTTGATAAAATCGGTAGATTGCAAATCAACAGCTCTGCTTGTAGATTAGGATGCGTATCGGATTTATCAGTTGGAGTGGAATGTGAAAAAGTTGCTTGTTACGCTGTTTGCTTCTGTTGTGGCGACAGCTCCTGTCAGTGCGGAGACCCAGGATTACCAGTTATTGACGGTTGCCGGTTACCTGAATTTTTATTTGCTGAATATCAACGCTTGTCAGGACTATCACCCTGTCGTGCGTCAAGAGGCTTATCTGGCTGAAGCCCAGCTGTACCCATGGCTGGAAAAACTGGAACAAAAATTGGGTGACAACAAAGCAACTGTGGCTGCAGTGGTGCAAAGCCGGCGTGAAGCGCTGAATCAGCAAATTGCTGAAGGTGAGTTTTCCGCTGATCATTGCCGTGCTGTAGTGAAGTTATTATCTGGCGACGGTCTGGATAAAACCCTGCTGCAAATTCTGAACTGAGTTCTTTTGAAGGCGGTATTGTTTTAACATGCCGCCCTGTTTTTCTTTCGGTAGTCGTCATGGAACTGCGTGCGTTAACCCCCGCTGATTTAACCGCTTTATTAGACTTACAAGGCCAATGTTATCCGGCTGCACTGAATGAAAGTGCTGCAGTGATGGGCAAGCGCCTTGAAGGCTTTGCGTCCACCTGCTGGGGGGCTTTTAGTGGTCAGCACATGCAGGCTTATTTGCTGACCTATCCATCCCTGCTTGGCAAGATCAGTGCGTTGGGAGCAGATTTCAGCAGTTGCGTTAAGCCCGATGCCTTGTATCTGCATGATATGGCGGTGTCGTCTGCAAGCCGTGGTGCAGGTCTGGCGGCAAAGCTGTTGCTGCAGGCTGAGCTGTACGCCCGGCACCACCAATTGAGCTATTTGACGCTGGTTGCAGTGCAAGGGGCTGAAGGCTACTGGCAGAAACAGGGGTTTGTTGCTGCTGCGTCGCTGACCGCAACGCAGCAGCGGCAACTGGCCAGCTATTTACCTGAAACTGCGTTTTATATGCACAAGGCAATTCAATAGTTCCGGCCGTCCATCGTAAAAAACCGGCGGTTAAACGCCTGTGCAACAGAACGACTGCTCCTTTGTTCGCTCACCAACGCCAGATCAAATTTGTCTGCTGCTTGTTTGGTTTTGTTGTGTAAGGTTATGAAAGTATTTGCGTTTATTTGTATTAAAGACGCCAACCATTCAGACAAAACCAGCCGGCTGGCCGCTTTTCTATCGGCCGCAGCCAGAGTTTCTGGTTAACAAATGCAATAAAACCATCATATTAGCGCTGTAACCTCGCCCGTCATCAAAAGCAGGGCCCCATCCGGTCTTGCGATAGAGCTCCAACGATGTCTGATGTGAAGGGAACCTTGATGAACGCGCATTTACACCAAAACCGGCAACAATTTCCAAAGCGGACTGTGATTAGCCTGGCGGTTGGCCAGATCCTGCTTGGTTTGCTGAGCAGTCCGGTGCTGGCTCAATCTGCACCTGCAGCAGAACAAAAAGTCGAAGTGATTGCTGTGAAAGGCTCATACAGCAAGAGTCTGGAACGTGCTGTGGATATGAAGCAGCAGAATATTGGCTTCTCTGATTCGATTGTGGCGACCGATATTGCTGATTTCCCGGAGCAAAACCTGGCGGAAGCGCTGCAGCGTATGCCGGGTGTGACCATTGAACGCAGCAAGGGCCTGGGCAGTAAAGTGAATGTCCGCTCTTTACCTTCTGAATTTACTCATGTGTCCATCAACAACCTGGCGACGGCGTCCGGCAGTGGTGGCCGTGACGTTGAGTTTGATATTTTCGCCTCTGAAATTATTCAAAGCGTCACAGTGCAAAAATCACCGACGGCCGCCGATGAAGAAGGTGGCATTGCTGGGTCTGTGTTAATTGGTACCGCCAAACCTTTTGACTTCAGCGAAGGCCAGCTGGTGCTGTCGGCTGAAGGCGCTCACAACTCTATTTCTGAAGAAGTGGACCCTAAGTTCTCGTTGATGGCCAGTGAAACCTTTGGCGACTGGGGCGCACTGGTGTCGTTTTCTAAAGCCGAACGTACCAATAGAACTGACTCCAACTCGGGCATTAATTTCCGTCCTATGGGCCGCTTCCTGGAAGCCTCAGGTACGCGTTCTGCACAAGCGGCCGCCGTACTGGCGCGTGATGCAGGCATTATCGTGCAGGATCGCATGGATAAAGACGAAACCAGCCGTATTATTTTCCAGGACAAAGTTGGCGATCGCGCTTACTTAAATGAACAGGATAAATGGGGCGCCACCGCGTCTGTGCAGTACAAGCCAAGCTCTGAATTCAGCCTGACGCTGGATGCCATGCTGGGCCGCTATGACAGCACCGAAGATGAATACGATGCGGCGGCCTATTCAGCGTCCAGCAAAAGTACGCTGGAGACCATTCACTCTTATGACGACACCACCCTGGCTGAATACGGCGTGGTGGTGTTAACGGACGTGTCTTACACCGCAACTCAGCATGAGTTTCTGAGCAAAGAACGTATTAACGAAACCGAATACAACCAGTACAGCGCAACGCTGGACTGGCAGCTCAATGGCTGGGACATCAAAGGCCTGCTGGGTTATTCGGGCGCCGATAAAACGGCCGACTACAGCAACCTGAAACACGTCGCTTACGCACCTTCGCGTACCCGCTGGACTGCAACGGGTGGCGAGACCATTCAGAGTGCGAACCCGGCCACCATCGATATGTACAATGCGCCAGACAAGTACCTGTTTGAAGCCTATGAGACGGAGTTGGAGCAGGTGTCGGATGATAAATACGCCGCGCAGCTGGATTTCAAGCGGGATATTGACTGGTCGGCTTTCAGCGCGCTGAGCTCAGTAGAGTTTGGGGCCCGTTACACCGATAAGTCAAAAGAGCGTCAGTTTGGTGCCATTAAAATTCAGGGGCCATCCGCTGGTGATACCTCCTGGGTGAATAAACGCACATTGCAGGACAGCGAGCTGGGCTATATCACCGACATCGTGCCTGGTGGTGCTTACCGTCCTAAAGATTTGAACTGGATGCAGGTGTCAAATGACTATGCCCGCCGTACCTTCCGTTACGATGGCTTTTACACACCGTTCCAGGTCGACCAGTTCTACCGCGTCGATGAAACCGTGACTGCACTGTACGCCATGGCAAACTTCGATTTCGAACTGGCGTCTTTACCTGCCAAGCTGAATACCGGGGTGCGCGCCGTGGATACGGACGTCACGTCTTTTGGTTACCACCCAATTCAAAATGAAGATGGCAGCACAGGCTACACCAAAGATCCGGTGTCCAAAGACGGCAATTACAAAGATCTGTTGCCAAGCTTCAACCTGACCGTTGAGCTGGCAGACGGCGTGATTTGGCGCACTGCGGCCTCAGAAACTTTGATGCGTCCAGCCTTAACCGACATCGCCTACAAACGCAGTGTCAGCTGGAACGAATTCCGCTTTAAAGACGGTAACCCGGACCTGCAGCCGACCCAGGCCAAACAATGGGAAACCGGCGTTGAATGGTATATGGAAAACGGCGGTATTCTGGCCGCGTCCTATTTCTGGAAAAACATTGAAGGTGTAGTGCGTGAAGCGCTGACCGGCGTGGTTGAAAATGTCGAAAAGCGCAATGCCGACGGTTCGCTGGACGGTTACTACGATTTTGATGTCTACCAGCCGGTTAATGCCGATGGCTCTTACAAAGTGACAGGTCTGGAGCTGATTGCTCAATTGCCACTGGATGCGCTGAGCCCGGCGCTGGAAGGTTTTGGTATTAACAGCAACTACACCATGCTGGACAACTCACTGACAGGTTCGTCGACCCTAGGCATTCCAACACCACCGGAAGGCCTGGCAGACAAGACCTATAACTTTACGCTGTACTACGAAAACGACAGCTTTGACGCGCGTTTGTCCTACAACTACAAGGATAAATACGTCGAATATATTCACCTGAACATGTATCCGGTGTACCGTGATGCTTATGGCCAGACGGATTTATCCATCAGCTACCAGCTGACGGACAATGTCCGTGTCAGTCTGAAGGGCATCAATATTACCGATGAAGAAACTTCAGGTTACACGCTGACGCCGGCTTTCCCGGTGATGTACGAGTTCTCAGGCCGTCGTTACAGCCTGGGTTTAAGAGCCGATTTTTAAGCTCGTTATGCACTAGAGCACCTATCAGTGCTCTGGGCCACAGCACTGCTGTGGCCTTTTTATTTGAGGGACAGGATCCAATGACGTTCTCTGGTTCTTTTCGTTTAAGTGCTCTGGCGCTGATGCTGACCGCCAGCCTGACCAGCTTCAGCAGTGCCGCCAATACTGTATCTACGCAGCAGCCACTGCAGGTTGCCTTTATGCCAGATGCGCATTTTCACGATGTGTACGCCAAATTCACCGACCACAGCTTTCGCGGGATCCAGGATGAGCAGAGCGGCCAGTTCGCCACTATCCGCACCATGGCTGCGCAGCTGCATTCGACCCGGCTATTTAACGAAAACTACTTTGCGCTGAAAGCGGCACTTGATGATGCCGCCCGACGTCAGGTCAAGCTGGTGGTGTTGCCGGGAGACTTTAGTGATGACGGTCAGCCGGTGCATTTGCGTGGCCTGAAGCAACTGTTGCAGCAGTACGAACAGCAGCATGGCATGAAGTTTTTCCTGACACTGGGCAATCATGATCCAGTGCGGCCTTTTGCCAGTGCTGGAGGTAAAGATGATTTTCTCGGCAGTGACGCCAGGCCGCAGCCGATTTACAGCCCGGATTCTGCAGAGTGTCAGTCTGCCAGTAAACCGGCACGACTGATCTGTTCGGCGGAACTGGGTCATCTGGGCTACAGCGGTGTGCTGGAGCTGCTGGGCAACTATGGGTTTTACCCGTCCAGCTCGGATCTGTATTGGGAGAGCCCTTACAGCCAGGGTGACCAGCAGCCTTATCAATACAGCACCGCCAAAACCCAGAGTGCATTGCAACACCGTCAGTACCAGGTTTGTGCCAACCAAAGTAGTGCTAATCAACGCAGTGATGCATCAGTCTGTGAGCTTGTGCCGGATGCCAGTTACCTGGTGGAGCCTGTGCCTGGCCTTTGGCTACTGGCAATTGACGCCAATATCTACACCCCCAGTCTGAAAGACGGCACCTTGGTGTATGCGGGCTCAGGCAATGCCGGGTACAACGAGTTGCTCAGCTATAAGCCGCAGTTAGTGCCGTGGATCCGCTCCGTGGTCAGTCGCGCCAAAGCGCAAGGCAAAACGCTGCTGAGCTTCAGTCATTTCCCGATGGCAGAGTTTTATCAGGGCCAAAGTGCGGCTATCGAACAGTTGTTCGGTGAGGCCAAAGGCCAGTTAAGCCGGGTGCCGCTGGCGCCAACCAGTGCCTTGTTGGCCGACACCGGGTTACGACTGCATGTGGCTGGTCATATGCATTTAAACAACACGGCGGCGGTGCCCGCCAAAGACGGTGGCCAGCTGGTGAATATTCAGGCGCCGTCATTAGCGGCTTATGTGCCGGCCTATAAACTGCTGACACTGGCAGGCGCAGGTAAAGCGCAGGTGGATACTATAGTGCTGCAGCAGGTGCCAGACTTTTCGGCGTTGTTTGGTTTTTATCAGCGCGAATGGCAGCAACTGAAGCAGCATGGCGAACCGCTGTGGGATATCGGACTGTTACAGGCCAAGAACTACCGTGACTTTACCAAAGGCCATTTGCAGGAATTAACCCGGCTGCGCTTTTTGCCACAGGACTGGCCAGAGCAACTCAGAACCTTATTGCTGCAACTGAATGCTGGCCAAATGCTGCTGTTGGCGTCAGAGCCCGGCGAGCTCAGTCTGGCAGACTACCTGAACAATCCTGCGACCTTAACCGCGTTATTGCAACAACCGGCGTATCAGGCACGGGCCAGGCTGTTGCAGCAACAAGCCAGTGCAGCAGGGCAAGACTGGGCCGAACTCAGCCAGATCTCCGGTTTTGAGGTGGCGGTAGATTTTTACCGGCTGCAAAATGCCGGCGATCTGGCGATTGCCGATATTGGTGAGCGTCGTCTGGCGCGGTACCGCTGGCTGGCTGAACAATTGGGGGCTGCCCCGACGGTGGTCAGCCGCGACTGGCAACAGCTTAGCCTGCAACACTACAGTCAGCAGCATTTTGCCTTGTTGTTTGCCATTTTAAATGGCTTTCAGCACGGCTTGCCCAATCGCCACTTCAGCGTAGATTTGCAAAGCGGCGCTTTGCTGAAGGACTAGACTGCAAGGGCAGGGGGTGCTCCCTGCCCACAGCAACTGACCAAAGGAGGCCGCCGTGAGCCAAAACATCAACCCAGCTATTCTCGCCTGCGATCTGCACGACCATATTGAAATTATCTGTATGCGCCGCTACCCGGTAGAGCTGCATCTGCTGGACGGCACTGTGCTGACCGGCATTGCAGCCGACACCCGCAGCAGCGGCGGGCAAGAGTTCCTTCAGCTGGAATCGCAGGGGCAGCTACAACAAATCCCACTGCTGCAGATTGAACGCATCCACATACTTGATAACCAGGCTCCATTACAGGATATCTGGTTGCAGCAGGGCGGCAGCTGCGCTTTGTAGCGCCTGTGGCCACAAAGCACACTAAGGCAGCTACCGGTCCACATTGCCCTTTGCTACAGTGGCGACTCATGTGACTTCTCAGGAAACTATCAATGAAATTAACCCTATGGGCGCTACTGCTTGCGGTGGTGTTACTGCAAGGCTGTGGCAAAACGCCGGATGATCAACAGATGCAGCAACTGCTTGAGCAGCGTTTTTTCGGGCCAGTGCCCAAAGAGTGGATTGCGGTCAGCCAGGTACAGGTGCTGAAGGTAACGGACCTGGATGAGCAAACTAAAGAAGTGGAAGTCAGTTATCTGGTGGAGCAGTTGCTGGATCAGCAGGGGCTGGAACAGGATTTAACCAGCCGTTTTAAACTGGATGAGTCGCTAAAAAATGCCGCGCAAGGCCAGCAGCAGCTGGCGCAAATGCAGCAGTTCAGCATAGAAATTGGCGAAACCCGCTATGGCGAACGGCTGAAAAAAGTGGCCCGATACCAGTTACAGCTGGACCCGGCCAGCAAGCAGTGGCAGATTAGTCAGTACCTGCCGTAGAGCAGTCTGCCATAACGGCATATCGATAATTTCACATCGACCACTTCATTTCGACAAGGGGATCCTATGCAGCATTTTTTTGTGAAGAATCAACGTAGCGCCGCTCAGATTTTACGCCACTGGTTGGTGCTGCCCGCTATGCTGGCGTTGCTAAGCCTGAGCGGCACCGCGCTGGCACAAGAAGTTGTCACCCTGGCCAAAGACAAAGTCTGGACCAAGGCCGGTCAGACCGAGCTGAAACTGGATATTTATAAAGCGGTCAGTACCCAAGACAAAGCACCAGTGCTGATTATTTACCACGGCGGTGGCTGGCTGGTGAACACCAAAAGCATTATGGATTCCACCGCCCAGTACCTGGCTGGTCACAGCGGATTACTGGTGGTGAACACCGATTACCGTTTGCTGAGCGCCGATGGCAACAGCACCACCATGAATCAGACTGTCGAAGATGCCTTAGGGGCTGTGGCCTGGGTGAAGCAGCATATTGCTGAGTACGGCGGCGACCCGTCCCGTATTGCAGTGACAGGTGATAGTGCAGGTGGTCATCTGGCGGCGATGGTGGTGCTTTCTGCCGACAAGTTGTCGCAGCAGGGCTTCAGCAAAGGTCCTACCGGCTATAAACCAAGCTACATTCCTGATGGAAAAACGGCGGAGCAGCTGGATGTAACAGTGCAGGCTGCGGTGATTAGCTACGGAGCGCTGGATTTAAGCTCGCCAGGTTTTGCCAACTTTGAAACCGCCGAAAATTGCTTTTGGAAATGGGGCAACGCGGAACCTCGTGGCATTTTTGGTCCTGCCATCAGCCGGGCGAAAAACCCGGAGTACTACGCCGCTTTGTCACCCGTCAGCCTGATCCCAGACGCCAAAGTACGCCAGCTGCCTGCGCAGTTTGTCCATGTCGGCAGCAAAGACCAGCTGACCACGCCTGAGCTTGCCAGCAGTTATGTCGACAAACTGCACGCTGCCGGCCAGCAAGCTGAGCTGAAGATTTACCCGGGTTACAATCATGCGTACCTCGACAATGGTTGTAACGAGTTCCTTGGCCATTGTTTTGACCGCGATGCGCCTGTGGTTCTGAACGACATGATTGCCTTTTTGCAACGTGAATTGGCCGTTAAACCTCAGTAGCGCGACGACGGTGGGCGGGTCGCTCAGACCCGCACTTTGGTTGATAATAGCGTCGCCAGTGCTATCAAGGCGGCAATGCAGTATAAAGCCACAGGCAGGGTAAAGTACTGAGCCAGCGCGCCAACACTGGCAGGCCCGGCCAATACGCCGATATAGCCCAGGGTGGTGACTGCCGGTACAGCAATGGCTTGCGGCATCACGGTTTGTTTACCCGTAGCAGAGAACATCACCGGCACAATATTGGCACAGCCAAGACCAACCAGGGCATAGCCCAGCAGCGCCACAGGTATTGAGCTGGTGCTGATTGCCAGCACCAGACCTGCACTTGCGACCAGCCCACCCACAGTCATCACCAGGCGCGCACCCAAATGAGAAATCAGCCAGTCACCGGTTAAGCGGCCAAAGGTCATGGTAACAGAGAAGCAGAACAAACCAAGCGCCGCACTGCTTTGCGCCAGACCGCGGTATTCGGTGAGGTAAACGCCGCTCCAGTCCAGCACTGTGCCTTCGGCCAGGAACAACGAGAAGCAAATCAGACCAATCAGCAGCACAGTGCCTTTAGGCCAGGCAAAAGAGCGGCCTTCTTTTGGGTTGGCATAGGGCAGCAGGCCCCGATGGTTGGCCAGCAGTAACAGAATGATCAGCACGGTGAAATTGACGCAGGCGATAAAGGCATTCAGTCCCAGCGATAATTGCAGTGCCATTAAGCCTGCGCCTGCAATACCGCCCAGACTATAAAAACCATGAAAGCCAGACATCAGCGCCTTGTCGGCTTGTTTTTCCACCAAAATAGCCTGCACGTTCATCACACAATCTGTGGCGCCAATGCCGATACCAAAACCTATCAGCAGCACGGCTAGCAGCCAGACTGAGCTGACTAACGGGATCAACGGCAGCAGCAGCGCAAACAGGGCGGTGCTGGCTAAAAGCAGAGTTTTACAGCCATAACGGCTGCTCAGTGCACCAGCGCCAGGCATAGACGCCAGCGCGCCAATCCCGAGGCACAACAGCAACAGGCCTAAGGTGCCTTCGCTGACCGCGGTATTGGCTTTGACTAACGGAATAATGGCGGCCCAGGCGGCGGTGGCAAAGCCTGAGCAGAAGAACAAAATACGGGTGGCCAGTACAGTGCGCTGTTGCTGGTCGTGAGCTGGAGTTGGAACTATCTGCATAAAAGGTCCTGTTTAATCAATGTAAATCGAGCACAAAGCTGCATAACGAGACGTTACTGAGCATGACCCTGGTTGAGCACCGCCAGCACTTTGGCATGAAGTGTGGCATTTGCCGATGCAACAATGCAGCCACCAGACTCAGGTCTGCTGCCATCCAGGCAGGTGACAACACCACCGGCGTTTTTAATAATGGGAATAAAGGCAGCTATATCATAAGGTTGCAACGCATATTCAAGGCAAATGTCAATATGCCCTGCGGCCAGCATGGCCATGGCATAACATTCACCGCCGTAGCGTGTCATCAATACCTGTTCATTCAACTGGTCAAACTGGACCTGCGGGTGGCGCTTGATGGGTTCTGGCGAGGTGGTGTGTAAAATGGCGTTGGCCAGTTCTGTCACCTTGCTGCTTTGCAGGGTTTTGTCTCCTTGCGGTCCTTGATAAAAGGAACGTTCACCATCAGACCAGAACCGTTCTCCGGTCAGTGGCTGCGCCATCAAACCCAGCTGGGCACGGCCTTGATAATAGAGTCCAATCAATGTGCCCCACACCGGCAGGCCACATAAAAATGGTCTGGTGCCGTCGACCGGGTCCAGTACCCATTGCCAGGGGCCTGTGCCTGTAATACCAAACTCTTCACCGTGGATCTGATGCTCGGGGAACTGCTCTGCAATCAGTTGCCTCATGCTCAGTTCTGCTTGCCTGTCAGCCTCTGTTACCGGGTCAAAGCGAAAACCATCTTTGGGTTTGCTTGCAATCTGTAGGTTAGCCTTTTGACGAAAGCGGCTCATGGTTTGGTGTTCGGCGCAGTCGGCTAGCTGATGCAGGAAATGGGGGGCCACTGGGGATGATGTCATCACTGGATGCTCCTCGTTGGTCAGATAAGTTGCTGCACATCACACTGGCTGTTATGCTTCTTTGCACGATTAAGATGCTTTGTGCTCGATTATGATAGATTATGCTTCATTTCCGGACCAGCGGCAAGCGCTGATCCAACAACGGATCCAACAACAAGGGCGGGTGGTCTGCGTGCAACTGGCGCAGGAGCTACAGGTTTCCGAACATACCATCCGGCGGGATTTGCAGGAACTGGCCAGCCGCGGCATCTGCAAAAAGGTGTATGGCGGTGCTGTCAGTCTGGCCTTAGCCACAGGTTATTTTGCTGATCGGGTGGAGCAGCAAAAGGAGCAGAAACAAAAGCTGGGCGCCGCTTGTGCTGCTCTATTGCGCGACGATGCCTGCGTGTTTATTGACGTGGGTAGTACCAATCTGGCAGTGGCCAAAGCCATCAGTAAAGATAAACCCCTGACGCTGGTGACGCATGCGCCTGCTATTGCGCTGGAGTTGATGAAGTTGCCACTGGCCAAAGTGATACTGCTGGGTGGTACGTTAAATACCGCGATAGGGGCTGCTTTTGGTATTGGTACCTTGCGTCAGTTGCAGAGCATGTACTTTGATCAGTGCCTGCTGGGGGCCTGTTCATTGGACGTGCAAGCTGGGCTTTGCACCAACACGCTCGATGATGCTGAATTTAAGCAGGCCATAGTGCAGCAAAGCAGTGAAGTGCTGGTGGCGCTGACCAGTGACAAAGTGGGCACCATGGCCCGCCATCAGGTGATTGCGGCAGACGCCATTCACCAGTTGGTGCTGGAAGGCGAGGTGCCAGACAGCAAACTGCAGGCACTGCTGGATAAAAATATTCAGCTCTATCGGGTGTAGCGGCTGTGCTGGCGTGTCAGCGCAGCAACTCCAGCTGGTAATTGCCTTGCTTTAAATCCTCTGCCAGCTGGTGCGATTTTTCCAGCACTTCAGCCCAATAACTTAACCGCTGTGTGTCAGTCAGCTTGCTGAAATCTTTGCGGTCCGGAATTTTTTGCAGTGACAGCGATTGGACCCAACTGGTGCTGGGGCTGAGCAGCACGGTTTTGCTTAATAGCGGGCCGCGGCTGCGGCGCCATTTCAGGCTTTTATCAAACCAGCCTGGCACCAGGTAAGGGTAAAAATGCGGGTACAGGATCAGGCCGTCGGTGTCCAGTGGCAGGCTGATATGGTAATCCAGAATGCCGCCATCCAGATAAGCACCTTGTGGCAACCCGGCCGGGTCCAACACCGGATGCATCACCAACGGAATGGATCCAGACGCCATCAGGGCCGGTCGTAGTGTTTGCCGGGTCAGTGTCTGCAATTCGTGCGGCACCTGGGCAAATAACGACGGCTGATCTGGCGTGCTGAATACCACACGCTGATAAAACCTGTGCAGCAATTTCGGGCTCAACAGATTGGCGCCCGCAGCCAGCAGCAGCTGTTTCAGTTGCTGTCTGGGCTCGGGTCTGTGTGGTTGCTGCTGACGCGCTACAATCAGGTTCAGCTTGACCAGCGGGTTGTGCAGCACTTGGTCCACTTCGGCGTCAGTCGGGTAAATGGCGTCCATCACGGTGGCAGAGATGGACGTGATCAGGTCAATGCCGGCGTCTTTTGGGTAACACAAGGTGCTATACGCTTTGGCGAAGCGGTCTATCGCGCCGACCGGGTCCTGTTGGCTTAAGCAGCCAAAGCGCCAGGCTCCGGCTGAACTGCCAAGCAGCTGCAGAGGTTGTGTGCGGCCCTGAAAAAACTCGCCGGCTAAGTAACGGTCCAGCCCATACAACACAAACCATTTTGGGCCGCCACTGGCCCCCAGCATCAGCGAAATATCGTCGGGTTGAAGACCATGCTGGCTGATGCGGGTGAAGGCCTGTTGTCCAGCCTGCACCCGTAATGAAGAAGGTCGCACTTGAGATCCTTAAGTTGTTTTTTGCCTAGCCTTATGGCCTTAACTGCTAAATAGCTGTTGGTGCATGCGCAGCGCGTACTCGTCGGTCATGCCGGACACATAATCACAAATCACCCGGGCTTTGGCCTGTGCGTTGTCGGCTTGTTGCCAGCGTTTTTTGGTGTTGGCTGGTAAGAGCCGCTCGCTTTCACTGGCAAAGGCGTCGAATAAATCCCGCACTATACGTTGGCCTTTGTATTCGGCCCGCTGCACTTCGGGGGCGCAGATCACGGCGTCATAAACAAAACTTTTTAGCAAATTAAGCAGTTGCTGCTGTGCTTGCGGCAGGCGCGCGTTGTAGCGGATCAGCGGTTCGCTGGCTTTAGGCAAGCTGATGTAAAGCTCGACACTGGTGATCAGCTGATTCACTAAAGCGCCAATCGCATCTTTGCGGATATGATGTTCTGGCATAAATAATTTTTCACCAATCGCCACCAGTCCACTGGCCATTTGCTCAGTGAGCTGGCCGAGTTGAGGTTCAACCAATTGCTGCCAGTGCTGACGGGTGACAGTGCCTGTAACCACTGCATCTTCTAAATCATGCACGCCATAAGCGATATCATCGGCCAGTTCCATCACGGACGCATCCAGTGATTTGTGTACAGACTTTACATAGGGCGCTTTGCTCAGGCTTTCGGTGTGCTGAAACAGGGCTTTGTCGGCTGCGGACAAAGGCGCCAGGATCCAGTCGAGTAAATCGGCGTCATCCTGATAAATGGCTTTGACCGGTTTGACTGCCAGCGCGTTATCGTTTTGCAGTGGCGGCTGCACAATAGGGTATTTCAGCAAGCCCAATAAGGTGCGGCGGCTTAAATTCATGCCACCGCTGGCGGTATAGGGTTCCAGTTTGCCGACGATGCGCAGTGTCTGGCCATTGCCTTCAAAACCACCGAAGGGCAGCATGCAGGCATTCAATGCTTTTTCGCCGCCATGGCCGTAGGGAGGGTGACCTAAATCGTGTGCCAGACAGAGCGCTTCCATCAGGCTGTCGTCACTGATCAGGCTGCGAAGCTCCGCTTCCTCTTGCTGCACTCTGAGCTGAGCCACCAGTGCTGTGCCTATTTGGGCCGCTTCAAGGCTATGAGTTAAGCGGGTGCGATAGAAGTCGTTCTGACCCACACTCATGATTTGCGTTTTGGCCTGCAGGCGACGAAAGGCGGCCGAATGCAAAATTCGGGCTCTGTCCCGTTGCCATGGCGTGCGGTGATCATTGGGCCTTTGACTGCCTTCTGCCAACCTGCGCTCTGCCCACTGCTCTGATACCAGAGTCGACATACTCTTCCCCTGAAGCGTTTTTTCTTATGCTAAGGCAAAAGCGCTGTGGCTGGAATGAAATATTTGCGGAAAAATACTGGACAAATAACCAGTGTTAACTGTATAAAATTACAGTCAATTAACCAGGGGGTGTGCGATGCCAGTCATTACGAAATACATTGTTGAACGAAACGGAGTAGAAAAGATGACCTTTAGCAGCAAAACAGAGGCCGATGCATATGACCGTATGCTGGACCTGGCTGATGAGCTGTTTGTCGTGTTGGGTCAAAGCCAGTTGTTTAACGATGAACGTCAACAAGATGATTTGGCGCTTTATCTGGCAAAAAACAAAGATGGCTTATTAGCCTGCCTGAATCAGAAAACCAAAGCGGCCAAAGAAAAACCAGCCAGCAAAGCAGCGGATGCCGATAAAGCGAAAGACAAACTGGCGGTAGTGGCGGCGGATGCCGACGAAGCGCAGGCCGCCTGAACCAGGTAGCAGCTGAGCATGTACTGCCTGCTGCTTTGAGTTATCTCAGCTAATTAAAGTGGTTATTTAATGCGCTGCATAAAAAAGAGCTAAAACCGCTGATAATCTCGTTTTTATGCAGGGCTTGTGCATAAGTTACTCATTCTAGCTAGTTTAGTTGCTGGTTTTTAGCTGGCGGATTTTATGAATGGTGCTTTTACCTGAACGGTGGCTGATTTTTTCTCTTGGCATTTCATTAAATAAACTAATGCGAAGTTGCAATTTAATTCGTTGGTCAGCTGGCTGAATTTTCAGCACAATAGCCACGTTTCCGGATGAAACTCCTTACTCAGACTAAACGAGGTTGGCTATGAACACTTTGAATACCACAGTTGAAACAAGCAATGCTACTCACGCTTCAGAGCGTCGCGTTACTGCTCTGCTGCTGGTTCGTCGTCTCAATGCTTTGCTGGCTAAAATGGGCCAGGCTCTGAACCTGAGTGGTGCGGTTTATCTGAAATAATCCCCTTTTGCGCGCAAGCGCAACTTGTTGCTGAAAACCTGTTTTTTGCCGGGCTCTGATGCCCGGCTTTTTTTTATTCAATTTTTCAGGCCTGGTTGCCCAGGTGCTGGCGTAAAAACTCGACAAAAAGCCGTACTTTCGCTGGCCTGTGGTCACCAGGCGGATACACCAGATAAATGCCGCCACTTTGCAGTTGCCAGTCGCCTAACAGTCGCACCAGCTTGCCTTGTTCCACCAAAGGCATGGCGCTGTAATGGGTCAGCACACCCAAGCCAACTCCCTGCAGGACCAGCGCACTGACGGCTGCTGAGCTGCTGACGCTAAAACGTGATTTCATCAGTTGTTGCAGCACTTGCGCACCTTTTTGGAAAGTCCAGAGCAAGGGGGATGGCAACAAACTGAAGCTGACAAAGGCATGGTCAGCTAAATCGCCCGGTTGTTTCGGTGGCGGCTGGCGCTGCAAATAGGCCGGGCTTGCCACCAGCCACTGTTCGAACTGGCCAATACGCTGGGCTTTTTGGCTGGAGTCTTTTAACCAACCCACCCGAACGGTTAAATCTATGCCTTCTTTGATTAAATCTTTTACCTGATCACTGCTTTTTAATTCGATATGCAGCGCCGGGTGTAAAGCGGAAAATTCGGCCAGCAGCGGGATCAGCACTTCACGGCAATAGTCCTCAGGGGCGCTGATGCAGAGGCTGCCAGCCAGCTGCTGCTCGCCTTGTTGTACTGACCATAATTGTTGCTGCAAATTGCTGATCAGCGGCGCCGTTTGCTGGTACAGCTGCTCACCTGCAGCCGTCAGGCTGACTTGCCTGGTGGTGCGACGAAACAATTGCACACCGAGTTGCTGCTCCAGTGCCTTAATTTTCAGGCTGACTTTGGTTTTAGTCAGACCCAGCTGCTCCGCGGTCGCTGTAAAGCTGCGGTTGCTGGCGAGTGCAAAAAATACCGGCAGGGCGTTGAGATCCAGCTGTTCCATGATGTAATTGTTTTAAATTTGATAACAGTGAATTATGTGTTTGGCTATTTTTTAAATCAATAAAAATCCGGACAATGACTGCAATTCAACCATCAGTGGAGAGTAACGATGAAAATTGCATTAATTGGCGCCTCAGGTTTTATTGGTTCAGCGATTCGTTCAGAAGCGCTGGCACGTGGCCATCAGGTGCTGGCGCTGGTCAGTAACCCTGCCAAATTGACTGCCGAGCCAGGTCTGACGGTTCAGGCGGTTGATGTGTTTGATACCCAGGCGCTGACGGCGGCACTGGCTGGAGTTGACTTGGTGATCAGTGCCTTTAGCGGTCACAAAGATGCAGATGTGGCAGGCTACTACCGTCGTGGGTTCGACAGTATTCTTACCGCGCTAAAAGCTGCTGACGTTGCGCGTTTATTGGTGGTCGGCGGCGCCGCTTCGCTGCAATTGCCGGATGGCAGCACCCTGATCGACAGCCCGAATTTCCCGGCGGAATACCGTGGCAGTGCAGAAGGGGCTATTTACGCGTTGCAGCAGCTGAAGGCCGAAACAGCACTGAGCTGGAGTTTCCTGTCGCCTGCGGCTGAAATTTTCCCAGGCGAAAAAACCGGTCAGTTCCGTTTAGGCAAAGACCAGTTAGTGATGGACGCCGCAGGGCACAGCCGTATTTCCAACGGTGATTACGCGGTGGCCATGCTGGATGAGGCAGAGCAGAGCGCTCACCTGAACCAACGTTTCACTCTGGCGTATTAAGTGGTCCCCCGCAGACCGCTTCATTGGTCGATGCGATTAGATCAGGCTCTGTGCTGCCATTGCAGTCAGAGCCTTTGTCTGTGTTGTCTTTGTGTTCTATGCCTGCACTTCCCTTTCGTTTGCATGCCCGTCTTTGCCAGTTGTAAGGGTTGATTTGCCAGTACAGCTGTCAATGGCACCGGAGCGGCCAGACCTGTCCCTTTACTGGTTAGTGCTTAAATAGGGACTAGACAGCGCTGGTAGTACCAGTGTAGTGTTTGATGTGTGAGCAACGGCCAGGCAGTGGATGCAAGTGCTGGCGGACTATCAAGAAAACAAGGAGAGTGTGACCAATGTTAACGCAGATCCCTAAAGATCTACCCCTGTTTTTTGCGCTGTCAGCTGCGGCCGCCATACTCGTCTATGGTTTCACCGGAATGAATCTGGACATGCGCCCCAGCTCCACGTCGGCGCTTGGTATGATTTTCATTCCACTGTGGTCATGTATAGCTGCTGTTATTGCTTATCTGCTGGGATACGTCATTCGTTTTGTCTGGCGGACTCAGTTTACGGAGCCTGCTGTTCAGCCTTGGCATGGCAAAGTGCTTGCTGTCATGCTGGGGGGCATTATGCTTTGCAGTGCGTTAATGGCCTGGTATTCAGTGCAAACTTATGAAGAAGCCGCAAAGCCCAACCTCGTGACCTATAACGGTGAGCTGGTGCCTCAGTATCAATCCAGTAAGCTTGCTTTGGTCAGAACCTCCACCCCGGTGTATGGACGTGATCAGCAAGCAGAACCCATCCAATGGGGCGAGAATCAGACGCTGTTGTCAGTCCACAATGCGGATGTTGAACTGCGCGACAGTGCCTCTAATCTGCAGGCAACCGTCTCTGTGCAAGAGTTAGACTATGTTACTCAGTACCAGGCGGCGCGAATTAAGCTGGCTGGTTTTGTCGAGCCGGGACTTGTCATGCTGATCGATGGCCGCGCAACCGGGAAGCGTTCATTGCTTGTGGTACTCACTCCGGATTACAAGGTATTTATGCGCTTCATGGTTGAGCGCTACTGGCCATTGCAGTCCAGTGCGTTAGAAATCCGCCTGGATCCGGTTGATGGGGAAGTGATCGCTGTTGGGGCGGCCGCGCAGGAGAAACTGCTGATAAGTTTAGGCTCAGCCGGCGCCCGCTGAATTGCGGCGCCGGCTTTGGCTTTTTGTGCCAACAGGGCCATGTCAACCACCTGTTTTTTTCTTTTCTGTGCTGGTTTTGTTGCCCGTTTCTTCTTTCAGTTCTTCCAGTAAATCATCGACCGGCTGAGTGACGGGTTTGACTTGCTGTTTGGCTTTTTCTGCCGCTTGTTTTTTTGCCCACTCCTGCGCTTCTTTTTGCAAAGTAGCTTTGTCTTTCACCGGCTGTTGTTGTGCGGCTTTGACATTGGCAGCAGCGCGGGCTTTGGCCTCGTCCAGTTGCTTTTTCAGTGCTTTGGCTTGTTCCAGTTCTGCGGTGGTTTTGCCGGTAAATTGTTTGACCACATCATCGTCGGTAGGAACTGCTTCCTGTACCATTTGGTTAAAGCGCTGCTTAGGTGCAGCCAGTAGCTCTTCCTGGCCAGCTTCGACTTTTTGCTTAATTTCCTCAATCGGGTCTGGCACCTGGTCTTTAATTTGTTGTTCCAGCACATTTTCGACAGAGCCGCCGGATAATGCCGCTTCTGCCAAGGCGGCCTGATCGCCTTCCAGCCCTAAATAGCTGATGGCACCACCTATGGCTTTTTGTTTCAGCTTATCCGGACTGGTGTAGTCGACTAAATCCTTTGGCCAGCTGGGAACCACGGCACCGGCTGCGCTGTTAACCGCTTCGGCAAAAATCTCCGTTTTGCCGCCAGACACCAGCAGTATTGCCATTTGGTTGTGCTCCGAGTTCCAGACAAAACCGGCTTTTTCTGCCAGATGAGGTAAGGGGGAATGTTCGGAGGTGACGAAGTACAAAGGCCCTTGTACCTGTAGCGCTGTGGCGGTGTACAACAAGGTGGTTGCGGTACGGTAATTGTCTTCACCCATCAATGCGACCATGCGGTCTTTAATCAGTGGGTTGTCAAACAGCTTCACGTCCAGCGGGTTAAAACCCACCAAAGGTCGCAACAGTTCGCCCATCAGTTGCGCCTGGCTGGTCATTAATAAAGCCGGCGCAAAACAACCGGTTAACAGAAGAGCGGCACAAAATACTTTCAGTTGACGCAGCCATTTCATCGCGAATTACCTGAGCTGTGGAATTGCTGCGCAGGCTAGCAGAACAGCATGAAACTGGATAGTGGCTGAGCCCGGAATTTGTGTGTTTATTAACCTGGCTCACAGGGAGGGAAGACTTCGTCTTACAGACTTTGCGCGTATTGATAAAGCGCTTTTAGAATGGCCATTTTCTTGCTGTCGTCACCCACCTCATGCGCCAGGTTTTCCAGCTGTAACCCAAAGTCTTCAAAGGTCAGGTTGGGTTTATCCAGGCCATGCTGCAGTTTATCGGCACGGTAACGTTGCCAGCGCTGCTGTTCCTGATAGGTCAGGGTGCTGGGGTAGTTGCGGGCGCGGAATAAAAACAGCAGCTGGTTTAACCGGTCTTCGCTGAATAAAACCGGCGATGCCGCCAATTGCTCGGCGCTCATCTGGTGCAATTGCAGCCTCAGTTTGCGGTCGCTGTCGCTGACAAAACCGTTGTACAACTGATAATCCGGGTTGGTTTCATCTTTGTAGTCATTCGGCAACTGGTACAGTTCAACCACTTTGTTTTGTATGTTGGTCTGGTGCTGACGTAAAAAATCCAGATGGCGGCGACAGGCGCCGCGGTCAATGCCCAATTCATCTGCCCGTTGCTCGGACAGTGTTTTCGCCGGAGCGAGCACCGGGCATTTATTCAGATGGATCAGTTTCAGGCCAAGCCGCTGTTGGTCGGGTGCCAAATCTTCCGTTTTGGTAAACAACAGCTGCTGGACTGACGCGAGGTCCAGTTCCAACAATGGGCTGGGGTCTGCTTGCAGGTTCCAGACGATCACTGCGTTTTTATTGGTTGGGTGCCAGGCCAAAGGCACTATCCAGCTGGCGCAGCCCTGCAGAGCCGGCAACCGGCCAGACACATGCACCAAAGGCATCAGGTTGACGGTGTCGAGCAGCGCGACCAGCTCGGCTTTTTTGCGCAGTGAAAACAAATAAGCGAAAAGTTTTGGTTGGTGCTGTTTAATCAGCTTCGCCATCTCAATGGTGGCGTAGACGTCAGACAGCGCATCGTGCGCCCGTTGATGGCCAAGACCATTGGCTTTGGTCAGCTCTTCGAGTTTAAAACTCGGGCTGCCGTCCGCCCGCTCTGGCCAGACAATGCCTTCAGGGCGCAGTGCATAACAGGCGCGGACTATGTCAATTAAATCCCAACGGCTGTTGCCGTTTTGCCATTCGCGGGCATAAGGGTCGATAAAGTTGCGGTAAAAGCTGTACCGCGTCACTTCATCATCAAAACGCAGGCTGTTATAACCAAGCACACAACTGCCGGGCTCACTGAAACGGGTGGCAATACGGCGGCAAAACTCCAGCTCGGTTAATCCACGTTGGTTGCATAATTGTGGCGTCAGCCCGGTGATCAGCGCCGCCTGCGGGTGTGGCAGGTAGTCCGGCGCTAATTGGCAATACCACATGTCAGGTTCGCCAATTGGGTTCAGGTCCAGGTCGGTACGGATACCGCCAAACTGAGCCGGACGGTCTTTTTTCGGGTCTGCACCCCAGGTTTCATAATCGTAAAAATAAAGGGAGGCTGGCTGGTTCACTCTGCGTAGCTTATCGTTATCGGCTTGGTCCATTGCCGCTCAGTCTAACAGTAACAGCCAAGGGCGTCATGTTTGCTGTGGCCACGCCCGGCAGAAAATTCACTTGTACCCGCGTACGCCTTGCGGTAAAAGGTCCGGCTAATTGGAGGCTAAATCAATGAATAAAATTCCCTTTGTTGCAACACCAGGCCAGGCCGTCACGGTTGAACTGCCGGAGTGGGTGGCTGAGATCATTGACTGGGACAAAGTGTACCGCTCGGATGAAGAAAAAATGGCGTTGGCCATTGAGCTGTCGAAACAAAACGTGCTGCGTGGCACTGGTGGTCCTTTTGGTACCGCCATTTTTGACCGCGCATCCGGCTTATTGGTTGGTGTTGGCGTTAACCGTGTGGTGCCGCTGACCAACAGTACGTTACATGGTGAAACCGTAGCCATTATGTTGGCGGAAAAAGCGTTGGGGGCTTTTACTCTGGCGGTGGATACTGGCCGTGAGCTCTTTACTTCTTGCGAGCCTTGCGCCATGTGCATGGGCGCCGTGCTGTGGAGTGGTGTTAACCGGCTGGTCTGTGCCGGTGCAGCCGAAGATGCTCGCGCCATAGGCTTTGACGAAGGTCCGGTATTTGAACAGTCGTATGACTATTTAAAAAATGCCGGTATCGAGGTGGTGCGCCAGTTTATGCGTGCTGACGCAAAAGCTGTGCTGGATCACTACAAAGATTCAGGTGGCCGTATTTATAACGGCAAGGAGAGCTGATGCTGTATGTGGTGATGTTGGGCGGCAAACACCCCAAAGCCAATATTGAAGTGCACGATGTGGTAGTGGTGGCAGGCGACAGTCTGGAAAGTTGTTACCCACGCTTGCGCGAGCTCTGGTTTGGCAGTCTGGCTGGTATGCATATTGACAGCTGGCTGGCTGTGGATGGCATAGAGGGCTATCAGCTGCGTTTGGAAGATAATCCACCGGAAGCAGGGGCACTGAAACTGTTTTTGCTGAACTACGGCGGCTATCTGCCGGGCAATTTTGGTGAAGAACACCAGTTTGTGTTGCAGCTGGCGCATGACAAAGCCGAAGCCAAAGCGCTTGGCAAAAAGCGCTACCCACCACTGTGGGACAAGCCCCATACCGATGCGGTGATCGACATTGATGACTGCCTGGCGATTGAACAGGTGGATGGCAAGTACCTGCATTTAGTGGTTGGCGCCCATGCTGAGCTGGTGCAGCAGTCGGATTATCTGGTATTGGCGTAGCATCAGACGATGCTCAGCAACTCAAATAAACCGCGCACAATCTGGCATTGATTTTGCGCGTATCTGACCACGAAGCTGCATAGCGGTAGTAGCTGATGTTCCTTTAGAAGCCAGAATAACTGGTAACCCTCATTGCACAGCCTCAGATTAACGTTTTACAAAATTAAATTGATTAAATATTTAATAAAATCAATTTATTATACTTTTGTGTAAACGGTCGGATAAATTTAGTCGTTCGCAAATAATTCTGTTATCCAACTAAAAATCGACTGGAGCGTCAGGGTTGTTTATGTAAAATAGCTAGCTTCAGCTGTTTTTGCAGTGAAATGATTGAAATAGCAAGTAAAGGGTTGTCAGGTGTATTTTTGGTTTGTAGTGGTTCTAGGGTTCAGCGCCTGTGGTTTGTCGGCAGCGCCTGCCAGTTTTGAAAGTGCAAAAAAAGTGGCAAGCCGGGTTTATTCGGCTGAAAAACAAGAGTTTTATTGTGGCTGTGCCATTCGCTGGCAAGCGGGCAAAGGCACACCGGACTTAACCAGCTGTGGTTACCAGGTGCGGAAGAACGGCCCACGTGCCAGCCGGATTGAATGGGAACATGTGATGCCGGCGCAACAATTTGGCTCGCCACTGAGTTGCTGGCAACAAGGCGGCCGCAAGCAATGCGCGGCCAAAGATCCTTTGTTTCAGCAGATGGAAGCCGACCTGTTTAACCTCAAACCTGCCATTGGCGAAGTGAACGGCGACAGGGCGCATTACCGCTTCGGCATGTTGCCAAATGCGAAGGCCGCTTATGGCCAGTGCCCGGTGAAAATTGATTTTCAGGCGCGGTTGGTGGAGCCCAGGGCGCAAATTCGCGGTGATATTGCCCGCATCCATTTTTACATGGCCGATAAATACGGCATTGTGCTGGCCAAAGCCCAACAACAGCTGTTTATGGCCTGGCACCAACAAGACCCGGTTGATGCTGCAGAGCTGCAGTTACAACAACGTATTGCGCAGCAAATGGGGCATGCCAATGAATTTGTCACGGGTAAAAAACACTGGGTGCTGAACTACCAGGTCAGCCGGTTTGGCCTTGTTGGCACGGCCATGCGTTCGGTAGGTGTCAGCCCGGCTTCCTCGGCATCAGCTTTTGTTAAAGGGAATAAAAACAGCAAGTTGTACCATCTTAGCCATTGCAGTGGTTATGGCCGGATTGCGGAGCGCAATCAGGTGATATTTGCGTCTGAACAGCAGGCCCGTGATGCCGGTTTCAGCCTGGCGGGCAACTGCAAAGCCATCGCTGGCCAGTCAGCAGGGGATTAAAAAAGCCAGCTGGCTTTAGCGGCGCCGGTTGTGAATTTACCGTGATCGGCTTGTCGTTGGCGAATCACTCAGGTACAACATCAGCATGCCTGAATTAAATCAACGAGATACCCTATGAAACCTTTACTGCTCGCTGCTGCCTTGTTGCCTTTCGCCAGTCTGGCAGCGCAGCCACCTATTGCCATTGTGATCCATGGCGGCGCTGGTACCATCCAAAAAGAGCAAATGTCAGCGGCCCAGGAGCAGGCCTATCATGCCACGCTGAAACACGCGGTAGAGCAGGGCTATGCGGTGCTTGAACAAGGTGGCAGCAGCCTGGACGCCGTCACCCAGGCGGTGCTGGTGCTGGAAGATTCGCCGCTGTTCAATGCCGGGAAAGGGGCTGTCTATACCTATGATGAAACCCATGAACTGGATGCCTCTATTATGCGTGGTGATACGCAGGAAGCTGGGGCTGTTGCAGGTGTAACTACAGTGAAAAACCCCGTGTTACTGGCCCGTGCAGTGATGGAAAAATCTGAGCATGTGATGCTCTCGGGCAAAGGTGCAGAGCAATTCGCCGCCGAGCAAAAACTGGAGCTGGTACCCAACAGCTATTTTGATACTGAATTTCGCTATGAAGCGCTGAAAAAAGCCAAAGCCAGTATGCAAAAGTTACCACAGCAAGCACGAAATTTCCGTTTGGAAGCTCCCTGGCAACCGGCTTGGAATATGGGCACCGTCGGTGCTGTCGCTATTGATAAAAGCGGCAATCTGGCTGCCGCCACCTCAACCGGCGGTATGACGGCCAAACGTTATGGCCGCATTGGTGATGCTCCAATCATAGGTGCGGGTAACTATGCAGATAACCAAAGCTGTGCAGTGTCAGCCACTGGACATGGTGAGTTTTTTATCCGTTACCGGGTAGCTTCCGACATTTGTGCCCGGGTGAAATACCAGGGAATTAGCGCCGCTAAAGCTGCGGATCAGGTGATCCAGCAGGAGCTGGCAAAAGTGGGGGGGACAGGTGGTGTGATCCTGATTGACCGCAAAGGCAACGTCAGCTGGAGTTTTAATACCGAAGGCATGTACAGAGCCCGCAAGGTGCAGGGAACCGAGGCCGTTACCGAAATTTTTAAGGACAGTTCCTTTTAGTCGGCTACGCTTAATATGTTGCCAGTCAACATGTTGAGGGAGTTATGGACTTACTGAAAGTAGCTGATCATATGAACCGTCATCCCGCCACGTTCAACCGGGAAATGTCGGTCGAAGAAGCGGTAAACAAGCTGATTATTGCAGAGCAGTTGGGTGGACCAGTGGTGGACGCCCAAAAGAAAGTGATAGGTTTTATTTCGGAGCAGGATTGTCTGGCGCGTATGTTGTCCGACACCTACCACCTGGCGCAAAGTGCAACAGTGGGTGATGTGATGCGGGCCGACGTGCTGACCGTGAAGTCTTACGACGGCATTGTCGACTTAGCGCAAACCATGTTGCAGGCCAAACCTAAAATTTACCCTGTGGTGGATGATAACGGCCTGCTGCTGGGCGTGATCAGCCGCTCTGACGTGCTTAGAGCCATCGATCTGGAACTGCACGCACATTACAAAGCCGTCAGTTAGGCGCGCTTTCGAAAAAATTGGCGCAGCAGAGGTACGCTGCGCCTTGTTCTGACTGGATCTTCCCCCTCTGAACTTGATAGCATGACGGCCGTATTTAAAGAGGACCATGCTGTTGACTGTTTCTATTTCCGCGCTTGCTCAGACCATTCCCCAATCTTTACTGAAAGATCAGTTTAAATTTCGTCAGGCACTGAAACGCATTCCAGCTGATGCGTCGCCGGAGCAGCAACAGCAGCAGTTAAATCAACTGGCTGAACGTATTGAAAAATCAGTGCAAAGCCGCGCCTTGCGGCAAGCCGCTGTACCGCGTATTCAGTATCCGGCCGAGCTTCCTGTGGTTGGCAAAAAGGACGAAATTAAACAGGCCATCGCGAAGCATCAGGTGGTGATTATTGCCGGTGAGACAGGCTCAGGCAAAACCACTCAAATTCCGAAAATTTGTCTGGAGCTTGGCCGTGGTGTCGCTGGTTTGATTGGCCACACCCAGCCCCGAAGGCTGGCGGCCCGTTCAGTGTCAGCACGGCTAGCGGAAGAGTTGTCGGTGGAACTGGGGCAACAAGTTGGTTTTAAGATCCGCTTTGGTGACCACACAGCGCCAAACACCTTGGTCAAACTGATGACAGACGGTGTGCTGCTGGCGGAGATCCAGCAGGACAGGTTCCTCAATCAATACGACACTCTGATTATCGACGAAGCGCACGAGCGCAGTCTGAATATCGATTTCTTGTTGGGTTATTTACGCCAGTTACTGCCCAAACGGCCTGATCTGAAAGTCATTATTACCTCCGCCACCATTGACCCTGAGCGGTTCTCCAAACATTTTTATGACGCGCCCATTATTGAAGTGTCTGGCCGCACCTACCCGGTAGAGGTGCGGTACCGGCCTGTGGCTGAAAATGACGACAAAGACGCCGATCAGCTGCAATCCATTTTCGACGCGGTGCAGGAGCTTTATCAGGAACCTCCCGGCGATATTCTGATTTTCTTAAATGGTGAACGCGAAATTCGCGACACCGCCGATGCGCTCGACAAACTCAAGCTGCCTCACACTGAAGTATTACCGCTGTACGCGCGCTTAAGTGCGGCAGAGCAAAACCGTATTTTCCAAAGTCATGCTGGCCGGCGTATTGTGCTGTCGACCAACGTGGCGGAAACCTCGCTGACAGTGCCGGGTATTCGTTATGTGATAGACCCGGGGACCGCCCGTTTATCACGCTACAGCTACCGCTCCAAAGTGCAGCAATTGCCGATTGAAGCGGTCAGTCAGGCCAGTGCAAACCAACGGAAAGGCCGTTGTGGCCGTGTGGCTGCCGGTATCTGTATTCGTTTGTACAGCGAAGACGATTTTATCAGCAGGCCGGAATTTACCGACCCGGAAATTCTGCGCACCAACTTGGCATCGGTCATCCTGCAAATGCTGGCTTTAGGCCTGGGGGATATCCATGCGTTTCCTTTTATCGAGAAGCCGGACAGCCGCTTTATTAATGACGGCGTCAAACTGCTGGAAGAGCTCGGTGCGCTGAAAACCGGCGGGGGTGTCAAAGCGCTGCAGCTGACCGAAACCGGTAAACAGTTGTCGCGGTTGCCGGTAGACCCTCGTCTGGCGCGTATGGTGCTGACGGCGGCGAAAACCGGCTGTTTGCAGGAAGTGCTGGTGATTGTGTCGGCCTTGTCTATTCAGGACCCACGCGAACGTCCGTTGGATAAACAACAAAAAGCCACCGAGCTGCACGGCCGCTTTGCCGACAATGACTCTGATTTTAATGCCTGGCTGAACCTCTGGGCCTATTTGCAGGAACAGCAGGAGTTGTTGTCGAACAACCAGTTCCGCCGGCTATGCAAACAGGAATTGCTGAATTACCTGCGGGTACGCGAATGGCAGGATCTGTACGGCCAGCTCAGTCAGATTTGCAACGAACAGCAATGGGGCTTTAACCAGGAGCCGGCCAGTTATCAGCAAACCCATAGTGCGTTGTTAAGTGGTTTATTGGGCCAGGTCGGCAGTCGTGATGCGGAAGCCGATTACCTGGGCCCGCGGCAAAGCCGTTTTTATGTGTTCCCGGGCTCTGGCTTATTTAAACGCAAGCCTAAATGGGTGATGACGGCTGAACTGGTGGAAACCTCCAGACTCTATGCGCGTTCCGTGGCCAAAATAGAACCTGAGTGGATTGAGCCTCTGGCCCAGCATCTGGTGAACCGCAATTACAGCGAACCCCACTGGGAAAAGAAAAAAGGCGCGGTGGTGGCCTTTGAGCAGGTGTCCTTGTATGGCCTGATCATTGTGGGCCGCCGACCTGTGTTGTACAGCCGGATTGACCCCGCTGTCTGTCACCAGATTTTTGTGCGTGAAGCGCTGGTCAATCAGGAGTTGGGCCTGAATGAAGGCTTTTTGCAGCACAATCAGCGGCTAATTGACGAAGTCACCGAGCTGGAAGAGAAGTCACGCCGTCGTGACATTCTGGTCGATGAAGACACGTTGGCGGCCTTTTATGCAGACAAAATTCCAGTGTGGGCGAATAACCGCATCGATTTTGCCAAGTGGTGGAAAGAGGCCAAAGCCAAAACGCCGAAGTTACTGCATTTTGACCCGGAACAGCTGCGTCGTCATGATGCGGCCGATGTCACCAATGACAGATTTCCGGAGTTCTGGCGCCAGGGCAATCTGACCTTACCGCTGGATTACCATTTTTCGCCGGGCGCGCCAGATGATGGTGTCAGTTTACTGGTGCCGTTATCGCTGCTGAACCAGTTGGAAGACCGCGGCTTTGACTGGTTGATCCCAGGTTTACGTCACGATTTATTGGTCGCGCTGATCAAATGCCTGCCTAAGCAGTACCGGCGCAATTTTGTACCTGCGCCCAATTACGCGGATGCGTTGCTACAAAGTATTCAGCCAGAAGACGGTGCTTTGCTCGAGGTAATGACCCAGCGGTTAAAACGGATGTCCGGGGTGACCATTCCGGACGACGCCTGGCAGTTGGCGGAACTCGACACTCACCTGAAGTTCAATTTCAAGGTGGTGGACGATAAAGGCCAGACCATTAAACAAAGCCGCTCTTTGTTGCTGTTAAAGCAAGAATTGCAAGGCAAAGTGCAGCAAAACCTCAGCGAAGTGGCCGAGCAGGGTATAGAGCAGGAGGAACTCACCCAATGGACCTTTGGTCATCTGCCGCGTGAATACGTCAAACTGCAGGCCGGTTATGAAATCAAAGCCTATCCGGCTCTGGTGGACGATAAACATTCGGTGTCCATCAAACTGCTGGATAACCCGGAACAGGCGAAGAGCCAGTCCAGGTTTGGCTTGCGTCGTTTGTTGCTGCTGAACGTGCCCTCGCCGGTCAAGTACCTGCAGGAGTCCTTACCCAACAAAGCCAAACTTGGGCTCTACTTCAACCCCTTTGGTAAGGTGCTGGAGTTGATTGACGACTGCATTGCTGCGGCGGTTGACCAGTTAGTGGCTCAGCAGCCCTGGCCTGAAGATGAAGCGCAATTTCTGGCGCTGAAGGAAAAAGTTCGGGCGGACCTGGGTGACGCTGTGGTCAAAATAGCGCTCAAAGTGGAGCAAATACTGACGCTGTCGCACGATATTCAAAAGAAGCTGAAAGGCAAAGTAGATTTAAAGCATGTGCAGGGGCAGGGCGAAATTAAACAGCAGCTGGACGCGCTGGTGTTTAAAGGCTTTGTCAGCAGCCACGGCGCTGAACGACTGGACCATGTGCACAGGTATTTGCAGGCTTTGCAAAAGCGGCAGGAGAAACTGCCGATAGACCCGCATAGGGATCGGTTAATGTCGCTGGAATTCGCCAAAGCCGATGAAGCCTACAAGAACCTGTTGGGGAAATACGCAGGCCGGGTGGTTCCAGAACCTGTACTTGAACTGCGCTGGATGCTGGAGGAACTTAAAGTGTCTTTATTTGCTCAAACTTTAGGCACTCCATATCCGGTTTCGGTCAAACGTATTCTATTAGCGGTTAATGAGTTGAAGTAACGGCTTGGCAAAAACAGAAACAGCTTTTACACTGAAACATCATGGAGTTGTAGTGGCGAGGAATGCTATGGATCAAATCAGACGTAAACAAGTAATGGTGGTGGATGACGAAGATTTTATGCTGCGTTATCTCGACAGTAGTTTGTCACCTTATTACCAGCTGTACTACGCCAAAAGCGGCACTGAAGCTCTGCAACTGGTGCTGGAAACCAAACCAGACCTGGTGTTGATGGATATCTGCATGCCAGGGCTGGATGGACTGGATACCTGCCGCTTATTAAAAAATGCCCCCGAGACCTGCCACATTCCCGTGCTGATGATGTCCGGCATGGACAGAATGCAAGATGAAGTGCACGCACTGGACGCCGGTGCCGATGCTTTTGTCAGTAAACCTCTGCATGTTCAACAGGTTCACTCCTTAATTGACGATTTGCTGTTCAGCTACGTACATAAATAAGGCTTTACAGCCATCCTGCACTTGTCTATAACAGGGCTAGTTAGTAGAGCGAACACTTTTTAATCTCCCGCAATCCAACTCGCTCTCAGGTGGAGACTATGCTCGGACAGAACGATAAGCGTAATTACTTCCGTATGATGGTAAATTCCCAGGTGCAAATTATGGTCACGGATCCGGAGACGGGCCGGATGATTGATGGCATCTGCCGCGACTTAAGCTCGACAGGTATGTCGCTGGAAGTGGATGAACCACTGGAAATGGGCATTCTGCTGTTTATTAAGATGGAAACCAACAACCCCAGTATTCCGCCGCTGTCAGCACATGCCCGGGTGGTGCGTTGTGCGCAGGAGCACGAAGATTGTTATCAGCTGGGCGTACAAATCGTAGAAATGAATTAAAAAAGGCGCAGTATACTGCGCCATGTTCAGGTGGTTCAGATCACTGTGTTAAGTTCACACTGAAGCTGACTGGTACCAGTGGGCTGATCACTTTCAGACCCGCCAGTTCACGTAGCTTTTCAATGCCAGCATCCAACTTAAATTTGGTCAGGTCCAGCATGACAGGGGCTGTGTTATAGACCAGCAATTGTTTATCCGACAATTTCACCACTTGCAGCGATGTGCTGAGGGTCTGGCTTTGTGCCAATAACGTCAGATCCAGCGGTTGCTGCACCGTCAGCGTCTGACCCACTTTCAACGCCGATACTTTGGCCATATCCACTTTGGCTGTGGCCGTGATGGCAGCAAAATCTTTGCTTAGCAGGGTGTACTGCAGAATACGCTCGTTGCGAAGTGGAATATTGGTTTCAATGCCGCTGACCGGAATAGAGACCTTCAGCTCGCCAGCGTCAGATAAAGAACCTTGCAGCTGCTTAAAATGATGGGTTTCGGCCACCAGCTCATTTTTTACAGAGACAAAAGACAAGCTTGAATTCTGGCTGTCGACTGACCAGTCAGCCAGTGCAGAAAAACTCAGGGCACAAGCCAACACAGATACCATCTTCTTCATACAAATCTCCTTTTTTGTCAGCAACCGGCTGACACCATTAATAAATTTTACAGACCAATCCCTTCAGATAATGACCTTCAGGGTAGAAACTGGCAATAGGGTGATCGCTGGCCTGACTGAGCTTTTCGATAAACAGACAGTCACGGTGTGCATCCAGTGCCGCATCGGCGACAATTTTCTGGAACAACATCTCGTCCATCAGGCCTGAACAGCTGAAGGTCAGCAACAAGCCGCCTGGTTTCACAATTTGCATCGCGACCCGGTTAATGTCTTTATAGCCACGGGCGGCACTCATCAGTTGCGCTTTGCTGTCGGCGAATTTCGGTGGGTCCAGGATCACCATATCAAACTGCTTGCCTTGCTCTTTGTACTGGCGCAGCAGCTTGAATACGTCCTGTCGGACATTGGTCAGCTGGCTAAGGTTCAGTGTATTGAGCTCAATATTTCGTTCTGCTGTTTTCAGTGCCAGCTCCGACATATCGACGTTGGTGACATGATGGGCGCCTGCTTTCAGGCAAGCTGCAGCGAAGGTGCCGGTGTAGCTGAAGCAGTTCAGCACATCTTTGTCTTTGGCATAGCGGGCGGCGGCAGCACGGGAGTCGCGCTGATCCAGATAAAAGCCGGTTTTATGGCCATTGATTACATCGACGATAATTTGCTGACCATGTTCCAGCATCACCACTTCGCCGCTTTCACGTGGCAGGTGTAACCAGCCGGTGACAGGCTCCAGGCCTTCTTTTTTGCGCACATCAACGTCTGAACGTTCGTAAATGCTGTAGCCCGGGAATAACTCAGTTAGGGCTGTGACCAGGTCGCTGCGGAACTTGTCGGCGCCGGCAGACAACAGCTGACAGACCAGCACGTCGTTGTATAAGTCGATAGTGACGCCTGGCAGGCCGTCGGATTCCGCCGCCACCACGCGCAGACCATTGGTCTGGCTTAAATCGAACAGGTCTTTTCGCACCGACCAGGCGCGCTCAATCCGGCGCTTAAAAAAGGCGGCGTCGATGTGTTCCTGCTGGTCAAAGCTCCAGATCCGAACGCGGATTTGTGAATCCGGAGAATAGGCACCACGGCCCAGCCACTGACCATCATTCGACAGCACATCA
This sequence comes from Rheinheimera marina, assembly GCF_042654345.1. Taxonomy (NCBI): domain Bacteria; kingdom Pseudomonadati; phylum Pseudomonadota; class Gammaproteobacteria; order Chromatiales; family Chromatiaceae; genus Rheinheimera; species Rheinheimera marina. The sequence goes on from NZ_JBHSGB010000015.1 coordinate 84,382, forward strand.
ACCGTTTCGCCTGATTTAGGTTTGCCTTGCACGGTTTTCACCGCTTTGGAAAATACCCAGGGATGACGACGTTTCAGCGATTTTTCGCGGTCGGCTTGTAAAATGATGCTGTGGCTCATAGATCTGGTCCGGTAAGTTAAAAGGCCGTCATTTTAGTGAAGCAATGGGCAAAGCTAAAGTAAAACCATAAGCACAGCAGTTAAATACAAGGAATTACCCATGGAAAACCTTAGCATCCCGGCGCAAATGCGCTGCATTGAGGTAAAAGACCCAGGCCAGTCCAGCACATTACAGCTAAGCGAAAGAGCAGTGCCTGCATTGCAGGCAGGCCAGGTGCTGGTCAAAGTGGCGGCTGCAGGGGTCAACAGGGCCGATTTATTGCAGCGCCAGGGCTTATACCCACCACCACCGGGTGAGTCGGATATTTTAGGGCTGGAAGTGGCTGGCACTGTGGTCGCTGTGGCCGATACGGAGCAGCAACACTGGCTCGGGCAGCAGGTGTTTGGTCTGGTCCCGGGCGGTGGTTATGCCGAATACGTGGCGTTGCCTGCCGAACATTTGATGAAAAAGCCGGCGCAGTGGAGTTTTAGTGAAGCGGCAGCCTGCGCTGAAGTGTTTTTAACTGCCTTTCAGGCCATGACGCAAGTAGGGGATTTACCAGCACAAGGGCGTTTGTTGGTGCATGCCGGCGCAAGCGGAGTAGGGACTGCAGCCATCCAGCTGGGCAAGTTATTTGGGGCCACAGTGGCGGTGACAGTCGGCTCGGCAGAGAAAGCCAGGGCCTGTCTGGCGTTAGGCGCCGATTTCGCAATTAATTACCGCGAGCAGGATTTTGTCGCTGAGCTGAAGCAACAGCTTGGCGCGGGCTTTAACCTGATCATCGACCCGGTTGCGGCAGATTATCTGAATAAAGATTTGCAGCTGCTGGCGCTCGACGGCCAGATCGTGGTGTTGTCGATGTTAGGTGGCCGGTATGCGAAAGAGCTTGATATGGCGCTGATGCTGAAAAAACGCGGCCAGTTGCTCTGCTCAACACTACGCAACAGAACTGACGCTTATAAGGCGCAGCTGGTGCAGCGTTTTATCGAGCGTTGTGGCGACAATCTGGGAGAAAAACTGCAGCCTGTGGTCGCACAGAGCTTTCGCTTCACCGAAGCTGAGCAGGCGCACCGCCTGCTGCAAAGTAACGCGGTGGTCGGCAAACTGATGCTTTGCTGGGAATAATCTTTTTTTTTGACCGGACTGAAAAGGCCGGTTTCAGAGTCCGGCCTGACTGCGCACGCGTTCTAACACGGCATAAAGACCATTATTGCGCGATGGGCTCAGGTTTTGTGCCAGCTGCAGCCGTGCTAATAACTGCTTAGCAGTGTCAAATTGCAGCTCTGCTGCGCTTCTTCCATTGAGCTGACAAAGTAACAGGCTGGCCAGTCCTTTGATAATGCGGGCATCGCTGTCAAAAGCCCAATAGTGCAGGCCTGTTAGTGGGTCTTTCTGATGCAGCAGCCAGAATTGGCTTTCACAGCCCTGAACTTTCAATTCATCGCGTTTTAATTCGTCCGCAAAGGCGGGCAGCAGTTTGCCCAGCTGCATCAGGCTGCGGTATTTTTGCTGCCAGTCGGTGCTTTGCAGTAGCTGAGGCAGCTGTTGCTGCAAAATCGTCTCCAGCCCGGTGGCGTATTCTGTAAAGATATCTTGTCGGACCACTTAAAAAAACTCCGGTAATTTCTTCAGTATGGCGATAACTTGCGCAATTTCAGCGTTGGTTGTGTAACCTGCCAGCGACAATCGCACGGCGCCATTGCAATTTAAGTGCTGAAACAGCGGCATGGCGCAGTGACTACCGGCCCTGGCTGCCAGCTTAAATTGATTCAGCAATTCAGCGACGTCCGCAGGATGCTCATTTTTCAGGTTAAACAGCAGGATACCTGCGTTGAGATTTGACTGTGACAGCAGCTCAATCTGGGGTATTTGCATACAGGCTGCATAAAGCTCAGTGAGTAACTGGGTTTTATGCAGTTTCAGCCCGTCGAGGTCCTGCTGTTGCAGCCAATTGACCGCAGCGGCCAGGCCAATGGCACCGGCCATGTTTGGCGTGCCGGCTTCCAGCCGATAAGGCAGCGCTGCGAAACTGACTGTTTCCAGGCTGACATGCTGGATCATCTCACCGCCACCGAATAAAGGCTTCAGTTGTTCCAAAAGCGCTGTTTTGGCGCAAAGCACACCTATCCCAGTCGGACCATAAAGTTTATGCCCTGAAAAAATATAGGCGTCTATGTCGAGTGCTTGCAGGTCGGGCTGTTGCCAGACCACGCCCTGAGCGCCGTCGACCACCACCAGAGCGCCCGCCGCTTTGGCCAGCTTGATCATCGGCTCCATTGGCTGAATATGGCCGAGTGCGTTCGACACCTGCGCAAAGCTCACTACCTTGGGTTTACGCTGCAGCAACCGCTGATAGGCGTCTAAATCCAGCCGGTTTTGCTGATCTAAGGGCACAAAATCCAGCTCAATACCGGCCGATTTGGCATGCAGTTGCCAGGGTACCAGGTTGGCATGGTGTTCAAGCACCGTCAGTAGCACCCGGTCGCCTGCGTTCAGCACAGTGCCTGTCAGGCCGAACACCAGCTGATTAAAGGCCGCAGTGGCACCACTTTGGAAAATAACCTGATGGCTGCTCCCTGCATTTAAAAATTGCGCTATGGTGCGGCGCGACTGTTCAAACGCCTGAGTGGCGAGTTGGCTTAAATAATGGGCAGAGCGGTGCACGTTGCTGTTCTGGGTCAGATAAAACTGCTGGATGGCTTCAAGCACCACGGCAGGTTTTTGCATGGTGGCGGCATTGTCCAGGTAAATCCAGTCTGGATGCTGGCGGAAATAGCCAAATTCTGCCCGGAATAACTCAGCGGAAAAAGTCACGTGTCAGACCCCTGAAAACACAAAGGCCGGATTTTAACATCCGGCCTTTGTAATGCTAAGTGCTTTCTGACTTAGTCTTTTTTCACGAAGTCACGCTGCGTGTAACCTGTGTACAGTTGACGTGGGCGACCAATTTTGTGGCCTTTGTCAGACAGCATTTCGTCCCAGTGAGAGATCCAGCCAACAGTACGGGACATGGCGAAAATCACGGTGAACATGCTGGTTGGAATGCCAATGGCTTTCAGGATGATACCTGAGTAGAAATCGACGTTCGGGTACAGTTTCTTCTCGATGAAGTACGGGTCTGACAGCGCAATACGCTCCAGTTCCATTGCTACATCCAGCAGAGGATCTTTAATGTTCAGTTCTTTCAGCACGTCATGGCAGGTTTCGCGCATCACTTTGGCACGTGGGTCGAAGTTTTTGTAAACGCGGTGACCGAAGCCCATCAGACGGAAGCTATCGTTTTTGTCTTTGGCACGAGCCACAAACTCTGGAATGCGGTCCACTGAACCGATTTCCTGCAACATTTTCAGACAAGCTTCGTTAGCACCGCCATGTGCAGGGCCCCACAGTGAAGCGACGCCAGCAGCGATACAGGCATAAGGGTTAGCACCAGAAGAACCGGCTAAACGTACGGTAGAGGTTGAGGCGTTCTGCTCGTGGTCCGCGTGCAGCATGAAAATGCGGTCCATGGCTTTGGCCAGAGTCGGGCTGACTTTGTAGTCTTCAGCCGGTACAGAGAACATCATGTGCAGGAAGTTTTCTGCATAGCTCAGGTCGTTGCGTGGGTACACGAACGGCTGGCCAACAGTGTACTTGTAACACATAGCTGCAATAGTTGGCAGCTTGGCAATTAAGCGGTGAGCAGAGCGTTTACGCTGCTCTGGGTCGTTGATGTCCAGATCCGAGTGGTAGAACGACGACATAGCGCCAACTACACCACACAGCATAGCCATTGGGTGCGCGTCTACACGGAAGCCCTGGAAGAAAGCTAATAATTTTTCATGCACCATGGTGTGGCGGGTGATGGTGTGAACAAACTGCTCATATTCAGCTTTGCTTGGAACTTCGCCTTCCAGCAACAGGTAGCAAAGTTCTAAATAGTCTGATTTTTCAGCCAATTGCTCAATAGGGAAACCGCGGTGCAGTAATACGCCATTATCACCGTCAATGTAGGTGATTTTTGATTCACAGGAGCCGGTGGCCATAAAGCCTGGATCGAAGGTGAAGTAACCGTGTTGACCTAAAGTGCGGATGTCAATTACGTCGGTGCCAGCTGAGCCAGAGTAGATAGGGAGCTCGATAGGGCCCTGGCCTTCGATCTGCAAGACAGCTTTTTTGCCTGTCATTGGATTTCTCCTGTTTTTTAATTGGGTTGAACCTTTATCGCGGCTATTCTAACGTCAACCGCAGAGTAAAAGTCAATTTTAATGCGTGAATGCATAATAAGTATTCGACTCTGGTCGTATTGCCTGATTTTCTACATCCGTTAGGCTAAATGCATTGATCTTTTCTATAACTTGATGCAGCGGGTTTAAGTAAAAAAAGATCAATGTCGCTTTTGTAGGAAGAATTTAAGATTTGGATTCAAATGTAAATTGTAATCCGAATTAGCGAAATATATACTGTCGCGGGTTTTAAAACCTGTTCAGTGCTTGATAGATAAGACCCTGGCTGAACCTCTCAAAGCGAAAGCCTGTATATCCATTGGGCGTTGACTGAGTAATCAGCAACAAATAATGACAACAAAGCTCGTAAAAGGGCGTCGATGGGCAAGAAACTGTGAAAAAGCAAAGACCTGTAAATCTAGACCTTACAACTATCTCTTTTCCTGCGTCTGCCAGTGCCTCCATTCTTCACCGTGTAACGGGCGTTGCCATGTTCTTTGCACTGGTGTTTGTAATTTGGGCCTGGGCAGTGTCTCTGTCTTCTCCGGAAGGTTTTGAGACGGTCAAATCTGTAATGCAATCCTTTATTGCCAAGTTCATTGCTTGGGGCACTATCACAGTGCTGACCTATCACATCTTAGGTGGTTTGCGTCACCTGGTGATGGACATGGGCCACTGGGAAGAGCTGGAGTCTGGTAACACCAGCGCCAAAGTAACGATCGCATTGTGGATTGTGTTAGCAGTAGTAGCAGGAGTGTGGTTATGGTTCTGAATCAAGCCAGTTTAAAGCGTGACGGTGTTCAGGATTATGTCTCGCTGCGTGCAACAGCCATCATTCTGGTGCTGTACACCTTGTTTATCCTGGGTTATTTCATCTGTACACCAGAAGTAACCTTTGACAGCTGGAAAGGGCTGTTCTCCAACGTATTAGTTAAAGCCTTTACTTTATTAGCCTTAGTTTGTATCGCAGTTCATACCAAAATTGGCTTGTGGCAGGTGCTGACTGACTATGTCAAGAGCGCCCGTCTGCGCGCTGTACTGCAGTTCCTGCTGTACACGCTGGCTTTTGGCTATGTGGCTGTGGGTATTTTTGTATTGTGGGGTGTTTAAGTGGCTATTCCAGTACGCGAATTTGATGCCGTGGTGATCGGCGCAGGTGGCGCAGGTATGCGCGCCGCATTGCAAATCACTCAATCAGGCCTGACTTGTGCCTTATTATCTAAAGTCTTCCCAACCCGTTCTCACACGGTGTCTGCCCAAGGTGGTATTACAGTTGCTTTAGGTAACTCGCACCCGGATAACTGGGAATGGCACATGTTTGATACCGTGAAAGGTTCTGACTACATCGGTGACCAGGACGCGATTGAATACATGTGTAAAACTGGCCCTGAAGCCATTACTGAACTGGAAAACATGGGTTTACCTTTCTCTCGTTTTGAGAACGGCCGTGTGTATCAGCGTCCATTTGGTGGTCAGTCTAAGAACTTCGGTGGCGAACAGGCTGCCCGTACAGCAGCTGCAGCGGACCGTACCGGCCACGCCTTATTGCACTTGCTGTACCAACAAAACGTAAAGAACAAAACTCAGGTGTTTTCTGAGTGGTACGCACTGGACCTGGTTAAAAACCAGGATGGCGCTGTGGTTGGTTGTACCGCTATCGACATCGAATCCGGTGAAATCGTTTACTTCAAATCCCGTGCAGTGGTTCTGGCCACTGGTGGTGCGGGCCGTATCTTTGCTTCAACGACCAACGCGCACATCAACACTGGTGACGGCGTCGGTATGGCACTGCGTGCAGGCGTGCCAATGCAGGATATGGAAATGTGGCAGTTCCACCCAACAGGTATTGCCGGTGCCGGCGTACTGGTGACAGAAGGCTGTCGCGGTGAAGGTGGTTACCTGCTGAACAAAGACGGTGAACGTTTCATGGAACGTTATGCGCCAAATGCCAAAGACCTTGCCGGTCGTGACGTGGTGGCCCGTTCTATGATGACAGAAATCCGTGAAGGCCGCGGCTGTGATGGTCCATGGGGCCCACACATCAAGCTGAAGCTGGATCACCTGGGTGAAGAAGTGCTGGAAAGCCGTCTGCCAGGGATCTGTGAACTGTCTCGTACCTTCGCGCACGTGGACCCAGTGAAAGAACCAATTCCAGTGATCCCAACCTGTCACTACATGATGGGTGGTGTACCGACTAACGTGCATGGTCAGGCGCTGCGTCCAACGGCTGATGGCCGTGAAGAAGTGATCCCAGGCTTATTCGCCTGTGGTGAAATTGCTTGTGTGTCTGTCCACGGTGCAAACCGTCTGGGTGGTAACTCGTTACTTGACCTGGTTGTATTCGGTCGTGCTACAGGTTTACACCTGGGTGAAGCACTGGCGGCAACCTCTGAATACCGTGCTGCTTCTGAATCTGATCTGGAAGCTTCGCTGGCCCGTACTCAACGTTGGGAAGACAGCAAGCCAGGCCAGGGTGAAGACCCGGCACAAATCAAGAAAGACTTACAGCAATGTATGCAACTGAACTTCTCGGTATTCCGTGAAGGTGCGGCTATGGCTGAAGGCTTAGAACAGTTAAAAGTGATCCGTGAACGTCTGAAGTATGCCCGTCTGGACGACAAGAGCGCCGAGTTCAACACTCAGCGTATCGAATGTCTGGAACTGGACAACCTGATGGAAACCGCATTCTCTACTGCAGTTGCTGCCAACTACAGAACAGAGAGTCGTGGTGCTCACGCGCGCTTTGACTTCCCGGATCGTGACGATGAAAACTGGTTATGCCACAGCGTTTACTCTCCGGACACTGAGTCTATGTTTAAGCGGAAAGTGAATATGGAAACTAAATTCCGTCCGGCTTTCCCTCCTAAAGCCCGTACTTACTAAGAGGGATACAGAATGAACAAGTTAGTATTCTCTATCTACCGTTACAACCCGGACGTCGATACAGCGCCTCGGATGCAGGACTATGTCCTGGACAACCCGGAAGGCCGCGACATGATGGTGTTGGACGCACTGTTGAAATTAAAAGAGCAAGACCCAACCTTATCTTTCCGTCGCAGCTGCCGTGAAGGCGTCTGTGGTTCAGACGGTCTGAACATGAATGGTAAAAACGGTCTGGCCTGTATCACCCCATTGTCTGCTTTAGGCAAGGGCAAAGGTGGCAAGTTGGTGATCCGTCCGCTGCCAGGTTTACCTGTGGTGCGTGACTTAGTGGTCGACATGACCCAGTTCTACACACAGTACGAAAAAGTGAAGCCGTACCTGATCAACGACGGTCTGCCTCCTGCCGGTGAATACCTGCAGTCGCCAGAACAACGTGAAAAGTTAGATGGCCTGTACGAGTGTATTCTGTGTGCCTGTTGTTCAACCTCATGCCCGTCATTCTGGTGGAACCCGGACAAGTTTATCGGCCCTGCAGGTCTGTTACACGCCTACCGCTTCCTGGCGGACAGCCGTGATACAGCCACAGAGCAGCGCTTAAATGATCTGGATGACGCGTTCAGCGTGTTCCGTTGCCACGGCATCATGAACTGTGTGAACGTGTGTCCAAAAGGATTGAACCCGACCAAGGCCATTGGTCAAATCAAATCCATGTTATTAAACCGGGCGCTGTAAAGCGCCCTTCGTTAGTTCAAAGTCGAAAAAATAAGCCTTGGTGAAAATCATCAAGCAATAGCATTGCTAGTTTTTCCAGGTGCTTCGAATAAAGGGAAACCAAATGCACGAAGGTGTAATGAAGGCGTGGTTAGAGTCTTCTCACTTAGGCGGTGGCAACATGGCCTATGTGGACGAACTCTATGAATCCTACTTAGCCGACCCGGCTAGTGTTGACGAAGAATGGCGTCAGTTTTTTGCCAGCCTTCCGAAGATTGACGGTGTTGATCTTGAAACCCGCCACAGCGATGTCCGCGCTCAGTTTTTAGAGTTAGCCAAAAACAAACACCGTGAAGTCATTACGGTTGCCGGCGGCGGAGCCGATCAGCGTCAGGTCAAAGTCCTGCAGCTGATTAACGCTTACCGTTTCCGTGGTCATCAGCACGCCAATCTCGACCCTTTAAACCTGTGGAAACAACCACGGGTACGTGATTTGGAATTATCCCATCACGATCTCACTGAAGCCGACTTTGACAGTGAATTTAACGTAGGCTCCTTCGCCGGTGGTGAAACCAGCATGAAGCTGGGCGATCTGTACAAAGCCCTGGAGCGTACCTACTGCGGCACCATTGGTGCTGAGTACATGCACATTGTATCGACTGACGAAAAGCGCTGGATCCAGCAACGTCTGGAGTCTGTGCAGTCGCAGGCCAATTACAGCAAAGAACAGAAGCTGCAGATCCTGAAAAACCTGGTGGCAGCTGACGGCCTGGAGAAATACCTGGCCTCCAAGTTCCCTGGCGCCAAGCGCTTTGGTCTGGAAGGTGGTGACGCCTTAGTGCCAATGCTCAAAGCGATGATCCACCGTGCCGGTGAGCAGGGCGCCAAAGACTGTGTGATCGGTATGGCCCACCGTGGTCGTCTGAACACCCTGATCAACGTGCTGGGTAAAAACCCAAGCAAACTGTTCGACGAATTCGCCGGTAAATACGAAGTAGTAGGTGCCGGTGACGTGAAATACCATATGGGTTTCTCGTCAGATTTCGAAACCAAAGGCGGCAATGTGCATTTAGCACTGGCCTTTAACCCGTCTCACCTGGAAATCGTGAACCCAGTGGTGATGGGTTCTGTGCGTGCCCGTTTAGACCGCCGCGGTTGTGTTGACGGCTCAATGGCACTGCCAATTACCATTCACGGTGACTCTGCCTTTGCAGGCCAGGGCGTGGTCGCTGAGACCTTCAACATTTCTCAGACCCGCGCCTTCAAAGTGGGGGGGTCTATCCGTATCGTGGTGAACAACCAGGTAGGTTTCACCACGTCGAACCCGGAAGATACCCGTTCTACACCTTACTGTACTGACATCGCCAAGATGGTGCAGGCGCCAATTTTCCACGTCAACGGTGACGACCCTGAAGCTGTGGTCTTCGTGGCTCAGTTAGCTGTGGATTACCGCAACACCTTTAAACGTGACGTGGTGATTGACCTGGTGTGTTACCGTCGTAACGGTCACAACGAAGCGGACGAGCCAAATGCCACGCAGCCGCTGATGTACCAAAAAATCAAAAAACACCCGACGCCACGTGAACTGTATGCACAGAAACTGGCACTGGAAGGTGTGATTGCTGCAGACGACGTACAAAAGCTGATTGACGGCTACCGTGACGCGTTGGACAAAGGCGACTGTGTGGTAGACGAGTGGCGTCCAATGACCGAGTCTATGGCCGACTGGACACCCTACATCGGTAAAGATTGGGATGTGGCGTACGACGCTGCACTGCCAGTCGAAAAACTGGTGGATTTAGGCAACAAAGCCATTCAGTTCCCAGAGTCTCATACCCTGCAACGTCAGGTCGGCAAAGTGTACGAAGACCGCGCACTGATGCTCAAAGGCGAGAAGAAAATCGACTGGGGCTTTGCTGAAATTCTGGCATACGCCTCAATAGTTGGCGCTGGTAACCGTATCCGTATCGTCGGTCAGGATTCTGGTCGTGGTACGTTCTTCCACCGTCATGCCGTACTGCACAGCCAGGCTGACGCTTCTGTCTATACTCCGCTGGAGCACATCAGTGCTGACCAGGGCCCGTTCCAGGTGTATGACTCAGCGCTGTCTGAAGAAGCTGTTTTAGCATTCGAATACGGCTATGCCACAGCTGAACCTTCAGCTCTGGTCATTTGGGAAGGCCAGTTTGGCGACTTCGCCAACGGCGCTCAGGTGGTGATCGACCAATTCTTAAGCTCTGGCGAGCAGAAGTGGGGCCGTCTCTGCGGTTTAACCCTGTTACTGCCACATGGTTATGAAGGTCAGGGTCCGGAACACTCCTCAGCCCGTCTGGAGCGTTTCCTGCAATTATGTGCTGACCACAATATGCAAGTGGTGGTGCCGTCTACACCAGCTCAGGTGTTTGCGATGATCCGCCGTCAAATGGTGCGCCCACTGCGTCGCCCATTAATTGTGATGTCGCCTAAATCGTTACTGCGCCACCCATTAGCAACTTCCACGCTGGAAGAGCTGTCTAGCGGTGTGTTCCAGAACGTGATTGGTGAAATCGATACACTGAAGCCAAGCGATGTGAAACGCGTGGTGATGTGTAGCGGTAAAGTCTATTACGATCTGCTGGACGAGCGTCGTAAACGCAACATCACAGATATCGCCATTGTGCGTATCGAACAGCTGTATCCGTTCCCGGCTGCAGAAATGGCCGAAGCACTGAAAGATTATCAGCACGTGAAAGATTTCGTCTGGTGTCAGGAAGAACCGCAGAACCAGGGCGCCTGGTACTGCAGTCAGCACCACTTCTGGGCTTCAGTCCCGGCCGGTGCAAAACTGACATACGCTGGTCGCGAGGCGTCGTCGTCTCCGGCAGTAGGTTATCTGTCGGTTCACAACAAGCAACAACAGGCTTTAGTGAACGCAGCTCTGACTCTTGTGTAACTAAAAAGCGCGGTCTGTGGCCGCGCTTTGCTGTATCCCAGTCAGGGGCCGGTTTTCGGACCTCTGACTTTGGCTTTTAGCTGTCAGGAGAAACCTGGCAGATGAAACTGAACTCTGACCAATAGAATAGGTGACAAAGTGGAAATTAAAGTCCCGGTACTTCCAGAATCAGTTGCTGATGCAACAATCGCCACCTGGCATGTAAAAACAGGTGAAGCAGTAAGCCGTGACCAGGTGCTGGTCGATATCGAAACTGACAAAGTCGTGTTAGAAGTGGTTGCTCAGGCCGACGGCGTGATGGGCGAAATCGTGCACGAAGAAGGCGCAACCGTGCTGGCTGAACAAGTGATTGGTCACCTGAACGCCGGTGCAACAGCTGCTGCGCCAGCCGCCGCTGCTCCAGCTGCCGCTCCGGCTGCTGAATCTGCAGACAGCGATGACGTGTTAACGCCGTCTGTTCGCCGACTGATCGCAGAAAAAGGCTTAGACGCCAGCAAAATCAAAGGCTCAGGTAAAAATGGCCGCGTCACTAAAGAAGACGTGGAAAAATTCCTGGCCGGCGCACCAGCTGCCGCTGCTCCGGCCAAAGCCGCTCCAGCTGCTGCCGCAGTCGTTGCACCAGTCACTGGTGACCGTTCACAAAAACGTGTTCCTATGACGCGTCTGCGTAAGACCATTGCCAACCGTCTGCTGGAAGCGAAAAACAGCACAGCCATGCTGACGACCTTCAACGAAGTGAATATGAAACCAATCATGGACCTGCGTAAGCAGTACCAGGACGTGTTCGAGAAGAAACACGGCATCCGTTTAGGTTTCATGTCGTTCTATGTAAAAGCTGTGACTGAAGCGCTGAAACGCTTCCCAGAAGTGAATGCGGCTATTGATGGCGATGACATTGTTTACCACAACTACTTCGACGTCAGCATTGCAGTGTCTACACCTCGTGGCCTGGTTACCCCAGTACTGCGTGACTGTGACAAGCTGAACCTGGCTGAAATGGAAAAAGGTATCAAAGACTTAGCCATCAAAGGCCGTGACGGCAAGCTGGCAATGGACGACCTGACTGGCGGTAACTTCACCATCACCAACGGTGGTGTGTTTGGTTCTCTGATGTCAACGCCAATCATCAACCCACCACAATCCGCTATTCTGGGTATGCACAAAATCCAGGACCGCGTGATGGTCGTGGACGGCAAAATGGAAATTCTGCCAATGATGTACCTGGCTCTGTCATACGACCACCGTATCATCGATGGTAAAGAGTCTGTCGGCTTCCTGGTGACTGTAAAAGAGTTGCTGGAAGACCCAACCCGTATTCTGCTGGATATCTAATTTCAGCGAACAGGTAAAAAAATGCCGGTTTATTTGTACCCCCGGCATTTTTTATCGAACCGATCGGCACTATAATCTGCGCCGGTTTAAAGTCTGGCTGCATCCCCCGGTGCAGCCTTAATGTCAAAATGAACGGAAAATAGCCATGAATTTGCACGAGTATCAGGGGAAGCAACTGTTTGCCCAATATGGTTTGCCTGTATCGAAAGGCATCGCCGCTGCCACTGTGGAAGAAGCAGTTGCAGCAGCTGATCAGATCGGCGGCGACATGTTTGTTGTTAAAGCTCAGGTTCACGCTGGTGGTCGCGGTAAAGCGGGCGGTGTGAAACTGGTTAAGAGCAAAGACGAAATCCGCGCTTTCGCAGAAAAATGGCTGGGCCAAAACCTGGTAACTTACCAGACAGACGAAAAAGGTCAGCCGGTTAGCCGCATTCTGGTGGAAACCTGTACTGATATCGCGAAAGAACTGTACCTGGGTGCAGTAGTAGACCGCTCTTCACGTCGCATCGTGTTTATGGCATCTACTGAAGGTGGCGTGGAAATTGAAAAAGTTGCCCACGAAACTCCAGAGAAAATTTTAAAAGCTACGGTCGATCCACTGGTAGGCGCTCAGCCATTCCAGGGCCGTGAGCTGGCGTTCAAACTGGGCCTGGAAGGCAAGCAAGTGAACCAGTTCGTCAACATCTTCTTAGGCTTAGCCAAACTGTTCCAGGAAAAAGACCTGGCGCTGTTAGAAGTAAACCCACTGGTAATCACGCCAGAAGGCAACCTGCACTGTCTGGATGCCAAGCTGGTGATTGACGGCAACGCTCTGTACCGTCACCCAGAACTGAAAGCGATGCAGGATCCTTCACAGGAAGATCCACGTGAAGCACACGCTGCTTCATGGGAACTGAACTATGTCGCTTTAGGTGGCGACATCGGCTGTATGGTCAACGGTGCTGGCTTAGCTATGGGTACTATGGACATCGTGAAATTACACGGTGGCCAACCAGCTAACTTCCTGGACGTTGGCGGCGGCGCGACCAAAGAGCGCGTTGTTGAAGCATTCAAAATTATCCTGTCTGATGACGCTGTGAAAGCCGTATTCATCAACATCTTCGGCGGTATCGTGCGTTGTGACATGATCGCTGAAGGTGTAATCGGTGCAGTGAAAGAAGTTGGCGTTAAAGTTCCTGTAGTCGTTCGTCTGCAAGGTAACAACGCTGAACTGGGTGCTAAAGTGCTGGGTGAAAGCGGCCTGAACATCATCGCTGATACAGACCTGACTGGCGCTGCCAAGAAAGTCGTCGCTGCAGCTGCTGGCGTATAAGGGGTAAAGAATGAGCGTTTTAATTAACAAAGACACTAAAGTAATTTGCCAGGGTTTCACTGGTGCTCAGGGTACTTTCCACTCTGAACAAGCCATTGCTTACGGCACCAAAATGGTTGGTGGTGTAACTCCGGGCAAAGGCGGTCAGACTCACCTGGGCCTGCCAGTGTTCAACACAGTAAAAGAAGCCGTAGACGCCACTGGCGCTGAAGCTTCTGTGATCTACGTTCCAGCAGCTTTCTGTAAGGATTCAATCCTGGAAGCGGCCAACGGCGGTATCAAACTGATCGTTTGTATCACTGAAGGTATCCCAACGCTGGACATGCTGGATGCCAAAGTAAAATGTGACGAGTTAGGCGTACGTTTAATCGGCCCTAACTGCCCAGGCGTAATCACTCCGGGCGAATGTAAAATCGGTATCATGCCAGGCCACATCCACAAGCCAGGTAAAGTAGGTATCGTGTCACGTTCTGGTACTCTGACCTATGAAGCTGTGAAACAAACCACAGATTTCGGTTTCGGTCAGTCTACTTGCGTTGGTATCGGTGGTGACCCAATCCCAGGTTCTAACTTCATCGACATCCTGAAATTATTCCAGGAAGATCCACAAACTGAAGCCATCGTAATGATTGGTGAAATCGGTGGTTCTGCTGAAGAAGAAGCTGCTGCTTATATCAAAGCAAACGTAACTAAGCCTGTTGTGTCTTACATTGCCGGTGTAACTGCACCAGCTGGTAAGCGTATGGGCCACGCTGGCGCCATCATCTCTGGTGGTAAAGGTACTGCAGACGAGAAGTTCGCAGCCCTGGAAGACGCAGGCGTGAAAACAGTGAAGAGCCTGGCCGACATCGGTAAAGCTCTGAAAGAAATCACTGGCTGGTAAGTTGCCATTGAGCTAAGGCTCATCCGGTAAATTGCCATAAGGGCGGGGTTTAACCCGCCCTTATTTTTTGTTTAAGCATTAGAACTTGTTATTGATTCAGCAGTAATGACAACGGGCTTTTCACAGCATTGCCACCCCGGCTTAGTACATGGGTGTAAATTTGTGTGGTTTTTACATCGCTGTGGCCAAGCTGTTCTTGTACCGTGCGAATATCGGCCCCCGATTCTAAGAGATGGGTTGCGAAACTATGCCTGAGCGCATGGCAGGTGACATTCTTTTGGATCTTTGCCTGAAAGGCTGCTGCTTTAATGGCTCTGCGCACACAGGTTTCATCGATATGATGGCGGCGGATTTGTTTTGACTCTGGATCCTGACTCAATTGAGCTGAAGGAAACAAATAGTGCCAGCCTAGTTGGCGTGGTGCCGCAGGGTATTTCAGTGCCAGCGCATAAGGTAGCCAGACGCCGCTGTAAACCGGGTTGAGCAAGTCAGCATCAAACCAGCGTTCAGCCATGGCTATTTGCTGTTGCAGGGGCGGGATTAACTCAGCGGCTAAAGTGACACGCCGGTTTTTATTGCCTTTGCCTTGCCACACCATCACCGACAAATAATCGAAATCAATGTCCTTGACCCGCAGACGAACCGCTTCCATCAGCCGTAAGCCACTGCCATATAAAAGTTGAGCCACCAGCTTATATTTGGGGTCTATCCAGCGCAGTAAGGCTGCAACTTCAGCGCGCGTCAGTACCACCGGCAGCTTTGGTGGCGTGTTGGCAGTGTTAAAGTTCAGTTGTAACGACAATGGCTGCTGCAAAAACTCGCGGTACAAAAACACCAACGCGTTCAGCGCCGAACTTTGGGTTTTAAACGCAACATGCCGCTCCACCGCCAGCCAGGTTAAAAACTGCTCTACCTGCGCATTACCAAGCTCAGATGGGTGTTGTTTATTGTGATACAAAATAAAGAAGCGGATCCAATGCAGGTAAGTTTCAATGGTGCGTTTGGCATACCGCCGGGTGCGCATAAAGTCAGCTACTTGTTGCAAAAATTGTGATGCCATGGCAGTTCCCTCTGCAGAGCAAAATTTAACTATAGAATGTAAAAATAATGTTTCATATTTTCTAGGGTGGGCTACGCACTCTTTCGTATTTTGCAAAGCGTGTAATGCTGGTAAAGGCTTGAGAAAGATAGATTTTTTCGGTAGTGTGGAATGAATCTAAAAAAATCAACTTGCACCGGGCCAAGTTAAAAGCGTGGGCTGTGCATTTGATTAATATGTTCTGTCTCGCCGGATTAAGGGCTTTAGATCGGTGGGGCATAATGTCCAGATTTAGAGAACAAACTAATCTTGAAAAGTTTGTGTTTTTCTGCAACGCTCGAAGCGTTCGCGTCACCGCTGATGCGAGCATGCAGACGGATGGCGCGCACAAGCTTCGAGTAAAGCCACAAACCCCAGCACCGGCGAGGTTTTGCGTCGGGAATTGTTTTACTGCTTGAGTCATAAGGAGCCAAGGGAATGGTGGTCCACCGCAAACCAAAGACAGAACAAGACGCTGCAACGGACGCTAAACGCGCCGTTGAGCTATATCGTTCTGTCTCGCCGGATTAAGGGCTTTAGATCGGTGGGGCATAATGTCCAGATTTAGAGAACAAACTAATCTTGAAAAGTTTGTGTTTTTCTGCAACGCTCGAAGCGTTCGCGTCACCGCTGATGCGAGCATGCAGACGGATGGCGCGCACAAGCTTCGAGTAAAGCCACAAACCCCAGCACCGGCGAGGTTTTGCGTCGGGAATTGTTTTACTGCTTGAGTCATAAGGAGCCAAGGGAATGGTGGTCCACCGCAAACCAAAGACAGAACAAGACGCTGCAACGGACGCTAAACGCGCCGTTGAGCTATATCGTTAGTTGCTAAGGCAAGCTATCTCACTAGCTCACAGGGTTCTGAGAGTTCAAATATCTATATTCGGTGTTGGAAATTTATTAAATTTTATGAAAAGTATTAACTTATTATCTCTTTCTCAGGCTCATGAGTCATTAGCTCCTGATGAGTACAAGTCATTCAGAGAGCACTATGAAATAGATATTGATGATGCAGAGTTGGGTGATATAAAAGTATTGATAAGCGAGATGTTATCTCTGTTGTCATTTGTCAACATTTACAATGATTTTTATGTGGGCTATAAAATACAACATATAAGCAAAGAGTTTGACTTGCTCCGGTAATCATCCCATTTTTAATGGACGCTTGAAGTAGAAGCCTGTGTTATTAAATTGTCTTTGTACTTCGGTGGTATGCCACCCAAGGCTTTGTTTGGCCG
>NZ_JBHSGB010000016.1:0-75262 GCF_042654345.1 Rheinheimera marina
CAAGCATCATTTTACGATGTTTTTCACTTCATTTTTTATCACCACCAGAGTCGCTTTCGCTTCACCCCGTCGGCATGGCGCGCATTATAGGGAGTTTTTGGAACCGCGCAACAGGGAAAACAAGAAAACTTATAAATTCGGGTTTGTTCGGATGACTTTTGAACGAAAGGTGCTTTTTTTGAACATTTCTAGCATACTCAAGCCAAATTCAGGAGGTTTTTATGTCCCTACGCACTTATAAAGGTATATCCCCAACTCTTGCCGAAGCCGTCTATATAGATGAATCAGCAGTAGTGATGGGCGATATTGAAATTGGCAAAGACAGCAGTATCTGGCCTTTGGTCGCCGCGCGCGGTGATGTGAACAAAATCCGCATTGGTGCACGCAGCAATATACAAGACGGTTCAGTCCTGCATGTATCCCGGCCTACCAGTAAAAATCCGCAAGGCTCTCCTCTTATTATTGGTGATGAAGTCACTGTGGGACATAAAGTCATGCTGCATGGTTGCCAGTTGGGAAATAAGATTCTGGTGGGCATGGGCGCCATCGTGATGGATGAAGCCATAGTCGAAGACAATGTGATTATTGGTGCAGGTTCATTGGTGCCACCAGGCAAACGACTGGCATCCGGCTACCTCTATGTCGGTAGCCCGGTGAAGCAGGCCCGGCCACTCACAGAAGCAGAATTGAAGTTTTTACCTCAGTCGGCTGAAAATTATGTTGTGTTGAAAGATGACTATTTGGCGGAAGCTTAAGCTGAACCATCCAGCCTTAAAATAGCGTCCTCACCCAAAGGCTGAGCATCCAGCGCAGCCTCAATTTCCTCTTCCCAGAAAAAGTAATCTTCTTTTACCTGAACCAGCCAGGCATCGGCTATCCAGCCTTCAGGCTTCTTTATATAGATGATCACTTTCAGACCTGCCTGAAGACAACTGCATTGCGCAGCCTGTTCATGCTCGTTCCAGACAAAATCGTGATTAAAGATCAGTTGCTGATTCATAAGCCAAGCTCCTGACGCAGCCTCTTTAATACAGGTTCTACCTGCGGCTTTACGCCCCGCCAAATAGCGAAAGCTTCTGCCGCCTGACCCACCAACATACCTAAACCGTCGGCACAAACTATCTGATGTTCCGCGCACCAGGCCAAAAAAGCCGTTGGTTCTTTGCCATACAGCATGTCATATGCCAACTGCGTAGCTGCCAAATGGGCTTCATCCAGTGGTGGTCGCTCCGCCGATAAACCGCTGGAGGTAGCGTTGATCACCAGATGCCAGGGCTCATGCGGAATATTCCCATAACCCGACGCACTGACGTGATGCTGAAATAGCGCAGCTATTTGCTCAGCCTTGCTGGCGGTCCTATTGGCGATATGGACTTTGCTCACTCCGGAGTCAAGCAGAGGCCCGACAACCCCGCGGGCAGCGCCTCCTGCCCCTAACACCAGCACGCTCGCATTTATCAGCGGAGCCGCCAGTCGCTGTAGGTCGGCCACCAAACCCAAACCATCGGTATTGTCGCCACACAAGACACCTGCACTATCTATGTATAAGGTGTTTACCGCTCCCGCCTGCTTTGCTCGCGCGCTTAGTTGACCGGCCAGCGCAAATGCCTGCTCTTTAAATGGAACAGTGACGTTACCACCGCGCCCACCTGTGCGGACAAACTCAGCCCAGGATTCGGCAAAGCCATCCTGCGGTGCTAGAATGGCCTCGTAACTTAAAGATTGCCCTGTTTGTTCGGCAAACCAGCTATGGATCAGCGGTGATTTTGAATGTGCAATCGGATGCCCAAATACTGCGTAACGGTCCACGATAATCCTATGTTGAAGTTGCTGAAAAAAATGCTTAAACCCGACGATAACAAGCGTCACCCCACGCCACAAGTCACCCCTTATGAATTAATTGGTGGCGAGGCGCCAACGCGGCGTCTGGCCAATCGATTCTACGATATTATGGCGTCAGCTCCAGAATGCGCCGAGCTTTATGCCATACATCCGTTACCACTGGACACTATCCGGCAAAAGTTCTTCGAATTTTTATCTGGTTGGTTAGGTGGGCCTTCGTTATTCGAACAGAAATACGGTCACCCACGGCTACGGATGCGGCATATGCCTTTTACTGTGACCCCCCAGCTACGCGACCAGTGGATGTTCTGCATGAATAAAGCATTGGATGAAGTGGTGGAAGACAAACTGCTGCGCGGCGGTTTAAAAGAAGCCCTGAACCAACTGGCCAGTCATATGATCAACAGCGATAACTAAAGAGGCGGCCCTTGCCGCCTTTTCACCTTTAGAGATTCAGCCAGTTTTGCGGTTTGAGGTAGCGCTCATATAACTTAGCTTCCGGCGAGCCCGCTTCAGGCTGATAGCCATATTCCCAGCGAACCAATGGCGGCATCGACATCAGAATAGATTCGGTGCGTCCACCACTTTGCAAACCGAACAAAGTGCCTCGGTCAAATACCAGATTGAATTCAACATAGCGGCCACGGCGGTATAACTGGAATTGCCGCTGCGCTTCACCGTAAGCAGTGGTTTTGCGCTTTTGCACAATAGGGATGTAGGCCTTGCAATAGGCTTCGCCCACTGCCCGCATAAAGGCAAAGCTTTGTTCAAAGCCGGCTTCGTTCAGATCGTCAAAAAACAAACCACCAACCCCACGGGTTTCCCCGCGGTGTTTTAAATAGAAATACTCGTCACACCAGGCTTTGTATTTCAGGTAATAACCAGGGTCAAAAGCGTCACAGCTGTCTTTAGCAACCTGGTGCCAATGCAGCACATCTTCTTCAAAAGGGTAATAAGGCGTCAGGTCAAAACCACCACCGAACCACCACACCGGCGCTTCACCTTCCTTTTCTGCGATAAAAAACCGCACATTGGCGTGGCTGGTCGGTACATAAGGGTTGGACGGGTGGATCACCAAGGACACGCCCATGGCTTCAAACTTACGACCGGCCAACTCGGGTCGGTGGGCCGTCGCCGACGCAGGCATCTTGTCGCCAAACACATGAGAGAAATTCACGCCAGCCTGCTCAAACACTGCGCCTTGCGTCAGCACCCGTGAACGGCCACCGCCGCCTTCGGCTCTGTCCCAGCTATCTTCGACAAAGTATGCCTGGCCATCGACCGCAGTGAGTTGGTCACAAATTTGTTCCTGCAACTGCAGCAGAAACTGTTTTACCTGTTGTTTGTCTACCTGTTGCATCATTTATCCTGCTCTGAAAATCTGCCCACTGGCTAAATCACGAATTTCTGAAGGCGCAGTCCGGCCACCTGTCGGTGCATCAACAATCACAGCCAAT
The DNA here is from genome assembly GCF_042654345.1 of Rheinheimera marina. NCBI lineage: Bacteria > Pseudomonadati > Pseudomonadota > Gammaproteobacteria > Chromatiales > Chromatiaceae > Rheinheimera > Rheinheimera marina. Next base: position 3,300 of record NZ_JBHSGB010000016.1, read on the forward strand.
TGATCTGCCAATTGCTCCGCAACTTCGTCAGTGCTGCGGCCTGGCTCCAGACCAGACAAATTAGCGCTGGTGGATGTCAGCGGCTTGCCATAAGCCAGACACAATTGTTGCACCAACGGATGATCACTGACACGCACAGCAATAGTGCTGAACTGACCGGTCAGCCAGTCGCTGCAGCGTGATGACGCCGGTACCACCCAAGTCACGGGGCCTGGCCAACTGCCGAGCATTAGCTGACGTTGTTCATCCGTGATCTGATCGGCGGCAATATAAGGCAGTAATTGCGCAAAGTCTGCCGCAATCAGGATTAAACCTTTGCTTTTTGGCCGCTGTTTGATCTGCAACAACAAAGCAATGGCGTCAGTATTATCAGGGTCGCAACCTACGCCAAATACGGCTTCTGTCGGATAAGCAATAACTTTGCCTTGCTGCAACGCAGCCACAGCGTCATTCAATTGGGGGTGTTTACTCATAAAGTCCACGTCTTAAGTTGGCCGCTACAGGTGAGCTGGCTATAATAGCGCCTTTAATTATGCCAGTTCTGCAATGCTTTGAGGAAACGACAATGAAAGTAGGTATTATCATGGGGTCTAAATCGGATTGGCCGACGATGAAAAACGCCGCCGATATGCTCGACAGATTTCAAATTCCCTATGAAACAACGGTAGTTTCCGCTCACAGAACCCCGCAGTTATTGGCTGATTATGCCGGTGCTGCAGCCAGCCGTGGTTTAAAAGTAATTATTGCAGGTGCCGGTGGTGCTGCTCACTTACCAGGTATGGCAGCTGCCTTTACCAGTCTGCCGGTTTTAGGCGTTCCAGTTCAGTCCAAAGCCCTGAAAGGCCTGGATTCGTTATTGTCTATTGTGCAAATGCCGAAAGGTGTTGCTGTGGGTACTTTGGCCATTGGTGACGCCGGAGCCGCCAACGCCGGATTATTAGCAGCTCAGATCCTCGCGACATCAGACGACACGTTGATGGCAAAAATTGATGCCTTCCGCAAAGAACAGACGGACTCTGTGCTGGCACACCCTAACCCAGCAGAGGACTAACAGATGAATGTGTTAGTAATGGGCGCCGGGCAACTGGCACGGATGATGGCGTTGGCAGGCGCTCCACTGAATCTGAAAGTCACCGCTTATGACGTAAATTCAGCCAAGGTGCAGCATCCTGTTACAGGAGAAATTTATCCGTTAACGCTGGAGCAAGCCGTCGCCGCCGCAGACGTGGTCAGTTCTGAATTCGAACATATTCCTTACCCGGTGCAAGCGGTCTGCGAAGCCAGCGGGAAATTTCGACCCAACAGCACTGCAATTAAAGCAGGCGGCGACCGTCGTCAGGAAAAAGCCTTATTGGATCAGGCGGGCGTTGCCAATGCCGCTTATCGTGTTGTGCAAACCGAAAGCGAATTTTATGCTGCGCTCGAGCAACTGGGTTTGCCATTAGTGCTGAAAAGCGCCTTAGCTGGTTATGATGGCAAAGGCCAATGGCGTTTAAAGCAGCAAGCTGACGCCGCCGCCGTGTGGGCGGATATTGCCGCCTTTATGGCCGGCGCCGAACATAGTCTGCCGCAGGCCATAGTGGCTGAGCAGTTTGTTCGTTTTGACCGCGAAGTCAGCCTGGTGGGTGCTCGCAATGCCCAAGGTGAAACCGTGGTTTACCCCTTGACCGAAAACCATCATGTCAATGGCGTGCTGACAGTATCACAAGCATTGCCTAGCAATGAGGCGTTACAAGCGCAGGCGAAACAGATGTTCGACGCCGTGGCCAACCAGCTGAGTTATGTCGGCGTACTGGCGCTGGAGTTTTTTCAGGTAGGCGATCAACTACTGGTCAACGAAATTGCACCGCGGGTGCATAACTCTGGGCACTGGACGCAACAAGGTGCAGACACTTGTCAATTTGAAAACCACTTACGTGCAGTCTGTGGCCTGCCACTGGGTAGCACCGCGTTAGTTCGTCCGACCGTGATGGTCAACATTCTGGGGGAAGATTACGTTGACCCGGCTGTGTTAAGTCTGCCAAGTTGCCATCTGCACTGGTACGGCAAAGGCAAAAGGCCAGGACGTAAAATGGGCCACATTAATCTTTGTGGTGACACGCCAGCCCAACTGGCGGAACGCTTTTTGGCGCTAAGTACGTTATTGCCTGAAGCTGGGTTCCCAGAAGTGGCTGACGTCGCCAAAACTCTGGCCAGCAAGGTCTGAGCCAAAGCGATAAGCGATTAAAAAGGGCCTGGATGGCCTTTTTTATTGGCCGCTCTGCAGCTGCTGGCATTTTTTATCCGCACAAATAAGTTTCAGTCCTGCTGCTGAGGGTTTTTCCAGTAACAGCGGAAAATGGCAGTGTTCACACTGCCCTGCAACAGGCTTGAAGTTCACCAGAAACGTGCAATCCGGATAGCGGTTGCAACCATAAAAACTTTTGCCATATTTGCTGGTCCGCTCTACCAGCTCACCCTGATGGCAAGACGGGCAAGCAACCCCGCTGGCCTGGTTTTCGTCCTGCTGATGAACCACAAAGTGGCAGGAAGGGTAATTGCTACAGCCAATGAACATGCCGTAACGGCCATTTTTAACAGCCAACGGCTGCTGACAATCCGGACAAAGTTCATTGTCCAACACTTTGACTACTGTATTTTCATGAGGATGCAACGCTTTCAGGTAATTACAGCCTGGATAGGCCGAACATCCTAAAAAGGGGCCATTTTTACCACTTTTGATCTGTAAAGGGCTGGAGCAGAGCGGACAAAGTTCTACAGCTTTTTCATGGGAAAAAAGCGCTTCTGTGGGCATAGTTCTTCTCCGGCATACTGAGCTGCGCGGAGTATAACCGAAAGCCTGAAGCCGGTGCAGATCCGGTCAGGCTTTCAGTCAGAAAAGCCGTCGCTAATGCAGAGGGCCTGTTGGTTCTTCAAAAATAAGATCTTCCATTTGAGCATAAGCATTTTCATGCCCTGGAACATTAAACAGTACCATCAGCACAACCCATTTCAGGTCATCGAGACTGACATGGTTCTGGTCAAGATCCATCACCCGGTCGAGCACCATTTCCCTGGTTGGAGCATCCAACACATTGATTTGCTCCAAAAATAACAAAAAACCCCTACATTCGGTGTCCAGCCGGCGTTGTTCATCTACGGTGAAAATACGCACCGCATTACTGGGAGTTTTGGTCAGATAAGGTTTGACATGGCTTTCCTGCAGCTCAGACAGGCTTTCCAGCCAGCGCAGTGCCTTGAATATATCGTCATTATGAAAACCGGCGTTACTGAGTTCTTTGGTCAGGTCGGCGTGGTTAACATAAATCTCTGATTCGTTATGGATGTAGTTTTCGAACAGGTATATGAGGATATCAAACATAGTCAGGCCCTCCTCACTCTGATGTAACCACCAGGTACTGCTGCCACTTCGCCGGCCAATTCCAGCTGAAGTAATTCAATAGAGACTTGCGCAACCGGTAAACCACAACGCTCGGCTATGGTATCGATAGCGGTGGCCTCATCTCCTACGTTAGCCAACATGGCGGAGTCAAACAAGCCTATTTGGGCATTTTTTTTACTGTCCTTTTGCAGAGTTAGACCAGGTTTTTGCAAAAAGCTCCACTCTTCCAGAATATCTTTCACGCAAGTGGTTAATTTAGCACCTTGCTGGATCAGTTGATGGCAGCCGGCAGCCTGCGGATTGTAGATAGAACCGGGCACGGCAAACAGCTCCCGTCCTTCATCGGCCGCCAGCTTGGCGCTGATCAACGAACCACTTTTCTCTGCTGCTTCCACCACCAGAGTGCCTAAACTCATGCCCACGACGATGCGGTTGCGCAGTGGGAAGTGCTCCGCTTTGGGTGGTGTGTCTGGCCAGTACTCACTGATTAACGCCCCCTGCGCGGCAATTTGCTCAGCCAACGCCTGGTGGTGCTTGGGATAAATGTGCTGCAAACCACTGCCGAGCACCGCCAAGGTTTTTCCTCCGCCAGCCAGAGCGCCCTGATGACTGCAGCCATCAATGCCCTGAGCCATGCCACTGGTCACGATCAGACCCAGTGCTGCCAACTCAGCGCCAAACTGACGGGCAATTTGTTTCGCGGTGGCTGACGGGTGACGACTGCCCACAATGGCAATCTGCGCCTGATCCAATAAGGCTTTGTCGCCCTGGACAAATAACAGGTAAGGTGGATTTTTAGTTTGGCGCAGTAGTTCTGGGTAGTCCGGGTCTGAATACAGCACCAAATGATGCGCATCACTTTGCGCCAGCCAGGATTCAGCCAGCTGCAACCTGGCCGGTTTGATCGACGAAAGCACAGCAATTTGTCCGGGAGTCCAGCCAAGCGCCAGCAATTGCGCGGCAGGTAACTGCACCAGCTCATCCCTGTCATAGAGTTCTAACCAGCGACCAACTTCAGGGCCGGTCAGCCCCGGTACTGCCATTAGTTTGCAAATAGTGTTGGCCGGCATCCTGCCCTCCTACCCAGTCGCCCAGATGCAATGGCATCAGGGCATCCAGAACAATTACATAGCTGGCTTTGGCTTGTGGTTCCAAAACCATCACCTTGCCAACCACTTCGGTTGGCATTTCCCTGTCACTGAACCAAGCTCCCGTTAATCGCTGCCAGGCATCGCTGTCTTGCGGGTAACTGGGGGGAGTTCCGTCCAACACCCGGGGAGAAGGCCGCAATACCGACAGCAATTGACCTGGCATCAGGCCTTGCTCTGCCCCTAAATTCACCAGCAACACTTCCCAGTTGGCAAACTCGCGGAATCCGGATGCGCTGCTGAGAATTAGACCTTTGGTACTGGCAGGAAGCGCCACCCGATTGAACCTGGCAGGCACAGCTGCGCTTTGGCGCAGTGCCATCACCCAATCGCCTTGTCTGACTTCTTGTCGGCTGTCGAACAACTCGGCCCTATGTAACCCTTCTTGTTGACCTGAGACTGGCGGCAGCAATTTAAGGCGGGCAAGCGGCACAAGTTCAATGCCCAACTCGTCACCGGTGAGGGGGTCTGCCACAGCATCGGCTTGCCGATATACGCCATAGGCCTGACCGGTATCCAGATTCCCTTGTACATAAATCAGATGGCCACTGACAGCATTTTTAACCGCAACCGTGGCACCGACCACATAAGCGGATTGCTCCAGCTCAGCAGGCGCCACCAAGCGATGGCCGACAAGGAAAGATTGAATGAGGGACCCAGGCAACAGATCAAGTGCCGATCCCCGCTGCAAGGTACGAACCCGGGGTTTTAATTTAATTACCCGGTCCGAGGTGGCGCTGACAGACTCAGACGCAAAGCTAAGTAGGGGCTCACTTTCTTCCCTTTGCAGAGTTGGCCGACCCTGCGCGTCAAATCTGAGCGTTAGCAGGTCACCAGGGTAAATCAGATCCGGATTTTTCACCCCAGGGTTAACTTCCCATAGTTCGGGCCACAACCAGGGTTTTGCCAGGTAAAGACCGGCAATACCCCACAGAGTATCGCCAGTCTTTACCTGGTACTGGGCTGGGGCATCTGCTTTTAACGTCAGCTGCTGAGCTGAGCTTGGAGCCGTAGAAAGAACGCCGAAAATTAACGCAATAAGTTGAAGTTTCATCCGATCCCCGCCCGCGGACGGGCCTTTTCAGCCCGCTAAGCTATCCATCCGCCAGAGAAATGGCTAAAATTAGACCATAGCACAGCCTTAACAACAGACAGGATTTTTCTCCCGGCTATGACAGTACTGACCGTTTTACATTACCCAGATGAACGTTTGCGCACCGTGGCTAAGCCCGTTGCCGAAGTAAATGACGAGATCCGCCAGCTTTGCAAAGACATGCTGGAAACCATGTATGCCGAAAATGGCATTGGTCTGGCAGCAACCCAGGTGAACGTACATCAGCGGGTGGTCGTGATTGACCTGTCAGAAGAGCGTAATCAGCCTCAGGTCTTTATTAACCCTGAAATCATCGCGAAAAGTGGCGATACCTGCTACGAAGAAGGCTGCCTGTCGGTCCCTCAAAGCTACGCCAAAGTGGAGCGTGCTGCCGAAGTTCGGGTGAAGGCTCAAAATGAACAAGGCGAGTGGTTCGAATTTGACGCCGATGGTCTTTTGGCCATTTGCCTGCAACACGAGCTGGACCATTTGGTTGGCAAACTCTTTATTGATTACCTGTCGCCGTTAAAACGTGACCGCATCAAAAAGAAACTGGAAAAAGAAGCCCGGCTCGCCAAAGCAATCTGACAGGATATCCCTTGACCACTCCACTGCGTATCATTTTTGCGGGTACCCCTGATTTTGCGGCCCGCCACTTACAGGCATTACTGGACTCCGAACATCAGGTAATTGCTGTGTACAGCCAACCCGATCGTCCAGCTGGCCGCGGCCACCAGTTGCAACAAAGCCCGGTGAAACAACTTGCTCTGGCGCATAAGATCCCGGTCTACCAGCCTAAGTCACTGAAGAAAGCTCCAGCTCAGCAAGAGTTGGCCGCCTTGAATGCAGACCTGATGGTGGTGGTTGCTTATGGTCTGATCCTGCCGTTAGCCGTATTGCAAGCGCCTAAGTTAGGTTGCATTAACGTGCATGGTTCCTTGTTACCGCGCTGGCGTGGTGCTGCCCCGATCCAGCGGGCCATTTGGGCCGGTGATGAGCAATCCGGTGTCACTATTATGCAAATGGATGAAGGTCTGGATACGGGTGCCATGCTCAGCAAAGCGGCCTGCCCTATCGCATCGGATGAAACCAGCACCAGCCTCTATAACAAACTGGCAGAAGTTGGCCCGGCCGCTTTGCTGGACGCGTTAACGGATTTACCGGCCCTGCAGGCCAAAGCAGAAGTGCAGCAGGACCAGCTGGCTAATTACGCTGAGAAACTGGATAAAACCGAAGCTGTGCTGAATTTTGCCAAAACAGCAGCGGCACTGGAACGCGAAATCCGCGCTTTTAACCCCTGGCCAATCAGTATTTTGCAGCTGGAAAGCCAACAACTGAAAATCTGGAAAGCTGAAGTGCGCCCCAGCCAGCACAAAGCGGTCGGCACTGTAGTACAGGTGGATAAAACAGGCATTGCCATTCAATGTGCCGACAGTGTGCTCGCCATCACCGAGCTGCAACCTGCCGGCAAAAAACCGATGAAAGTGACTGATTTTCTCAATGGCCGCGCTGACTGGCTGGTGGTTGGACAGCAACTGAGTATGCCTGATGCTGACTAACCTGCGAGCGCTGGCGGCGCAAAGTTGTTATGAAGTGGTCGATTTGGGCCATTCGCTTTCCGATGTCTTGCCAAAAGCTCAGCAACAATTGGGAAACCCGGCCGACAAAGCGCTGTTGCAGGAAATATGTTTTGGCCTGATGCGTCAGTTGCCTCAGCTGGAGTTTGTCTGTCAGAAACTGATGGACAAACCGCTGGTGAAACAACTGCGCCCTTTGCAGTTTCTGATTTATGTTGGTTTGTATCAGCTGAAATTCCTGCGCATCCCTGACCATGCCGCCATAGGTGAAACCGTAGAAGCCGCGCGACTGCTCAAAGGCCAAAAGCTGACAGGCCTTATCAATGCAGTGCTGCGCAGTGCACAGCGCCAGCCCGAGCTATTCGACTTCAGTCAGGCGCCAGCCGCAGTGCAGACCAATCACCCAGGCTGGATAGTCAATAGCTTACAGCAAGCCTATCCAGAGCAATGGCAACAAGTGATCGACGCCAACCAGCAAAAGGCACCATTGTGGTTGCGGGTTAATCAGCGGCGGATCCGGCCTGACGCCTTTATGGCCGCACTGGCAGCCGAAGGACTGAACGCCAGCCAGCCGTTTAGTTATCTGCCAACCACCATCCTGCTGGAGCAAGCCCAGGAAGTGATCTTATTGCCTGGGTACGATGACGGTTGGTTTTCAGTGCAGGATGCCGCCGCCCAGCACGCCGCCCATTTTCTGCAACCGCAAAGCGGCGAGGCGATTCTCGATGCCTGCTGCGCGCCCGGCGGAAAAACCAGCCATATTCTGGAGTTGGCGCCACAAGCTCAGCTGTTAGCACTGGACAAAGATCCGCGCCGGTTACAACGCGTGCATGCCAATCTGGAACGATTGCAACTACAGGCTGAAGTCGTTGCCGCCGATGCCGCCACCCCGGAACTATGGGCGCAGGGCCGCAGTTTCGACCGCATCTTATTGGACGTACCCTGCTCAGCGACCGGCGTGATCCGACGTCACCCGGATATCCGCTGGCTGCGCAAAAAAACAGATATCGCAGCACTTGCCAGCTTGCAGCAGCAGATTCTGCAAAAAATCTGGCCGTTGCTGAAACCAGGCGGCGTTTTACTTTATGCCACCTGCAGTGTATTGCCGGACGAAAATCAGCAGCAAATCAGCGATTTTCTGCAAGCGCAGCCAGATGCAGAGTTGGTTCCTCTGTCTGCGGAACACAGCGACAGCCAGTGGCAAATTCTGCCAGGGCAGCAGCAAATGGACGGTTTTTATTACGCTAAGCTCAGAAAAACAACGCGGTAATACCGCAGAGGTCGTATGAAGATCATTATCCTCGGTGCAGGTCAGGTTGGAGCCACATTGGCGGAAAACCTGGTAGGGGAACAAAACGATATTACCGTGGTGGATATCAATCTGGATAAACTGCGTGCGTTGCAGGACAGGTTTGACTTGCAGGTGGTGCATGGCCACAGTGCCCACCCGGATATCTTAAAACGCGCCGGTGCCGAAGACGCCGATATGATCATTGCGGTGACCAGCAGCGACGAAGTGAATATTGTCGCTTGCCAGGTGGCTTACAGTATCTTCTCAACGCCGCTGAAAATAGCACGGATCCGCACCAACCAGTATCTGAAATACCGCGACCAGCTGTTTCACAAAGACGATATGCCGGTTGACCACTTTATTTCACCGGAAACCCTGGTCACCGACTATATCAAACGCCTGATTGACTACCCGGGTGCGTTGCAGGTGGTGGAGTTTGCGGAAGGCCAGGTTAGCCTGGTGGCAGTTAAAGCCTATTACGGCGGCCTGCTGGTTGGCCACGCGCTGTCAACGCTGAAACAGCACATGCCGCATATTGATGCCCGGGTTGCTGCCATTTACCGGCGCGGCCATGCCATTAAGCCATTGGGCACTACCGTCATTGAGGCTGATGATGAAGTGTTTTTCGTCGCCGCAACACGCCATATCCGTGCCGTGATGAGTGAACTACAGAAGCTGGAGAAAAGTTATCACCGCATTATGATCGCCGGTGGCGGTAATGTCGGTTTTGGTCTGGCGCGCGCGCTGGAGAAAAACCACAGCGTGAAGCTGATTGAACGCAGCAGAGAACGGGCTGAGTTTCTGTCCAGTGCGCTGGATAACACTGTGGTTTATGTCGGTGATGCCTCAGACCCAGAGCTGCTGGAAGAAGAAAACATCGAACAAGTGGATGTGTTTCTCGCCGTCACCAACGACGATGAAGCCAACATTATGTCTGCCATGCTGGCCAAACGTATGGGCGCACAGAAGACCATGGTGCTGATTAAACGTGGTGCTTATGTCGACCTGCTGCAAGGTGGCGAAGTGGATATTGCGGTATCCCCCCAACAAGCCACTATTTCTGCCTTGCTGACCCATATTCGCCGCGGTGACATCGTCAACGTTTATTCACTGCGCCGTGGCGCTGCAGAAGCGATTGAAGCCGTCGCCCATGGCGATAAAACCACCTCCAAAGTGGTAGGCCAGGCCATTGGCAAAATAAAGTTGCCACCAGGCGCAACCATCGGCGCCATAGTGCGGGGCGATGAAGTGCTGATAGCCCATGACAATGTGGTGATCGAAAGCAACGACCATGTGATTCTGTTTCTGGTCGACAAAAAGTACATCACCGAAGTGGAACGCCTGTTCCAGGTCAGCGCCATCTTTATCTAACCCTTCAGCCCCATCTCAGAGCCAGCTCTGGGACTGGGTGACGAAAAGTGTGCAACGACGTCACAGCCGTTCTGGCCACCCCATTTTTCAGGTGATGCAGCTGCGTTGGCTGCAGAAGCCAGAACGAGCGAGGCAAGGCGCAAGCTTTTCGACAGCCCCTGAACATAGATCACGATGTGATGAGGTGGTGAAAAGTGAGCAACGAAGTCGCAGCCGTTCTGGCGACGGGAAAATTAATCTTTCCAGAAGGCGGGGATAAAAAGTACCAACAACGTAAATATCTCCAACCGGCCAAAAATCATCGCTACCACCAACACCCATTTGCCGGCGTCCGGTACAGAAGCAAAATTGGCAGCCACCTCACCCAAACCCGGACCCAGGTTGTTTAAGCAAGCGGCAGTCGCGGTAAAAGCACTGATATTGTCCAGGCCAATCAGCAGAAGCAACAACATAATCACCACAAACACAAAGGCGTATGCAGCAAAAAAGCCCCATACCGCTTCAACAATGCGGTCATCGACAGGGCGGCGGCCCAATTTGATGGAATAAATCGCCCGCGGATGCACCAGCCGGTTGAGCTCTCGTTTGCCCTGTAAAAACAGCAACAATACCCGCACCACCTTTAGGCCACCCGCAGTAGAGCCAGCGCAGCCGCCGATAAAGCTGGCAAAAATCAGCAGTATTGGCAAAAACAGCGGCCAAGCCACAAAGCTGGCAGTAGAAAAGCCTGCTGTGGTTGACATCGACACCGCCTGAAATACGCCATGGTTCAGCGCGCTGCGCCAGTCCGGGTAGATTTGCTCTTCCAGCAAGACCAAAAAGCACACCAGCACCAGCAGGAACTGGATCCACAAAAAGGCTTTGAACTCGGGGTCACGCAAATAGGTTTTCACGCTTTTGCCGCGGATAGCCGCAAAGTGCAGCGGGAAATTCACTGAACTGAGCAGCAAAAATACCACGCAGATCATATTGATACTGACACTGTTGAAGTAGCCAATACTGGCGTCGTAGGTTGAAAATCCGCCGATGGCGACCGTAGAAAAAGCGTGACAGATAGCGTCAAACCAGTCCATGCCTGCAACATAAAATGCCAGGGAACAAGCGACCGTAATGGCGAGGTAGATAAACCATAAATGCTTGGCGGTATCGGCGATCCGCGGGGTCATTTTATTATCTTTAACCGGTCCCGGTGTTTCGGCCCGGTACAACTGCATGCCACCAACACCCAGCATCGGCAGTATCGCCACCGCCAGCACGATAATCCCCATGCCGCCAAACCATTGCAGTTGCTGGCGGTAAAACAAAATGGCTTTAGGCAGGGTCTCCAGCCCGGTCAGCACAGTAGCGCCTGTGGTAGTAAGTCCGGAGAAGGCTTCAAACATCGCCGCGGCCAGGTTCATTTCCGGTTTGTCTGACAACCAGAATGGCAAGGCTCCCACAGCCCCAAGCACAGTCCAGAACAACACCACAATTAAAAAGCCTTCGCGCACTTTCAGCTCAGACTTTTCATGCCGGTTCGGGTACCAGATCAATAAACCGATACCAATAGACAAGATAAACGACAGCAAAAAAGGCACGCCGGCACCATCCTGGTACCAATAGGCGACCAATGCAGGCGGGATCATCGTGATACTGAAAATGGCCACCAACAGGCCCAAAATGCGGATTATGGAGCGGTATTGCATCGGGCTTATTGTCCCTGCAGCCAGCGCAGGCTGGCTTGTCTGTCGGAATAACGCATCAAATCATCCTCAAATTCTGCCTGTTGCGGCTTAGGTAACGCCAATTTTAGCTGCACCACAGCCTGAAATTGTTGCGATTCCAGTTGCCAGACATTGCCCCATTGCCGTTGCATGGCTTCAAAAGCCGGGTAAGACAACTCCAGTTCAGCCCCGATCAATTCCGGCTGAAAACGCCGTTCAGCCACCAGCAATGCCTGTCGCACAGCATCACTGTAGGCCCGAACCAGACCACCAGTCCCCAATTGAATACCGCCGTAGTAGCGCACCACCGTGGCACAGACCCCCGCCAGTCCTGAGCCTTGCAGCACCGCCAGCATAGGCCGGCCTGCTGTACCCGAGGGCTCGCCATCATCGCTGCTCGCAGCAGGCTGACCTGTAGGCCCAGGCGCTAACAGCATAGCACTGCAAACATGGGCTGCCGAGCTATGTAGTTGTTTTTGCTGTTGAATAATAACCTGGCCTTGCTCCAGGCTACTGACAGGCCATAAGGTGCATAAAAAACGGCTTCGTTTGATTTCCTGTTCAGACGAAGCCGTTGCAGCAAGTAACCAACAACCAGACATCAGTTCAGCTGCTGATCGCGGGTCATATTTTCATTACGGTCTTTGTGCACAATCACATTGTCTTCAATGCGAATGCCACCAAACTTGCGGAATTGTTCCACCTTGTCCCAATGCACCGCCTGGCCCGCTTTGGTGTTGCGCGCATCAGCCAGCAATGAATCGATAAAATACAGACCGGGCTCAATGGTAAACACCATATTGGCTTCCACAGTGCGCGTGGTGCGCAGGAAAGGATGGGCGTCAGGTGCAGCCACATGTGTGCCCCGCTCGTCCGCCATAAAGCCACCCACATCATGCACTTGCAGCCCCAGGTGATGGCCCAGGCCATGCGGGAAAAACACCTGGCTCAAACCGGATTCGACAATATCAGCGGCAGGCATACGGACAAAATCAAAGTCTGTTAACACTTGGGCAATACGCTGATGCGCTTCCACATGCAAATCCGGGTATTTCAGGCCAGGTTTCAGGCCAGCCACCAGCTCCAGCTGCACTTTATCCATCGCGGTAATCAGCTCAGCAAACTCATCCTGCAAATAACTATAACTGCGGGTAATGTCAGCCGCATAACCGTGGAACTGGGCGCCGGCATCAATTAAAAATGAATGGCGCTTTTGCGGGGGCTGCGACTCCAGCACAGTGTAATGCAGAATGGCCGCATTCTGATTAAGCGCAATAATATTGCCATACGGCACTTCATTTTCGCCCTGGCGCACCGCAGCCAGATAAGCCAGCTGAATATCAAACTCACTGCCGCCGGCAAAAAAGGCGGTTTTGGCGGCCTGGTGCCCTGCTACCGCCATCCGGCTGGCTTCCCGCATACAGGCTTGTTCATAGTCGGTTTTGTATGCTCTGTGGTAATGCAGGTAACTCAACACTGCATCCGGGTTAATTTCCGTGAACCCCAGCGCCTGCGCGACTTCGATGTGTTCGCCAATATAGGCATAACGGGCCTTGTCATAGGGCAGTAACTTGTCGACTTGATTGGCTTTATCCAACAACTGAATGTCAAAAAAACCGGACCAAAAGTTGTCAGGCGCTTGCGGCACCTTGTGCCAGAAGTCTTTTGGTAAATAGAACACCAGTTTGGGTTTATTCTCGCCATCGACAATCAACCAGCAATTCGGGTTATCCAACACCGGCACCCAGGCTTTGAATTGCGGATTCACTTTAAAGGGGTAGTCCATATCATCGAGGAACTGGCGTTTCGCCTGCCCGGAGTGGATCACCAGACCATCCAGATTTTGTCTGGCCAGCACAGCTTTGGTACGCTGCTGGAGTTGAAACAAATGAGCGGCGTAAAGTTCTTGGTAAGCCGGACGCATGAAATACTCTCTCCCCTTTATTCAAACAGTGCCGAGTCTATCACAGAACCCTGTTGCCAGAGCCTACCTGCATACGGGCGAGCGGAGCAAAAACCTGCTGATTCGTCTGTAATTTCAGGCTATAGACTTGATAGTACATCAGCACGTTTTTTACATAATCGCGGGTTTCTTTAAATGGAATGGTTTCGATCCAGATATCCAGTGGCACCTGGCCATCTTTCGGTACCCAGGCATTCACCCGGCTCGGGCCCGCATTATAAGCCGCAGTGGCAAACACCACATTGCCATGCTTTTTCAGCAAGTAGTTCAGGTAATAGGTGCCGTAATTAATATTGGTGACCGGATTATACAATTGTTGTTCGGTCACCCGTTTTCCTGTGATGTGGCGCGCGGTATTCGGCATAATTTGCATCAGGCCTAAAGCGCCAACCGCTGATTTGGCCGTCGGGATAAAGGTACTCTCCCGCCGTGCAATCGCCATGGCCCAGGCTGGGTCGACATTCACTTTTTTGGCCTGAGCCTGAATTTCCTTTTTATACAAAGTCGGGAAACGCAGCTCGACGTCATCGTAATAACCTGCCTGGGCCAGCGCAGTAATGGCATTGTCGTGCCAGCCTAATTCAGATGCGTATTTGGCGGCGCTGAAGCGCTGTAAGTCGGAGCCATAACGCTGCAGACTGGTCAGTTCACGTTTGGCTGCATTGGGTCTGTCCAGTGCCTGCCATTCTTTAATGCGGCGAACCGGGCCACTGCTTTTAAAGGCCAGATAATCAGTTTCAGACACAGGCACCGCTTTGTGCGCCAACGAAGGCTCAGCACCAATGCGGGCAGCAGCCATATAGCCGTAATAGCTGCGTTTTTTTGCCAGATCCTGATACAGCAGCTGTGCTGCTTGAGTTTGCTTCAACTCATCCTGAGCCCGGGCCAGCCAGTACAGGCTGCCTTCTTCAGTGGCATAGGGTTCAGGCAGCGCTTTAATAGCGTCAACCAGACCGGCCCAATCGTGTTTGCGCAGCAGGTGAGTTAATTGCCATTGCACAAAGAGCCGGTCTTTGTGTTCGTTTTGCACCACGGCAAAAAAAGGTTTGGCGGCCGGGTCGTCTTTACTGGCTAACGCAATGGCCAGCTGGCGTGCGGTTTTCGAGCGGTTCTCGTTACTAAAAGCTGGGTCGCTGCGGTATTTTTTCCAAACCTCAACGGCCGCGTCCGGCTTTTTCCAAACTAGCTTCTGAATACCGTAAGCAGCCAGGTCACGTTCTTTCGCCTGCTTACCGGTTAAAAAGCTTTTGCGTTGAACCAACGCCGGGTTGTCCATCACCTGGATCCATTTGTCGGCCAGATACTGCTGCTCACGAGGCAATAACGAGCGCAAGTAAGGCAACATACGCTGATTGTCGGCCTCGACCGCCGCCATCACTCGTTTCCACACCGCATCGGCATTGCGTTGCCCAGCTTTGCGCCAACGCTCAAAAATGGGGTCACATTCGTCGGGTTGAGATTTGCCTACGGCCCATAAATCACGCACTGCTGGCCAGACATCCACAGGTTTTTCCCGCACCAGCCGCATTTCCAGTGCATAACAATCAAGCACAGTGTCAGAACCAAACTCATAGTTTTTCAGGAATAACTCGGCCTGGCGCTTTTGCTTCAATTCAATCAGCCAACGTTTGCGGATGGTACGCTCCAGCGGTGTACCCTGATGCTCACGCATAAAATTCACCACAGCAGCAGTGTCGTCGAGGTTTTTACTCAGGTATTCGAGTTCTAAATAGGGGGTGAGCGGATAAGTCTGCATCTCATTCAGCAGCTTTTTTGCCTGAGTGTCTGACAGCTTATGTATGTTGTTTTCCGCCTGCACAAAGCGCTTACGCATCACATCGTTCATTGCATGCGCAGGTAAAGTGCAAGCTGCAGCTGTCAGCAACCAGCACAAAGGACGAAAAACCAGAGCAGAGCGCCACATAAAACCATTACCACCTATAGTTACTGGGACTTCTATCGCAAATTCAAACGCGCGTTTAAATAACGGTTGAAATTTTTGCTAAAGCACGACACACTGAAACTGCGAAAGAACTCATCTTACCAGTTGCGATAACAAGCAATCATCCGCCCTGCCGGACGAAGGAGAACATGCATGATCTACCAGAGTAACAGCATCACCGTGGCTTATCTGGCCGACGGTATTGCCGAGTTTAGCTTTAACGCCGCCGGGTCCGTGAATAAATTCGACCAGCAAACCTTATCAGATTGTCGGGCCGCTTTGAATCTGCTGCACGCAGATAAAAACTTAAAAGGCGTGGTTTACACCACGGGCAAAGACGCTTTTATCGTCGGTGCCGACATCACCGAATTCTTAAGTACATTCCAGCAGCCTGAAGCCGAACTGATCCCCTGGATTAAAAACGCCTCTGACGTGTTCGACCTGGCCGAAGACCTGCCAGTTCCGACTATTGCGGCCATTCGTGGTTTCGCTCTGGGGGGCGGCTTCGAGTGGACCTTAACGGCCGACTACCGTATTGCCGACACCACCGCCAAAGTGGGCCTGCCAGAGGTGAAATTAGGCCTGATGCCAGGCTTCGGTGGCACCGTACGTCTGCCACGTGTGATTGGTGCCGATGGCGCTATGGAGTGGATCACTACAGGTAAAGAACGCGGAGGCGAAGCCGCCTTAAAAGAAGGTGCTGTTGACGCTGTAGTCGCACCAGAGAAATTAAAAGACGCCGCCATAAGCATGCTGAAAGACGCTATTGCCGGCAAACTGAACTGGCAGAAAAAACGCAGGGCTAAACTGCAGCCACTGAAACTGAATAAGACCGAAGCGCTGATGAGTTTCAGCGCTGCCAAAGGCATGGTATTCGCTAATGCAGGCAAGCATTACCCTGCTCCAATGGTTGCTGTTGAAACCATCGAAGCCGCGGCGCGCTTAGACCGTGCCGGCGCCATTGTGTTGGAAAATCAGGGTTTTGCCAAACTGGCCAAAACGACGGCAGCTGCAGCCCAGATTGGGCTGTTCCTGAACGACCAGCTGATTAAAGGCAAAGCGAAAAAAGCCGCCAAAACAGCAACTAAAGACGTGAAAAAAGCCGCCGTATTGGGCGCAGGCATTATGGGTGGTGGTATCGCTTACCAGTCAGCGCTGAAAGGCGTGCCTGTGGTGATGAAAGATATTGCCGATAAAGCGCTGGATTTAGGCATGGGCGAAGCCACTAAACTGTTGAACAAACAAGTGGAACGCAAAAAGCTCGACGCCGTTGGGATGGCCAAAGTCATTGCCAGCATCCAGCCGACGCTGAGCATGGAGCCAGTAAAAGCCGTCGATATCGTGGTGGAAGCCGTGGTAGAAAACCCGAAAATCAAAGGCGCGGTGCTTAAAGAAGTGGAAGAACTGGTGGCTGCTGATGCCATCATTACCTCCAACACCTCAACCATTTCCATCGATTCTCTGGCAGCTAACCTGAAAGACCCAAGTCGGTTCTGCGGTATGCACTTCTTTAACCCAGTGCACCAGATGCCATTGGTTGAGGTGATTCGGGGCAAAGACACCAGCGAAGAGACCATCGCCGCCGTAGTGGCTTATGCCGCCAAAATGGGCAAATCGCCTATTGTGGTCAACGACTGCCCAGGCTTTTATGTAAACCGCGTGCTGTTCCCTTACTTTGCCGGTTTCAGCAAATTGCTGCTGGACGGTGCCGATTTCGCCCAAGTCGACAAGGTGATGGAGAAATCTTTCGGCTGGCCTATGGGCCCGGCCTACCTGTTGGACGTAGTCGGCCTGGACACCGCTTACCATTGCACAGATGTGATGGCGGCAGGCTTCCCGACCCGGATGGCCAAATTGGACAAAGACCCTGTGGCTCTGATGTATCAGGCGCAGCGTTTCGGCCAGAAAAACGGTGTCGGTTTCTATGCCTACAGCAAAGACGCCAAAGGCAAACCAAAGAAAGCCACAGACGAAGTCACATATGGCCTGCTGAGCGGTGCTGGCGTCACCAAACAGGACTTCAGTGCTGACGACATTATTGCCCGTTGTATGGTGCCGATGATTAACGAAGTGATTCGCTGCCTGGAAGAAGGCATTGTGGCTAGCGCTGCAGAAGCTGATATGGGCCTGATTTACGGTTTAGGTTTCCCTCCGTTCCGTGGTGGTCCGCTGCGTTATGCCGACACCATTGGTCTGGCGAACTTTGTTGCTTTGGCTGACAAGTATGCTCATTTAGGTGAAATCTATCAGGTCACCGAAAAAACCCGCGCCATGGCAGCTGCCGGCGACCTGTTTTATCCAGTTTAAGGCGGAGAAATTACACCATGAAACAAGCAGTGATTGTTGATTGTATCCGGACCCCGATGGGCCGTTCTAAAGCCGGTATTTTCCGTAACGTTCGGGCTGAAGAATTATCTGCCGCTGTAATGGCTGGCCTGCTGGAACGTAACCCGGCATTAAACCCAAGCGAAATTGATGACGTGATCTGGGGCTGTGTGCAGCAGACGCTGGAGCAAGGCTTTAACGTGGCCCGTAATGCGGCATTGATGGCCGGCATTCCGCATTCAGTGCCGGCTGTGACCGTCAACCGCCTCTGTGGTTCATCGATGCAGGCGCTGCATGATGCCGTACGTGCTATTCAAACCGGCATGGGAGAGGTTTACCTGATTGGTGGTGTGGAACATATGGGCCATGTGCCTATGACACACGGCGTCGATTTCCACCCGAAACTTGGCACTTCAGTGGCGAAAGCCGCCGGTATGATGGGCTTAACCGCAGAGTTGCTGGGCAAGATGCACGGCATTAGCCGTCAGCAGCAGGATGAGTTTGGTGCCCGGTCACACCGTCTGGCGCACGAAGCCACGCTTGAAGGCCGTTTTAAAAATGAAATTCTGCCCGTGGAAGGCCACGACGCCGATGGCGCTTTACGGGTATTTGATACTGACGAAGTGATCCGCCCGGAAACTACAGTGGAAGCGCTGGCCGCGCTGCGTCCGGTATTTGACCCAGCCAATGGCACCGTTACTGCTGGCACTTCTTCTGCGTTGTCTGACGGTGCCTCTGGCATGCTGGTAATGAGCGAAGACAAAGCCAAAGCTCTGGGCTTGCCTATTCGTGCCCGGGTGATTGGTATGGGTGTGGCCGGTTGTGACCCGTCAATCATGGGTTATGGCCCGGTTCCAGCCTCACAAAAAGCCTTAAAAGCAGCCGGTATCAGCATTGAGCAAATTGACTATGCCGAACTGAATGAAGCCTTTGCAGCCCAGGCGTTGCCGGTGATGAAAGACTTAGGCTTACTGCCTGTGATGGAACAAAAAGTGAACCTGAATGGCGGTGCTATCGCCTTAGGTCACCCGCTGGGTTGCTCAGGTTCACGTATCAGTACTACGCTGATCAACGTGATGGAAAACAAAGGCGGTAAATATGGCCTGGCCACTATGTGTATTGGTTTAGGTCAGGGTATTGCCACAGTGTTCGAGCGCGTGGAATAATGCGCGCGCTCCAATAACCTGTGGAGCACAAAGGGTAAACCCAAAGGGCAGCGCAAGCTGCCCTTTGTTTTTGTGGCATAGACTAAACACCGCAGCAAAGCTACCATAGCAGCCTTTTTAGCGAAGCAGGACATATAGCATGACCAACCCAACAGCTGAGTTATTTGCCAGCGCCAGCGAGCACCTGGATGCGCTGGGTTTGCGTTGCCCTGAACCTGTGATGATGACCCGACTGGCCATTCGTAAACTGCAGGCCGGCGATACCTTGCTGATTACCGCGGACGACCCGGCGACTACACGCGACATTCCTGCCTTTTGTCGTTTTATGGACCATGAATTGCTGGCCAGTGACACCAGCGAACTACCTTACCGCTATCTGATTAAAAAGGGTTAAACCGCTTATTGGTCAATTTCCGCTGTCGATTGACGCTTTTCGGCGATTGACAGGAAACGGCACGCCTTCTTTGCCGGTAATTTTTAGGATAAACGCATCAACTCAAGGAGAATGACGATGCGTTTATTACCCAAACAACAGCACCTGAATGTACTGATGCTAAGTGGCCTGATTGCCCTGACAATCAAAACCCAATGGCTGCCCAGCGACCAGAGCACTGTACGGGAACTCAATGTGCAACGTATTAATGTGATGGAACCCAGCGGCCATCCGCGGCTGGTCATCGCCAACACCAGCCACGCGCCAAAAGCCATCAAAGAAGGCAAAGAGTTTTTCGACCCAGGCCCGCGACCAGGCATGATTTTTTACAATGATGAAGGCACAGAAAACGGTGGTTTTGTGTTTCGGGGTTTTCAGAAAGACGGCAAAGTTGAACATGGCCTGCATTTATCGTTCGACCGTTACAATCAGGATCAGACCCTGGCTTTACAACACATAGAACAAGATGGACGGCTGATTACAGGGCTGAATTTGGTGGACAGACCGCAGTACCCTATTGATCAATACATGACGCTGATGCTGGCGGTGCAGCAAGGTGACACTGAAGCGCAGAGCAAGCTGCGGCAGTTAGAACAACAACAGCCGGATATTCATGGCCACAGACGGGCCTTTTATGGCACAGTAGACCGAAAAGCGATGCTTCAACTCAATGATCCTCAAGGAAAAAAACGGATAGAAATGGCAGTAGGTAAAGACGGACAACCTCAACTGATATTTTATGCAGCCGACGGCAGCGAGCTGCTGCGCTTACCTGAAGCCAGCCAGGTAACCCGATGAACAGGGTTAAGACTCTGGCCCTGCTGGCTGGCGCTTCCTTGCTGTTCAGCCTCTATCTGGCCTTATTGCAGACAGCGCCGGGCCAGAGCCTGCAGTGGCATCCGGATGCGCCAGTCTGGCTGACGTTGCAAGCGGCTCTGGCGCTTTGGTTGAACCGGACTACCGACAGACTGCTCTGGGCAAAGCATCGGACTACCAGCCTGTTGCGGCGTTTTAGCCTGAGTTTGGCTTGTAGCGCACTGCTATTTGTTGGCTTGATGACGCTGCTACAGCTGTTACTCGACCTGGCCTGGCAACAAAGCGCCGAACTGCAGCAGTATCTACGTGTCGCCTTAATGTATCTGTTACTGCATAGCCTGATAGCAGGTGTCGACAGCTTCTGGCGTAGCCTTAAGCAGCAACAGCAACAACAGCTGGCACTGATTGACGCAGAACAAAGTGCGCAGCGGTACAAGCTGCAAACCCTGCAGCAGCAGCTCGACCCGCATTTTTTGTTTAACAACATGAACCTTTTATCGGTACTCATTCATAAAGATGCCGACAAGGCCGAGGAATTTCTGCAGCAATTTGCAGACTTCTATCGCCTGATGTTGCAGCACAGCAGTCAGCCGTTGGTCAGCTTACGGGACGAGCTGGAATTGGCGCAGCTATATATGGCATTGCAGCAACAACGTTTTGGTCAGGCTTATCAGTTAACTATTCAGCCTGAATTGAAAGGGGTAGATGCCATGCTGGTGCCGGCCAGTCTGCAGTTGTTGCTTGAAAATGCGCTGAAACATAATCAGGCGAGTGCAGAACAACCACTGCAGATCAACATCAGCTACAAGCAACAGTGGCTAAATGTTTCACACCAGCGCCAGCCAAAAGCTCATGCACTACCAGGCACAGGTACCGGACTGGCTAATCTGCAGCAACGCTGCCAACAGATTCTGGGCCAGCCGTTGATTGTTCAGGCTGGCGACTATCAGTTCGAAGTGAAACTGCCGTTGCAAAGAAAGGACATCACGGATGCGTTATTTGCTGATTGAAGACGAAGCATTAGCCGCAGAAAAGCTGCAGGCATTTATGAGTCGTTACCACCCCGAAGCTCAGCTGGTGGCCCAGCTAAGCTCGGTGGCACAAGTGCTGGCGTTTTTCGATGCCCCTGAGCCGCTGGATTTAATAGTGGCTGATGTGGAACTGACAGATGGTCAGGTGTTTCACGCTTTAGAGCGGCTGCAACTGCCCTGTCCTGTGCTGTTCAGCACGGCCTATGATCAGTACTGGATGCAGGTGTTTCAGTACCAGGCGGTTGATTACCTGCTAAAACCCTATGCCTACAGCAGGTTTAGCGAAGCCATGGCGAACCTGCAGCAGCGTCGTATGCAGCAAACAAACCAGAACAAAGGCGGCTTTAAGAAACGTTTTTTGGTCCGTCAAAACCAAGAGCTGGTGGTGCTGCCGGTCGCGCAAGTCTGCCTGATCCAAGCCGCCGGAGGCGCCTTGGTCGCCACAGATTCACAAGCACAGCAGCATGTGCTGCAGGAAACTAACTTGTCGGAGTTGGAAGCTCAGCTCGATCCACAACAGTTTTTCCGGTTAAACCGCAGTGACCTGATCCACATTGACGCGGTGCTGCGCATCGAGTCTTACACTAAAGACAGCCTGGCAGTGTATTGTGCCGGCAGTAAAGAAGCCTTGCTGACCAGCAAAACCCGCACTGCGGCCTTTCGGCGCTGGCTGAACCAATAACTCATCAACCAGTGGTCAGTTCAGCAACCAATGCCTGCAAATGCAATAACTGCGTTTGGGCAGATCTCTTCTTTTGCGCTAACCAAAGCCAAACCGCCAGACAAAAGGGCGCAACCAGCAGGCTATAGGCGTCCAGCAGCGACTCGGACACCTGGTCAGGCTGCCACCAGGCCAAGCCCCACATCAGCAGGATAAAAAACAACAAGGCAACACAGCTATGCTGGTTGTAACTTAAATAGCGAATGGAGGCCTGCTGGTTACGTAACCTGAACTCCAGTAAACCTGTACTGCTCCAGTCCGCATAAGCCAATAGCGGTAAGTGCAGCTTCCAGCTCAGCACCGCCTGAACCAGTGCACCACCAGCCAGAAATAACGCTGACAAAGCGCCTAACCAGGTGGGTAACAGCAGCCAGGCAGCAACGGCGCATGCCAGCATCACGCTACAGGCTATCAGTTCGGCTGCAGCCAGCCAACGCCGCTTTTTCTGCTTCTGCAAAACGCCTGCAAGGTCTGGTTCCATTAGCGGTTGCTGCTGTTGCCAGCTTTTAGTTAATTCAGTGAAATCAAAGGCTTGAGGCATGATCTAACAACTCCTGTAATTCGGCTTTTGCTCTGCTTAATCGAACCCGGACAGCGCCATGACTAAGCCCAAGGATGTCTGCGATCTGCTGTGGGTCAGTGTCTTCCATCGCCAGCAAAACCACCTGACGGTGCGCCGGCGATAACTGCTGTACAGCCTGCAGGAGCAGGCTGCTTTGTTGTTCGGCCGACTTCTGCTCTGAAGGGCAAGCGGCGGTCAACTCTTCCGGTAACTCTTGTTCCTCCAGTGGCTGCCAGCGCTGACGGCTGGCTCGGGCGATATGATCAACCGCCACATTGTGCATCACACGAAACAGGTAAGCGCGCTGATTTTCAGCGGCAGCCAGCCGCTCTGCCGAATGATACAGGGCCAGGTACAACTCCTGCATCAAGTCTTGCCTTAATGAATAGTCCGCTTCATAACCCAGCAAGGTCCGGCTGATCGCTGCTTTGTATTGCTGCCATAATGCCAGCACCTGCTGATGGGCTGCTTTGCTCATAGGTTTATCGCTTTCTTCCCTGTGTCTGTTTCGACCATACCTTGCCCTAGTCTGCCCTAACCACGAATTTGTTACAAAAAAATAAATAATATTTTCTGTAACAGTTCGAGGTGATTCAACGACTTAAGTTACGAACCCCAAAAAAAGCGGCAAACATCGCTAGCGCCTTGGATGAGTTAGCTGCTTGTCCAAGGGCATAAAACTAATCAACAAATTGAAATCAACTTACGGAGTGACATATGGATTTTATCAACGAATTTACCGCGAAACTGATGGCGATGAACGGCTTTACATTGGCTGGCTTTATCCTGTTGTTTTTACTGGTGTGGTTTTTGCCAACTCTGCTCGCCAGTCTGTTTAACCGCAAGCATCTGGGCAAAATTGCCCTGCTTAATGTCCCAGCCGGCTTTTCCTGGATTGCCTGGATAGCATTGATCGGCTGGGCAGCCACAGGAAAACTGAGCGACGCCATGGCACGTAAGGCCAAGTTGGCAGCCAATGAGCATGCAGCCCATTAAGCCAGTCACACCATTCGCCTTGTGCAGAAAATAAAAAAGGAGCAACAGCTCCTTTTTTATTTAGCGATTAGCCCAACTTATTGCAGTACAGAAATATCCGCAACACGCAGGAATAAGTCGCGTAACCGGGCCAACAAGGCCTGACGGTTTAACCGCACAGCGGCGTCGTCCGCATTGACCATCACCTGGTCAAAGAATTGGTCAACAACCTCACGCAGAGCAGCTAAATGGGCAAGCGCTTCTGTGTAGTTGTCCACCTTGGTCTGATAAGACAGTTCAGCCGTGATGGCGCTATGCAAGGCTTTTTCAGCAGCTTCCGCCAACAAGGCTTCATTAACCATTTCCGGGATGGCTTCAGTCACTTTGGCCAGAATGTTCCCCACCCGCTTATTGGCAGCAGCCAAGGCTAGCGCTGCATCCAGTTTACGGAACTCAGCCACAGCTTTAACCCGGCGGTCAAAATCAGCTGGGTTTGTTGGGCGACGCGCCAATACAGCCTGGATTACATCAACACCAAAACCTTCGGCTTCATACCAGGCGCGGAAGCGGCCTAGCATAAAGTCCAGTACTTCATCAGACACAGTGGCCTGAGTCAGTTTGTCACCAAAGGTGGTTTTGCTAAATTCAATCAGCTCAACCAGGTCCAGTGGCAATTGTTTCTCGACCATAATACGCAGCGCACCAATGGCGGCTCGACGCAGCGCAAAGGGGTCTTTATCGCCTTTAGGCGCCTGACCTATACCAAAGATACCTACCAGTGAATCCAGTTTGTCGGCAATAGCGACTGCACAGGCTTCCAGTTGGCTTGGCAGGCTGTCACCGGCAAAACGCGGTTTGTACTGCTCATTCAGCGCTACAGCCACTGCTTCGGCTTCGCCGTCCAGACGCGCATAGTGCATACCCATTACGCCCTGCACTTCCGGGAATTCACCCACCATATCGGTCATCAAGTCAGTTTTGGACAACAGACCAGCACGCTCTGCGTGCTGTACATCGGCACCAATTTTAGCGGCGATAAAGGCCGCCACTTTGGCAATGCGTTCTGATTTTTCCAGTAAGGTACCGAGCTTTTGCTGGAACAACACTGTGCCCAATGATGGCAGACGGTCTGCCAGTTTGGTTTTGCGGTCAGTCTGGAAGAAGAACTGCGCGTCAGTCAGGCGCGGGCGCACGACTTTCTCATTACCACTGATGATCTGGCTTGGGTCTTTGCTGGCAATGTTGGCCACAAAGATAAACTTGTTCAGCAGATTTCCGTCTTTGCCCAGCAGCGGGAAGTACTTCTGATTGTCCTTCATGGTGGAAATCAGCGGCTCGGGAGGCACTTGCAGGAAACGCTCTTCAAAGCTGCCTACCAGCACAACTGGCCATTCAACGAGAGAGGCTACTTCGTCCAGCAGGTCTTCATCCATAGGCACCACACCATTCAGACTGACGGCAGTTTTCTCCACTTCGGCACGAATAAAGGCTTTGCGCTTATCGTAGTCGGCGACCACGTAGGCTTGTTCCAGCGTGGGCAGGTAAGAGTCTGCGTCAGCAATTTCAACCAGTGCCGGTGCATGGAAACGGTGCCCCGGAGTCACACGACCAGCAACTTTGCCAAGCACAGTCGCCGGAACCACGTTTTTACCAAACAGCATAATAATGGTGTGTACCGGACGGATAAACTCAGCGTCATTGGCACCCCAGCGCATTGGCTTGGCAATTGGCAGTTTGGCCAGCGCAGTGTTTACCACTTGCTCTAACAAGGTCACTGTCGCAGCGCCTACCACTTTGGCGGTGTGAACTAACCAGGCACCTTTATCGGTTTCCAGCTTTTGTGCCTGCTCAACAGTAATGCCATTGGCTTGTGCCCAGGCCTGAGCCGCTTTGGTTGGCTTGCCTTCTGCATCAAAGGCGCCAGCCAATGAAGGACCGCGCTTTTCAACTTCTTTATCGGCTTGCTGTTCAGCCAGGCCATTAATACGTACAGCAAGACGGCGTGGGGCGGCATACCATTGGCTGCTGCTGAAGACTAAATCCAGCTTGGTCAGTTCATCACTAATGTTTTGTTGCAGCGATGTCGCTAAGGTTTTCAGCGCTTTTGGTGGCAATTCTTCGGTGCCAATTTCTACAAAAAAATCTTGTGCCACGGTCAGGCCTCCTGGCTTTGTTTACTGCTACGGCATAACGGGAAACCCAGCTTTTCACGTGCGGCGTAATAAGCTTCAGCACAGGCTTTGGCCAGGGTGCGTACCCGCAGAATGTAGCGCTGCCGCTCTGTCACAGAAATAGCGTGGCGGGCATCCAGCAGGTTAAATGCGTGAGATGCTTTCATCACTTTTTCATAGGCTGGTAATGCCAGGCCGGCTTCAATCAGCTTTTGGCTTTCCGCTTCACATTGGTCGAAGTAGGCAAACAACGCTGGTACATCGGCGTATTCAAAGTTATAGGTCGACTGTTCAATCTCGTTTTGCAGGAACACGTCACCGTAAGTGACACGACCTAACGGGCCATCCGTCCACACCAGGTCATAAATGGAATCTACGCCCTGGATGTACATCGCCAGACGCTCTAAACCATAGGTAATTTCGCCTGTCACAGGACGGCACTCTAAGCCCCCTACCTGCTGGAAATAAGTGAACTGAGTCACTTCCATACCGTTTAGCCAGACTTCCCAACCCAAGCCCCAGGCGCCCAGTGTTGGCGATTCCCAGTTGTCTTCAACGAAACGGATGTCGTGTACCAAGGTATCAATGCCCAACTCTCGCAGAGAGCCCAGGTACAGCTCCTGAATATTGTCCGGTGATGGCTTTAAGATCACCTGGAACTGGTAATAGTGCTGCAGACGGTTTGGGTTTTCACCGTAGCGGCCATCGGTCGGACGGCGACATGGTTGCACATAGGCGACGTTGGTTGGCTCTGGGCCTAAACTGCGCAGGAAGGTCATAGGGTGGAAAGTACCAGCCCCTACTTCTAAATCCAGTGGCTGCACAATGACGCAGCCCTGACGCGCCCAATAATCTTGTAATGCCAGGATTAACCCCTGGAAGGTCTTGATGTCGTACTTTTGCATTCGCCTGACCTGTGACTTCAAAAAATGACTGAAAAGTATACCCATTTGCGGCCTTGAACTGTAGCCGAGGACCGCTATTTTTATGGGTTTTTACTGGTTTTATAAAACAGAAAAGGCCCCGTCTCCGGAGCCCTTTCACAGACCGAACTGTTACACGTCCAGATTCGCGACTTTCAGCGCGTTTTCTTCAATGAAGTTACGGCGCGGTTCTACCTCATCACCCATCAGCGTATTAAACAGCTGGTCTGCAGCGATAGCGTCTTCAATAGTGACACGTAGCATACGGCGGGTATTCGGGTCCATCGTAGTTTCCCACAGCTGCTCTGGGTTCATCTCTCCCAGACCTTTATAACGCTGGATATAAAGGCCTCGCTTGGATTCCGCCATCAGCCATTCCAACGCCTCTGCGAAGCTCAGCACTGCTTTGGTTTTTTCACCACGGCGGATAAAGCCACCTTCTTCCATCAGGTCACGGATCGCGTTACCCAGCTCAACAATACGGCCATAATCAACTGAATTGATAAAGTCATAATGCAGCGCATATTCGTTGTCGATGCCATGCTGCCGGATGATCACTTTAGGTACCGACAGCTGGCGCTCACGGTCTTCTACCACAGAGTAGCTATAGCTGGAACCATCACCTTCACGTTCTTGCAGGCGGCCGACCAGGTTCTTCACCCAAGCTTCCGTCGCGGCGGCATCCTTACAGATATCAACAGTCACTGCAGGCACATAGACCAACTCAGTTAACAGATTCGTTGGAATCTTACGGCTTAAACGGCCAATGATGCTCTGAACCTTGTGGTATTGCTGAACCAGGCTTTCCAGTGCGGCGCCACCGATGCCCGGTGCATCAGCATTCACATGCAGGCTGGCTTCATCCAGTGCCAGCGTGGTCAGGAATTCGGTCAAGGCAGAATCGTCTTTAATGTATTGTTCTTGCTTGCCCTTTTTCACTTTATACAGTGGTGGCTGTGCAATGTAGATGTAGCCACGCTCAATCAGCTCAGGGGTCTGACGATAGAAGAAGGTCAGCAACAAAGTTCGGATGTGAGAACCGTCGACGTCGGCGTCCGTCATCAGAATGATGCTGTGATAACGGGTTTTATCCGGATTGTACTCTTCACGGCCAATACCACAGCCTAATGCGGTGATCAGCGTGCCCACTTCCTGCGATGAAATCATCTTGTCGAAACGGGCTTTTTCTACGTTCAGGATCTTACCTTTCAGTGGCAGAATTGCCTGATTTTTGCGGTTACGGCCCTGCTTGGCAGAACCACCCGCAGAGTCACCCTCCACCAGGTACAGTTCTGAAAATGCTGGGTCTTTTTCCTGACAATCGGCCAGCTTACCTGGCAAACCTGCGATATCCAACGCACCTTTGCGGCGGGTCATTTCACGGGCTTTACGCGCCGCTTCACGGGCACGGGCTGCATCGACAATTTTGCTGACGATGATTTTCGCTTCGCCCGGGTTTTCCAGCAGGTATTCGTTCAGCTTTTCGTGCATCGCGCTTTCTACCGCGGATTTCACTTCGCTGGAAACCAATTTATCTTTGGTCTGCGAGCTAAACTTCGGATCCGGCACTTTGACAGAGATAACCGCAGTTAAACCTTCACGCGCGTCATCACCCGTGGTCGCCACTTTCATTTTCTTGGCAAAACCTTCAGCTTCCATGTAGGTGTTCAGCACCCGAGTCAGGGCCGAACGGAAACCTGCTAAGTGAGTCCCGCCGTCACGCTGTGGAATATTGTTGGTGAAGCAGTAGATGTTTTCCTGGAACGAGTCGTTCCATTGCATCGACACTTCCACCGAAATACCATCTTCTTCACGTTGAGAAGTGAAGTAAAAGGCCTTTTGGTGCACCGGAGTTTTGGTGCGGTTCAGGTACTGCACGAAGGCTTCGATACCGCCTTCGTATTTAAAGTGGTCACGTTTGTCTTCGCGCTCATCGCTCAGAATGATGCTGACGCCCGAGTTCAGGAACGACAGTTCACGCAAGCGTTTAGCCAGAATATCGTAGTGGAAGTTAATATCACTGAAGATTGTTGGGCTAGGCCAAAAACGAATTTCCGTACCGGTGGAGTCGGTTTCACCCACCACAGCCAAAGGTGCGTCTGGCACACCTAAGCGGTAGATCTGTGAATGCACCTGGTTTTTACGGCGAATGGTCAGTTCAAGTTTATCTGACAAGGCGTTCACAACCGACACACCCACGCCGTGCAATCCGCCCGACACTTTATAGGAATTGTCGTCAAACTTACCGCCGGCATGCAGTACCGTCATAATAACTTCGGCGGCAGACACCCCTTCTTCGTGCATATCTGTAGGAATACCGCGGCCGTTATCGCGTACCGAGACAGATCCATCCGAGTGGATAGTGACAAATACATCGGAACAATAGCCTGCTAACGCTTCGTCGATGGAGTTATCCACCACCTCAAACACCATATGGTGTAAACCTGAGCCATCATCCGTGTCACCGATATACATACCGGGTCTTTTGCGTACTGCATCAAGGCCTTTTAATACTTTGATACTCGACGAGTCGTAATTATGTTCTTCGGCCATCTCATTCTGTCCGTTTTGTTATCTGCCCTTGTTCCACGTGAAACAATGCCGGATTCTTCTCCGGTACTGATGGTAAAACCTGGTCAGCATTAATCGCAGTGATAAACACCTGCGAGTTAATGGTGTTTAAAAAACTAAAAATATGACGCTTGGAATTATCATCTAATTCCGACGCCAAATCATCTATTAATAACACTGGCCGCTTCTGGCCGTAGTTATAAATTAAGTTATTTTGCGCTACTTTCAACGCAAACAATAAAACCTTTAATTGGCCGCGCGACAGCAGTTCTTCAACCGCTTGTTGCTGCGCTTTCAGCTTCAAATCAGCTTTTTGCGGGCCATACTGGCTGTGACCTAAACGTAAATCCTGGCCGAAATTTTGTTGCATCAGCAACTGCAGTTCATCGGCGCTTTGCACGCGCTCAGGCCAACCCGCATAAAGTTGCAGCTCAAGACTTTCTGCCCAATGGACGTCAGCCAACAGCGGTTGCAATGCCTGCGCCAGGGCTTCGACGTAGCGCAGTCGTAAACTATGTAACTCGAAAGAAAGCACGGCCAGATTCTGGTCCCAGTACGCATATTCGTCGTTGTAACGCTTTTGAGTTTTCAGCAGCGCATTGCGGTGTTTCAGAATGCGTTGCAATTTACTCCACAGTGGAAAGAACTGATGTTCCACGTGAAACAAACCCATATCAAAAAATTGTCGCCGCTCTTTCGGCCCACCTAACAGCAGTTTAAACGTCTCGGGCGTTACCAGCTGCACTGGCAACAACAGCGCCAGGTCGGACAATCGTTGCAGATTATCGCCATTCAACCGAATCAACACGTCCTGTTCGCGTTGACGCTGAATACCCAAGCTGGCCGCTTGCCCGGCTAAATCAATACTGGCGTTCAGGATAAAATCATCGCAGTCATGCTGAATGATTTTGTCCAGCCGGTTGCTACGGAATGACCGGCCATGAGCAAGCAGATAAATAGCTTCAAGCAGGCTGGTTTTGCCACTGCCATTGGCGCCACAGACCAGGTTGATGCCTGGCTGCGGCGTTAATTCCGCCTGGTCAATATTGCGGAACCGGTGCAACCGCAGCGAGCGTAACGCCATAGACTACAGACGCATTGGCATCACAACGTACATAGCGCCGGTGTGATTCCCCACACCTTCGACAAGCGCACTGGAGTTGGCGTCGCTTAAATTCATAATTACCAAATCAGTCGACAGCGTATTCAACACATCGAGCAGATATCCCACGTTGAAACCGATCTCCAGCGTTTCGCCGACATACTCAACTTCAATTACTTCTTCGGCTTGCTCATGCTCGGGGTTATTCGCGACGATTTGCAGCTCGTTCTGACCCGACAAGGTAAAACGAACCCCACGATATTTTTCATTCGACAAAATAGAGGCACGCACGCACGCATCTTTTAATACATCACGGTGTGCAGTCACCTTCTTGGTGCTGTTGCGTGGCAAGACCCGGCGGTAATCAGGAAAACGGCCGTCGATCAATTTACAGCTGAAGCTGAACTGACTGTCGGTCAGACGGATATGATTTTGTCCCAGGCTCAGCTGCACCAGTTGTTCATCGGCACTCAGTAAGCGCATGATTTCCAGTACGCCTTTGCGGGGAATAATGATTTGTTTCTGGTGCCCGGCCGTTGCAGCCACATCCAAAGTACTTAATGCCAAACGATGACCGTCAGTCGCGACCGCGCGCAACACACCGTTATCTACTTCAAACAACAAACCATTCAGGTAATAACGCACATCCTGATTCGCCATTGAAAACGCGGTGTCGTCCAGCAAATGCCGTAACTGCTGACGTTCCAGTTGTAATTCAACTTCGCCGGCCCAGCTTTCCAGGTTAGGGTAATCCGTCGCGCTCAGGGTCGACAGGGTGAACTTACTTTTGCCTGTGCTCACCACACAGTTGTCGCCCTGCACCACAACATCAAGCAAGCTGGAATCCGGCAAACTGCGGCAGATGTCCAACAGTTTTTTGGCCGGTACGGTAATACGGCCGGCCACCTGTACTTGCTGTACTGGCGCGTGGGCGACCAATTCGATTTCCAAATCTGTACCCGTTAAGATCAACTGACCTTCGGCTGTGACTTCAATTAAGACATTCGACAAAATAGGCAAAGTGTGACGACGCTCAATGGCACCAGATACCATTTGCAATGGTTTCAGCAGAGCATCACGGTCAAGAGTAAATTGCATCATCAGTCCCTAGTGTTATGAAGACAAAGTCCGAATTAAATTCTGGAAATCTTCTTTTATTTCATGGGTTTCTTCTTTGAGCGACTCTATCTTACGGCAGGCGTGCAATACAGTGGTATGGTCACGGCCACCAAAAGCATCGCCAATTTCCGGCAAGCTGTGGTTGGTCAGCTCCTTTGCAAGCGCCATAGCCATCTGCCTTGGTCTCGCGACAGAACGACTACGACGTTTCGATAATAAGTCAGCCACCCGGATCTTGTAATACTCGGCCACGGTTTTCTGAATATTTTCTATAGTGACGAGTTTGTCCTGCAAAGCCAGCATATCGCGAAGCGCTTCACGAACAAAATCAATGGTAATAGGACGGCCAGTAAAGTTTGCATTGGCAGAAATACGGTTTAACGCCCCCTCCAACTCCCGAACATTGGAACGAAGCCGTTTAGCGACAAAAAACGCCACTTCTTCCGGCAAACGAATATTGATCTCCTGCGCTTTGCGCATCAGGATCGCCACCCGGGTTTCCAGTTCCGGCGGTTCGATCGCAATGGTCAAACCCCAACCGAACCGGCTTTTTAAACGTTCTTCGACACCATCGATCTCTTTGGGATAACGATCGCTGGTCAAAATGATCTGCTGATTGCCTTCTAACAGCGCGTTAAAGGTGTGAAAAAATTCTTCCTGCGAGCGGTCTTTTTTGGCAAAAAACTGAATATCGTCAATCAGTAAGGCGTCGACAGAACGGTAATAGCGCTTAAATTCTTCAATGGCGTTATTTTGCAGTGCCTTCACCATATCCTGCACAAAACGCTCCGAGTGCATATAGATCACTTTAGCGTCGGGCTTTTTCGCCAAAATGCCATTCCCAACAGCGTGCAATAAGTGAGTTTTACCAAGACCAGTACCGCCATACAGGAACAGCGGGTTATAAGCAGATCCAGGATTATCAGCCACCTGCCGGGCGGCTGCACGCGCCAGCTGGTTCGATTTACCTTCGACGAAGTTATCAAAATTATGTTTGGCATTTACATTGCTGTTGACGATGGTCTTGGGTGCAGGTTCCACCACAGCGGCCACAGGGTTTGCGGCTGCCACTTTTGGCATCGCCACCACAGGAGCTGGGCTGGCTTTTTGCGAAGAGCCGACATCAAACCGTAAGCGAGGGGCATGATCGCCACAATAACCCTGGATCAACTCATTGATCCTATTCAGGTATTTGTCACGAACCCAATCCAGAACAAAACGGTTAGGAGCATATAAGGTTAAGGCATCGTCAGAACTATCGGCTTGCAGCGGACGGATCCAGGTACCAAAATCGCGGGCAGGTAACTCGGCCTGCAAAGCTTCAAGGCAGTTTTTCCAAACGGATTGATACACCTTTATCTCCAGAAAGCCCCTATTTATTCTGATGAAGTCGGGCCGGCGTCATTGAAACGAGCAGCATTATGAACCGACTTTATCCACAACTTCAATATTGACTTTTGTAAAATCCCCCCCTGAAGCAGCCCCGCGTGAAAAATACCAGGTAAGCACCTAATTTAATTGAATATTAATTAGTTATATCAATTCGAAATAGCCCGTTCCCTGCTTAAGCAGAGCAGACCTCCAACGGCATTTAGTCACATTTTATTCAATCTTGAAGCTCCTGCTTGTGGACAACTTTTGGCTGATTGAAAAAAACACAAGGATCAGTCGATGGAAAGGTGAGGATCTTCGTTGACAAGGCGGCAATGCTCACTTAAAATTCGCGCTCTTTTTTAATCGCTGCGTTTTGGTACTTACTAAAACACAGACCCTTAGTAAATATCGACCGGACGGACGAAGTTATGAAAAGAACCTTTCAACCTAGCGTTTTAAAACGTAAACGCAACCACGGCTTCCGTGCTCGCATGGCTACCAAAAATGGTCGTCAAGTATTAGCGCGTCGTCGTGCCAAAGGCCGCAAACGCCTGACTCAAGTTTAAGCTTGGTCGCTGCGTGGTCAGCTACACATTCAGCAGGGAGTTACGGCTGTTAACTCCCCGCGAATTCAACAACGTCTTCCAGGAACCCTTCCGGGTATCTTCTCCTCTCTTCACCATACTTTGTAAACCCAATCAAAGGCCTGCGCCTCGATTAGGTCTGACCATTGCAAAAAAACGTGTTAAATTAGCCACGCAACGCAACCGGATAAAACGCTGCTGCCGCAATAGCTTTCGCTTGCATCAGCACGGATTACCGCCGGTCGATTTGGTGCTTTTGGTCAAAGGCGATATCAGCACAACGCCTAATGCAGAATTGCATAAGCAACTGGAAAAGTTATGGAGCAAGATCAAGCGCCAATATCTGGCCCTGCAGCAAAGCTGCTGATTAAAGCCATTCGTGGTTATCAGCTAGTGCTTAGCCCTATGCTGGGTGCAAATTGTCGCTTCTATCCAACCTGCTCACATTATTCCATTGAAGCCATAGATCGTTTTGGCGCAATAAAAGGCAGTTGGTTAACCGCCAAACGTCTATTAAAATGTCACCCTTTACATCCCGGTGGTGAAGACCCGGTTCCACAACAGCAGAAAGAGACTAACTAACAGATGGATTCTCAACGCAGTTTATTAGTGATCGCCCTGGCTTTTGTCAGCTTATTATTATGGCAAGCCTGGCAGGCCGACCACGCGCCAAAACCAGCAACCCCGGCGGTAACAGAAACGAGCCAGGCGCAAAACAATTCAGCCGAATTGCAACTGGGAAATACCAGCAGCAGCGCTCAGCCAACATCAGCTCCAGCTGTTGCGCAGCAGGTGAAAGTCCGTACTGATGTACTGGAACTGGTGATCGACACTAAAGGTGGCGACATTGTTGACCTGAAGTTACCAGCCTTCACTCTGGCGTTGGGTAACCCGGACCCTTACCAATTAATGCGTAAACTGAATGGCTTTGAATATGTAGCTCAGTCAGGCTTGCTGGCCGACGGCCCTGACGACAAACGTAATAGTGGTCGTCCTGTGTACAGTGTTGCAGAAACCAATTATCAGTTAGCTGCTGGCCAGAATGAATTAGTCGTCCCTCTGACTTACCTGCATAACGGTCTGGAAGTTGAGAAACGTTATGTCTTTACCGCTGGAAAATATGATGTCCGGGTAGAATATTCGCTGAAAAATACCTCAGACCAGACCAAATTGGTGCAGCCATATCAACACCTGGTGCAAACCATCGAAGGTGGCAAAACCAGCAGCATGATGATGCCTATCTACCGTGGTGCTGCCTACTCCACCAGCGAAAAACGTTACGAAAAATACGATTTTGAAGAGATGCAGGAGACCAACCTGTTATCTCCGACCAAAGGTGGATGGGTTGCCATGCTGGAACACTACTTTGTGGCCGCCTGGATCCCTCAAAAAGATGCCGACAACCAACTGTACAGCCTGGTAAGCAACGGCAATGGAGTCATTGGTGCCCGTGGTCCGGAAGTGACCATTCCAGCTGGTGAATCAGTCACCTTAACTTCTGTGTTTTATGCAGGTCCAAAAGATCAGGATCACCTGGCCAACCTGGCCGATGGCCTGGACCTGACGGTCGACTATGGCTTCTTATGGTTTATCTCTCAGCCATTGTTTGCATTACTGACGTTAATCCAAAGCCTCGTCACTAACTGGGGTGTCGCCATCATTATTATCACCCTGCTGATCAAAGGCCTGATGTTCCCACTGACCAAAGTTCAGTACGAATCACAAGCCAAGATGCGCAACCTGAAACCGAAAATGGATGAAATCCAGGCTCGTTATAAAGATGACCGGCAAAAGCTGGGTCCAGCCATGATGGAGCTGTACCGCAAAGAAAAAGTAAACCCAATGGGTGGCTGCCTGCCAATGCTGATCCAGATGCCAATCTTCCTGGCGTTATACTGGGTATTCGTGGAAAGTGTGGAGTTACGTCAGGCGCCATTTGCACTGTGGATCCAGGATTTATCCGTGCAAGACCCGTATTATGTGCTGCCAGTGTTATACGGTATCAGTATGTTCGTGATGCAGAAGCTGACACCTATGACAGTGACAGACCCAATGCAGCAGAAAATTATGATGTGGATGCCGGTGATGTTTTCGGTGTTCTTCCTGTGGTTCCCAAGTGGCCTGGTTCTGTATTGGGTGGTAAGCAACCTGATTTCCCTGGCGCAGATGTTATACATTTACCGTGGTATGGAGAAAAAAGGTCTGTATAGCCGGGCCTAAAGGCGTCACAGTCTGACAAAGGCCTGCTGGTGCCACACCAACAGGCCTTTTGTTTATCTGCAATCCGTCGGATAAAAAGAGGTTTTATGTACAGCACAGACACTATCGCTGCTCAGGCCACCGCCACAGGTCGCGCTGGAGTAGGTATTATCCGGGTCTCAGGTCCAGCGGTAAAAAGCGTCGCAGAGGCCTTACTCGGCAAGCTACCGAAGGTTCGCTACGCCGAGTACCTGCCTTTCCTTGACCAGAACGGCCAGGTGCTCGATCAGGGCATAGCCCTGTATTTCCCAGGCCCGAATTCATTTACCGGCGAAGATGTACTGGAACTGCAAGGTCATGGCGGACCTGTACTGCTGGATATGTTGTTACGTCGTATCCTGACCTTAAAAGACGTGCGCATTGCCCGTCCGGGTGAATTTTCTGAACGGGCTTTTCTGAATGACAAACTGGACCTGACTCAGGCCGAAGCCATTGCCGACCTGATCGATGCCAGCAGTGAACAGGCTGCCCGTTCAGCCATGCAATCATTACAGGGTGAATTCTCGCGTAAAATTCACGATCTGGTAGAAAAAGTTATCTATTTGCGGATTTATGTCGAAGCCGCTATCGACTTTCCGGATGAAGAAATCGACTTTTTGTCGGATGGCAAAGTGGCTGGTGATCTGAACGAAATCATTCAGGACTTGGTGGCCATTCAACGTCAGGCCACCCAAGGCAGTATTTTGCGTGAAGGCATGCGCGTCGTTATAGCAGGCCGACCCAATGCCGGTAAGTCCAGTCTGCTCAATGCACTGGCCGGACGCGAAGCGGCGATCGTCACTGAAATTGCCGGCACCACCCGTGACGTGTTACGTGAACACATTCATATCGATGGTATGCCGCTGCATATTATTGACACTGCCGGCTTGCGCGAAGCGACAGATAAAGTCGAACAGATAGGGATAGAGCGCGCCTGGCAGGAAATCGAACAAGCCGATCGGGTGCTGTTTATGGTTGACGGCACTACCACGCAGGCCAGCAGCCCAGCCGAGATTTGGCCAGACTTTATTGCCCGCTTACCAAAAGATTTGGGCCTGACCGTGATCCGCAATAAAGCAGACTTAACCGGAGAAACCGTTGGTGCCAGCACAAATGGCGACTACCCGGTGTTTCACATCTCGGCGAAAACCAATTCCGGCATTGATGCGCTGCGTGAGCATCTGAAAGCTTGTATGGGTTTTGACGGCACAGGAGAAGGCAGTTTTATTGCCCGTCGCCGCCACCTGGATGCATTGGCACGCGCCGCCGAACATCTGGCCATTGGCGACCAACAACTGCATGATCACCTGGCAGGCGAACTGCTGGCTGAAGAGTTGCGCCTGACCCAGCAACATCTGAATGAAATTACCGGTGAATTTAGCTCGGACGACCTGCTAGGCCGCATTTTCAGCTCCTTCTGTATCGGCAAGTGATTACTCCCGTCGCATTGCCAGGTGATCGATGGCGGTGCGGCGGACCAGCCAACTCAGTATCAATACGCCCAAAGCGGCAATGCCGCCGGCGACGATAAGGCTGCTGTGAAAATCTCCACTCGCAGCAGCCAGCCAGCCGCTAAACGCGGGTGCGACCACTTGTGCTGTGCCATAACACAAAGTCATTTTCCCCATCAACTGTGCCGGCTTATCCGGATAAAGCCGCCCGGCCAGCGTCAGCATCAGGCTGACACAGCCAATGAAGCTGCCACCAAACAACAGTGCACTGAGCATCAGTGACCAGGGTGCCGTCCATAGCGCTGGCAGCACGATAGCAAAGGTATTGATGGCCAACGCCAGCCGCAGGCTAGGTAAATAGCCCTGGCGGCGTGCAATTCTGTCCCAGACCAAGGTAGCCGGAGCCGCCGCCAACCCCAACACCGCAAATGCCCAGTTGGCACCACCACTGAGCGCAGCATCCTGCTTGGCCATGCTGACGATAAAAGTCACAGTCACCACATAGCCATACCCCGCACAAAAGTACATCAGGTACAGGCCGCGCAGCAGCTGTGGGTCAATCACAGGCTTTTGCGTGGCAATAGCCTGGCTGCTGGCGGGCTTAGGTACCGGCAGCCAGCACCAGGCAGGGATCACCAACAACAGGCTGAGTGCAGCCAACCAGTTCCACTGCGCCTGCCAACTCAGGCCAAGTTGACTACAGAGTTCAACGGCCACAGCCACTAACGCGATGCCCAAACCCAGACCGGCAAAATGCAGGCCCAGTTCAGCAGGGCGGCCATGTTGTTTTAGCTGATGCAGGATCAAACCTGATGCGAGCAGCATGGAGGCAGCAGCACTCAAACCGGCAAAGAAGCGCGAGAGGCCCCAAATCAACGGGTTATCAGACAAACCCATCGCCAGCGTTGTAACGACCGCCAGCACCAAGCCGCAGCGGTAGACGTAAAACTTCCACTGCCACTGGCTTAAACGCACAGCAAGCAAGGCTCCGGCAAAATAACCAACATAATTTACCGTAGCCAAGAGGCCAGCTAACCATTCGGTCAGCCCGGCAGGCTGCATTAAGGGGATTAATGGGGTATAGGCGAAACGGGCAATACCCAGGCACAGCAGCTGGCTGAAAAAACCCGCCAACAGAATTCGAATCCCGGCCCTATTGCCCATAGACTGCTCCTGTTTTTTGACCAGCCTATCCGGCAGGCAGTCGGCCGGATATAAGCCAATAGTCGCAGTGCTGTGTGCTTAGCGCGCGTATGTGGCGGTCAGTGTGGCTTTGCCAATAGCGTTGGCGTTCAGCATAAAACCAACAACCGCGGCGCTGGCGTCATCAGGCACGCCAAGACCTTCTGAAGGTAGAGCCCACACCGTAAACTGGTAACGGTGCATACCATGACCAGGTGGTGGGCAAGCACCGCCGAAATCCGTTAAACCATAATCGTTGCGCAGTGCACGTGCGCCAGCAGGCAATTCACCATTACCAGCACCTTGCGCCAAGTCAGAAATAGTGGCCGGAATGTCCACCACCAGCCAATGCCAGAACCCAGACCCTGTCGGAGCATCCGGGTCAAACACTGTCAGCGCAAAGCTTTTGGTATCCGCAGGTGCACCTGCCCAGCTCAGCGCTGGCGATTTGTTCGGACCATCACAACCAAACCCATTAAATTCAAAAGTCTTCGCCATAAAATGGCCTTCTTTGATATCCGGGCTGGTCAGTTGAAATTGGTTCATTGAAAATTCCTTGTTCACGAAAGGGATGTGGTAGACGGTCAGCAACAGCGGTTAAGCATGCTGCTGCAGCCACTGATAAAACCTCTGTTTTGGCATGGCGCCTGATTGCTGTGCAACCAGTTTTCCTTGTTTAAACAGCATAAGGGTTGGAATAGAACGGATTTGAAATTGTGCCGCCAGCTGCTGCTGTTGCTCAGTATTCACTTTAGCAAAGCGAAAAGCAGGCTCCAGCTCTACCGCTGCCTGACTGAACACAGGGGCAAAATTTAAGCAGGGCCCACACCAGCTGGCCCAAAAATCAATGATCACAGGAAGCTCAGATTTCTGCACTTGATTCACAAAGTTAGCCGAGGTCAGCTCAATGGCCTTTCCCTGAAATAAGCTCTCTTTGCAGCGGCCACACTGAGGTTTATCGTTGAATTTGGCAGGATCAACCCGGTTTAAAGTGGAACAGCTGGGACAAGCAAGGATCATGGACTACCCCGTCAAACAATTTCCAAAGGATATGGGGTTAAAGGTAACAAACTCAAGGCGAAAAAAAGCCCGGCGAACCGGGCTTTTTCATGGATTAATCGCGTGGCTTGCGAGGAGGCCGCGGTGCAGCACCAGGACGAGGGCCTGGACCTGCCGGACGACGCTCACCAGACGCAGAGGCCGGAGCACCAGTGTCGACACTGATGTTCAGTTTCTGCTTACGCACATAGACCTTTTTCAGATGCTGGAAGATCTCATTTGGCATACTTGCTGGTAATTCAACAGTACTGAAATGGTCAAACAGCTTAATGTTACCGATAAACTGGCTGTCGATATTGGCTTCGTTGGCGATGGCGCCAACGATATCACCAGCACGTACACCGTGCTCTTTACCTACTTCAATGCGGTAAGTGGTGTAGTCACCTTTCATCTCACGACGTGGTGGGCGTGGACCGCGCTCAGCACGATCGCCTGAACGCTCAGGGCGGTCACCACGTTCAAAACGCTCACGGCGTGGACGGTCGCCAGTATCACGATCGCGGCTATGTGGTTCACGGATTTCCGGGAACTGAGAGGCGACATTTAATGGCTGATCTTTCTGTGCCAGGTACAACAATGCAGCAGCCAAATCAGCGTCAGTGGTTTCCATCGAATCACGCCATTCGTTGATCAGATCCTGGAAGAAACTCAGGTTCTGTGCTTCGATCGTTTGCGCCAGCGTGGCACGGAAT
The DNA here is from genome assembly GCF_042654345.1 of Rheinheimera marina. Taxonomy (NCBI): domain Bacteria; kingdom Pseudomonadati; phylum Pseudomonadota; class Gammaproteobacteria; order Chromatiales; family Chromatiaceae; genus Rheinheimera; species Rheinheimera marina. Next base: position 43,265 of record NZ_JBHSGB010000016.1, read on the forward strand.
GATTCGATACGACGTTGTTCAATCACCTGACCTGATGGCAGCGACATTTTTTCAATTGGCTGACGGGTTGCGTGTTCAATAGTGCGCAGTAAACGACGTTCACGTGGCGACACAAACAGAATAGCTTTACCTTCGCGGCCAGCACGACCAGTACGACCAATACGGTGCACGTAAGCTTCACTGTCGTATGGAATGTCGTAGTTAACCACCAGGCTGATCCGCTCTACGTCCAGACCACGGGCTGCAACATCAGTTGCTACGATCACATCCAGCTGATCCGCTTTTAAACGGCGGATGGTTTGCTCACGGTGCGCCTGGTTCATATCACCATTCAGGCAAGCAACGGCATAACCACGGGCACCCAGTTTTTCTGAGATTTCTTCAGTGGCGCTTTTGGTACGAACGAAAATAATCGCAGCATCGTACTCTTCGCCTTCCAGCACGCGGGTTAACGCATCCAGCTTCTGATTTCCATCCAGCATCACGTAACGCTGTTGAATACGTTCAACAGTGCTGGTCTTGGATTCAATCTTCACTTCCTGCGCGCCACCTAAATGCTTTTGAGCAATAGCACGGATTTGTGGTGGCATAGTGGCAGAGAACATAGCGACCTGACGGCCTTCCGGCGTCGCATCCATAATGGTCTGAACGTCGTCGATAAAGCCCATACGCAGCATTTCATCGGCTTCATCCAGTACGATAGCGCGCAGCTTATCCAGCACTAAGGTGCCACGATCCAAGTGATCCAGAATACGACCTGGTGTACCGACGATCACTTGAGAACCGCGTTTTAGCGAACGCAGCTGTGTTGAATAGTTTTGACCACCATATAAAGGCAGTACATGAAACTCAGGCATATAACGGGCATAAGCCTGAAAGGCTTCGGCTACCTGAATAGCCAGCTCACGAGTTGGCGCCAGAACCAGGATCTGTGGTTCAGATTGCTTTGGATCCAGGCGGGCTAACAGCGGCAACGCGAAAGCCGCTGTTTTACCTGTACCGGTCTGGGCTTGACCTAACAAGTCTTCACCAGCCAGCAATTTAGGGATAGCCGCTTCTTGAATAGGTGACGGATGCTCATAACCTAATTCTGTGACAGCGCGCAGAATTGGCTCTGGCAAGGCCAGCTGGGAAAAAGACATGGACTCAGACATAAATTGTAAAAACCTCAATAACACGCAGGCCTAAGGGGTTGTGCTATTGTAGTTTTACTGAGCCTGCACAGCAGTAAAAATACCCAAAAAGAGCAGAAAGCCTTGGCTTTGCTCTTTTTAATTCCAGTAGTATAACCAATCATTTACCTACATGAGTTGCAGTATGATTGAGATCCTTGTTGGCAGCCAAATGGGCGCTGCTGAATACACAGCAGAACAAGTGGCTGAAGCTTTGGAAAAAGCGGGTTATGAAGTTCGTCTTCATCTCACCCCTGAATTGACACAGCTGACCAGAGATTCTGTCTGGTTAGTCGTCACCTCGACGTATGGCGCAGGGGATCTGCCCGATAATATCCAACCCTTTGCGGATCAGTTAGCACAAAACGGCGGCGATCTTACCACAGTTTCGTTTGCCGTGATCACTTTAGGTGATACCAGTTACGATACTTTTTGCATGGCAGGCCGCACGATGGCCGCATTATTGGCTCAGAATGGCGCAAAACTATTGCTGCCGAATCTTGAAATTAATGTGCTGGATGCCGATTTACCTGAAGATCAGGCACTCGCCTGGCTACCACAATTCATCCAGACGCTCTAACCAGCACAACACTGACTAAATAAGGCTGGACTTCCCAGCCTTTTTCATTTCAGATCAGTAAAACACAGCCTGGATCAGTGCTGCACGATCTTAACCCCAGCTTTGGATCCAGATATTCATAATTTATCCACACAAAGCACAAATTTTTAGATCGCCTGTGGAAAAACCTTTGTAAAACTTCAGTAAAAGCTGAATTTATCCTCTGAATAAAAAAACTATTTGGCAGGATTGTGGATAAAACAGCAAGTTGATCACTGGAAATATCCGTCAGGATCCAAGCTTGATCACATGATCTGATCTTAGATAAGTGCTTGATCTGAAATATGCAATTTGAGTTACCCACACAAAACAGGCTCTATAAGAATAAACATAATAAAAAGATCTCTTTAAAGATCCTTTCTTATATAAGTGATCCGATACCGATCCTGATCCATCGGAAAGCGTTCACACGGCACCGAGATCCGGTTACAATACGCGCCCTTTTTCAGGCTGGGTAAGATCGAGGCAACTATGCTGTTTCAGGAAAATTTTGACGTGATCGTGGTAGGTGGTGGTCATGCCGGCACAGAAGCCGCATTAGCCGCTGCCCGCATGGGCATGCAAACCTTATTACTCAGCCACAATGTAGAAACCCTGGGCCAAATGTCCTGTAACCCCGCCATAGGCGGTATAGGCAAAGGCCACCTGGTGAAAGAAATTGATGCTTTGGGTGGTTTAATGGCCCAGGCAGCAGACAAAGCCGGTATTCAGTTCCGTACGCTGAACAGCTCAAAAGGCCCAGCGGTACGGGCTACCCGCGCTCAGGCCGATCGTGCTTTGTACCGTGCTGCAGTGCGCCATGTCTTAGAAAACCAGCCAAACCTGAAAATATTCCAGCAGGCCTGTGATGATCTGATTGTTGAAAACGATAAGGTCTGTGGTGTTGTAACCCAAATGGGGCTGAGTTTCCGTGCTAAAGCTGTGGTGCTGACAGTGGGGACCTTCCTTGGTGGTCAGATCCACATAGGCCTGCAAAACTTCAGCGGTGGCCGTGCCGGCGATCCACCATCGATCGCTTTGGCACGTCGTTTGCGCGAATTACCATTCCGGGTAGGTCGTCTGAAAACGGGCACTCCACCGCGCATCGACGCCCGTTCAGTTGATTTTTCTGTGATGCAGCCTCAGCCGGGGGACAACCCGACTCCAGTGTTTTCATTTTTAGGATCCCGCGCCGATCATCCGGTACAGATCCCGTGTTACATCACCTACACCAACGAACAGACCCATGACATCATCCGCAATGGCCTGGATCGCTCACCAATGTACACAGGGGTGATTGAAGGGATTGGCCCACGCTACTGCCCATCAATTGAAGACAAGATCACCCGTTTTGCAGACAAAGACAAACACCAGATCTTTATCGAGCCTGAAGGTTTAACCACGCACGAGTTATACCCCAATGGTATTTCAACCAGTTTGCCCTTTGACGTGCAGTTAAACCTGGTACATTCCATCAAAGGTCTGGAAAACGCGCATATTACCCGGCCTGGTTATGCCATTGAATACGACTTTTTCGATCCCCGCGATCTGAAAACTTCGCTTGAAACCAAATTTATCAGCGGGTTGTTTTTCGCTGGCCAGATTAACGGCACTACGGGCTACGAAGAAGCCGGTGCTCAGGGTCTGATCGCTGGTATGAACGCTGCGCTGCTGGCGCAAGGCAAAGAATCCTGGACTCCAAGCCGCGACCAGGCCTATGTCGGCGTATTGGTTGACGACCTGACTACCATGGGAACCAAAGAACCCTACCGTATGTTCACCAGCCGCGCTGAATACCGCCTGATGCTGCGTGAAGACAATGCCGACAGCCGTTTGACCGCAAAAGGCCGTGAGCTGGGTTTGGTTGACGATGTGCGTTGGGCTGCCTTCAACCAAAAAATGGAACAGATTGAACTGGAGCGTCAGCGTCTGAAGCAGCAATGGATCCATCCACAGCATGCGGCACTGGCTGAAGTGAATAGTCTGCTGAAGACTCCATTGAGCCGGGAGGCCAGCCTGGAAGAACTGATCCGTCGTCCTGAAGTCAGTTACGCCGATTTGATGCAAATTGAGCAGGTCGGTCCGGGTTTGCAGCATGCTGAAGCTGCAGAGCAGGTTGAAATCCAGATTAAATACGAAGGCTATATCAACCGCCAGCAGGATGAAATTGCCAAGCAGGAACGCAACGAAACCACCCTGTTGCCACAAGGGTTTGATTACAAAGCTGTAAAGGGGTTGTCGAACGAGGTGGTACTGAAACTGAACCAGGCCCAACCACAAACGGTTGGCCAGGCCTCGCGGATCTCCGGTATTACCCCTGCAGCTGTGTCGTTGTTATTGGTTTACTTGAAAAAACAAGGTTTGCTGCGTAAGTCGGCATAATCACGGGATCTTCATGCTGGAATTACTGAAAGGACTGGTTGCACAAACCAGCCTGACTTTATCTGAGCTGCAACTGCAGCAATTGGTTGCTTATGTGCAGCTGCTGGACAAATGGAACAGTGCGTACAACCTGACCTCCGTCCGAGATCCGAAAGAAATGCTGGTCAAACACATCATGGATAGCCTGGCCGTTGTGCCTCATGTGCAGGGTAAGAAGATCATCGATGTTGGGACCGGTCCAGGTTTACCTGGTGTGCCTTTGGCCATAGCGCTGCCGGAGAAAAACTTTGTGTTGCTGGACAGTCTGGGCAAACGTATCCGTTTCCTCAATCAGGTGAAACTGCAGCTGAAGCAGAGTAACATCGAACCTGTGCAAAGCCGGGTGGAAGATCATGATCCACAAGGCGGATACGACGCTGTGTTGTCGCGTGCTTTCGCTTCCATGACAGATATGGTGAACTGGTGTCAGCATTTGCCACACCAAAGCGGCCAGTTTTTGGCCATGAAAGGTGCTCTGGTGCAAGAAGAAATTGCAGCTTTGCCGAATTTTGTTAAAGTTGTCGGCAGTTATCCGCTGTCCGTACCAACACTCAACGCTGAGCGTTACCTGGTGGTATTGGAGAAAAATCAAAACTAATCAGACGCTTATTGGGGTTTTTGTGGGAAAAGTCATCGCGATTGCCAACCAGAAAGGGGGCGTGGGGAAAACCACGACTGCGGTCAATCTGGCTGCGTCCATGGCTGCCACCAAACGCAAAGTGCTGTTGATCGATTTAGACCCCCAAGGCAATGCCACTATGGGCAGCGGCGTCGATAAATACGCAGTGCATGCCACGGCTTACGAACTGCTGGTTGAAGAAAAACCTTTAGCCGAAGTGGTCGTCAAAGAGACTGCAGGCGGTTACCACCTGGTGGCGTCCAACTCAGACGTGACCGCGGCCGAAGTCCGGTTGCTTGACGTGTTTGCCCGCGAACTGCGTTTGCGCACTGCATTGAAAGACGCCCGCAACCATTACGATTTTATCTTCATCGATTGTCCGCCTTCGCTGAACATGCTGACGGTGAATGCAATGGCCGCAGCAGATTCCGTGCTGGTACCAATGCAATGCGAGTACTACGCGTTGGAAGGTCTGACCGCCTTGATGGATACCATCAACAAACTGGCGGCAGTGGTGAATGCCGATCTGAAAATCGAAGGGATCCTTCGTACCATGTATGACCCGAGAAACCGTCTGGCCAATGACGTTTCAGAACAACTGAAGCAACATTTTGGCGACAAGGTTTACCGGGCAGTGATCCCACGTAACATCCGTCTGGCAGAAGCACCGAGTTTCGGCACGCCCGTGATGTATTACGATAAAAGCTCCACCGGAGCTAAAGCCTATCTGGCACTGGCCGGCGAAATTTTGCGTCGGGCTGACAAAAAAGTGGTCAAAGCCGCTTCCTAAGCAAGGAAAGAATTCAACATGTCGTTAAAAAAGCGTGGCCTGGGCCGTGGCCTGGATGCATTACTGACCACCAAACCTGCGTTGGAACAACAGACTCAGGCTGACAATCCGCTCAGCGCCAACGAGCTGAAGAAGTTACCGATCGAATGGTTAAAGCCTGGAAAGTATCAGCCACGCAAAGACATGTCGCAGGACGCGCTGGACGATTTAGCCAATTCCATCCGCGCTCAGGGGGTTATTCAGCCGATCGTGGTTCGCCAGTTAGCGACTGAGTCTTATGAGATTATTGCCGGTGAGCGGCGCTGGCGTGCCAGCCAGTTGGCTCAGCTGGCTGAAATTCCTTGTATTGTCAAAGACGTGCCCGACGAAGCTGCCGTTGCTATTGCACTGATTGAAAACATCCAGCGTGAAGATTTAAACGCAATGGAAGAAGCGGTGGCATTGCAGCGTTTACTGGACGAATTTGAACTGACGCATCAGCAGGTGGCTGACGCAGTAGGGAAATCCCGCACCACAGTAACCAACCTGCTGCGACTGAATGCGCTGAATGACGACGTAAAACTGTTACTCGAACACGGTGACATTGAAATGGGTCACGCCCGCGCCCTGCTGGCGTTGGATGGCCTGATGCAATCAGACGCTGCCCGCACTGTGGCGGCCAAACAACTGACAGTCCGTGATACCGAAAACCTGGTTCGTAAGTTGTTAGAACCTTCCCCACAACCAGAGCCGAAAGCCAAAGATCCGGATGTTGCGTCACTTGAACAGCGTTTAAGTGAACGTTTTTCAGCCCCTGTGCTGATTAACTACAACAAAAAGGGCAAAGGAAATTTGGTCATTTCTTATACCAGTCTGGATGAGCTGGATGGCATTCTGCAGAAATTACAGCCTGATGCTGCTGAAAGTTAAACTGTAGTTTTTCAATCTCTCAGACAAAAGTCGCAGCAAGGCCGCTTTTTCTTGCAAAAATAAGGCAGATAAGTATACTTGCGCTGGCCTAAAACTATTCAAAATTGACGGGTTCAGCGAGCGATAAAAAGTGGTTATAACGCATAAAAAAAGCCCTTTGTCGCTAATCCTGAAGTTGTTGCTCAGCCAATTGGTGGCTGCTGCTGGAGTTACAGCAATAGTTTGGCTGGCAATGGATGGACGATCCGCAAAATCTGCTTTGTTGGGACTGCTCTGTGGCATGCTTCCCCACACCATCTTTGCCTGGTATGTGTTCCGCTTTCACGGTGCTGATCAGGTGCAAATTATCCTGAAATCAATCTACCGGGGCGAAGCCATCAAGTTTCTGTTTATTGTGCTGCTGGTGACAGCAGTACTGAAAACCGTAGCAATAGTGCCTTGGATCTTTTTCACTGCATTTTGTGTCGCGCTGCTGCTACAGGTTGTGTTACCGCTTTTGATTAACAACGATAATTGGGAATGAAAATGGCATCAGGTGCTGAGCTTACAAGCAAAGAGTATATTACTCACCACTTGACCAACTGGAGAATTGGCGAGGGCTTTTGGGCCGTTCACGTCGATACTCTGGCATGGTCTGTCCTCCTTGGTCTGGTCTTCCTGTTCTCTTTCAGAGCAGTAGCCAAAAAAGCCACTACCGGCGTGCCAACCAAATGGCAATGTGCGGTTGAAATGGTGGTTGAATTTATCGACAGTACTGTCAAAAGTACCTTCCACGGTAAAAGTCCGGTCATCGCGCCATTGGCTCTGACAATTTTTGTCTGGGTTCTGTTGATGAACTTCATGGACTTAATCCCTGTGGATTTCCTGCCTTGGACTGCCCAACAAGTGGGTGCAGCCATGGGGTATGATCCACATCATGTTTACATGAAGGTAGTTCCAACCACAGATCTGAACATGACTATCGCTCTGGCGCTGGGTGTGTTTATTCTGATGATTTACTACTCCATCAAAATTAAAGGCGTCGGTGGTTTTATCAAAGAGTTAACCACTCAGCCATTTAATACCCCTTGGTTATACTGGTTCAACTTCATTCTGGAAGTTGTCGCCCTGCTGGCCAAGCCGCTGTCTCTGGCACTGCGTTTGTTCGGTAACATGTACGCTGGCGAACTGATCTTCATCCTGATCGCTATGGTAGGCATATTCCAGTTACCTATGCATTTCGTCTGGGCTGCGTTCCACTTATTAGTTATTCCATTGCAGGCATTTATTTTCACAATCCTGACAGTGGTGTACCTGAGCATGGCGCACGAAAAACACTAATTTCGTTATAAAAATTTCGTTTTAACTTTAACTTAGAAACTTGGAGAAAATCATGGAAATGGTATTAGGTTTGAAACTGATCGCAGTTGCCTTATTAATCGGTTTAGGTGCTCTGGGCACTGCAATCGGCTTCGGTACTCTGGGCGGTAAATTCCTGGAATCTGCAGCTCGTCAACCAGAACTGGCTGGCTCTTTACAAGGTAAAATGTTCATCGTAGCTGGTCTGATCGACGCCATCGCGATGATCGGTGTTGCTATCGGTCTGTACATGCTGTTCGCAATGTAATCAGGCGAGACAACACAACTTTTACTAGCAAATTAAGGAGAAGCGGCCGTGAATATTAACGCCACTCTCATTGGTGAATTAATCGCGTTCCTGGTGTTCGTACTGTTCTGTATGAAGTACGTATGGCCACCAATCATCGGCGCGATTGAAGCCCGCCAGCAAAAAATTGCAGACGGTTTAGCCGCGACAGATCGCGCTGAACAAGACCTGCGTTTGGCGCAAGAGAAAGCGAAACAGCAGTTGACTGAAGCAAAAGCCCAGGCTTCTGCGTTAATCGACCAGGCAAAGAAGCGTGAACAGCAGATTATCGACGAAGCTGCTGTGAAGGCTCAGGCAGAGCGGGACAAAATCCTGGCTCAGGCGAAAGCCGAGGTTGAAGCTGAACGGATCAGAGCGAAAGAAGAACTCCGCAAGCAAGTGGCTGCCCTGGCAGTGGCTGGTGCTGAGAAGATTCTGCAGCGTTCTATTGATGAAGCTGCACACAGCGACATCCTGGAAAAGCTGGTCGCAGAACTTTAATGAGGATGAGCCATGTCTGAACTGACTAATTTAGCTCGTCCGTACGCCAAAGCTGCGTTTGAGTTTGCGGTAGAACACAAAGCGCTGGATGCCTGGCAAGGTATGTTGTTTTTCGCTGCTGAAGTAGCGAAAAACGGCTACGTTGCTGAGCAACTGCACAATGGTGCTGCTGCAGAGCAACAAGCTGCGTTCTTTATTCAGGTTTGTGGTGAGCAGTTAGATGCTCATGGCCAGAACTTCGTTAAAGTCATGGCGGAAAATCATCGCTTGCTGGCGCTGCCAGCCGTGTTTGATGCCTTTGTTGCATTAAAAGCCGAGTACGAAAAAGAGGCGACCGTTGAGGTGGTTTCTGCGTCTGCGCTCAATGCAGCACAACAGGACAAACTGGCTGCGGCTTTATCGCAACGTTTAGCACGCAAAGTAAAATTGAACTGTAGTGTAGACCCGACCGTCGTTGGCGGCATGTTGATCAAAGCCGGTGATATGGTGATCGACGGCTCGGTTCGTGGCAAGTTAGACCGTTTAGCTACTGCACTGCAGTCATAATTGGGGATTAGAGCATGCAACTGAATTCCACTGAAATCTCTGAACTGATCAAAAAACGTATTGAACAGTTCGAAGTTGTCAGTGAAGCTCGCAACGAAGGTACTATCGTCGCTGTAACCGACGGTATTATCCGCATCAACGGCCTGGCCGATTGTATGCAAGGCGAAATGATCGAGCTTCCTGGCAACCGCTACGCTATCGCACTGAACTTAGAGCGCAGCTCTGTAGGTGCCGTAGTTATGGGTCCATATGCGGACCTGCGTGAAGGTACCAAAGTTAAAGCCACTGGCCGTATCCTGGAAGTTCCGGTAGGTCCAGGCCTGTTAGGCCGTGTGGTAAACACCCTGGGTGAGCCAATCGATGGTAAAGGTCCAATCGATGCTGCTGGTTTCGCTCCGGTAGAAAAAATTGCTCCAGGCGTTATCGACCGTCGTTCTGTAGACCAACCTCTGCAAACCGGTTACAAGTCTGTTGACTCGATGATCCCAATCGGTCGTGGTCAGCGTGAATTGCTTATCGGTGACCGTCAGACCGGTAAAACGGCTCTGGCCATCGACGCCATCATCAACCAGAAAGACTCTGGCGTAAAATGTATCTATGTCGCTATCGGTCAGAAAGCTTCGACCATCGCTAACGTAGTACGTAAACTGGAAGAGCACGGTGCCCTGGCGCACACTATCGTGGTTGTTGCTTCTGCTTCAGAAGCTGCTGCCCTGCAATTCCTGGCGCCATACTCTGGCTGTACTATGGGTGAATTCTTCCGTGACCGCGGTGAAGATGCTCTGATCGTATACGATGACCTGTCTAAGCAGGCTGTTGCTTACCGTCAAATCTCTCTGCTGTTACGTCGTCCACCAGGCCGTGAAGCCTACCCAGGTGACGTATTCTATTTACACAGCCGTCTGTTAGAGCGTGCATCACGCGTAAACGAGCACTATGTTGAGCGTTTAACTAACGGTGAAGTGAAAGGCAAAACCGGTTCTTTAACTGCGCTGCCAATTATCGAAACTCAGGCTGGTGACGTTTCTGCGTTCGTACCAACCAACGTAATTTCGATCACTGACGGTCAGATCTTCCTGGAATCAGGCCTGTTCAACGCCGGTATCCGTCCAGCAGTTAACGCTGGTATTTCGGTATCTCGTGTTGGTGGTGCTGCTCAGACCAAGATCATCAAAAAGCTGGGTGGCGGTATCCGTCTGGCCCTGGCTCAGTACAACGAACTGGCTGCATTCGCTCAGTTCGCTTCAGATCTGGATGACGCGACCCGTGCTCAGTTAGAACACGGTCAGAAAGTTACAGAGCTGATGAAACAGCTGCAATACGCTCCAATGGGCGTAGCTGATATGGGTGTGTCTATTTTCGCGATTGAAAAAGGCTACATGAAAGACATCGAAGTAGCGAAAATCCTGGATTTCGAAGCTGCTCTGATCGCTTACATGCATGCTGAACACGCCCAGTTCATGGCTGATCTGAACAAAACCGGTAACTACAACGACCAGATCGAAGCGACCTTAAAAGGCGCTATTGAGAAGTTTAAAGCGACTCAGACCTGGTAAGCCTGTTGGGCGGGGCTTGCCCTGCCCGACCGTTGAAATATTCGGAGATTAGTCATGGCCGGCGCAAAAGAGATAAAAAGTAAGATCGGGAGTATTAACAATACTCGTAAGATCACCAGCGCTATGGAAAAGGTGGCAGTCAGCAAAATGCGCAAAGCGCAGGAGCGGGTTGCACACTCTCGTCCATACGCGGAAGGTATGCGCAAAGTGATCGGCAATATCGCAAACGGCAACATTGAATACCGTCACCCGTTCTTAACTGAACGTCCGGTAAAAAATGTGGGCTACATTGTGATATCGACAGACCGTGGCCTTTGCGGCGGCTTGAATACCAACGAGTTCAAACGTATTGCCAATGACATGAAAGGCTGGAAAGACCAGGGTGTACAAGCTCAGGTCGCAGTGATCGGTAACAAAGCCACGGCGTTTTTTAAACGTTTCGGCGGCAAAGTACTGGCACAGCAAACCGGCCCGGGTGATAACCCGCGTCTGGCTGACGTAATTGGCTCAGTTCGTGTGATGTTAACAGCATACGAAGAAGGCCGTATTGACCGCTTGTTCCTGGTATTTAACCGTTTTGTAAATACCATGAAGCAAGAGCCGGTGATCGAACAACTCTTACCTTTGCCAAAAGCAGACGTAGCGGCGAAAAGCCACAGTTGGGATTACATCTACGAGCCGGATCCAAAAGTAATTTTAGATAAATTACTGGACCGTTACGTAGAGTCTCAGGTGTACCAAGGCGTAGTTGAAAACGCGGCCAGCGAACAAGCGGCCCGTATGGTAGCGATGAAAGCTGCTACCGATAACGCCGGTAACTTAATGGATGACCTGAAACTGGTTTACAACAAAGCTCGTCAGGCAGCTATTACCCAGGAACTCAGCGAAATCGTCGCTGGTGCCGCTGCGGTCTAAGGCTTAGGTATACAGGTTTGAGAAATTAGAGGAATTAACATGAGTCAAGGTAAGGTAGTCCAAATCATTGGCGCCGTTGTGGATATCGACTTTCCACAAGATGCGGTACCTGGTATCTACGCCGCTTTGAACGTAACTGGCGGCGACCTGGCTGGCTTAGTACTTGAAGTACAGCAGCAGTTAGGTGGCGGTACTGTACGTGCTATCGCGTTAGGTTCCACCGACGGTCTGCGTCGTGGTGCTGAAGTAGCTAACACTGGTAAGCCAATCGAAGTTCCAGTAGGTAAAGCCACACTGGGTCGTATCATGAACGTACTGGGTGAGCCAATCGACGAAGCTGGCCCAATCGGTGAAGAAGAGCGTTGGGCTATCCACCGTTCTGCACCAAGCTACGAAGATCAGGCTTCTTCTAACGCCCTGTTAGAAACAGGCATCAAGGTTATCGACCTGGTATGTCCGTTTGCTAAAGGTGGTAAAGTTGGTCTGTTCGGTGGTGCCGGTGTTGGTAAAACCGTAAACATGATGGAACTGATCCGTAACATCGCGATCGAGCACAGCGGTTACTCTGTATTCGCCGGTGTAGGTGAGCGTACCCGTGAAGGTAACGACTTCTACCACGAAATGAACGATTCAAACGTTCTGGACAAAGTATCACTGGTTTACGGTCAGATGAACGAGCCACCAGGCAACCGTCTGCGTGTTGCTCTGACCGGTCTGACTATGGCCGAGAAGTTCCGTGACGAAGGTCGTGACGTGCTTTTCTTCGTCGACAACATCTACCGTTACACGCTGGCCGGTACTGAAGTATCTGCACTGTTAGGCCGTATGCCTTCAGCTGTAGGTTACCAGCCAACGTTGGCGGAAGAAATGGGCGTTCTGCAAGAGCGTATCACTTCAACCAAAACAGGTTCTATCACCTCTGTTCAAGCGGTTTACGTTCCAGCGGACGACTTAACTGACCCGTCACCAGCGACTACGTTCTCTCACTTAGATGCGACAGTGGTATTGTCACGTAACATCGCTTCTCTGGGTATTTACCCAGCGATCGACCCGCTGGATTCAACTTCTCGTCAGTTGGACCCTCTGGTGATCGGTAAAGAGCACTATGACGTGGCCCGTGGTGTTCAGTCAGTTCTGCAACGTTACAAAGAACTGAAAGACATCATCGCGATCCTGGGTATGGACGAGCTGTCAGATGCTGACCGTACGACTGTATTCCGCGCTCGTAAGATCCAACGTTTCCTGTCACAGCCATTCTTCGTTGCTGAAGTTTTCACTGGCTCACCAGGTAAATACGTTCCGCTGAAAGAAACTATCCGTGGTTTCAAAGGCATCCTGGACGGTGAGTTCGATCACCTGCCAGAGCAAGCCTTCTACATGGTTGGTTCTATCGACGAAGCGATCGAAAAAGCGAAGAAGCTGTAATTTACAGCTTTAGGAGAGCGAAATGGCAATGACAGTACAACTGGATGTGGTAAGCGCCGAAGAGCGGATCTTTTCTGGTCTGGTGGAATCCATTCAGGTTACAGGTAGCGAAGGTGAGCTGGGTATTTTACCTGGTCACATTCCGCTTCTGACTGGCATCAAGCCAGGTATGGTACGTATCGTTAAACAGTTCGGTGAAGAACAGCTGCTGTATGTAGCTGGCGGAGTGCTGGAAGTTCAGCCTCATACCATTACTGTGCTGGCGGACGTGGCCGTACGCGCTGAGGACTTAGACGAGCAAGCCGCTTTAGCTGCACAGAAACGTGCGGAAGAAGCGATGCAACATGCAGGTGCAGACTTCAACTATGCTGAAGCTGCCGCCCAACTGGCCGAAGCAATCGCCCAGTTACGTCTGATCCAAAAAATGCGCAAGAAGTAATTGCTACACTAAGCGTTTTGAAAAGCCACCTTCGGGTGGCTTTTTTTGCTTTATTATCTATTCACTGAAATTTCAGTTTGAATTCGTTAGAATCCGCACATTACACCCTGTTTAAGGAAAGGTTATGGCTTTAAATGTTGTGATTCTGGCTGCCGGTAAAGGTACCCGGATGAAATCTGCGTTACCCAAGGTACTGCACAAAGTGGCAGAACGTTCTATGGTGCAGCATGTGATTGACACAGCGCGCTCATTGGGTGCTCAGGCCGTCAATCTGGTGTATGGCTATGGCGCAGAGCAGCTGCAGGCCGCATTGGGTGAGCAGCCACTGAACTGGGTGCTGCAGGCTGAGCAGTTAGGCACAGGCCATGCGGTGCAGCAGGCGGTGCCTTATATCGCTGACAGCGATGTGGTGTTGGTGCTCTATGGTGACGTGCCGCTGACCCGCAAAGAAACTCTGGAAGCCTTATTGGCTGCCCGTCCGGCCGATGGTCTGGCGATTCTGACGGTCAAGCTGGCCAACCCGACAGGTTATGGCCGCATTATGCGTACCGACGGCAAGGTGGTTGGTATTGTCGAGCAGAAAGACGCCAGCCCGGAGCAGCTGCTGATCAACGAAGTAAACAGCGGCATTATGGCGCTGCCAGGCAAACAGCTGAAACAATGGCTGAGCCAACTGCAAAACAACAATGCGCAGGGCGAATTCTACCTGACCGACATTATTGCGATGGCGCATGCAGATGGTGTGGCTATTGCGACCGCGCATCCGGCCAACCCTATTGAAACCGAAGGTGCGAACAACCGCGTGCAATTAGCGCAGCTGGAACGCGCTTATCAGGCACGTAAAGCAGAAGAGCTGATGCTGAACGGCGCTAACCTGCGCGACCCGGCTCGCATTGATGTGCGTGGCGAAGTCACAGTTGGCAGCGACGTGATGATCGACGTCAATGTGATCTTCGAAGGCAAAGTGGTGCTGGGCAATGGGGTGGTGATTGGCGCCAACAGCATTCTGAAAGACTGCACCATTGGCGATAACACCGAAATCAAACCGAACACCATGGTGGAATCCTCCAGCATTGGCGCTGGCTGTTCCGTCGGGCCTTACGCCCGCATCCGGCCAGACTCAGTACTGGCAGACGACAGCCATGTCGGTAACTTTGTGGAGCTGAAAAAGGCTCAGCTGGGCAAAGGCTCCAAAGCCAACCATCTGACCTATCTGGGCGACGCGGTCATTGGCAGCAAAGTGAATATTGGTGCCGGGACCATTACCTGCAACTACGACGGCGCCAATAAGTTTGTCACCACCATTGAGGATGGCGTTTTTGTAGGCTCTAACAGTTCCTTAGTGGCGCCTGTTACCCTGGGTCAAAACAGTACTGTCGGTGCTGGCTCCGTGGTTACAGCCAGCGTGGCGGCTGACGAACTGGTGGTCGCGCGGTCGAAGCAGCGTCATATCAGTGGCTGGAAAAGGCCGGTGAAACAAAAGAAATAACACTAGCCCTGAGTTCGTTCCAATAAAAAATCCCCGCTAACACCGGGAATTTTTTGTTGCTGGAGCTATGTATACTGGGGCTCAGCTTTTTGTGTCGCGAGGCTGCGCAGATGCAGCCATGCAAAGGACCAGGATGAATTCGATACCACCCCAGTATATCCAGACCGCCGATCTGCAGATAGACAGCAGTCGCCACAGCGTGCGCCGTGACGGCTAGGTGATAGCGCTCCCGCCTTTGTCGTACAAATTTTTGCTGGTGCTGGTGAGCGCGCGGGGGCAGGTAGTCAGTACCGACCAACTGGCGGAGAAAGTCTGGCAAAAAAGTTATGTCAGCGACGAAACCATTAGTCAGCGCGCCTCGTTATTACGCAAAGCGCTGGCAGACACTGCTGACAGTTACTTTGAAGCGATTCGGGGCACGGGCTACCGTTGGGTGGCGGACGTCGTTCTGCTATCTAGTCCGGCGAGTGTCACCGCACCATCAGCTGATAGCCGGCAGATGGCTAAAGTGCACAAAGCCTTGTTGGCTGTAGCCGTGGTGGCCATTATCGCCGCGTTGCTCGCCGCCTATGTGGTGCAGCGAACACCGGCCAGCACAGCAGCCAGCAGCAAGCCCAGCCAGCCGCTGTCGGATCATGATTTGCTGCTGCAAAAAGCCAAAAGCTATGCGGCACAATTTAATGCAGCCGCCAATCCGCATGCCATTCAACTGTTTCGTGATGTGCTGGCACTGGACCCTGGCTCGGACAGTGCGAAGTTCGGGCTGGCGGTGGCTTTATTGCATCAGGTTTCGAAATTTAACGGTGATCCAACCTTGCTACAGGAAGCTGAGCAGCTGTCTGCTAATCTGCTGGCTGCGCAGCCGGATAGCGCCAGGCGGCTCTGGTTGCGGGCTTTTTATTTTGATGTGCTGGGCCAAATTAATCAGGCTATCGCTTTGTATGAGCAGGCGCTGGTGCAGGACGGCCATTTAACCGAAGCCAAAGGCGGGTTGGCTTACCTGTACCGGCAAAAAGGCCGCTTGCATGAAGCGCTGCATTTAAACATGGATATTGTTGGCACCGAGCTGCACTACCAGTTTTTGCAGGTGGCCGAATGTCTGGCGTTGGCTGGATTAACCAAGCAGGCCCGGGAGTGGCACCAGCGGGCTTATCAGTTAGCACCTGATTCTGCCGTGGTGATTGCCGCGCTGGCCAGGTTTGAGCTGACTGAAGGCAAGGACGAAGCTGCTGCAAAGCTGTTAACAGCACTGCATAACAAAGGCATGGGCTCGGCCCAAAGTTATGAAATTGCCGCCATTCTGGCGCTGCGCCAGCAACAGCCGCAACAAGCGCTGGCTTTACTGCAGCAGGCGGCCAGTTTAAGGCCGGAGTCTGAATACACCGAGGCCTGGCTTAGCTGGTTTTTACGCGACACTCAGCAACAACAGCCGCTCCAGGTAAGCGTCGAGGACTGGCCTGATTTATGGGTGTACCGCGCTATCAGCCTGCTGGCCAGCCAACAACGGCAGCAAGCCATCGAAGCGCTGCAGCTGGCTCAGCGCAGTGGCTACCTGGATTATCGTTTTATTCAGCAGTTGCCCCTGTTTCACCAGCTTGATGGCGAAGCCGCCTATCAAAGCACCTTGCAGGCAATGGCGCGTGCTGCCGACAGCGAACGCGCCAAAATAGAGATTTACGTGTTGCCTAAACTGAACGGGCTGATAGTGCCGGCAAAATAACGTTTTGCATCAGCTGGTGAATTTGCTGGTGCATGTACTTGGTGTTGTAGGCGCTGCTGGTGGTGACCACTGTGGCATTGAAGGCCGGGATCACAAACAGGTAGTTGCCGGCCGCCGCATAAGCCTGCACGGCGTTGCCATTGACCTGATAGGTAAAAATCCACCAGGTTAAGCCGTAATCGGCATGCATTTCAGGCATAGCTTCTGAATAAGCGGTAAAACTCTTTTTCACCCAGTCGGCGCTGACCAGCGACTTGCCCTGCCATTGGCCTTTATTCAACATCAACTGGCCAAGTTTCAGTAAATCAGCTGCCTTAATTCTCAGTCCGCCGCCGCCCTGCGTCAGCCCTTTGGGGCTGTAAGGCCAGCTAACTTCCTTGATGCCTAAAGGCGTAAACAGCTGCTGCTGAGCATAATCCGACAGCTTCATTTTTGTTTTGCGTTCGATGGCGGCACCAGTCAGAAACACGCCAGCGGTGCAGTACGCAAAATCCCGGCCGTAGGGCTGATCTGCCGGTGCTTTTTCCCAGGGCGCATGGCCACGTTCGGGCAGATACAGCACAAAAGACAGCCAGTCGGCCTGCAGATACATACGTTCTTCATTACCGGCTGAATAGTCAGTCCAGTCATTGCACTCCAGCGGGTTGGTCATGCTAAGCAGCTGAAAAAAGGTCATGGCTGTTTTGGCCTTATTAGCAAACAACAGCGGCTGGTAGTCGGCGAACAGTGGCAACACCAGATCTTGTTCTGATGTAAACAACTGCTGTTGCAGCGCAATACCAAACAGCAGGCTGGTGACCGACTTACTCGCTGAACGAATGTCATGCAGCTCGTTGGCTGAGCTGCCGTTAAAATACTGCTCGTACAGCAGTTGGTCATTTTGTTGCACTAAAATGCCTGCCATTTTTTGCAGGTTCAGCGCCTCAATCTCTGCCTGAATAGCCAAAGGCCCAGCGGCCTGCAGCCAAGGGCTCAGGCTTAAGGCGGCGCTGAAGAAGAGTTTTTGTAACAGTGGTGTCATGACCGGGTCTCCTGATGTTGTTGGACCCGGCCAGCTTGCGTGAACTAGTGTTTTTTTGCCTGAAGCTTTGCTGAAGATGCCTGAAGAATGGCGGAAAATAGGCCTTTTACGGTAGGTTTAAGGTTCCACATGGAACCTTGGTTAAAATAACGCCGTTAGCAGGCTCATTGGAAAAATCAGCTCAGGCACCAGCAAGGCCTGGTGGTGTAAACTCAGGCTGAGCCATTGCAAGGCGGCATCAAAAGCTGTCATCAGCACCACCAACAAGACGAATGCCTGAGCCAGTTGTCTGAATCCTGGTAATTGAAATGGGTCTGTGCTTTTCATGCCATCTGCTCCTGTGTTCACTAGGACTTAGTCGAAGCCGCGGCAAAAATAGTTGGAAGCCATCGAAAAAAAATTATGGACTCAGGCCGGGTTCAGTTTGATGGCCTAAAGTCCACCCATTCGTTCAAAGGGAGTATTCAGCATGAAAACCGCCGCAGTCTCTGCAATCGCCACTTTGGCTTTATTGGCTGGTTGCAGCCAAATGAACCGGATTGATTTATACAGCCTGAGCCAGCTGGAACTGCAACAGCAGCTGGATCAGCAATTACAGGCGCAGGCTCAACGTGGCCGTTTATTAGGGTTACCGCTAAGCCTGACCACCAAAGAGCTGCAACTGCAAATTGCGCCGGGGCAACAGCAGCAGGTGGAACTGAAACTGCAGATGGCGGCAGAGCTGGATGCGGTATTGCTGCCGCTGCGCACTGACTTGATGTTGCATCTGGCCGCGACCCCTTATTTTGATGATCAAAAAAATGCGGTCTACCTGTCCAATCTGCAAATACTGGACTCCAGCCTGGGTTCTGGCAATCAGCAATTTAAACTGCAGCCTTTGTCTGAACAGGCCAAACAGCTGCTGGCCATGGCACTGCAAGGTCAGCCGGTTTACCAGTTGGATTGCGACAGTTTCAGCCAGCGTATGTTGTGTGATGTACCGTTAACCTTGCAACTGCAACCCGGCAAATTGCTATTGAAACCAAATTACCCAGATTAAATGTAAAGATAGATCAGCAAGATAAGATCTAGTTGCAAATAGTTATCATTTGATCAAGAATGGCACCCCTAAAATAAATGAGAGTAATTCTCATCTTTGGAGCTGCTATGTTGAATCTAAAACCGGCCCTGGCGCTGACCTTTTGTCTGGCCAGCACGGCGGCCGTTGCCCACACCCCGTATTTGGCCCCAGCCAGTTTTGAACCGGTAAATAACTGGGTCACGTTGGATGCTGCTTTTGCAGAAAAATTCTTTTTGCCCGAAGTGAAGTTCGACCAAAGCGAATTCAGTGTCACGCAGCCAGATGGTCAGCAGGTTAAACCCAAAGAGCTGTTTTTGGGCAAAACCCGAACCATGCTGGCGCATGAATTAACCGCTGAAGGCACTTATCGTTTCAGCACAGGCCAGCGTTATGGCGCCGTGTTTCGCAGCTGGCAGCAAGACGGCAAAGTAAAAACCAGCCGGGATCCAAACGAGGCCGTGCCTGCAGGCGCCAAGCTGCTGGCGCATTTTCAGTCGGTGACTCTGGCCGAAACCTATGTCAGCAAAGGTGCGCCGGATAAAGCGGCGCTGCAAGCTCATGGCAAGGGACTTGAACTGGTGTTTGTCAGCCATCCGAACGATTTGTATATCGACACCCCAGTACGTGCCCGCCTGCTGTTTAACGGCCAGGGCCTGGCCGGACAAAAAGTCGAGTTGTTTCAGGCCGGTCAGGCTGAACCTGAAAGCAAAGCGGTGCAGCAACTAACCAGCAACGCCCAGGGTGAAATTGAATTCAGCGTGAAAAACAAAGGCAGCTACCTGCTGCTGAACCGTTACCGCACCGATGCGCCGGCTGGCGCCAAAGCCCCGACTTATAGCTACAGCTACACAGCTGTGATTGAAATTACCGAATAGGACACCTTATGAAAACCATGAACAAAGCCCTGAGCCTGTTTCTTGCTGTCAGCAGCTGTTACCTGATCGCCGCAGAGCCAGCAAAACCCAAAGGCCATCAGCCAACGCCGGAAAGCAAAGCCAGTTTTATCCGTGATTACGACCTGAACAAAGACGGCACCGTGACCGCAGAAGAATTTGCTCAAGTGCGTCAGCAGCGTTTCAGCTCGGGTGACGAAAACCAGGACGGTGTGTTGCAACTGGATGAGTACGTCAACGAATACGCCAACCGGCTGGATAAACGCCTGCATGCTGAACGTGAAGGCCAAATTAAACAAACACATACCCGCATTGGTGCGCTGGATAAGGATAAATCCGGCAGCATCAGCCTGGCGGAATACCAGGATTCAGGTGAACGGGCCTTTAACTTCATCGACACCAATAAAGATGGCGTGATCAGCAAAGCGGATCCGGCGCCAAAACGCCCGGCCGGTGAAAAGCCTGAACCTGTGCGCGCCCGCCCGGCGCTGGTAATGCCAACCACCCACAGTGTGGCCGGTATGCTGGCTATGTATGACAAAGATGGCGACGGCAAGGTGACTAAAGAAGATTACCTGGCTGAGCGCACGGCGGCGTTTAAGCGTACCGACCTGGATGGCAATGGCGACTTGAGTGCAGACGAATACCTGAACGAATTTGTTGACCGGCTGGACCGGCAAATTGCCAAAACCCGTCAAAGCCAGTTAAAGCAGGCCGAAGTGCGTTTTGCCGCGCTGGATAAAGACAAAAACCAGCAGATCAGTGCCGCGGAGTACCAGGCGTCTGGTGACCGCATGTTTGCCCGCTGGGATACCAACGCCGATAAAGCGGTCAGCATGAAAGAAGCGTTGCCAGCTATTGAACCTTCGCAGCGGGCGGACTGATGCGTGCATTTGCTCTGATGCTGGTGCTGGGTTTTGCCAGCCAACTGCAGGCCAAGCCTTACCAACAGCCGTGGCTGGATGCCGAGCTGGTTGTCGATGTGGCGGTGCCACCGCAGCAATGGCAGCAGCAGTTGCCCAAGTTGCAACAGTGGTTGGCCACACAACAGCAGAGTTACCTTGAGCCAACCAGGGTGCAGCAGCAGGAGTGGCAGCAGCGCTGCGAGCAACTGCGGCAGCAAATGCTGAATGGTGTCAGTTGCCGGCTTGGTCAGGCAACACTGCGGTGGCAACAGGCGGTGCAAACAAAGCAGCTGCCCGACAGGGTGGCACTGCGTCAGCACAGCCGGCAGCTGAACAAATTGCCGGCGACGGACCCACAAATCCAGTGGAATTACTCAGGGATCGCCAGGGCTGAGCTGGCTCAACAACTGACGGCACAACTGCAGTTGCTGTGGCCGGACGCGAACAGTTTTCAGCTGAAACTGGCTGGCCTGTTATGGTACCAGGGCGCAGAGCAGGTGATGCAGCTCGGAGAAACCGGCTTGCAACAGCTGCGGGCGCGGCAGCTGTTTCTGGCGGAGTCGGAGCTGACACCAGGCTACCAGGTGGCACACCGCACCTACAGTGCTGTGCTGAACCCCGCCGATGGCTGGCCGGTGGAATATGGCCCGCAGGCGACAGTGGCGGCGGCCGATCTGGTGCAAGCCTGGGCGTTGGCACAAAGCCTGGCGGTGCTTGCTCCGCAACAAGGGCTGCAACTGGCAAACCAACTGCAAAGCGCGGCCTTGCTGCAATCAGAGCAAGGTCAACTACAAGCGTCAGCCCCTTGGTATGCCATGTTGGCGGATCCAAGCCAGCAACACAGTCAGCAGATGCAAATCCGTTATTTGCTGCCTGAATTAGCCAGTGACGCACGGCGGCCTTATTTGTCGCTCTGGCTGGCCGATGAGCAGCAGCAACTGGTGCGGCAGCTGGAAGTGTCGGGTGCGCAACAACGCTGGTGGCAAGAGTTGCGGCATTGGTGGCGTAAACAGGCCAGACAAGCGCCGGAGCAATTCGACAGCCTGGCGGGGGCCACTCATAAAGCGGGCTGGCAGCAATTGCGCTGGGATGGCCGTAACCTGAGCGGCGAGGTGGTGCCGACCGGTCGTTACTGGTTGCATCTGGAGATAGCCAGGGAGCATGGCGGGCATCAACATCTGAAATGGCCACTCGACTGGCAGCCGTCCCTGGCGGCGCAACAGCACAAAATCAGCGGAGAGCTCAGTGCTATTGAGTGGCAACTGGCCGACTAACTAATGCTGTTTTCCCTTCTGCAAACCTCGCCTGAATAAGGCGAGGATATCTTCGTTTATTCCGTATAAGTTGTTGATTCACATGGAATAAATTTCAAATATTTTGTTGAGAATAATTCTTATTTGATCTAACCTTGCCGCCAACAAAAACACATTCAGAGCTATTTCTGAACACGAAGGACCTACCTATGCTGACAAAAAAATCTCTGCTGGCGCTGGCGATCGGTACTGCAGTTATCACCCCGCTTTATGCCCAAAGCTCCACCACTGAACTGGAGGCTGTCACAGTGTCTGCTGACGTGCTGGACAGTCAAAAATCGACCACCGCAGCCACAGTGGTAAAAAAAGCGGATGAACTGGAAAAGGAGCAGGCGCAGCAGCTGCAGGATTTAGTGCGTTATATTCCTGGCGTCACGCTGACTGATCAGGGCCGTTTTGGCTCGTCTGGCTTTAATATCCGTGGCCTGGAAGGTAACCAGGTGGCCATCACTGTCGATGGCTTGTCAGCAGGTGAAACCTTAAACCCGGCGACCTACGCCTTTTATGATTTCTTCGCCGCTGGTCGTGGTGGTGTCGACCCTGATTTAGTCAAACAAATTGAAGTGGTGAAAGGCGCAGACGCCATTGCTGCCGGCAGTGGTTCTTTAGGGGGCGCGGTGCTTTTTGTCACCAAAGACCCGGCCGATTTCTTAACACCCGAAGGTGATGATGCGGCGCTGAAGCTGAAGGCCGCTTACAACGGTGCCAACGACGAACTGGCCACTACCCTCACCCTTGCGGGCCGTACTGGCGGCTGGGAAGCCTTGTTGGTGGGCACCCTGCGTAATGGCCATGAAATGGAGAACTACGACGACTCGGCAGAGAAACAGGCCATTACCGGCTCGGGCCGGTCAGTGGCAGACCCGCTGGACAATCAAAGCCATAATATTCTGGCCAAGGTAAAGTACCAGGCATCCAAACGCCATGAGCTGGGTTTAACGGTTGAATCTTACAAAGCCGATACCGACACCAATAACCTGTCCTGGTTAAGCCGCAGTTACCTGACCCGCAACAGCGATGACCAGGTAAAACGTCAGCGCATTGGTTTAAACCACCAATGGTTGGCCGAAACCCCCTGGTTTGACAGCTTAAGTTCCAGCCTGGATTTTCAGACCACTGAAAACAACGCCTACACCCTGATGTTGGCCCCGGCCAGTACAGCGCGGCTGTGTTCGCCTGGCCCTTGCTACCGCAGTGAAGACCGGGATTATCAGCAAGACTTAATGAAGTTTGCCTTTGCCTTCGACAAAGAGCTCGGTGGCGACATCAGCCAGCAGTTGTTGTATGGCGGCAGCTTTGAACAGCGCTCGGTCGACTTTTCTGCCATCGACACCAGCTATGTGGGCCAAACCGCAGAAATTGCCCGTCAGGACATAGACCCGGATTTTGTGCCAGAGACCGATGCCGATTTGCTGGCTTTGTATGTACGTGACCATATCCAGTTTGGCCAAAGCAAGTTCAGCCTGCTGACCGGCGCCCGTTATGACCATGTCAGCTACAGCCCAACAGTGGGTCAAGGTTTTAATGACCCAACCGGCTCAGTGCGCGATTTATCCTTTAGTGCTCTGACCGGCCAGCTGACCGGCCGTTATCAGCTGGATGCAAACCAGCGGTTTGAAGCTCAGGTCGGCCGTGGCTTCCGTGCACCAAGCACCGAAGAGCTGTATTTCCAGACCGCCAATGTCAGCCGCACCGAGCAGGCGACAGGTGTGGTGGTGGATGGGTTAAACAGTGCGCTGTCCAACCCGGATTTGGAAGCGGAATACAGCACCAATCTGGAACTGAGTTATCTGTGGCAAGGTGAGAAAGGCAGGGTCCGTGTGGGCCTGTTCCATGACACCTACGACAATCTGATCACTCAGGTGACCCAAGTGCAAAACCCGGAGACAGTTTACGAAAGCTGCACCAGCTTTGGCTGCACAGTCACCCAGGGTAACCCATACACAGTCAACGACAACGTGGGTAAAGCCACGGTCAAAGGGCTGGAGTTGGAAGGCAGCTGGCGCGTCACACCAGAGTTTGAACTGCGGTTGGCCTACAGCCACCTGGACGGTGAAAAAGACAATGGCGACCCGCTGATCACCGCCAGCCCGGACAACCTGGTGTTGGGCGCGCAGTACCAGCTGACCAGCTGGTGGCATCTGCACAGCAACCTGTCTTACACCGCCAAAGTGGAGGCCAAAGACGCCTACGAGACCGACGAAAACGGCGAACAAAGCGCTTTAGTGACTTACCTGCCAGGTAGCTCTGTGGTGTTGGACCTGGTCAGTAACTTCCAGCTCGGCGACAGCTGGCAGGCCAGCCTGGGCGCGTACAACCTGCTGGACCGCGAATATTACCGCTGGGAGCGCATTCGTTACGCCGCCAGCAGCCGCAACAATATCAGTGCCGACGGCATACAACGGTACAGCGAACCTGGCCGCTATCTGCGCGCCAGCATTAGCTACAGTTTTTAGTTCCTAACCTTTCCCTGTCTGGGCCTTTGCTCAACCACCTGCTTTGCAGGTGGTTTTTTTCATTCAAGCTGCCCAGAACCAGAGAATAAAGTTATAATGTCACACCTTTTCTTACGGTTTCCAGCCATGATCGAGTTGTACAGCCTTAGCGCCGCGGCCCTGGTGATGCTGGTGTCGTTATCCGGTGCCGTGTTGTTTTTATTGCCTGAACGGCGCTTGCAAGCCTTTCTGCCCCTGATCCTCAGCCTGGCTGTGGGTGTGTTGCTGGCCAATGCCTTTTTACATTTATTGCCCGACGCGCTGGCGTTACAACACGAAAGCCGGCCTGTGCTGGCTTGGGTGCTGGCTGGACTTTTGGGTTTTTACCTGCTGGAACGCCTGCTGAAACATAACCACCCCGAACTGCCCGGGCCGCAAAGCTATGGCAAGGTGAACCTGATGGCCGACGGCGTGCACAACTTTATTGATGGTGTGCTGATTGCCGGCAGTTTTCTGGTTGATCCATTGCTTGGCATGACCACCACTGTGGCCATTCTGATCCACGAGCTGCCACAGGAAATTTCTGATGTCGCCATTCTGCTGCATGCGGGGTTCAGCCGAAAAAAAGCCTTATTGTTTAATTTCCTGTCGGCCAGTGCCTGCCTAGTTGGCGTGGTTGTCACTCTGATCATCAGCCATTGGATGACGCCCAACCTGAGTTATCTGCTGGCGGTCACCGCTGGTGCTTTTATCTACCTGGCCAGTGCCGACTTGTTACCCTTGCTGCGGCAACAACAGCAAAACAACAACCTGCTACAACCACTGTTTATGCTGCTGGGGGTACTGCTGATGTGGCTGCTGATTGGGCCTGAGCACAGCCACCAACACTGATCCGTTACTATTTAGCCTGCAATTTTAGCTGCCCCCTTTTTATTTAAGTTTCGTTTGTGTAATATAACTTTCGAAACGAAACTTAAGTGAATGGCAGATGAACAAACGTAATACCCAGCAACGCCGCCGTCTGATCCTCGACCTGTTAAACCAACAGGGCGAAGTTAGTGTTGAGCAGCTGGCTGCACACTTTGATACCTCTGAAGTGACCATTCGCAAAGACTTAACCGCGCTGGAAGATAACGGCCTGTTGCTGCGGCGTTATGGTGGTGCTGTGCTGGTGCCACAAGAGCTGATCCATGAAGCTGCTGTCGAACAAGTTTCACAACGAAAGTTACAGCTTGCGAAAGCCGCCGCTGGGCTTATCCGTGACCATAACCGCATTATCCTCGACAGTGGCAGCACCACAGCTGCGCTGCTGCCTGAGCTGTCGCATAAAAACGGCCTGGTGGTGATGACCAATTCACTGGCCATTGCCAATGCGCTGCGCGAGTTGGAAAACGAACCCACCCTGTTGATGACGGGTGGCAGTTGGGACGCGCAGTCCGAATCCTTTCAGGGCCAACTGGCAGAGCAGATGCTGCGCGCCTATGATTTTGACCAGTTGTTTATTGGTGCCGACGGGCTCGACCTGCAGCGCGGCACAACCACTTTTAACGAACTGACCAGCTTAAGCCGGGTGATGGCCGACGTGGCCCGCGAGGTGATAGTGATGGTCGAATCCGACAAAATTGGTCGGAAAATTCATAACCTGGAATTGCCCTGGTCTGTGGTCAGCGTGCTCGTTACCGACGAACAGCTGAGCCCCGAGGCAAAGCAGGCCATAACAGCTCATGGCGTCAAAGTGATTTGCGCCCCTCTTGCTTAACCGGAGTACGACAAATGTGTGGAATTGTAGGTGCAGTAGCACAACGTGACGTGGTAGAAATTCTGGTCGAAGGCTTACGCCGCCTGGAATACCGTGGTTATGACTCAGCTGGTGTGGCGGTGTTAGGTGCCACCGGTGAGCTGCAGCGCGTGCGCCGTTTAGGTAAAGTGAAAGAGCTGTCCGACGCTATTAAAGCGCAGCCAATCCCTGGCGGCACCGGCATTGCGCATACCCGTTGGGCAACCCATGGTGAGCCGTCTGAGCGCAATGCCCACCCGCATGTGTCTGACAAAATCTCTGTGGTGCACAACGGTATTATTGAAAACCACGGCCCGCTGCGTGAAATGCTGAAAGCCAAAGGTTATGTGTTTAATTCCGACACCGACACTGAAGTCATTGCCCACCTGGTGGAAGAAGAGCTGAAAAACACCGGTTCACTGTTAAGCGCAGTACAAACCGCAGTGAAGCAGTTCAGCGGCGCCTATGGCACTGTGCTGATGGACAGAACCGACCCTAGCCATTTAGTGGTGGCACGTTCAGGCAGCCCGCTGGTGATTGGTTTTGGTATTGGCGAAAACTTTATTGCGTCAGACCAACTGGCGTTGTTGCCGGTGACCCGCCGTTTTATGTTCCTGGAAGAAGGCGATGTGGCTGAAGTCACCCGCCACAGCGTGACTGTGTACGACAAAAACGGCCAGCAAGTAGAGCGTACTATCACTGAGTCAACCGCCAGTTATGACGCCGGTGACAAAGGCCAGTACCGCCACTTTATGTTAAAAGAAATTTACGAGCAGCCAAGTGCCATTATCAACACACTGGAAGGCCGTTTAGGCAGCGATTCTGTGCTGGACGAAACCTTTGGTAACGGCGCCGCCGAGCTGTTCAAAAAAGTTCGCCATGTGCAAATTGTCGCCTGCGGTACCTCTTACCACTCAGGTATGGTAGCCCGTTACTGGCTGGAATCTTTAGGCGGTATTTCCTGTAACGTCGAAATTGCTTCTGAATTCCGTTACCGCAAATCTTTTGTGCAGCCAGGCAGCCTGCTGGTCAGTATTTCGCAGTCGGGCGAAACGGCGGATACGCTGGCAGCACTGCGCTTGGCCAAAGAAGCCGGCTACTTAGGCAGCCTGACTATTTGTAACGTGGCGGGCTCGTCGTTAGTGCGTGAATCTGACCTGGCCTTTATGACCCGCGCTGGTGCTGAAATTGGCGTGGCGTCGACCAAAGCCTTCACCACTCAGCTGGTGGGGTTAGCCATGCTGACGCTGGCCATTGGTAAATACAACGGCCTGACGGCTGCCCAGCAACAAGACATGGTGCAGGCACTGAAATCACTGCCAGCCAAGCTGGAAGAAACCTTAACCCTGGCGCCAAAAATTGAAGTGCTGGCCACTGAGTTTGCCGACAAGCACCACTCGCTGTTCCTTGGCCGCGGTGATCAGTACCCCATTGCGATGGAAGGTGCACTGAAGCTCAAAGAAATTTCTTACATTCACGCTGAAGCTTATGCCGCAGGCGAGCTGAAACACGGCCCGCTGGCGCTGATTGACGCCGACATGCCGATTATTGTGGTGGCACCCAACAACGACCTGCTGGAAAAACTGCAGAGTAACGTGGAAGAAGTGCGGGCCCGTGGCGGTATTCTGTATGTGTTTGCTGATGTAGATGCACACTTTAAATCAGACGCCACCCAGCGGGTACTGAACGTGCCACACGTACACCCGCTGATCGCGCCTATCGTTTACACCCTTCCGCTGCAGTTACTGAGCTACTACGTTGCCATTATCAAAGGCACAGACGTCGACCAGCCACGTAACCTGGCCAAGTCGGTGACTGTGGAGTAAGTGGTTGTTTTGTAAATAAAAAGCTGTGGGGTGAAAATAAAGTTTCACCCCACAAAATAAAGTTTCATCATTGAATATATAGTGTCATCGTGCAGGTTGTCGAACTGATAGGCTTTATTGATGCCCAAACGGAATTATGTATTAGAGCCATGTTCATTTTTATTTTTTTCTTCTTCTCGATCAAATTCACTCATATCTAACCCTATCCCTCTTTTAATATCATCAATCAAATTTTGTAGTGTTATTTTTAGACTGCCAGCAGCATCAACATAGGTTGCATCTTTGCTTTTTTCTATCAAAACATTACCTACAAAAAAATGCAGTCTGTCCTTGTCTTTATTGATATATCCATTCTCTTTATCAATAGTGAATAAGTTATTTATAATCCACTTTAGATCTGCATTTGAGTGGGTATTAGACTCGCCTTCATTAATTAAATTAAGAATTTGGCTGGTTTCGTCGAAACTTAATTCAACTATGCTTTTTAATAGCCCTCTTCTCAAGAAAAAAACATCTTCATTCTTTATTTCGAAATGTAAATATCCTCTTTCCTCGTTTTCGAAAGATATTATTTTCATTTTCACATACGGAACAATGTTATGTTTTAGGCAATTATTGATATCAATATAAATATCATACTTGGCTCCATTCTGTGAGAATTCGTTGCAGTAGAACATGTTCATATAGTAATGGAACTTTTGAATTTTTTTATCAATTATGAATTTATTCGATTCAAATTTAAAATTGAATTTTTTATCAGTTAAACCAACTTTAGACAAAATTTCTGATATTGCCTCACCGAAGTACGCATGCCAGTAATCATGTAGAGGTATTTTATTTATACCAGCTATATCCATGTTACATATTTCTGCAATCTTTTTATTGAATTGTTCTCTAATGAAATCCAATGTTGGGAGGTCTTTGTTTTTATTCTTTAATGAACTTGAAGAGCGTAATGCATAGTTGTTTATTGGTTTGTATTGTACTTCTGTTATCCGCTCTATCCCCAACCCTATTCTTATAAAACAATATATATGATAATAGTCAATTAGTGATGCCATTGCGTTTATAAGTGCATCGGTTAGCGCCTGATTTACAGTCACATTTCCGCTGTCAGGTTCTTTTTTCTCAAGAACCTCTTTCATTAGTTGTTTAGTTGTTTTATTTCGCTCGCCAAATAAAAAATATATTTTATTAAATTGATATTCGATATTTTCTTCTATTTTTTGCGTGAAGTTTATGGTGCTTTCATCCATAAAAATATCCTTTCAAAAAGTTGGCATTTCTCTTGTGAGTTTTTAATATGCGTATGTTTTTAAAAGTAAAACAAATTTTTTCTTACCTATCAAGAGATTTATTTGGAAGGTTTTTTCACATAGTGGTGCAGATGCTTGTCACCGAATTGTTGATTTTTATTTGACCTTTTGGTACTAAAGTATAGAAATTGGTCCATGAAAGTAGAGTTCTGATGGCTGGAAGCTACAAAGGTCTCTCCGACCAGCAAATCCAGAAGCGTATCAAAGAAGGCCGCGGGCAAGGCGAAGGCAGAAGCTACACGCCCTGGATTCAAACCTGGGATGTGTCTTCACTTGGCCGGTCACATCGGATATTTGGTAACCGCAGTCGCCGGTTGCATCACCTGCTTTCTGATTTGGAACTGGCTATTTTTCTGACGCTGGACTGGCAACACTCTGTGCTGGATATCCGTGAACAGTTTCCGCTGCGTGTCGAAGATACCACCCGTCTTGCTGATGAGCTCGGTATTAGCCATGCCGTCTTCAAAGGCACTCCTCAGGTGTTGAGCTCAGACTTTTTGGTTACGTTCGACCGACAAACTCAACCCTTAATGGCGTTTCAGGCTAAATACAGCAGTGACTTATCCAAACCTGAAGTGATCGAACGGCTGCAACTGGAAAAACGATACTGGGAAGATAAGCAGATACCATGGGCTATTATCACTGAGAAGGAAATCAGCAAAGAGGTGGTGATGAATATTCAGTGGCTTTATCCTGCAGAAAGCGAAAAGTTTGCCGAAGACGAGTTACACCACCAATTTCAACTGTTTCAAACCCAGTTTGGTAAACAACCCAACGACTCAATCATCAAAATAGCTCAGCAGTTAGACCTTGCGTATAACCAGGAACCCGGTCAGGCATTGTTCTGGTTGCGTCATTTGCTTGCCAGACGTTATTTCCTGTTTGATATTAATCTGCCCTACCGAAAGTTAATTGCAGCAGATCTCATCGCTACTACCTTTGAAAAAGAGATCTCGGAGGTCAACTATGTTTCCGGTTAATCAGGTTTTTAAACGTGGCGAGTTGTACTACCGGCTGCTGTGGCTGGATGGTGAACTTTCGTTCTGGATTGATCTGTATTCCAAGACCGCATGGCCGGAGCAGATTGCTGTAACAGGTATTGAGCAATTATTAATTCAGCAGGAAATAACCCGGGTTGACGACCCCTGCTTCAGTCTTGTTGCGCGCAGCGTAGAAGAAGGCTCGACCGACTGGCAAAAGCGCGAGTATGCCTGGTCCATTATTAAAGATGAAATTGAAAATACTGCCCTGTTTTATCCTCGTGAGCGCGGCGCAACTGTTAAACGTATGATGGCCGTCAGTGGTGCCACTCACCAAACGATAAACCGTTTTATTCGTCGCTACTGGCAGCGTGGTATGTGTAAAAACGCATTACTACCGGATTACGTCAACTCAGGCGCTAAAGGCAAACCACGGCAGTCTGAAAAAGCAAAACTGGGTAGGCCAAGGACTGTTCGGTCAGGTGTGGGCACCAACATTACACCTGTGATCGAAAGAGTATTTCACCAGGTTATTACCAGCAAATTACTCATCGAAAAGAATACGGCCGTAAGCCAGGCCTATGCCAGTGCGTTGAATTTGATTGGCGCACTGATGCCTGAGCTCCAACCTGAAGAACTACCCACACCGGAGCAATTTCGCTATTTCTACCAAAGCCGCTATGCCAAAACGTTGGTTGTTGAAAAGCAGCATTCAGCGGTCAAATTTGCCAAAGATATCCGGCCATTAAAAAGCACGTCGACAGCAGAAACCTTTGGCCCAGGCCACAGGTACCAGATTGATGCCACCATTGCTGATGTTTATCTGTTGTCTGAGCATGACCGTAGCAGAATAGTTGGTCGGCCGGTTATTTACATAGTGCAGGATGTGTTCAGCCGGATGGTTGTTGGCCTCTATATTGGTTTTGAAGGGCCTTCATGGGTTAGCGCGATGATCGCACTAGCCCATATAGTTGAGGATAAAGTGGCGTATTGTCAGCGGTTTGGTATTGAGATCTCAGAAGAGGATTGGCCCACCAAAGGTTTACCTGCAGTTATTCTGGCTGATAAAGGGGAAATAAACGGTACCAAGGTTGAAAAGTTTGCTGAGGCTTTTGGGGTTCGTATTGAAAACGCTACCGCCCGTCGTGGTGACGCTAAAGGTATTGTCGAACGAGCCTTTAGAACAGTTCAGGACGAATTTAAACCCTACACTCCTGGCGTTGTTGAAGCGGTGATGAGTACGAAACGTGGCGGCCATGATTATCGTCAGGACGCAACGCTGAACCTACCAGAGTTCACCCGAATTATTCTGGCCTGCGTGCTTTACCACAATACCGCTAAAGGTTTGAAAGGATATGACCGTACTGAGGATATGCCGACTGACTTACCCTTAATTCCTATCGAATTGTGGCGCTGGGGTGTGTCGAATCTGACTGGCAGGCTTCGCACTGCGCCAGAGCAGTTGGTCCAGATTAACCTGATGCCGCACTTTGAGGCGACAGTTTCAGAGCTTGGCGTCAATTTGTTCAACTGTTTCTACACTTGCCCTGAATTGATTAAAGCCGGCTGGTTACATCGCTCCGGAACCAAAAGGCCTGACAAGGTATTGGTCGCCTACGATCCAAGAACTGCAGATCATATCTATATCAGACGGTAATCATCCCTTAAATTAACTGACGTCAAAAGTAGAATTTTCTCGTACGATAAACGCAGGAGATTCTGCATATGAAAACATCAAAATTTAGTGA